>CAYOSH010000007.1:0-141152 GCA_964406575.1 uncultured Eubacteriales bacterium | reverse complement strand
TCAAAGAAATTGTATGTTCTCACCTGACAAAAAACTTGTCAAGCGCTTTGTCGAAAGAGTAAGCATCCTTATTTCCGTGATCGCATGAATAAATATTGCGTTATGGAGTGTTCCAGTTGTGTGGTAGAGAAAACCGTGTGAAGGGCTGGACGGGCATGGTGCATCTCCCGAAGGGGAGGTGAGGGAAGCCCGGAACCGTGCGAAGTTTCCTCGCTGGGGAAACTGAGCGTGTTTTTGCAATCACCAATTGGGACACTCGTATTTCATTCATTACGGGAATAAGGATGCTTCCCTCGAAAGATGTTCCAAGCTCCTTCCCTATTCCTTTCCTATGGATCGTCCGCAGTGAGGGCATTTTCTCGTCCTGTCTATGTGGTTTGGAGTTAATGGTTCTCCGTCGTTTTCGAAATGTGTGTTGCAATTTTCACAGATCCAAAAGAGGATTCCTTTTTTGACGGGGAAGAGAGGGATGAAGAAGAGGCTCAGATAATGATCCACTCTTTTTTGGCAGATTTCGGGATGGCCACAGACTGGACAGACTCTCGTTTGTCTTTGGAGAATTGTGGTTTTTGGCTGAACACCACCTATAAAAAAGAACATTTTTCAGCTCTCAGGCGCAACATTACGGTCATTCTCAGGTCCATAGGCTCGCTCCTTCAGATGCGTCTTTCCACATCTCACTTATGAATCCTTTTTTCCAGTATAGCCGTTGGTCTTCTTAGCCTCATTTTAACTCATCTCCAGCGCAGCGTCACGAGCAGATAGATAAAAAGCGGTCCGCCGATAATGGCGGTGATGATACCCACGGGAAGCTCAGTGGGCGAGAGAATGGTCCTTGCGATGGCGTCACACAGAGCAAGGGCAGCCCCACCGAGCAGAAAAGAGCAGGGGAGGACTGTCCGCTGGTCGAATCCGCTGAGGCGCCTGACTGCATGAGGGATGATCAAACCGATAAAACCGATCGGTCCAACAAAGGAGACAACAGCAGCTGTAGCCAACCCCCCTCCTGCAAAGATGTGCCTTTGCACTTTTTTAACCGCCACGCCGTGGCCGAGGGCCATCTCCTCACCGAGAGAGACTTGATTGAGATCGTCGGCGTGATAGAAAAGGAGTCCGATCCCGGGGATGAGGAGAGGGCTCAGGGAAAGAAAATCTCGATAACCGACGACATCGATCCCACCCATCATCCAGCGGTGGTAGAGGACCAGTACTTGAGGGCTTGCCAGGTAACTGAGGAACAGGACCATACCTCCGCAGATGATGCTGATGGTTACTCCGGCAAGGAGGAGGGTGTACACAGACATCCCTTGAGGCCGTCGAGACAGGGCATAGATGAGGGATAGACTGGTGGAAGCCCCCAGAAGGGCGAAGAACTGAATGGAACTGAAAGGACCCCATCCCACCCACAGAGAGGGCAGGGAAATGGCAAGGAATGCTCCGAGAGCAGCTCCGCCGCTCATTCCGAGAGTGTAGGGCTCGACCAGAGGATTCCGAAACAGCACCTGAAAGGAGGCCCCTACCAGGGCTAAAGTCCCGCCAGCCAAGAGAGCCAAGATCACCCTTGGGATGCGTTGAAGCCAGAAGATATCACCGTCTGTGGTTGGTTCCCCCTTGAAGTGATTCCATACATCTGTAGGATCCAGGGATTCCCCGCCGATCCAGGGCGTAATGCTTGCGACAGCAAGAAAAAGGAGGCCGTAAAGAATGATGGTTTTACCCTTCATTCTTTTTCTCCGTCAATAATCTGGGAAGGATCGTGGGCCTCCCTGTCTCTGGATGCAAGCCCATCAGTATATTTGGGCCATAGACGGTCCGGATCCTCGAAGGAGTTAGGACCTTGGTGGGCGGTCCGAAGGCGACAGGTTTGCCCTCAGAAAGAACCAACAGCTTGTCACTGAAAAGGGATGCCAGATTGAGGTCGTGGGTCACGACCAAAATGCCCATTCCATCTTTGGAAAGACTTTGGAGGAGCTGGAAAAATCGCACCTGGTGATGGACATCCAGAGCACTTGTTGGCTCGTCAAGAAGCAGGATCTTTGGTTTTTGGGCGAGCACTGAGGCAAGAAAAGCTCGTTTCTTCTCACCTCCTGACAGGCAGGAGAGAGGACGGTTTTTGAGGACGGTCATTTCCGTGAGAGCCAGACATTCCTGGACGATAGTGAAGTCGCTTTCCTCCAGTGGGCCGAAGCCTGCGGTATGGGGATAACGGCCCATCCGGACGATCTCCTCAACTGTGAGATCGTAAAGGCTCACCGTCTCTTGGGGAAGATATCCGAGAGATCTGGCTATAGTGCGTCTCTTGAGCTTGAACAGGTCGTGGCCTTCCAGGCGAACGGTGCCTTGAATAGGCTTCAAAACACCGGAGGCGATGCGCAGCAGAGTGCTTTTGCCAGAGCCGTTCGGGCCGATGATACCTATGATCTCTCTGGATGATAGCTCGAGACAAGGGAGGTGGAGCACCCAATCGGATTCTGAGAACGTGTGCAGAATGTCCTTGATCTCAAGCATCGGGTTCTCCATCAAAAGCTTCTGGATGGAGAATTTCGGCAAAGAGGCGCACCGTCTGAGCAACACGTACACCCGGGATCAGAAGAAAATCGTCTTTGAGGTAGTGGATATTCCCTGACCGGACAGCGGGGAGCATGGGGAGCTGTTTCCAATCTTTCTCTAAAAGAAAGAGCTTATCCTCCGGCACCCCCCCCGGAATGGCTTCAATGATGACCTCGGGCTGGCGTTTGACCAGAGATTCTTTGGAGACTTGAGGATAGAGACCGCGAACATCAGAAAAGATGTTTTCGCCTCCCGCTATAGAGACTAATTCATGCAAAAAAGTCCCGGGCCCGCTTGTCATCAGACCAGTGAGGTCTCCCGGGGTGTGACCGAGGGTGAGAAAGACTCTTTTTGGGGGAAGGTTCTGGGTTTTGTTTTTTATAGCCTGGATGTCCTCTTTGATTTTTTGAACGAGACGATGGGCTGGCCCTTCAACGTTCAGGGTACGACCGATCGTATAAATGGCCGTCCAGATATCGTCCAGAGAATTGATCTCTATGGGAAGGAAGCGGATTCTGTGGTTTTGGCAAAATCTTGCCAGGGATTCATTTTGTCCCTGGAGTATTAAGAGGTCTGGCTGGAGAGTCGTGATCTTTTCTCTATTCGGGTTGATCAGTCCACCAATTTTTGGTTTTGTTAGCGCCTCTGAAGGGTATGTGCTGAAGTCGCTGACACCTACGACTCTCTCCCCGAGTCCGAGGGCAAAAACGAACTCTGTCACACTCGGTGCGGCACAGACGATTCTCTGTGCGCTCCCCACGGATTTGACTGTTCCTGATTGGGGTGCCCGTGATTGTGAGTCCGATTTCTGGGCACAAGCGGAGAGGAATAGGATAAAAAAGGCAATGCTCAGAACAAGCACAGCAGGGAAAAGAAATTTGATGGGTTTTTCTCTCACCTTTTACCTCGGAAGGCTTGAGAGAACCTCCCAGGCAGGTCTTCTGGCTTCCGGATCGTTCTACTCGCCGCGCCTTCCCGTCTGTGGAAAACCAGACAGTGGCCTTCTGCAGCTTTCGTCCCCCCTAGCTCAAATCACTAGGCCCGTCCTTAGGACGGGGGTCACAGAGGCGGGTCCGCCGCTGACTTTCACAGCATTCCCTTTTCAACCCTCTTTGGGTACCTGAAAGATATCTGCTCTTATCCTTCGATCGTTCTAAAAAATGATTATTGCCCCATTTTTGATGTTTGTCAAGGTAGAGAAAAAGGACGGAAGCATCCTTATTTCCGTGATGCTCTCAAGTCAAATGATAATAGCAGGAGTTCGTCACGGTCCATATTCGTCGCAGACCCCCTCACCCCCCCACGATCCGACTCATAAGGACAGTGACTCACTCTTTTTTACGTCTAATGCCTTTATCACGGAAATAAGATTGCTTACAAAAAGGACGGGCAAAAGGGGCGAAAAAAGTAGAAGGCTGTCGATTCTCTCAAAGAAAATCGACAGCCCAAGGGGATGGATTAAATGATTAGGGAATCTATCTTAAATCCTTCGAAAAAAGGAGGGGTAAAAAGGAGGGATTTGCCTGTTGCATTAACTCTGAATTCTCTCATTTTTGCCATTTCACTTATATATACGTGGAAAATGGAAAAAAAGTTGCTGTTTTTTTGCAGTTCTTTGGCTATTTTGTAGAAAAAATGAAAAAATTCGAGAAACAGGCCGCTAAAAACAGCAAAACAGAGAATTGAATCAACCGAATTATTCGAGATCTTTCTTAAAAAGACCTTATCTAAATCTTAAGTTATTGATATCAAATGGGGTAAGGAAAAACACTATTTTTTCTTTAAAATTTTTATCCCTTTTGCAAACTTTCTAGTATTATACCACAGAACAAAGCTCGATTTCAACAAAAAAATAAAAAAACTTTATAATTTAAAAAAAGTGGGCTTAATTGCATGATTTTTCCCCTAAAAACGGGGATTTTTTAGGTTTTTATCGACCAATGAGAATTCCGATTGTTTTGACTCCATTTTTCCATTTCTTTAGAATAAGCCAGATGAGGGTGATGCTTCTCAAATGATTAGAGTCTTTATTCAAATCAAAAGAGAGGCATAAGACGAGTATGCACAAGGTGTCTTTAATGATGAAGAGAGATGGGAAGGAGTCTAAAAATGGATAAAGAGACATTCCGGAAGTTTGGCCATGAGTTTATCGACTGGGTGGTGGATTACTTGGATTCGGTGGAAATGTTCCCTGTTCGCGCACGGGTGAAACCCGGCGAGATTCTCGAACAATTACCCGAAAGCGCCCCGTTTACGGCAGAGCCGATGGATCAGATCTTCAAGGATTTCCGGGAGATCATTCTTCCGGGGATGACGCATTGGCAGCACCCTTCCTGGTTCGCCTATTTCCCGGCCAATAACAGTCCTCCGTCTGTTCTGGCCGAGTTGTTGACGGCGGGGATGGGAGCCCAGTGTATGATATGGGAAACATCCCCGGCAGCGGCTGAGCTGGAAGAACGAGTGATGGATTGGCTGCGGCGTATGCTGGGTCTTCCTGATGGAATGAAAGGAGTTATCCAGGACACCGCCTCCACGACAACTTTAGTGGCTCTCCTAACAGCAAGGGAAAGGGCCACAGGATTTACAGCCAATCAAAAGGGAATTCAGGAGAAGCTTTGTGTTTATATGTCCGAGGAAGCTCATTCCAGCGTGGAAAAGGGAGTCAAGATTTCCGGATATGGTACAGATAATATCCGCCGCGTCCCTACGGATGAGAATTTTGCCATGATCCCTTCTCGGCTGGAAGATGCCATTGTCGCGGACAAGAGGGGCGGTTTGAAACCGGCGTGTGTGATAGCCACTGTCGGGACGACGTCTTCTGCGGGAATAGACCCTCTCAGATCCATCGGAGAAATCTGTCGAAAACATGGGCTCTATTTGCACGTGGATGCCGCATATGCCGGAACAGCCGCCATCCTCCCTGAAAAAAAATGGATGCTGGATGGCGTGGAGTATGCAGACTCCTTCAACTTCAATCCTCACAAATGGATGCTGACAAATTTTGACTGTTCGGCACACTTTGTGAAAGACCCGGGGAGTTTGATCCGCACGTTTGAGATCCACCCCGAGTATTTGAAAACTGGCGTGGATGCGCTCGTAAAGAACTACCGAGATTGGGGCATTCAACTGGGCCGGAGATTCCGCGCACTCAAACTCTGGTTCGTGATTCGGTCCTATGGTATTGAGGGGTTGCAGGAAATTGTGAGAGAACATATCCGATTGGCGGAATTGTTCAAGGGATGGGTTGAGAATCACGAGCTTTTTGAGATTTTAGCCCCAGTGCATCTGAGCTTGGTCTGTTTCCGGCTGAATGATGGCCGGAGCGAAGAGGATCTGAACGCGCTCAACAAGGAGCTGATCGAGAGGATCAATGGAACGGGGAAACTTCTGCTGACGCAGACGACGCTCAAAGGGAAGTTCGTCTTACGTATGGCCATTGGAGCGAGGGCGACCGAGGAGCGCCACGTCCGCCAGGCTTGGGAAATCATCACGGACACGGCCAAAAACATACAGGAAGACAATCATTGAAATTTAGCGTCGACAGCAAAGTTTTCAATAAATTTCCAGATCTAGGTTTGGGTGTAATAGTTGTTAAGGACATAAATAACCGTGATCCTGCGGATGCGCTTTTTCCTTTGATTATGGAGGAAGAAGAAAAAATAAGGGCCAATTACAGCACCGAGACTCTTCTGCAGCTTCCCAAGATTCTTTCATGGAGAAAAGCGTATTTGTCGTTCGGAGCCAAACCGAAGAAGTACAAAAGTTCTGTGGAGAGTCTATACCGAATGATCCTCAAGGGGATAAACCTCAGGCATATTAACACTCTCGTTGATATCTACAACTATATATCCATCAAACACATGATTCCTGCAGGAGGAGACGACCTTTCCCGTGTGGAGGGAGATATCACCTTGAGGTTTGCACGCGAGGATGAGCCATTCCGGGCGCTGAATTCTGAGGTTCTCGAGCAGGCAAAGGAAGGAGAAGTGATCTATGCCGATGACGTCGAGGTTCTCTGCCGGAGGTGGAACTGGAGGGAATGTGACAAGACAAAGATGACAGAGGCAACCGAAACGGCGATTCTGGTTGTCGAAGGATTGCCTCCTGCGGGGAGAGAGGATATGGCGGATGCTGTAGAGGAATTGAGCGGTCTGATCCGGAGATTCTGTGGAGGGGAATCGCACACAGATATTCTTTCAGCAGATCAAAGGGAGCTAGCTCTTGACCTGTTCATCTGAAAAGAGACCGTTGATCCTCCTCGAATTTAATTTTTTTTAATGGTGAGGATCCAAAAGGGCTCTTGCAATTGGTTCTGAAACCAGTTGTCCTTCAGTGTCAGATTATCTCTCCCTTTGGGACTTTCTTGCGATGCTGTTCCAGCCAACCGAGGGCGATGCCCTCTTTCTGGTCTCGAGTCGTGTATGGTTTGATGTCTAAAATCGGGGTTCCCTCGATCATATCGATGCCCGAGACTCTCAATACATTCCCCTCTCTCCCCAGGAAACGGGCGACTGTCATTCCGATGGGATTGGGTCGTCTGGGGCTTCGTGTTGCAAAAACGCCTCTTTCTTTTCCATCAAAGGGCGGATGCGCCGTGAGTTTTTTTTCTTTGGATTTGTGGAAGGCAAAAATGAGGATGAGATGGGAAAACCCGTCGATGTCGCTTAAACCTTCCTGATATTTTTTGAATACTTCCACTTCGCCAACGACATCTTCAAAGCCATGGGCGTCAATACACCTTTCCCTCGCGATGTCTTCCTTTTTTTTAAAGGGTGAATGAACAATTCCTATCGGTTCAAGCACAATTTTCATTGATTTTAACCTTTGTGAAGCCGATTTTTTTGCGGAGGGCGCTCAACTCTCTTTTTTCTCCAGGAAAGTAAAAAAGATGGCTGGAACACCGGCAGTCAGATGCCCCGAATCCAGAGATCCCCATACCGCGTTTCGCTAACATGTCTTGGATATCCCTTACGATCTGACACTCATCAAAAAAATCAATCCTGACCCAGATCTCCCTGATCTCAGCCTTTTGGAGAAGATAATCGATGTGCCAGAAGAACGCTTTCTCTGTTCTGAGATGCCGAAGCAGCCTTGCTCTGAGACGCGTTTTTGCCCGTCCTGTATAGAGATAGGTACCCTGTTGAAATTCTGTTTCAGGCATATTGCCCGCCCTTATCCGACAAGGCCGCTCCACTTCCAATACCAACACATAAACTCCCTGACTTCCTTTGTTTATGAGAATTTCCGCATTCATCGGAGCAAATGATCGGCTGTTTTTTCTGATCGGCCGGACATTCTGCTGCGCGGCTACATTGTTAGAACAACCGCAATAAGAAGACAGTCATGGTTGTTATTCATGTTCATAGACGTATGTCAACCAATGGTTGTATTCTTCGAGCTCGCCCCTGACCGTTCTGTAAAATGTGTTTTGGACCTTTTGGGTGACTTCGCCCAACTGCCCGGAACCGATTGTGTAAGTCTGTTCAGACGTCTCTCCATTTGATCCGTCGGTGATTTTAACGATCGGTGCAATTTCGACAGCAGTCCCTGAGAAAAAGGCCTCATCCGCCTGAAAAAACTCCTCTTTGGTTATACTGCTCACAGTCGTTTCGATTCCAAGATCACCCGCAAACTGAAGGATGCTTGTCCGGGTTATCCCTTCTAGGATGGATTCCTTGAGGTCATTGGTCTTCAGAATTCCGTTCTTTACGATAAAAATATTTTCTCCGGGTCCCTCAGCGATATTTCCTTCCATGTTTAAAAAAACGGCTTCATCAAAACCTCTAGACCGGGCAAGCTGGCCTCCCAGGGTCGAAAGCACATAAAGTCCCCCGAGCTTGGCCCTCATGTCGAATTGAGTGTGATGGATCCGTCTCTGGGGCAGGATGTAGACCCGAGTTCCCTTTTTCGCCCCATGTCCGAGATAAGCGTCCCATTCCCACGCAGCGATGGCCAGCTCTACGGGGGAGTGCGAGGGGAGGAGCCCCAAATTGCCGAAGGAATAAAAAAGGAGTGGCCGGATGTAGGCGGCGTCCAGTTGATTTTCTCTGATGACAAGTTTGATCGCCTCAGCGATCTCTTCTTTAGGGTAAGGAATCGGCATTGAGAGCGTTGCCCCGGAGTGAAAAAACCTGTTCAGATGTTCACCAAGGCGGAAGACTGCCGGGCCTTGGGATGTGGGGTAAGCCCGGATCCCCTCGAACACCGCATTCCCGTAATGAAGAGCATGGCTCATAGAATGAACAGTGAGCGTCGACCAATCATAGAGCTTTCCCATTTGCCAGAATTTTTTAGCTTTGGGAAAGTGTGTGTTATCAAACATGTTTTCTCCTTTTCGGGTTGCGCATTTTTATTTTTATCTGATCCTTATCAAAAAATTCGATGTTTCCAGAATCATGAACCTATGTCTCGAGCGTAAATTCCCATGCGCACCAGACATTCTCTGGATGAGGGTCGGGAGGGCAGACAAGACATCTTGTTTTGAGCCTGCGATCTATGGTTTTGGCAAAAAAACTGTATTCGATGATTCCCACAGATTTGCAGGGGAAGTCGGGAAGTCCCTGTCTTTTTCGTGACTCTTGAACCCGGCATTTGTTCATATGGAATACGCAGCGGGTTTCACTCACTTCAGACACTTCTTGGACATTGATGTGTGCATACAGCCGGAAATGGAGGCACTGGATAAGGGCCGGAATGCCCCCACCCCGCTCAATTCCCAATCTTTTCATGATCCGCTCGGCTTCGATCACTGTAAATTTTTCCCATGCCTCTTTGTCCAGGTCCATGGCGGCTTCGATACCGTATCTGCTTTCGACCGCACGGAACCACAGGCCGTCATGGGCCAGCCAGTTTTTCGAGGCATCCTCCAGCAACCCGAGGATCTCTTCCTTCGACATATCTTTCAATTCTTGCATGCTACACTCTTTCGGGCACGTTATCGAATAGGGTATTCCAAACACAGAGTTCTTGTCGAGTCATCTTTGACATACGTAAGTATCCTTATTTCTGTGATAAAGGTATTAAGGGTAAAAAAGAGCGAGTCCCTGTCCTTATGAGTCTGATGGTGGTGGGTGGGGGGGTCTTCGATGAATATGGACTGTGACGAGCTCCTGCTATTATCATTTGACTTGAGAGCATCACGGAAATAAGGATGTTTCCTTGGCATACCGTTCAATGTGGCCTGTCCATAGACGCCGTGGGCTCATAATACGTCTTTCCCTTATGAGTGACACATTTGATCTTGCCCTTGCTGATCAAAATGTTCAGGTATTTTAGGACTTCATCCCTGTGTTTTCCAAGAGAAACGGAAATATCCGACAGGGTCACCGGTCTTCGCTGGATCATAGAGAGCATTTTTCGTTCGAGATTTTTTCTTTGAGGAAACTGGTCCATCTGCGCAAAGGCGGCGATGATTTCGCATTTGCTCCCGAGGTGTTTTTGGATTTTTTCCAAATCTTTGAGAGATAACGCTCTGGCGTGTGCTTCCGCAGGTGGGCGGATGACTGTGTTGAGCTGGATCTTATCAGGCTGGATATTTTTGACTGCCTCTTTGAGTTTTTGTATGTGCTGGGGAGAATCATTCACGCCTTTAACGAGCATGATCTCTAGCCATATCTGTCCGTTGAATTCCTGTCGAAATTTTATAAGCGCCGTGATGATGTCTTGGATCTTAAGTGAAGAATGAGGCCTGTTGACTTTGATAAAAACCTCTTGGATCGCCGCATCGAGTGAGGGAACAACGAGGTCCGCGGCGAGCAGGGCCTTCCGGACGCGGGTTTTGTTAAGCAGAGTGCTGTTTGTCAGAACCGCCACAGGAATGTCAGTGATCCTTTTGATCTCCCGGATGAGGCTGCCTAAGGAAACGTTCAATGTCGGTTCTCCGGAGCCAGAGAATGTGATGATGTCGATTCTTTGCCTGGATTCAAGGACGTCTTTGATCTGGGCCAAGATTTCCTCTGTCGAAACGTATGATCTCCGTTGAATGGTCTTTTTGGGTGTCGGCCCCAGTTGGCAGTAGATGCAGTCCAGAGTACATGTTTTGAATGGGATGATATCAATGCCTAGAGAAAATCCAAGCCGTCTGGATGGAACAGGCCCATAGATGTGAACGACGGGGTCTTTACTATGAGAATTTTCCATTTGGATTAGACCTTATCTTTATAGATATCAATAAACTTTCTTAACGATCGGTCGTAAGTTCGTTCCACATTGTCGGGGAAAAGGCAGGCAGGGAGCTCCTGCATGCTCCAGTGGTACCTTATGCATTCGCAGCAGACGCCTTTCTTGCTGCATGGCTCATAGGAGCAGTTGCAGTGTGTCAGGTTTGTGTTCTTATCGCACTCTTTCATACGGAACTCCAATCTCTCGTCCTCAAAGATGAGCAGTGAGGAGAAGGCGGATTTTTAAAATCGTGGGTAATCCCTTGGATTTTTTCCTCGCCATTCGCCCTGGGCTTTGGATGTGTGGTATTGGGTCTATCACTAGGACTTTCTGTAATGTTTTTTCCAGGGATGTTTTTGTTGATAGAGACTGTCTGCCAGTGCCCGCCTGAGTGTTTCTGCGGCGAGAAAAGCACAATGTTCGCTTGCTTCGGGTAAACCTCCCAACTTTTTGAGGATGATCTCGCCGCTGACAGTGGCCAAGGCCTCTGTGAAGGTTTTATTCAGGGCGACCTCAGTTGCCATGCTGCCGCAAGCGATGGTTGTCGCGCAGCCATCGGTGAGAAAACTGCACTCGGATATTTTCCCATCCTTCACTTTGATGAACATCTCCATCTTGTCTCCACAGACGCCCTTCACTTTGCAGTATCCATCAGGTTGTTCAGTGGGTCTGAAGTTTCTTGGATTCTGCCAGTGATCGATCACAGTCTCAGAGTATTCTTTTCTGGCCTGTTCCAGGATCATTTCCTGCAGCTGCTTGGCGAATTTCTCAAGGTCTTCTTTTTTGGGCATTTTACGATCTCTGTATGTGTCCTTAATCCTCGATATGAGGTTTCAGGATAAAAAATCAAAAGCTTGTTTGGCCCCTTATTATACCAAAAGGTCAGCGCTGAATGTCAAAGAGTTCTTGGCGAACATAGGAATATCTAAATCCGTGATAAATGAAGTCCCAGAGACCCATGCCGTCCTGCCCTCCACACGGTTTTCTCCACCACACAATCGGGGCAATGGGGATATCATGCATTACGCTGTCTGTCATCTGCGGCGGAAATGATCGAGCACATCTTGAAGAGCTCCCGCAAATTTTCTGATTTTGTCTTGGCTCATGCCCGCATATCCAATCCGGATACAGCCTGGGGCGCCGAAGACAGATGCGGGAACAGCGCTGAATTTTCCCATCTCCAGTGCCTTATGCAGAAATTCTTTATCGTCCACGGTGATATCCGCTGGCAGTCGGGCGAGCACACTGATCGCACCAGATGGAAAATCCTTGTCTCTTCCGGCTAGGGTAAATCCCTTTTCCTGGAGAGTTTGGATGGTGAGTTCACACCTTTTCCTCAATTCTTCTTTGATCTGGGTTATGATTCTGGGTGGTCTTCCGCTCTCCAGATCATTCACTTCCTCTTTGAGAATATCTATGAGGATCTGCTGCCCAAGGACGTTGGGAGATGAGGAAAACGAGCGGATCAGCTTTGACATCCAGGAATTCGTGAAGGTTTCCTCTGCGGCGATTACATAACCGACTCTGGCACCCGGAATCAGGTATTCTTTAGACGCTGAACTGATAATGACCGTTCTCTCAGGAGCGTAAGCCAGCATGGACTGGGGAGTTCCCTTATAGCGGAGCGTTCCGTAGACCTCATCGGAGATGAGGATCAGGTTCATGTGTCTTGCTAGATCGGCCAGCTGTCCCATCTCGTCTTCAGAGAGAATATCCCCGGAAGGATTTGTGGGAAAATTGAAAAGAAACGCTGTGATCTTGTGCCGCTCGATCTGCGTTTTTATTTTTTCAAAATCGGGATTATAGTCGCTGTCAAAAAAATCGAGAATGATGGGATTCCCGCCCGCATTGCGTATGATTCCCTTATAGTTGCTCCAATAGAGAGGCAGAAGACCTACATTTTGTTGGTAGGCCACAAGGTGCATCACGATCGAAAGGCCCTCCGTGGCTCCGGAAACGATGGCCACATGTTTGTGACCCAATCCTTCTGGAGGGATCCCCGGTTTTCCCTTCAAACGATAGGTCAAGGTCCAGAATCGCCCGACCAGATCCCGAAGCTCCTCCAAGCCTGCAGATGGGCCGTAATAAATCTCCCTGTCAGGAAAGATATCGATGATCTGTCCCTGATCACTGCGGATGAAGTCAGGATAATCCCGGGCTATTATCTTGGCTTTGGCAGCGATTGCTGGGATTATCGGCTCCGAAGAGATTGTCTGCCGGATGCCATCAGGCATAGAGGATTCGGCGATCTCAAGGAGGGGCGCTTTTTGCGTCGACGTATTCATGATTATTCTCCTTATGAATTGCCTTGCGTTATTCTCAAGATTAGGGGCGCGTTGCGTGCTGTCTCGGCATTTTTATAGATAATTCCGGTCACTTTTTTTCCATTAGAGAGGCGATCGCATCTCTCACATCCTGCATGGCAAATCCGTATCGTCTTCGAAGACGACCAAGGGATACATCCGTAGAAATGTTTTGGGAGAGGCCGAGTATATTGGCGATCGCCCGTGCGGGGACGCCTGTCTCCTCTTCTATCTCACGGAGTGTAATCCGGCCAGTGATCAAAATCCCGGATAGGTCTTCGGAGAGTCTTCCCCGCGTGGGTTTCTGCTCCCCCTCGAGTTCGTCGCTGTTTTCTTGCATGAGTGGATGTGTTTTTTGTGGAGTCTCCTCCAGGACGGATGGGTTCGATGTCTCGTCCTGTTCGATCTGTAAAAGTGCGCTAATGGCTGCTCTGGCCTCGACCAAAGAGAAGCCATGCTTTTTTCTCAATTGCCCCAGAGTTTCATCTGGCGAGGTCCTTGAGGGGAGGCCCAATTTTTGGGTGAGCACCTCTGCGGGGATGCCCGTGATCTTTTCCACCTCGGCGAGTGTCATGTTGCCTATGATGGTCAGATATCCCAGCTCATCATTGATAAAGTCCTCGGGTGGGAACTGGCCTTGTGATCGTGCCCTCGCTCCGCTCCCGTAGTTTTCGTATGAAAGAGGATATTTTGGCATAAATGTCCAAAACACAACGATGACAAAGACCGCTAGCAGAACGGTGACCATGATCATTGTGTTCCATCTTTTTTTGAAAAGATTTTGCGCCTTGCCTTTGATCCAGCTCCAGGAGAGCATCAGATGAATGATGATGAGGAGAATAAAAACGAGAGACAGGTAGAGATGGATGTCTCCCCATTGATGCCGGTGCAGGCCTAAAAAATATTTTGCGCTCTCTCTGACCGTCGGCCCCTCAGCCAGAAAAAACCCCATAAGTATTCCTATGAAGGCAATGCCAAACATGCAGATAAAAAGGAGGGTGTCTACAAGATATTGCCAGTCGGACTTTTTCATTGTGTCTCCTTAATTTTCGGTTTGAAAAGCAGCATCCAGAGTTTATGTATTTCTGCCGAAGCTGCACTTTCTGTGTGTTCGGTCAACGGATACCCCTGCACCATTGATCGGATAACCTCCTCATCATAGGGGATTTTTCCGAGGAGAGGCACAGAATGGTCCTGACACCAGGCTTCGATTCGGGAAGAGTTTTCGAGGTTAATGTCGTATTTATTGATGCAGCAGGCCGTCTGGATTTGGAAGTGCCGGGCTACGGCAACAATGCGTTCCATATCGTGAATTCCAGAGAGGGTGGGTTCGGTGACGACCAGTGCCAGATTCGTCCCAGACAAAGAGGCGATGACCGGACAGCCAATTCCGGGCGGCCCGTCTATGATGACATAATCCGCTTTGTTCTGAGTGCCGATCTCTGCGGCCTTCCTCCGGACCTCCGAGACGAGTTTTCCCGAGTTTTCCTCTCCGATTCCCAGCTTGGCGTGAACAAAGGGTCCATACTTGGTGCGAGACACGTACCATTCGCCGGATGTTGAGTCTCTCATTTCGATGGCCTTGCTCGGACAGACAAACGAACAAACGCCGCAGCCTTCACACGATACAGGATCGATGAAGACCCGTCCGTCCTCTGCTTGTGATATCGCCTCGAAACGACAGGATTCCACGCACTCCCCGCACAAGGAGCATTGGTCAGAGAGGAGGAGGGCTTTTTTTCCGCCTGAAAATGTGTGCACTTCCTGGACGTCAGGATGGAGGAGAAGATGAAGGTTTGCCGCGTCGACGTCACAATCTGCGATCACTTTGTTTATAGACAGAGACGCGAAAGCGGCCGCAATCACCGTTTTTCCGGTGCCGCCTTTTCCGCTGATGACAACCAGTTGTTTCATCTTAGGCGCACATATCCTCCATTCCATTCATTTTTTCTCTTTTTGAGCATGGTTCGCATTTTTTATTAGTGGTGGGCATGCGCAAGTTCTTGTATTTTTGTGTATACATCCAAAAATTTTGTCTTGTATGAGGGAAGAATCTCTATGATCGGCGTTCCTTCCGAATAGGCGGCGGCGATTGTTCTGTCCATCGGGATCGTCATTAGCAAAGGAATATTCTGTTTCTCGCAGTAATCTGCGACATCCGAATTTCCGATGTCGGCCCGGTTGATAATGACACCAAAAGCAATCTTGAGCAGGCGCAAAGTTTCTACGGCCAGCTGCAGGTCATTGAATCCAAAGGGGGTGGGTTCTGTGACGAGTATAGAAAAATGACTGCCTTTGACAGACTCCACAACAGGGCAGGACGTTCCTGGCGGGGCGTCAATGATGACTGTCCGCGAGGGGTTCCGATAGGATTTGAGGGCTCTTATAATCGGAGGAGACATGGCCTGTCCGATGTCAAGCTTCCCCTGGACGAAATCGATCGTGTCACATGTTCCAAACTCGAGAACGCCGATCTTCCAATCCTGTTCCCTTAAAGCCGATTCAGGACAGAGTAGAGTACAACCTCCGCAACCGTGACAGAGTTCAGGGAATATGAGCACATCGTCTTTCAGGACAGCCAGTGCGTTGTAGGCACAGATCTCCGAGCATTTTCTGCAGAATGTGCAGCGGTCCTTAACCAGCTCGGGCACTTTGACGAAAACGGGCTGGCTTTTATTTATCTGAGGCTTGAGAAAAAATTGCGCGTTGGGTTCTTCCACATCACAGTCCAGAAACTGGATCGGCACGGAATCTTTAAGGGAAAGAGCCAGATTTATGGCAATCGTTGTCTTCCCCGTTCCTCCCTTCCCGCTGGCTACAGATAAGATCATCGCACAACGATCTCCGTTCCGGCGCCCACCGTGATGAAATCTGCTTTATATGCGGCGGCGAACATCTTGTGGGCAAGCTCTCCGGTGCAGTGACAGGGGCCGATCTTTTTGACTCCGAGCTCCCTCGACTTTTCGATGACTTCTTGGATCTCATTTTTCTGGAATCCGGCAAGATGAAAGCCTCCCAAAACCATATGGATATCTTTGCCGAACATATCTTTGACTTTGGAAAAGATGTTGATGAGACGTGGGTGTGCACATCCGGTCACCACGACCAGCCCGACTGTTGTGTCCAAGACCAAAGATTGTTCCTTGATCCATCCTTCGATTACGCCTGTTGTGAATGCGCCCTCGCAGATTTTCCGTTGGTCATTTACCTCGAGAATAGAGGCGCCGGCGGAGGTGATATTTTCCTTAAAGTCCACAGGAAAAAACTCGGGCAGCCAGACCTTTATCTTTGGGTTATGATGTAGAATTGTGCTCAAGCCCCCTGTGTGGTCTTTGTGATAATGGGAAAGAACAACGCAATCAATATCCCCCGGTCGGATGGCCAATTTTTCCATATTGCTGTTTAGAATGAGTCCTTTGGCTCCCGTGTCGAAGAGGATGGATTTTTCCAGGCCTCTGATGAAGCAGGAGAAACCCCAATCAGCCTGAAGCGATTCCATGATGGACGTATTGTCATAGATAATTGAAAGATGGAGTCGATCGGCTTCTGCCATAACCTGTTACTTTTTTTGTGAGGACGCCCTCAATCCTTGTCTCTGCGACACGAGTCTCCCGTCGAACAGGGTGGTGAATCACAGCGTTCTGTGCTGCCGCAGCATGTTAATCCGCCGGAAGAAGCCTGTCTGTGAATGACTGTCGATGGAGCAGAAGGAATTTTTGTGAGTTTTTTTGACCCACATTTCGAACACCTTAGGTCAACGGGATCCTGAATGGTACGAAAGAAAAATTCCGTGGTCTTTCCGCAGTCCTTACACGCGAATTCGTAAATGGGCAATATCGCACCTCTCAGCGTGTCATCGTTGCCCCGCATTTAGGGCATGACATCTGGTTGCATGGAGTCCCCCTTTGATGGGGGACTTGGGTTCCGCACGAAGGGCAGAGGCACTCGCCTCCTGGGCCGAGCCCTTTTCCACCCATTCGTCCTTGTCCTCCTCCGCGACCTTGTCCTCTCGCGGTTTTTTGCATGTATGCCTCCTAGTTGTAATCTTCCATGATTTTTTTGTCTTCCTGCATGAGGGCACCGGCAAGCTCTTCCATGGCTGTTTTTTCCCAGAAGGGCAGTTTGTGGTGAGCGTCCAAGTACTTCAAAGGGATGGGATGTGTGCCGATGACCACAGGAATATCGTAATTGGTTTCAATGAACAGTTTGAATTGCCTAATACTCGGGCAAGGGGGATATCCCACGACTAAGCCTGTTGCCAAATGGATGACTTCTGCTCCGTTTTTTTTCATCTCCTCGGGGACATACTCGACATTCCCACCCGGACATCCCCCACAATAGGAGTAGCCGACAATCTCGACGGGTTCATCTTTGGGATAAACAGAAAACGCTCCCACGCGTTCTTTGAGAGCCCTGAAGCACTTTCCCCCTCCGCAACTTTGGTACCGGCCACAGATGATAATTCCGA
Source organism: uncultured Eubacteriales bacterium (assembly GCA_964406575.1). Classification (GTDB taxonomy): domain Bacteria; phylum Acidobacteriota; class Aminicenantia; order Aminicenantales; family Aminicenantaceae; genus WTAW01. The sequence continues at coordinate 123,671 of CAYOSH010000007.1, read as the reverse complement.
TTTTTTTCATTGGATCTCCGCAAAATTTTAAATCTGGCCCCGTCAGGCACCCTCCAGTATTTTTTCGGCAATTTTGGTCAAGGCCTGGCTTGCGGGTGAATCGGGCAAAACTTCGACAAATGATTTTCCGTCATCACCCAATACGACAATTTGGGGGTCGAGGGGGATTCCTCCCAGGAACGGCACATGCATCTCCTCAGCAGCCTTTTCGCCTCCTCCCTTTTTGAAAAGGTCTATCGTCTGACCGCAGTGAGGGCAGACCATGCCGCTCATATTCTCGATGATGCCGTGAATTTTGAGACCGAGTTTCCAGCCGAATTGGATGGCCTTCCGTGAGTCCATAAGGGAGACCTCTTGAGGAGTTGTGACCACAACCGCGCCTGTGGCAGGAATGAGCTGGGCGATAGAAAGAGGCTCGTCTCCCGTTCCTGGAGGGGAGTCGATGACCAGCCAGTCCAGCTCACCCCACATCACTTCTCCCAGAAATTGTTGTATGGCCTTCATCTTCAACGGTCCCCGCCATATGACGGGGATATCCGGGTCCTGGAGCAGAAAAGACATAGAGACCAGCTTCAAGTTTTCGTTGACATCCACGGCCCGAATGCCGGTGGATGAAACGTCTAACCTTTTGTCTTCGACGCCCAGCATTTTGGCAAGATTAGGACCATGGATATCCACATCTAGAAGCCCGACTTTTAAACCCTTGCGAGCAAAAACCAGGGAAAGATTGGCGGCCACTGTGCTTTTGCCGACACCGCCCTTGCCGCTGAAGACAAGCAGTCTGTTCTTTATGTTTTCAAGGTTTTTGTCCACCTTGATCTGGGCTTCGTCCTTGGCCATCACGAAGTCTCGTTCAGGAATTGCTCTATGGCATCTTTAACCTTTCCTGTTGCTCCGGTGATTATTCGGATTCCTGATGACCTGAGAACTCTTTCGGCGTTGGGGCCACATTGTCCTGTTATGATAACGCTCGAGTTTTTTTCCACTGCAAATTGGGCGCTTTGAATGCCAACGCCATGGGCCGCATCGATATTGAGATTTTCGAACGCCTCAAAATCTAAAGTGTCAGGTTGGACAATAAGAAAATACCGGGCCCGGCCAAAGCGGGGGTCCACTTCGGCCTCCAGGTCTTTCCCGGTTGCTGTTATCAATATTCGAGTCCCTGAAGACGTTTTTAACTGTGGTTGAGCGGCGCTGTGGTCTAAGTGTTCCCCATGACCATTTTTGTGTCCGCACAAGTCTTCTCCTGCTTCCAATTCTTGCTTGAGGAATTGGCTGATGATGGTGTCGATGGGCCCCTGCACTCCGATCAACGTTTCGATGTTTTTCTGGGCAAAAAGGCCTTGGGCACGTGGGCCCATCCCTCCTGCAATGATGACGTTGACTCCCCTCTCGGAGAGGTACTGGGGAAGAAATCCCGGCTGATGGCCTGGATTCGGGATTTCTTCCCTGTCGACGACTTTTCCGCTGTCAATGTCCACGATCGTGTAGGATGGGCATCGTCCAAAATGCGCTGAGACATAACCCATGTCTGTAGAGATTGCAACTTTCACTTCTTCTCTCCTTCGAGCTCTTTGATTCGTTTTTCAATCTGAGCGATGTCATTCTTGAGAATTTTCGCTTCTGATTTTAGGATGTCCTGCTCTTGTTCAGCAGTAATTTCTGCCGCTCCCCAAGGGTCATAGGGAGTGCGGAATCCGGCTATCGGTGGATAGTACTCTGCTAAGGGTGTGGGATATCCCCAATGCCGTCGCCATCCCCTGCCTCGTCCTAAACCCATTCCGCGGCCGAGTCCCATACCCCGGGCGTATCCGTATCCGGCTCCTGGATACATGAAACCTGGAGCCGAATATCCAGAACAATAGCCCATGGCACGTCCGGTCCTTGGGCCGGAGCCCATCGGTCCTGTCCGATCTCCTCTTGGCATCTGTATCACCTCCTTTATTTTTGTCTTATTTTTTACAGTCTTTACAGACTCCTAAAAACTCGATATTGTGTCCTTCGATTTTGAAATTGTATTTCTTTGCCAGCCGTTCCTCTGTTTTTTCGACGAGTGCCAATTCTTCGTCGACGAATTCACTGTAGTCAAAAATTTTCCCGCAGTTCATGCAGATGAGATGGTGGTGGTGTTTTTTTTTCTCGTCAGATATAAATTCATAACGATTGTACCCATCTCCGAAGGAGAACTTATGGATGAGACCCATCCGGGTTAAAAGGTCTAATGTGCGATACACAGTGGTCAGTCCTATCCCTGGGTAAAATTTGTGTATGGCCGCATAAATCTCCTTGGCACTCAGGTGTTGAGATGTCTGGCTGAGAAGCTGCATGATTGCCTCACGAGGACCCGTCCACCGGCAAAAGTGTCTGCGGTTTCTATAGCGCCATGTTTGAGGTCTCGGCATATCCAGCTCCATTACTGATAATGATAACCATTTTCATTAAGAGCTTAATATAGGCTCTTTGGGCACGTTTGTCAACCCTCAATTGTAAAAATTGTAAAAAATCAGTGGACACCGATTTTTCAAACGGTTCCAATCCATTCAATGGGCTGGGTGTTTGTCATCGAATTTGAGCTGTTATATAATGATGGGCAAGATCGAGGGTAGAAATGAAGGAAAAAAAGACACAGAACACAGGCTATACAGAGAAAGAAGCCAGAGCTGGCTTAAAAGCCCGACTTCCAAGAATCGATACCTTTCCCAACCAGTTTCCCGATTACGAGATAAAGATCAAATTTCCTGAGTTCACATCCATCTGTCCGAAAACAGGCCTCCCTGATTTTGGGACGATCTATATATCTTATGTTCCTGACAAGAGCTGCCTTGAACTCAAGTCCCTTAAAATATATTTATTAGCCTACCGCAACTTGGGAATATTCTATGAAAATGCCGTCAACCGCATACTCGAGGATATTGTGAAGGCCAGCCATCCGATCAAAGCCTCTGTGGTGGGAGAATTCAATCCGCGGGGCGGTCTGATATCGACAGTAGAGGCCCATTATCCCCGGCACAGACCTTAACGGATTCCAGCCTCGAGTTCTGAGCGACGATTCTCGATAGGTCGTATCCCAGGATTCGAGTCACGGCTCTTTTTTTCTCATATGCCAACAGACTTCCCGTTGTGGAAGCCTTCACTTGTTGTTGAAATTCGGCTTTTCATATTTGGGTCTATTCGAGTATACTCTGTCATCACAGAGAGATGGCAATACCACAGACTGGAGATGTCGATTATAAAAAATTCGGAACGACCGACGTCCTTATGCTTTCAGCCGTCCTGATCTGGGCAGTTAATTTTTCATTCGTAAAAATAGCGCTCAGAGAGTTGTCCCCACTCGGTTTTAATGGGATCCGGTTGCTTTTCGCCTCGGCGGCGCTCATCCTTATTCTTGGTCTGAGTCCTGAGGGCTTAAGGGTGGATCGAAAAACCTTCTGGACGTTGGTGACCCTGGGTCTGTGTGGCAACACAGCTTACCAGATGTTCTTCATCCACGGAATAAACATGACTTCCGCTTCCAATTCGGCCATCATCATTGCCATGGCTCCTGTGTTCATTGCGTTCTTGAGCTCTCGTATGAAACATGAGAGGATTCACCCCGCAGCATGGGCGGGAATCCTTTTCTCTTTTTTGGGCTTCTACCTGGTGATTTCCAGCCGTTTCGGAACATTCCAGTTCTCTGCACGAAGCAGTCGGGGCGATTTTTTGATCTTCTGTGGAAATATCTGCTGGGCCTTATACACCGTTTTCGCTAAACCCTTGCTCGACCGAATATCTCCTCTAAAGCTAACAGCTCTGACCATGGCTATGGGAACTGTTTTCTATCTCCCCTTTTGTATCAAGGATATTTTACGGATTCCATACAGCGCAGTGTCTTTAAAGGCTTGGGGGGCTCTGTTGTACTCGGGAATGTTTGCGCTTGTTATTTGTTATGTAATCTGGTACGTCTCTGTGAGGCGCGTGGGGAACACCAAAACCGCGATCTACGACTACCTCATTCCTGTCTTTACGGCCTTTTTTGCTTATTTCTTCCTCGATGAGAGGATCACGGCTCAGCAGGCAGCCGGGGCAGTCATCATCTTTGTGGGTGTTTACATGGCCCGGCTGGGATACAAAAGGTTCATCCCTAGAAATGAGAGGATTTGAGAACATGAAAATCCGGAACGGGGAGAGATGTGAGGGAATGCTAAAATTCTTCACGGAAGCATCCTTATTTCCGTGATGCTCTCAAGTCAAATGATAATAGCAGGAGCTCGTCACAGTCCATATTCGTCGAAGACCCCCCCACCCACCACCATCCGACTCATAAGGACAGTGACTCGCTCTTTTTTACGTCTAATGCCCTTATCACGGAAATAAGGATGCTTACATCCTTCACGAATCATTTGATTCATCGCCCAAAAAAAAATACAATCATGTCAATGATACTTATTGAGCTTTTTAAATCCATCAGGCCCCAGCAGTGGATGAAAAATCTCTTTATCTTTGCACCCCTCATTTTTTCGGAGAACATCTTCAACCTTCCGATGTTCCTCCAGACACTGATGGCCTTCGCGGCCTACTGCCTGCTTTCCGGTGCTCTTTACATCTTGAATGACCTGAAAGACCTCGAGGAGGATAGGCGTCATCCCATCAAGTCTTTGCGGCCACTGGCCTCCGGAAAACTCAAAAAGAGCCAGGCCGTTGTGGCCTTCTTTGTTCTGAGCTTTATCAGTCTTCTTTTGGCCTATGCGGTGAATACAGAATTTCTTTATGTGGCCCTTGTTTACTTTGTTCTCCAGCTAGCCTATTCGTTCTACTTGAAGCATGTTGTCATCCTGGATGTGTTTATCGTTGCTTCGGGTTTTTTCCTTCGCGTCATTGCGGGTGCCGTTGCCATTCGGGTTTACATCTCGCCGTGGCTTCTGATCTGCACAACACTGCTTGCGCTTTTTCTCGCGCTGAGCAAAAGGCGGCATGAGATTATGCTCCTGGACAAAGAGGCGGTGAACCACCGGCCCATCCTTAAAGAGTATTCGCCGTACCTCATGGATCAGATGATCTCCGTGGTCACAGCCTCAACTGTCATCGCGTACTGCCTTTACACCATTTCGGACGAGACCATAACCAAATTCGGAACGAACAAATTGATTTTGACAGTCCCATTTGTCCTCTATGGAATATTCAGGTATCTCTATCTCATTCACCAAAAAGCTGAGGGAGGGACTCCGGAAGCATTGATCCTGAAAGACCGTCCTCTCCTTTTTGATATTTTCCTTTGGGTCGTTTCAGCGAGCCTCATCATATATTATGGGTGGTAGGATATGGAAAAAGCAAAAGTTGTCGTTCTGAGAACATCGACGCAAACAGTATTGGACGACTACCAAAAACTCATGCATTTGGCCGATTATGAGCGGTTTATCTCTAAAGACAACACCACGATGATCAAGCTCAACTTATCATGGACAAAATATTTTCCCGCGTGTTCGAGTGAGCCTTGGCAGCTGGATGGCGTTTTGAGTACCCTTATCCAGGATGGATACGCAAAGGAGAGGCTGGTTGCCGTCGAGAACAAAACTGTGGTGACAGACCCTGTGAAGGGAGCCAAAAACAACAAATGGACGCCGATCCTCGAAAGATTTGGCGTCGATTATGTCCCTCTCCCCCAAGCTGAATGGACCAAGTATACATTCAAGGATAAATTGCTGAAACTGGACCAAATATTCCCTGAAGGGATCGAGATCCCCAAGATGTTCATCGGAAAGAACGTCATTCACCTCCCGACAGTAAAAACCCACGGTCATTCAGTGACCACGGGTGCTATAAAGAACGCTTTTGGGGGATTGCTGAAGGAGGTCAGGCATTATTCCCATAAGTACATCCATGAAGTCCTGGTGGACCTGCTCGTCATGCAGAAGGAGTTGCATCCCGGCATTTTTTCTGTGATGGATGGCACTGTGTGTGGTGATGGGGCAGGGCCGAGGACCATGGTTCCCAAGGAAAAAAATGTGATCCTCGCCAGCGCGGATTCTGTGGCCATCGATGCCATCGCCGCAAAGATCATGGGTTTTTCACCCATGGACATTCCCTACATCCGCATGTGTCACGAGAGGGGATTGGGGAAAGGCGACCCTGCGGAGATCGATGTGGTGGGAGAGGATATTTCCGCGATGAATTTTGGATTCAAGTCAAAAAAAAGCTTTGTGATCTGGGGAGACCAGATGCTCCGCATCGGTTTTCTTAGGCCTTTTGAAAAAATCCTCCTGCATTCGCCCCTTATCGTCTGGGCACCTTTTGCGAGCAATATCTACCATGATATCCTCTGGTACCCCACAAGGGGACGCAAAATGATCAGGGACTTCGCAAAAACAGATTGGGGGGAACTCTGGGAATCCTATTAAAGATGAATGATCCATAAAAACTGCCGATCCTCATTTTTCTGAGGATCTTATCTCTATGATCGGCATTTTTTCCCTCCGGCGAGCTGAGCTCGCCGCATCTGCTTCGTTGCGGCCCATTCGAGGTGGACGACCAAATCTTCATGGGACGTCGCCTTGCATCCACAGCGATTTCAACTCGTGAATCAGTCCTCTGGACGATGGATGATTCAGGGCCATGCGTTTGTTTGTGGACCTTTCGTAAAAGATCGGGCGCTCCGGGCCTTGCCAGAAGGTGAGCGTCCTCTATTTCGCCCAAGGGGATGCTCTGAAGGGCGGTGTACCCTTCTTTGATAGCCAGGTTGTGAATGAGGTATTCGAGGTGGTTCAGTCTCCCACCGGCGGGAGACGCATCGATGGACCAACCTCTGATTTCAGATTTGGACGAAAACAGGATGATCAGATCAGGCCCTTGTTGAACGATATATCTGGCGATCAGTCTGGATTCTTCTGTTAGGTCCTTTTTGTGAAAGACCATTCTGGCGATCGTCCTATCCGTGAGTCCGAGAAAGTCCAATGATCTCATCTGAGAATAGTAGGGCACCGCTCCCTGTCTGCGGAGCGAGATTTTGGTCTCCGGCGAGAAGTTGCCCTTCAGCCATTTCCCCACTTTGGTCAATTCGGCAGAATTCATGACGAGATAGGGATAGTCATCCTTGTCGGCCACCGCCCTGATGGTCTGCATCCCGTTAAGGCCTGCAAAAACAAGCCATACAGCGAAGGCTGTGAGCGGCGCCAGAAGTTTATATCTTTGTGTGGAAAAGCCGGCGCGGAGACTGCCCAGGAAGGCCAATGTTAATACGACGGCCAGCGGAAAGACAGGGAAGAAAAATCGACCGAAAGCCATCCAGTCGCCGGTGTAAGACATGAAAAAAACCTGAGCCAGGCAGAAAAGTACAGGATAAAGGTTTTGGAACAGAAATCTCTTGTGAGCCATGAGCAGGAGCAGAGGGAAAAGGAAGAAGGATCCCGAGATAAATCCGCTGGAGAAGTTGATAAAAAAGGCGTTGTATCCGGCCTCGACGAATGTTCCCAAAGGTTTTGCGTAAAATGTATTCGGGAAAATATCAGCATAGTACACATAACGGAGGACGATAAATCCTGCATAAAGAGACAGAAAGAGGAGGGGTACGGGGAGTGTTGTCTTGAGGGCTTCACCTTTCTTTTGGCGCAACCCTTGACCCGCGTGGTAAACAGAGGAGATCAGCAGGAAGAGAATACCCTCAGGGCGCGTTATCGCCACACAAAGAAGAACAATATACAGAATCCAGAGCGTCCCCTTCGATGGAGCGGCTATGAATTTTTTGTTGAGGGTAACAGCGAGCAAGAGGAGAAAAGTGTACAGGAGTGTCTCCAGCCCTGACATCGAGAAGTAAGCGAGGCTTGTGGCCGAGCCGACCAGGAATGAGCACAGAAGAGCACCAACATGTCCCACACCAGACTCGCGTGCGATTTTAAAAACGTGTCCGATCAATAAAAGAGAGATTAAGACAGAGAAGGCCTTCGAGACCCAAAGAGGGGATAGTCCGAATCTGTTGAAAAATGCCAGTAAGACGACCCAGGAAAAATTGGAGAATCCCTCCACTTTTTCTCCTGAATTAAAGACCAGCCCTTGCCCGTGACTGAGGTTTTCCGCATACCGGTATGAGACAAAGGCGTCGTCGCACGTCCAGTGCACGAAAACCGCTTGATGGCCGAGGGCGATGACCATTGCCAGAAAGAGCAAGAGGTGAATTTTTGTTTTCGTAGTCCGATCGGTATACATTTGAGGGTAGTGTGGTTTATCGCACTCCGATGTACTTGTGCAATTGTACGGAAAAGCGGATATTTTTCAAACCGTCCTTCATGGTGCTCTTTAACAATTTCATGGCCAGATCAGTGCTCCATTTTGTCTGGGACTGCGGCTGCAGTAGGACGGGCGTTTGGACGGGGAATTCCCTTCGAAGTTTTTGGATGACCGCCAACGTCAGCTCTCGACTCACCACGAGCTTCACTTCTTTCGCTCGAGTCGTGAACTCCTGGGCGAATCCGTACGTCTCCGGTTTGGGTGAGAGTGTCCACCAATCCGCACCGAGTGGACGGTAGAGCCTGCCGTTCGTCTCTATTTGAACCTTAAGGCCCATTTTCTTGAGTTGCTTGACGAGCGGCGCGATCGATTGATACAGGGGCTCTCCCCCTGTTAAACACACCCAATCGGCAGGAAATCCCCTTCGGGTTTTTCGCACGGCCTCCAGGATCCTCCCTCCAGAATATTCCTCTCCCCCCTGCCACGCATACTTGCTGTCACAGAAGGCACACCTGAGATTACACCCGGTCAGCCGGATGAATATTGTCGGCTCCCCACTCCTTAGACCCTCGCCCTGAATGGAAGGGAAGATTTCAGTTATCTTCAGTATATATGGCTGAGGCATCCGCTGATTCCCAGACCGTCACACGCTTCACCGGAAAATATTTTTTCAGTTCATGGAAAAAATGTCTGGAGAGGTTCTCGGCAGAGGGATTGAAGTCAAAAACTTCGTTGAGGAGCGTGTGATCCGGCAAAACCTCATTCATCTTCGTTTTGATTTCGTTGAAGTCGATGCCGATGCCTGTCCGGTCCAATCGATCCACTTCGACCTGAACCTCCACCTGGAAAGTGTGGCCGTGCATTTTTTCGCACTTTCCCTTGTACTCTTTTAAATAGTGTGCGGCCTGGAATCGTTCTCTGACTGTTAAGATCCAGCTCATATTTTTCCCTCCTTTTGAAGCCTGAGGATAAGGGGGTCTGTGACTCCGACGTCCTCCCATGCCTTTTGTCGCAACCGACAGGATGCGCACTCCAAGCAGGGAACCTCTGCCCCAGAATAGCAGGAGACAGAGTAAGCATAATCAGCACCCAAAGCGATGCCTTGTCTGATGATTTCCGATTTTTTCATGTCGATGAAAGGAGCTTGGATGTGGATGTGCGTCTGGCCAAAAGAAGCTTTAGATCCCAGATTGATCGCTTCCTCCATGGCTGAAACGAATTCCTGGCGTGTATCTGGATAATCGGGGGAATCCAGGACATGAAACCCGCAGACGATCTCTGTTTGGCCGCGGACTTCGGCCCATGCAGCGGCGAGAGCAAGGAATATTCCGTTCCTGAACGGCACATAGGTCGAGGGAGGCTCACCTCTGTTTGGGAGTGTTCGATCGGCAGCGGGGAGAGGCATATGGGGGTCAGTGAGGGACGATCCGCCGATTTGTTGCAAGTCCATATTCAAGATCTTGAGTGGAACATTCAAAGTTTTAGCGATCCTTTGTGCAAACTGGACCTCGATAGCGTGACGCTGGCCGTAGTCAAAGGTTATGGCGGAAACATGTGGGTGCCTTTCGATGGCCCAATACAGAGCTGTTGTGGAGTCCAATCCACCCGAGAACAACGCCAAAGCTTTTTTCATAACTTGAAATTCTATGCTGATGATAGAAGATAACCTGTCATTTTTCAAGGTGCCCCGATCGTCTGCCTGTTTTTTCGGATTTGTGACAGCGGAATTTGGTTATCGGAATCACCATAATAATGAGTACCTGAGGTTATCATTTGCTCTTTATAGAATCAGAGGTGATGGATTGAGCGACGTCGGAAGATTTAGCGTTCCTGATTCTATCTATAAAGGTACTCATTATTGCGATAGACCGGATTTTAGAATCACCGATTGGGGCACTCGGATGGTCATTCATCACGGAGTCGAAATGTTCCCTGATTGACTGGGAGTTGAGTTTTTGCGATACTATTGCCTCCAAAAGCAATCGTGAGAATTTTTGTGGCTAAAAACGATCAGATGCATACAGAGCTCAAAGACAATCATATGCTGGATACATCCGAAAATACCTTGAAGACCTTTGCACTTCTTGCGACAGTTGAGGAAAACGCTGTCATCACTGTTCGTGATGACCTCTATGATTTCCCGATGCTCTTGGATGCCGTCAAGCTCTGGCGAAGAAAAAGGACAAAGTCTCGCTTTCGGCTTGTGGACTCTGGGACCTTGAACATCGTCCAGCTTGAGTGGCTGGCCGCAGAGGGGGCGGATATCTACACTAACGATGAAGTGGGAAGAAATGCGCAGGACCTTGAGAGCATTCAAAAGGGAAAAACAGAAGGGCATTCCATAACGGCATATTTTCACAGCGGTGCCCTCGAGAATAGAGAGGATTCCTCTCCTGATTTATCAGGATTAAAAAATATGGGTGCAAACGGCGTCTATATCCACTTGAGCAACAGAGACACCGAGCGGGATTTATCCGAATTGATTTCTCTCGCGGATTTATGTCAGCGAGCACATAGCCGTCTTGTATATTATCATCATAAAGACCTTGACCCAGCTCTTTTTAAATTAAGCCGGGCAGGCGCGTGGATCCATATTTCGGACAAAAGCATAAAATCCCCCGATGAAATGCCGCTGCTGATCGATGTCATTCGCTCCGCACATGCCTCTGGCACGAATCTTGTCCTTCACGTGGGGGAAGGGATGGAATTCCCGATCTTAAAAGAGCTGCAGAAGGCAGGAGCAGTCCTTCGCTTCAAATCGACCCTCATCGATTACAGGTCTCCCCTTAGAGCTCTTGAGGAGAGAAGCAGAAAGCAAAGGCTTGATCCCAGAGCCTATTACCTTTTTCCCATCCTTCTCTAGAACAGCGGCCCGACTCTTAAAGCGATTCAGACCCGAAACTCAGACTAAACACTTCCAAAAGGAATGGGCATTGGATATAATAGCTTTTCTTTATTGGTGACATAGACCTCTTACGCTTTCTTGGGCAATTTATAATGCTCGGGTGATATTCATAACTGTCGAAAGCGTTAAACCTCCCGGAGGAGAATAAATGAGCGGCGAATTGACAAAAAATGAGGCTCTCGAAGCTCTTCAGAAGATCAAGCAAGCGGAAGCCGAAGCCAGAAAGATCATTCATGACGCTCGAGAAAATATGTCTCTGAAAATTATCCAAGACGCCCATAACGAAGCGGAGCAGATCAAAAAGCGCGTGCTGGACGAAGCAAGGAAGGCGGCAGACAAACAAAAAGAAGCGATCATCCGAGAAGCTCGAGATAAAGTCCGGAGAATCAACGACGAGACTCAGGCGGAGATCGAAAATTTGCGAAAGAAATCGGCGGCGGTCAAAGATGATGTGGTAGCAAAAGTCGCAGCGAGAATCAGGAAAACTATCGAAGGAGGTCGTTTGTAGCTCATGGGCGTTGCAGAGATCCGGAAGATAGAAATCTTTGCCCGCTCTGGGATGAAGATGGATCTTCTCTCCTCACTCCAAGAGGAGGGACTGGTTCATATTGAGAAAACGGATATCGAGGAGTTGGGGTTGACGGATTCGTCCGTGGATATTGCGGATCTGGATCATCGCCTCCACCGCCTGAAACATGCCCTGGACTATCTGGCTGAATACACAGACGAAAGGTTTGTGAAAAAGCTTTTCGGCCAGAAGCCTCAACTTTCGTGGAAAAAAAGGAGGGATGTCCTCAAATCGGATTACAGCTCCATTTTGGACCTGGTCGAAGAGAATGAATCGGAAAAGAATAAGCTGAGCTCTCATATAAAATATCTGGAAAGGGAAGCGGAGTGGCTTGCGCCCCTCAGTGATCTCAAAATTCCAATAAAATCAGTCCGGTCCACGGCGTCCACTCGTGTTCTCCTCGGCTCCTTGGCCGTATCCAGGTTGACGGAGATCGAGGAGATGGCCAATGAGGACGCACTATGGTTCAGCATTATCCAAAAGGGGAAACGGCGTGTGTATCTTTTGCTTATCATCCTGAAAAGCGAGAGCGCACGTTTCGAGGAAGTGCTCAGGGAGATTGATTTCAGCCCCATCTATTTTACGGACCCTGTGCTCGAAAGAGCGGACGCCGATGACCGGGTCAAGGAGATCTTACTCAAAATAGCAAAAGAAAGGGAAAGGACACAAAAGGAGATTGTTAACCTGGACGAAGAGGCCAAGCGTCTGTGTGATCACAGAGAAGAGTTGATGCGGGTTCACGATGTTTTGATGAATGAAAGAGAAAAGGAGTTCTCATCACGTCTGCTGGGAGAGACAGAACGAGTCCTTTACCTTGAAGGCTGGATCCGCGCCAAAGACAGAGAGAGGCTCCAGACAGCATTGGAGCCTTATGCAGAAGATATCGAGTGCTATTTTCGAGAGGCCCATTTGGAGGAGGAGCCACCTGTTGACCTTCAAAATCCAAAAGCAGACAAACCCTTCGAGCTCATCACAAAACTCTACGGGCTCCCTCGATCAGGCACCCTGGACCCGACACCGTATCTCACACCCTTTTTTTTCATATTTGTAGGTCTAGCTGTCAGTGAGGCTGGTTATGGTTTTCTGGTCATGCTGTTCAGCCTTCTCATCCTAAAATTTGTGAAGCCAAAGGGGAGCTTTCGCATTTTTATCATCCTCATGGCGATCTTGGGTGTGTCGAATATCTTTATCGGAACTCTGGTTGGAGGTTGGTTTGGTATCCCCATCCGTCGTCTGATGGTACTCGATCCTTTAAAGGACCCAGTGTCTTTCCTGCTTCTATCCCTTGCCTTGGGTTTTGTCCAGGTCTGGTTCGGAACTTTTTTAAGCATGATTTCCAAGATTAGGAACAACGATTATCTTCAGGCCTTTTTTGTTCAGGGAGGATGGCTTTTGCTCCTGCCCTCTCTGGTGATCTACGGAGTCACCAGAAATTCTGTGGCCGGGATCCTGGCTCTCTGTGGCGCCGGAGGAATTGTCCTTTTCGGTACGCCGAGCCGGAATCCCATCGCTCGCTTTTTTGGAGGGCTCTATAGCCTTTACGATATCTCACGCTACCTGGCTGATGTTCTTTCCTATTCACGGCTTCTGGCCCTGGGATTGGCCACGAGTGTCATAGCGATGGTTGTGAACACTCTCTGCAAGACAGCTTTGGACATTCCGTGGGTGGGTTGGCTGGTTGCGGCCTTGATTTTTGTCGGAGGCCATCTGTTCAACCTGGTAATAAGTTTTTTGGGGGGATTCGTCCACTCCATGCGTCTCCAGTTTGTGGAATTCTTCAGCAAATTCTTCATATCGGGCGGCAAGCCTTTTAAGCCTCTTGAACTGGAGAGCGACTATGTCGAAATTATATAAATTAAGAGAATACAAAATGCTGAATATAAAATTCAGATCGGGTGGGCTCGATGATGGCTTGAAGAAAAAAAAGTCATTCGCGGTCCGCCTCCCGGATTCTGAATTCTGTATTCCACATTGGGGAAAAGAAAAGTGAGGAGGTCAAAAATATGGTTAGTGGTCTGACATTAGCAATATTGGGAGGAGCTCTTGCCGTTGTTCTCGCTGGCATCGGTTCCGCAATCGGTGTAGGCCTTGCCGGTCAAGCCTCGAGCGGTGTGATGAGTGAAGACCCGGAGAAATTCGGAAGCCTTCTTCTGCTAGTTGCGCTGCCTGGCACTCAGGGGATATACGGTTTTTTGAGCGCCTTCCTCGTGATCCTCAAACTGGGATTAACCGGAGGGACTGTGGCCACACTGAACATCAATCAAGGATGGCAGATGCTCATTTCGTGTTTACCGGTCGCTCTCACAGGTCTTGTCTCCGGGATCCACCAGGGAAAAGTCTGTGCATCTGGGATCTATATGGTTGCCAAACAACCCAAGGACCTCATGAAACCTGTGATCATGGCTGCCCTTGTTGAGACCTATGCTGTGCTTGGATTGCTCATCACGATCCTGCTTCAGAATGGCATCACGCTCTGACCCCAACGAAACGAACGCATTGCCATGAGTTTAGAAAAGATCCTGAATAAGATCATAGAGGATTCCCAAGCCGAGGCTGTTGAGATCGTCAAAGAGAGCCAAGTAAAAGCCGAGGAAATAAGAGAGAACACGCGCCAGGAGGCTTTGGAATTGGCAAAGGCGCTTCATGGTGAGGAGGAAAGACGGGGTCGACTCGAAGCAAGTCGATTGATCACTCAAGCCCGGCTGGAGCAAAAGATTAGCATCCTTGCAACAAAGAAGGAGATCATCGAAGGAGTTTTGGCTGAAGCTTTGGACAGAGAACGGGGCGGTCTCAAAAAGCTGAAGAAGCAGATCATCCTGAAGGAAGGCGAAAGAGAGGAGGCTTTTGATGCAAATAGACTCCTGGATGAGATCCGTCCTCAACTGGAAAAATTCGTCAATGATTCCCTGAAATTATGAAAAGACCATCCCACCTGGATTACGCATTTGCCATAGGACGCGTCCGTGTTTTGGAAAGGGATCTGGTCTCTCGTGTTGTGTTCAGGGAAGCCGCAGAGGAAAGAGATTTTTTAAGCGCAATAAAGATGATTTTTGACGCCGGGAGATTCTTGGATGAAATGAAAGAGATCCAGGATTCTGAAGAGCTGGATCTTTTTCTGGAAGACGAAGAGAGACAACTTTTTCACCTGCTGTCTGAAATTTTAATCGAAACAGAGTTGTTGAGAATCTTGACTTATGAGGCAAAAGACCCCATGAGTGCGTTTGCTCTTGCCCTGGGACTCGACTATCCTTTTATCTCCGATTACTTCCGCCATCGCATTGACCTGGGCAACCTCAAGATGTTTTTTCGTACAAAATATTCCGGCCTCCCCAAAGAAAGGTTTGAAAAGTTGAGACTGACAGGTGGTTTTTATTCACCCGATCTCTTGCTGGAAAATTTTGATCTCTCGTATTCCGAGATCGCCGAGAAGATCCATTTCACCCCTTACAGAAAATTGTGGGAATCGGCTACGGATGCCATAGAAGAGAAGGAGACATTTATCGAGCTCGAAAGAAGGATCGAGGATTTTCTGATCCATTACCTGAAAAAGGCAAAGTTTTTTGTCTTCGGCCCAGAACCGGTGTTCGCCTACGCACTGGCCAGGAAGCGAGAGCTGAGCTTGATCAGGATTCTCGGTGTGGGCAAATTGAATAATATCCCTTCAGAGATTTTGAAGGAACGATTGGGGGAAACCTATGCTTGACCGGGTGGCCATTATCGGTGATCGCGACCTCGTTTTTCCATTAAAAGTAATGGGGATCAAGGTCTATTTCCCCAAAGATATCGATGAGGCTCGCCGGATACTCGGGTCGCTCGAGGAGGAAGGTATCGTCCTGTGCCTCGTACATGAGAGATATTTTGATCCACTGCGTGAGGAGAGAGAGATGTTGAGGAAGAAGTTCGCTCCGGTTGTCGCAGGCTTTTCCGATTACAGGAAGGTTACAGACCAACTGGGACAGATGATGCGAGAAATGGCTGTGAAAGCCACTGGCTCAGATTCTTTAGTCAAACAAAGAGGAAACGATGAAAAAAGGTAAAATCATTCGTGTTGCAGGTCCTCTGGTGGTTGCGTCCGATTGTTTGGGAGCCAAGATGTACGATATGGTCAAGATCGGCGAACTTGGGCTGATTGGAGAAATCATCGAGTTAAGAGAGGATAAAGCTTTTATCCAGGTCTATGAGGACACAATAGGAATTGGACCGGAAGAGCCTGTTTATCTGACAGGAATGCCCCTGAGTGTCGAACTGGGCCCTGGGCTTGTCGGTTCAATCTATGACGGTATCCAGCGGCCGTTGGATATCATCCGGGATATGAAGGGAGATTACGTGCCAAGGGGAGTCGAAGTATCCTCTCTCGACCGAGAAAAAAAATGGACCTTTACACCTCAAGTTGAAAAGGGCCAGAATATCAGCGCCGGCGATTTTCTTGGAGAAGTGGACGAAACCCCTCTCATAAAACATAGAATTATGGTTCCCTACGGCCTGGGCGGTACAGTTGTTGACATAGCGGAAGGATCTTTTGCCGTGGACCATGTGATTGCCCGTATTCAGACAGACACAAAGACCGAGGAGATCCATTTGTTTCAGACCTGGTCGATCCGGAGGAATCGAGAGGTTCGTGAGCGCCTTATGCCCGATGAACCGCTATCCACGGGGCAAAGGGTATTGGACACTCTTTTTCCCTTGGCAAAAGGGGGAACAGCATGTGTGCCGGGTCCCTTTGGCAGTGGAAAAACTGTGGTCCAGCACCAGCTGGCCAGATGGTCTGACGCGCAGATCATCGTTTTTGTGGCCTGCGGTGAACGAGGCAATGAAGTCGCCGATCTTCTCCTCAGTTTCCCAGATCTGAAAGACCCCCATACAGGGCGTCCTCTTATGGAACGGACGATCATCATTGCCAACACCTCCAACATGCCTGTGGCAGCCCGAGAGGCGTCCATTTATACGGGGATGACTATAGCCGAATACTTCCGCGATATGGGGTATTCTGTTGCCCTTATGGCGGATTCTTCGAGCCGCTGGGCAGAGGCCCTCAGAGAAATCTCCGGCCGAATGGAAGAAATGCCGGGTGAAGAAGGATATCCCGCATATTTGGCGAGCCGGCTTGCTAACTTTTATGAACGTGCGGGGAAGACGATCTGTTTAGGATCGGACAATCGCGGGGGAGCGTTAAGCGTTATCGGAGCCGTATCCCCACCGGGAGGCGACCTGTCGGACCCCGTTGTCCAGTCCACACTCAAGGTGGTTAAAGTGTTCTGGGCCTTGGATGACAGGCTGGCCAACATGCGGCACTTTCCGGCAATCAATTGGCTGCAGAGTTATTCCCTTTACACGGAGAATATCAAAAAATACTGGGAAGAGAATGTGGCAGAGGATTTCAGCGCCCTTCGGCAGGAAACCATCAGGCTTTTGGAAGAGGAATCAGAACTACAGGAAATTGCCCGTCTCGTTGGGGTGGAGAGCCTGTCCGCGAAGGATCGTCTCATCCTCGAATCCGCCCGTTCAATCAGGGAAGATTTTCTCCATCAGAATGCGTATCACCCCCAGGACACCTACACATCTCTCAGGAAACAATATCTGATGCTCAGGACGATTCTCCATTTTCACAACTTGGGGCTTAGAGCTCTTGAGGATGTGAGCTTGGATAAGATTCTCATGATGCCGGTCAGGGAAAAAATCGCAAAATTGAAATATTTACCCGAGGAGGATACCGGCATCATAGAGGTTTATATGGAAGTGGATAACGCGTTCAAGAGCTTGCGAAATATCACGGAATAAGAGGACGACATGTACAAGGAATATTTGACAGTATCGAATATCGTCGGTCCCCTGCTCATCGTCAAGAAAATCACTGATGTAAAATACGGAGAGCTGGTGGAGATCGAAACAGCGGATGGGAGCCTCCGTCGGGGGACAGTCCTCGATGTTTCGACGGAGCAAGCTGTAGTCCAGGTGTTTGAGGGAACCGTGGGTCTAGACGTGGACAAGTCTCGTGTTCGGTTCCTGGGCCGGTCACAACAACTCGGTGTCTCAGAGGAGATCGTGGGTCGCATCTTTGACGGCTCTGGGAAACCGAAGGACAAAGGCCCTCAAATTATCCCTGAAAAGATGCTCGATATCAACGGAAGTCCGATAAACCCGCAAGCGAGAGATTACCCTTCTGAGTTTATCCAGACCGGAATATCTTCCATTGACGGGATGAATCCACTAGTGCGAGGACAGAAACTCCCGATCTTTTCCGGGAGTGGGCTTCCGCACCCCAGGATTGCAGCACAGATAGCCCGGCAGGCCACCGTTCTGGGGAAAGAGGAGAAGTTTGCCGTGGTCTTCGGAGGCATGGGCATCACTTTCGAAGAAGCCAATTTTTTCATCGAGGACTTCCGCAACACGGGAGCATTGGAAAGAGCCGTGCTTTTCCTCAACCTGGCCAATGAACCGCCCATAGAACGGCTGGCGACACCTCGTTTGACCCTGACTTGTGCGGAATACCTGGCGTTCGAGCAGGATATGCATGTGCTGGTTATTTTGGTGGATTATACGTTTTATGCTGAAGCCCTTCGAGAGATCTCGGCAGCTAGAAAGGAAATTCCGGGGAGGCGGGGATACCCAGGATACCTGTACACGGATCTTGCGTCCATGTATGAACGGGCAGGAAAGATCAAAGGAAAAGTCGGGTCCATCACATCTATCCCGATCCTCACCATGCCTGAAGATGATAAGACCCACCCCATTGCAGACCTGACCGGATACATCACAGAAGGTCAGATCATGCTGAGCCGCGAGCTCCACCGCAAAGGCATTTACCCGCCGATAGATGTGCTGCCCAGTCTTTCTCGGCTTAAAGACAAGGGGATCGGAGAAGGGAAAACTCGCGAAGATCATGCCGATGTGCTCAATCAGCTCTTTGCCTGTTACGCGCGCGGAAAGGAAGTGCGGGAGCTTTCCCTGATCCTGGGAGAAGCTGCGCTGTCGGATGTGGATAAGATCTACTTGCATTTTGCGGACCAGTATGAGGAGGAATTCGTTAAACAGGGTGAATTCGAGGCCCGTTCCATCATCGACACCTTGGATCTCGGCTGGAAACTGCTTAGAGCCATCCCACACGCAGAGCTTAAAAGGATCCGACCTGAGTATTTGGCAAAATACTATTCTGAAGACCAATGAGATTAGCGGTTAATCCCAACAGGATGGAGCTTCTCCGTCTCCGCAAGCGACTCGTTTTGGCTGAGAGGGGGCATAAACTTCTTAAGGATAAACTCGAAGAGATCATGCGCCGGTTTCTCGAGATCATGCGCCGGCTGAATTCCCTCCAAGAGGATGTCAACAGAAAGCTTGACAAGGTGTTCCTCTCCTTTGCTCTGGTCCGGTGTCGGAGTTCTTCCAAAGAATTGGAAGAAATTCTTCCCGATGGGACATTGATCCTGGATCCCAGAGAAGAGAGGGTGTTTAACATCTCAATCCCTAATTTTGAGGTCAAGGAATGGGAAATCTCCGATTATGACCTTCTCAACACAGAGAGTGAGTTGGATGTAGGGGTGAAAAAAATGAGGCAAATTTTCGACGATCTCATGGAAATCGCGAGGCTCTGGAAGGCGGTTGAACTCCTTTCCAAGGAGATCGAAGTCACGCGCCGAAGGGTCAACGCCCTCGAGCATATCTTGATCCCCAACATCAAAGAGACGATCAGCTATATATCCAGTCGGTTGGAGGAGCTGGAACGGTCCTATCAAGTCCAGCTCATGCGGGTTAAGGAAATTGTCCGCGGCCATTAAGTTGGATCATTCGTAAAGCAGGTATTTTTGACGCTTTTCGTTAAAAGATCGTTCTTCCTCTAATATCTTCGAGATCATTTGATCGTATCGAATGCCTTCCTTGAGGTATCGAACCAGAAGATCATCCCCGAAAAGCAAATTCAGACTATCGGATTTTACAGTGATATCTGCTCCGTATTTTTCCTTAAGAGCCTTGATGAGAGCCAGGGTAAAATGGACCGACTGGAATTTTTTTGGATCGAGGATTCGGATGCGGATGCCCTTGCACAGGCGGTTCTCATAGGCCGGATGCAGGACCTTACCGGGGATGGAAACAGGCGTATAGGTCACCGCTTCCAGCTTGATGCCAGCTGAACGCTCGGTCCCGAGTGTTCTCATCAGTACATCAGGATCCAACCACGGCGTTCCGATCAGGAGGAAAGGATGGGGTGTGCCCAAGCCTTGATTGATGAAGAGAGCTCCGAGCAACCCTGTCCCTGGATACGCAATGGCTGTTTCCGCAGTGGGGATGTTCGGGGAGGTGGGGATCCAGGGAAGGCCCGTGTCCTCCCAATAATAAAAGCGCTGCCAATTTTCCATTTTGATGACGTGTATGTCCACATCCTGTGGAATCCATCCTTCTCCCTGCATCATCAACGCCAGTTCACCCGGTGTCAAGCCGTACCGGATCGGTATGGGGCACGCGCCGATAAAGGATGTAAAGGCCTCTTTGAGTATCGGCCCCTCGACCAAAATACCGCCAGCTGGATTGGGCCGATCAAGGATATAAACAGGCTTGCGCGCTTCAGCCGCAGCTTCCAGAACATACTTCAGGGTTGTAATGTATGTGTAAAACCGCGTTCCTACATCTTGAATGTCATAGACAAAGGCATCGATATTGTGAATCTGGTCAGGCGTGGGTTTTTTTGTCTTACCGTAGAGGCTGAATACAGGGATGTTTGCGAAACGCCCGTCCTCGACTTCACGGCCTCCTTCCTGTGATCCCGTAAATCCATGCTCCGGAGAGAAGATCGCCTGGACATCGATGCCACGATCAAGGAAAGCCGTGATCAGAGATGTCTTATCGGGAAGGAGCGAGGTATGGTTGATAACGAGCCCTAACCGTTGTCCCCCCTTTTTTTTTAGAAGAATTTCGAGCGCTCTTTCATTCCCCAGGACAACTCTCTTTTGTTCTTGTAAAGACTGGGAGCCTGGGTGCAATTCCGCCACGAACAGAAAGGCGAGACCTATCAGGCACAGGACGTTACACATCCGGCTGAAAACATCTGGTTTTTGAGGTGTGAAATGACGTGACACTCGGGCACTCTCGTCCTATGGATTTCGACACTCTGCGCGTTTTGTCATTGAGTCTCAGATATTGGGTTTGAGTTTTATCCGTACTGGTGTTTGTCGTCGATAATATCGTTTTCCTGCCAGTCTTTGATCCAACCCTTAATGCTGAAGGTTTTCATCTTGCCATCCGCCGTCGAGCAGATGACTTTATTGATCCCTGCGTTGATAATCATCTTTTTGCAGATAAAACAGGGGAATGCATCAATAGGCATATCCTTTCCATAGACGAGGCCGTAGATATACATGTCCCCACCGAGAAGACTTACACCGGCGCGGGCAGCATTGATGATGGCGTTTTGTTCAGCGTGCACACTCCGGCAGAGCTCATATCTCTGGCCATGGGGAATTTTCAGTTTGTCTCTCAAGCAGGAGCCATGCTCGAAACTGTCTTTGGTTTTTCTCGGGGATCCCACGTACCCGGTGGAAATGATCTGGTCGTCTCGGATGATGATCGCCCCGATGGAACGGCGGAAACAAGTGCTTCTTCGGGCGACCTCCTTGGCGATTCCCAGATAGTATTCATGCTTGGATTTTCTTTTGGGAGTCATAGGAACCTCTCCAGTTTTTTATGGAAGTCTTCAAGGGACCCCTCGTTTGTCACTCGATAATCAGCCATCTGTATACACGAATCGAGCTGCTGGCCCTTTTCTCTTTGGTCCATCTCCTCTTCTTCCTTGGCGATAAACTCCTGGAGCGTAGATGCGGATTCGTTCCGGCCTCTTTGGATCACCCTTGTGTATCTTATCTCGATCGGGGCATCAATAGCAAGGAGGATGAAGTCCTTCTGTTTCCTGAAAAACTCCACTTCCTTGGGATTCCTGATGCTGTCGATGACAGCTTTTCTCTTGATCCGATCCATCACGCGGCGGGCGAGGATATCGGCTCCGTATGTTTCCCGCAGTCGGTTTCCCATCTGTATCAGGTTATCCCGGTTGATCTCCTTGTGTTCATGTCTCAATTCATCACGGATGATATCGGATAAGGAGAAAGGATTGTATCCGTGTTCCTTGAAAAAATACGCAGCCTCTCCCTTTCCGGAACCGTTCGTTCCTGTAAGTCCGATGAGAGAGAATGTGGGCTTCATTTTTTGAAGAGTTTTGGCAGACTTCTTATCAGGTTTGTAACCGGGAGAGAAGAGAGGATGCGAGGCAACTGGGGAGTGAGAGAGAAAAGCGCATTCAATTTTTTCCCGAGCCTGTCCCCATGGAAGAGAGTCATTGCCTTTTCCATGAAGAGAGTCATCTGTGCATCATAGGGAAACCACCACACCAGCCTCTTTTTTTTCTTGAAATCGTGACTGACGTACTTGATGTTCATGAGGTCCAGCTGGCCAAAATGTCCATGGGACCGCCCGATACCGCTCTGCTTGACTCCTCCCCAAATCGCTCCGGGCTCTGCAAAGGAGGACATGTGGTCGTTCACGGTGACGGTCCCTGTTTCCATCTTGTTCGCCATCCATTTGGCCATTTTTTTGTTTCTCGTCCAGATAGATGCTGTCAAACCCAAAGAACTGTCGTTGACAAGTGTAATGGCTTCTTCAGGAGCCGAGAACGTCATGACCGGAAGAACTGGACCAAAGGTTTCCTCTGTCATTATCTTCATAGAGTGGTCGACATTCGTCAACACAGCCGGATGGATGAAATAGCCCGGAAGATGATGGACAGGCGTCCCCCCGCATAAGATCTGTGCTCCGCGTCTGTTGGCGTCTTCAAGATGATCTTTGACTACTGAGAGTTGGGACAGAGTTGTCATCGGACCGATATCAACTTCAGGATCGAGCGGATTACCCACACGCAGTTTTTGCGTGCGCTCCACAACACGCGCAATAAACTCATCAGCGATGTTGTGGGCCACGTAAACCCTCTCGATAGCACCGCAACTCTGCCCGCAGTTCATAAATCCGGCCCACACCGCCCCAAGTGCGGTTCTTTCCAGGTCTGCATCTTCCAGCACAACCATCGGGTCTTTCCCCCCCAGCTCTAGGATTATGTTCGTCAGGTTCTGGCTGGCCAGCTCCATAATCCTTTTCCCCGTGAGGACGCTTCCTGTGAATAAGATATTCTGGATTTCCGGGTGGGTTATAAGTTTTTCTGCCTGGGGGACTTTACAGGTAAGGATATTCAAAACGCCTGACGGCAGCCCTGCCTCCATAAAGAGGTCTCCGATCTTTGACGCTGTGAGTGGAGTGGATGTGGAGGGCTTGAGGATGACGGTGTTCCCGGAGGATATGGCGCTGATAACATCGAGGATGGGGAGCAGGAATGGAAAATTCCAGGGGGAGATGATGAGGGTGGGTCCTAGCGGAGCAAAATGGAAAGCGCTTGACTTGTGGCGGAAGAGGACGACCCGTGATCTCATCCTCTGAGGTCTGAGGTTTTTGTTTGTGCAGTGCAGATAATAATCGAGAGCTTCAGCAACGGGCCAGATCTCCATAGAAAGGGATTCGGGCAGCGGGGACCCATGCTCTTCGGTGATCAGGGTGGCGATCTCCCGACTTTTTTGAAGGAGGATCTTTTTGGCGTTCTTAAAGATCGACCGTTTTTTGTTTTCCGGAGTCTCTTTCCATGAAAAAAATGCATTTTTTGCGGCTTGGATGGCAGCTTCGCAATGTTCTTCCGTAGCTAAAGAGGCATCTCCCAGAGATTCGAGTGTTGCGGGATTTATAGAAGAGATCTTCTCTTCTGTTGAGATCCTGTCGTTGTTGATGAACAGCGGTGCTTCCACGATCTCACAGCCTTCCTTTCAAAACTCTCCGGCACCACACTTCTCTGCGATAGTGATCTGCTTGGAGTTTCTGTTGCTGTTGGTTACTGCACCCAGAACGCCATCGATGAATTCTGCGCGCGTGTATGTGACTGGGGCGATCTTGTGGTGTGCCATGACCACAGTGGGTTTGATCGTGATCTGGCCCTGGATTTTTGGTGTCAGATTGAGTTCTTCGAGACCTTCTGTGATGATGCCTTCAATTTTATCTGGATCGTAATTGGGGATCCTGCGCAGGATAACGGCCTCTTTTTTTGCCATTTTATCCGGCAGTGTTCTCCTTGTCCTTCTTTCTCGACTTTTCTTTATCTCTTCCCACAACGAGGGCAATCAAAATGCTTATGCCATAAAGGCCGAGCATGGGGACCGCGATGATACTCTGAGTGACCATATCAGGAGTAGGAGTTATGATGGCGGCAATTATAAAAACCACAAGAACGGCGTATTTGAAGTGTTTGATCATCATCTTGGCTGTGATCAAGCCGATTTTCGAGAGGAAAAAGGCGAGCGTGGGCAGCTCGAAGACCAGCGCAATGCCTAAAATCACACGGAGAGCAAGGCTAAAATACTGGTCGACCGTGATAACCGGGTCGAATTCAGACCCCATTCCAAGAAAAAAATTGCAGGCAAAGGGGAAAACGACAAAGTAGGCAAACACGGCGCCAGCCATAAAAAAGAAGGATGTGAACAGGACAAAGGGAATGACATATTTTTTTTCCTTTTGATAGAGGCCCGGTGCCACAAACATCCAGATCTGGAAAAAGAGAAAGGGCGAAGTGAAAAATATAGCGGCCAGGAAGGAGACCTTGATATACAGCATGAAGGGTGCGGTTAAGGATGTAAACGCCAGTTTTTTTCCTTCCGGAAGGAACTGTGTAACGGGCTGAGCAAGGATGTTGTAAAGGTCTTTGCTGAAGAACCAGGCGGGTATGACTGCACCGATCAGTATAATAAAAGAGTAGAATATCCTTTTCCTGAGCTCTTCGAGATGTTCAAGGAAGGTCATCCCGTCAGGTGACTTTTTCCCCTTCCTCATTCTTGTCAACGTCCTTGTAGGTCTCTTCGGCGATGTCCGTTTTGACACCCTCTTGGATGTCTTTGATATCCTTATCGATCTCCTTTTTGATATCTTTGAACTCATCCGCTTGGATTTCTTCCTCGATCTTCTCCCGGATCTCGTCAGAGGTCCTGCGAAACTCTCTCATGGCCTTGCCAATGGAACGCCCGATCTCCGGGAGTTTCTTCGGGCCGAAGATGATGAGTGCGATCGTGAGAATGATCAGCAGTTCAGGAAAACCAATGTTGCCGAACATGTTTCTTCTTTGCCTCCAGAGTGATAAGAAAATATAGCTTGTCTATTCCTTTAAGTCAACCATAAGTTCGTAATTCCCCTTCGAGGATCGTGAGGTTAGAGATACGGCTGAGCGCTCGGGACGGAATTTGTCGCGGAAATATAAAGACCTGCGTGTCGCAAGCGTAGCTTGAAATTGAAGACCAGCTTTGGTAATATTTGGGTGCTGAATACAGTCATGAAAAAACGAATAATCTTGAGTGTCATCCTGTTTTTCTCCCTGGTGATCCCCCATGCATGGGAAGAGGATATCTGGACACAGTCTTTACAGAAGATCGACTCCATTGTTTCGGTCATAGAATCGGGATACTTCCAGGAGGTTGATCTTGAAACTCTCGCCCATTCCTCGATCAACGGGATGCTCCAGACCTTGGACCCCCATTCCTATTTTTTAGACCTTAAAAACCTCCGGACACTTCAAGAGGAATACAAGGGGAAATATTTCGGGCTCGGCATCATGATCCAGAAGTTGGGTGATGATTTGGTTGTTATCACTCCCATCGAGGGGACTCCGGCCTACAGGTTGGGAATCCTCGCCGGGGACGTCATCTCTCATATCGAAGGAGTAAGTACGAAGCCTCTCTCGAGCTATGATGCCATGCAAAAATTGAGGGGGCCCAAGGGAACAAAGGTGAACATCTCCATCACTCGGGAAGGCTTGGATGAACCCCTCCAGTTCACCATCAAACGTGAGGAGATACCACTTTACAGCGTTCCCTATGCATTTATCCTCAAGGATAACATTGGCTACATCTACATCCGCAATTTTGCAGAAACCACCGCCGATGAGTTCCGAGAGAAGATGGAGCTCCTTAAAAAAGAGGGGATGGAAAAACTCATCCTGGATATGCGTTGGGATGGAGGCGGTACTTTTCCTGGGGCCATCGAAATTTCCGACGAACTATTACCCAAAGGTTCTCTCATTGTGTCGATCCGGGGAAGAAAAAAATACTACAACCGGGAGTTCCCCGCACTTCATGATAACCAGTATGAAGATATCCCTTTGATCATCCTGATAAACCAGGGGACTGCCAGTGCACCCGAGATCGTCAGCGGGGCAATCAAGGATAATGACCGGGGATTAATTGTCGGCGATGATTCCTTCGGTAAGGGCCTCGTCCAGACGCTCTTTCCATTGTCGAAGGATTCGGCTGTCGCTTTGACAACCGCTAAATATTATACGCCCAGCGGCAGGTCGATCCAGCGAGATTATTCTCAAGTGGATGACTATCTTTTCAGCCGCGAGCTCCCAGAGGAGGAAAAGAGAGAAGTGCGTTTCACTACGGGGGGAAGGAAAGTCCTTGGACAAGGAGGCATCACACCCGATTATAAGATCCAGTTTTCTTTTAAGAATCTCACCTATGAGGTCTTGAGAAAAGGGGAAGTATTTGCTTACGCAAAAAAATTTATAGAAAAAAAGACACCCGTCTCCACACAGTATGTCCTTCCTGACAAGCAGGAAGGGATGGGCCACGAGCCGATCTCCCACACTTTGAGCAAAGATTTCTCCGTAGATTCCGAGATTTTGGAGGATTTTAAGGCCTATCTCAAGAAGCGAGACATTCCGTTCACTGAAGAGGATTTTGAAGAGGCGAAAGACCAGCTCGCAAGGGAGATCGAAAAGGAGATTTTTTCGTTCCTCTGGGGTATCGAGGGAGGCTTATGGGTGTATCGGAACAGTGATCCCGTAGTCCAAAAGGCAGTCGAGCTTCTGCCCGAAGCCGAATCTCTGCTCAAGAACAAAAAGCCCGCATCTTAATTTCTCCTGCTTCTGCTCTCCATTGATCTTGAAACCGGTTTGTGTTCTCCGGCTCTGTCAACCTTAGATTCCATAGCGACACCTCGTTTTTATTGCCAAAAGAAATTTGTGAGACCTGATCGCATTCGTGGAGTTGTCCTCCATTTTGTGGGAAACAACCCGATATCCGTGATTGCATGGAAAAAAGTTGTGTTATCGATTGTTCTGCTTGTGTGGTGGAAAAAACTTCAATCACCAATTGGGACACTCGGATATTGTTCATCACGGATCTAGACATGCTTCTTAATTTGTCTGAAATATCGACAAACCTGGATTATTTACGAGTTGAGGCCAACCCGCCCAACCCTAACATTAAGGTGGATAAAGTGGCCCATGACGCTGTAGTGAACTACCGCGAATGGGCTACAACGAAGCCGCTGTAGTGAGATCAGCGGGTTAGGTTGGGTCGGCGCCCGAAGGGTAAAAAATGTCGATTATAAATGAAAATCTCATAGGAAATAGAGTGCCTAAATGAGTATTCCGATAAAGCAATTGTACATTCTTATATTGCGTCAGTTATTATAATTATTGACATTTTTTATGAATAATTCTGACTAATAGTCTGAGATGTTTTATAGTCTGGTGTTTATTGTTATAATAGCTCCGAGCATCGAGTGAGAACTTGGAATCATCCAGGGAGGAAAAATGAAAGTCGCATTAGCCTCTGACCACGCAGGATTACTGTTGAAGACAGGTATCAAAAACTACCTGACCGAAAAAGGGATCGCCCATCATGATTATGGCACGCACTCTGAGGAGCGGGTGGACTATGTCGATTTTGCAGAAAAGGCGATGGACGGATTGCTCTCTGGGGAATGTGATCGAGCGATTCTCGTGTGTGGGACCGGTCTCGGGATGGGGATCGTTGCGAACAAGTACAGCGGTGTGAGAGCCACTCCCTGTTGTGACGCATACATGGCAGAGATGAGCCGGAGTCACAACGATTCAAATTGTCTGACTCTGGGCGGAAGGATTCTTCCCCTGGATGAAGCCCTTCTCATTGTAGAGGTGTGGGTCAACACACCCTTCGCGGCGGGGAGACATCAGATGCGTCTTGATAAGATCAAGGCCATCGAGCAAAAAAATTTCGAATTCTAATTTGAGGAGCAAAACGAATGTCTTCATTCTATGAGAAAGTGCAACTGCTATCTCAAAAGGTTGAACAGAACAATATTTGGAGGCAAAAGGAGTCTTTCAACCTCATTCCCTCGGAATCGACTCCATCCTTATTGGTCAAGCTTTGTGAAATTTCGGACCCATCCGGGCGTTATGCAGAACACAGGAGCATGAAAGGCGAAGAAGTCTATTTTTATCAGGGGATCGATTTCATTAAAGCGGTCGAAGAAGATGCCTGCTCCGAGCTCTCCCATTTTTTTGGAAGCAGTGAGGTGGAATTGAGGACAATAAGCGGACAGATGGCCAATGAGGTCGTGTTTAAGGCCATGGTCCGATTCCTCAACAGGGAGCGTCCAGAGGGACAACCCATGCGGAAGATGCGCTTGGTCATGAATAATGATCTGACAAAAGGGGGGCATCTCAGCTCTCAACCCATGGGAGCTTTGTTCAATTTTGTGGACGAAGATCCCTCCACAGGGAAAGAAAAGGTAGTTAATTTTCCCGTCAGGGTTGATAATCCGTATAAGCTTGACTTGGATAAGCTGGCCGAGATCACAGAGCAGCACAAGCCCGAGCTCATGATTTTCGGCAAAAGCATGTTTATCTACCAGGAACCCATTGAGTTTATCTCCGAGCTAGTGAAGGACTGGGAGGATCGCCCGGTCATCATGTTCGATATGGCCCATGTCCTGGGATTGTATGGAGCTTTTCAATCTCCACTGGATGAGGGGGCGGATGTCATTACGGGGAGTACTCATAAGACATTTTTTGGCCCGCAAAGGGGCTTGATCACGGGGAACTTCCCCAAGGGCAGTCGGCTGCGAAAGCTCTGGCTGGATATTATGAGCCGTGCATTTCCTGGGTCGACCAGCAACCATCATCTCGGTACGCTCCTCGCACTCCTGATGGCGGCGTATGAGATGAATGAATTCAAGGAAGACTATCAAAAACAGGTGCGCAGGAATGCGAAAGCTTTCGCGCGAGCCCTCAAGAGAAGGGGTGTATCCGTGGAGGGCGATGAAGCCGATGGGTTTACTGAGACCCATCAAGTTCTCATTCGAGTGAGCGACTCGGGAAAGGGCATGGAAATTGCGCGACGGCTCGAGGACAACAATTTGATCACAAACTACCAAGCTCTTCCAGACGATGAGACTTTTTTAGAGCCCAGCGGAATACGCATGGGCGTTCAGGAAATGACGCGGTTCGGGATGAAAGAGGAGGATTTTGACGGACTCGCAGAGTTCATCGCAGATGTCGTAATGAAGAACAGGAGTGTTAAGGAAGACGTGAAGGCCTACCGCCAACGATTCCTGGAGATGAAGTACTGTCTTTCCTCTGAGCAGGCGATTCCTATTGCGGCAAAAATCTTGAAGAGCATCTCTCCGAACCCGAAATTTATAGACTTGTTATTGAAAAACCTGGAGCAAAACCTTTAGTTTCTTCAGGCTTTTGATAATCATAGATTTAAGAAACGAAAAAACGAGGTCGTCACAATGAAAATTTTGGTTGTAGGATCCGGGGGCAGGGAACATGCTCTTGCCTGGAAAATAGCACAGAGTCCGCTTGCGAATAAAGTGTATTGTGTGCCAGGGAATGCGGGGACAATGAGCATCGCAGAGAACGTTGCCATTGATCCGAACGATATCACGAGGATTGCAGATTTTGCGAACGCAGAGAAAGTAGATTTAACCGTCGTCGGGCCAGAACTCCCTCTGGCCATGGGGATAGTGGACGAGTTTGAAGAAAAAGGCCTGAAAATATTCGGGCCCACAATGAGTGCTGCAGAACTCGAGGGGAGCAAGGTGTTTGCAAAACAATTCATGGACAGACACAAAATACCAACAGCCAGATTCAAGATCGCCGATAATCCTGAGCAAGCCAAGGCGTTCCTACAGTCGGAAGAGATCCCTTTCCCTCTGGTTGTTAAAGCAGACGGCTTGGCTGCCGGAAAGGGGGTCATCATCTGCAACAGCTTGAAAAAGGCGGAGTTGGCGGTGAACACGATCATGGTGGAAAAGAAGTTCGGTGAGAGCGGGAACCGGATCGTCATCGAAGAATTTTTGAGGGGCAAGGAAGCGTCGTTCATCGTTATCTCAGATGGAGTGAAAATCCTGCCTTTTGTGACCACGATGGACCATAAAGCGGTGTATGATGGAGATAAAGGTCCAAACACAGGGGGCATGGGGGCCATTTCTCCCTCGCCTTTTGTGGATCAAGAGCTCTTCAACGAGACGGTCAAGACCATTGTCTTTCCTACGGTTACGCGCATGCTGGAGGAGGGGAGGAAATACGTGGGTGTTCTCTACGTAGGCCTGATACTAACTGAGGAGGGGCCCAAAGTGCTCGAATACAATTGTCGATTCGGAGACCCTGAGACTCAGCCCCAGATGCTCAGACTGGAAAGCGACCTTGTCGAGATCCTCTTGGCAACACTGAAAGGAAATGTCCTTGAGAAAGAAGTGGCGTGGACGAAAAAACCATCGGGATGTGTGGTGTTGGCTTCCGGAGGATACCCGACAAAATACGAAAAAGGAAAACAGATCGAAGGTCTGAAAGAGGCCGCAGATATCCCAGGTATCACGATCTTCTATGCGGGCACAGAGTTTAAGGATGGGAAATACTATACTTCAGGTGGCAGAGTCATAGGTGTGTGTGCCTCTGAGGAAACTCTTGCCGATACAATGAATAAGATCTATGAAGCGATCGGGAAGGTCAGTTTCGATGCCATGCATTATCGCCGTGATATTGGTGCCGAAATGGAGGAAGAAAAATGAAAGTTGCCGTTTTTATAGGAAGCGAGTCTGATTTTGACGTTGTTGAAGGAGCGCTGTTGACACTGAAAGAATTTGAGATTCCCTTTGCGCTTGAAGTCACTTCTGCCCATCGAACTCCTGATAGAACTGTTGAACTCGTAAAAACATTTGAAGATAAAGGTGTGAAAATATTTATAGCTGCTGCTGGAAAGGCGGCCCATCTTGCTGGCGCAGTTGCAGCAAACACGCATTTTCCGGTGATCGCAGTCCCGGTGGGGAGTTCAACATTGAGCGGCTTCGATGCTCTGTTGTCTTCGGTCCAGATGCCCGAGGGTGTTCCCGTGGCCTGTATGGGGCTCGGCAAATCCGGAGCGGTCAATGCAGCCTTGCTAGCTGTCCAGATTTTGAGTTTGAATGACCCGGCTCTGGCTACAAAGATGAAAGCCTACAAAAAAAAGTTGGCCGACCAAGTCAAAGTGAGCTCAGAAAAGATCAAAGACAGGCTATGACCTCTTTCTCCATCCAGAGTTTTGGTTGTCGTGTAAACCAGGCAGAAGCCTTTGCTTGGGTCAATGAGTTTCAAAAAAAGGGTTACCGGTATGAAAAGGATTTGACAAAAAGTGATCTCATCCTGGTCAACACCTGCACCGTCACAAGCCGGGCAGATAAGGATGTCACTGGATTCCTGAGGAGGATCCATCGGGACAATCCCTTAGCACGTCTGATCCTCACTGGGTGTCATGTCCAGAGGTCATCCGAAGATTTTGTTAATACTCCGCAACTCTGGAAGATCGTTCCCAACTGTGAGAAAGACAGCCTCTGTGAGAAGCTTGTTCCTGTGGCCAAGCCAGAGAGGGAAGTTGCTCCGCAGCCATACCGCTCGCGTGCGCTGATCAAGGTCCAGGACGGGTGTGATTTCCAGTGTACCTTTTGTGTTGTTCCAAGTGTTCGAGGTCCCAGTGTCAGTGTGGATAAAAAAAAGATTATAGCCCAAGTCAAGGAATACCTGGACCAGGGTTTTAAAGAGATCGTTCTGACCGGTGTGCATCTTTGCCTCTACGGGAGAGACCTGAAGGATTCAGACTCGCTTCTCGATCTGCTCCGAAGACTGGAGACGGTCGAGGGTTTGAGCCAAGTTCGTTTGAGCTCACTCGACCCAAGATTCCTGAATGAGGATATTTGCAGATATATTACAACAGCAAAGTGGATCTGTTCCCATTTTCACTTCTCATTACAGAGCGGTTGTGATCGGATCATCCGGCGGATGGGACGAAAAATAAGTGTGGCCGATTATCAGCGTGTTCTGGATTTTTTTCAACAGGAATTGCCGCACGCGGCTCTCGGCGCCGACATTTTGACAGGATTTCCGGGGGAATCGGATTCTGATTTTGAAAAAACTTTGGATTTTCTCGAGCATTCACCCCTGACCTATTTTCATGTATTCACGTATTCCCCCCGGCCGGGGACGAAGGCCGCGACCTTGCCACAGATCCACCATAGAGAAAAATATCAAAGAGCGAAAATGTTGAGGCATCTGTCACGCAGGAAAAATTTGCATTTCCGTTTGCGGTTTCTGGAGAAGGAGTGTGAAGCTGTGGTCGTTAAAAAGATGGGGGAGCGGGCGCAGGTTTTGACATCCAATTATATCCCCATAGATGTGCCATTTTGTCCTATGACGGAAAAAAGGCGGGTCATGGTCAAGATCACACATGCCTCGGAGAATCGCACAGAGGGAGTTTTTGTCGGAAGCTTCCCCAATGCCTCGAAGGAGGATGCTGCAGGATGAAGCCTTTAAGGGTAAATCCCAATCCCTCTTCGCCGAAGATCCGAGTCCTTCCCAAGGAAATTTCCCAAAAGATCGCCGCCGGAGAAGTCATCGAACGCCCCTTTTCTGTGGTTAAAGAATTGGTGGAAAACTCTCTGGACGCGCTTGCTTCGGATATCAGAGTCGAGCTCGAAGATGGCGGAAAGAGGCAGATCAGAATCATGGACAACGGGCTTGGTATGAGCCGGGATGATGCTCTGATTGCGTTCGAAAGACACAGCACGAGTAAAATAGCCAAGGAAAGCGATCTTGAACAGATCGTTACTCTGGGATTTCGCGGAGAAGCCCTCCCCAGCATTTCCGCAGTGTCGAAAGTCGTCTTGCAGACGGCCAGCCAGAGTGACGTCAAAGGCACATTGATAGAACGTGAAGGGGAAGTCCTCCTCCGCATCACCGATGTTGGCTTTCCTCCTGGGACGAGCGTGGAAGTGAGAAATCTCTTTTTCAATTTGCCTGCAAGACGAAAGTTCCTCCGTTCCGCGAGGTCTGAGCTAAACCAGATCGTGACCTATTTGTCCCATGTTTCGCTTGCCCATCATGAAGTTGGCTTTTCCCTGCTCCACGAGGGCAGAGCGGTCTTCAATTATCCTCCTGTGGGCACGCTCAAGGAGCGGATTTTTCAGGTCTATGGAAAGACCGTAGTGGATAATCTGATGGACGTTGGACATGAAGAAGAGTCCCATAAAATATTCGGATATGCCAGCCGTCCGCCCTCAGGCCGGCGGGACAGAAAGCACCAGTTGTTTTTTGTGAACGACCGTTTGGTCAAGGATAAAATACTCCAGGCCGCTTTGAGCCGCGCCTATGCTGGATTTTTAGAGAAGGATTTTTATCCCGAGGCATTTCTGTTTTTGATCCTTCCCTATGCTGAGGTGGATGTGAATGTCCATCCAGCCAAGACAGAAGTGAGGTTCGTTGACTCGAACTCCATTTTCCGGCTCGTCACAAGGACTCTGGAAAAGGCCCTACTCAAAGGATTGGGTATCAAAGATGTCTATCCTATCCCGCAGAGAAGTCAAGCCCAATCCCTTATGGAAAGCCTGCCTCATCCCCCAATCATTCAAGGTTATGGAAAAGGAGAAAATTCGTCAGACGAGCTGTTTCCAGATATGCCAGGAGATAAAGGGCCGTACCCTTCCGTTCTTGGTCAATATCTGGACTTATACATAGTTGTTGCTGACAAAGAGGGGATCAGGATCATCGACCAGCACAACGCTCATGAGCGCATACTGTATGAACAATATGTGGAAATAGACCGCGCAGAGAAATGGCCTCGAAAACTCTCACTTCTTCCTCTCCTCATCGATCTCTCGCCTTCTCAGAAACTGGGCCTCGAAGAGTACCGAGATCAACTTGAGGAGGCTGGATTTAGAGTGGATGCCATGGGAGGAAGCAGTTTTGCGTTGAAAGAGTACCCGGATATATTCAAGGAGGAGGAAGCCAAGGATGTTTTTCTCGCGCTCCTTGAGGAAATGAACAGAGACAAGGTCGAAGATAAGAAAAAGACAATTTTAGCCACTCTCGCCTGCAAGACAGCGATTAAAGCAGGAGAAATTCTTTCCCCCGACAAAATGACCTGCTTAGTGAAGGAACTGGCCAAAACCATGAATCCTTCCCTTTGTCCCCATGGAAGGCCGATCCAAGTGAAAATCGACAGAAAGACGATCGAAAAGCAACTGAAACGATAACCGGCAAATTTGCTGTGCATACGTTTACGCTCTTCTTAAATGAGGGAGGTATCTCTAAATCCGTGAGGAGCGGAGAGCGGGCGATTCCTTTTTTTGCGGAAAAAGTGTATGATATCTAACCTAAAAGATCGATTTGATCGAATCCTTTCACCATATTTTCGCTGGATGTGGCATACAGTTAAAGGCGTGTCCATTTGAACGTTTTCGGGGAGTAGCGCAGCCTGGCTAGCGCGCCTGCCTTGGGAGCAGGAGGTCGTCGGTTCAAATCCGGCCTCCCCGATTCTTTTTTCTGCAAGAGGCCTGATCGGGGACAGGCTTCCATCTTAGCCGTTGAAAAATACAAGAAGTTGCGCTATATTTGATTCGCTCCAAAAGGTTGTTTGAGTCTCCTTTGGGGCAGGATCGAACAAAAAAACAGACCAAACAGACAGTCGAGAACGCGCCTGTAGCTCAGTTAGGATAGAGCAGCTGCCTTCTAAGCAGCGGGTCGGGAGTTCGAGTCTCTCCAGGCGCGCCAGCATCCCCCAGGAAAGTTGACAGTGTGTAATCTCTGCGCCGATTGTTCTTTTTGGCCCTGCGAGGGGCGGTTCATGAATATGTGATTTTGAGCTTTGTGTTCAGAGGATTATTAATAAAATGTGAGCTGAGGTTGACTCGATCGCACTTTTTTTCGCAAAAAATAGAGATAACCCCTAGGGGTGAGAGTTTTGATAAAAAAATCATCCTTGGAATCCTCCCTCCAGGTGATTGACTGATAATTTGAACTCTGTAAAGATAAGGGCGCTTTCAATGTCAAGACTCTGCATACGACAAATTTATACAGTTAGGAAGAGAGAAAATTTGAATGTCTAAACCGTCCCTTCTTATCGCTCCCAGAGGATTGACAAATTTTGGTGAGAGTTTCTTTTTATTGACAAAAATTGTTAAATTCTTTATTGTGAATGGACAATAACGATGGGATCGAACTTAGGCGAATTACTCGTACAGGAAAAGCTTCTGAACAAGGAGCAACTTAAAGAAGTCCAGGATTTTCAGAAAAAGAATGATGTCAGTACTGGCACAGCTGTTATAAGCCTAGGCTATATTTCTGAGGAGGATATGGCCCAGGCCTTGAGCCGCCAGTTGGGTTATCCTTACATCAACCTTGACCAGTTTGAAGTCTATCCGGATGTCATCAACCTGATCCCTGTCGAGATCGCAAAAAAGTATTTGATCATGCCCATCCACAGAATTAGGTCGTTTTTGACACTGGCGATGGTCGATCCGACCGATTTGGATATCATCGAGGATATCCGTTTCCGAACCGGTCTGAGCATCCAACCTGTGATTGCTTCAGAAACAGGGATTACGAACGCCATCAAGAAATATTATGGGTCGTCTGACTCTCTGCGTGTGAAGCAGATCGTCGATGAGATCGAACAGGCTGAAGATGCAACCGTCAACGTTATCGAGGAAGATGAGGAAGACTATGACATCGAAGAGCTCGTCCATTCGACAGAAGAAGCTCCGATCATCACTCTTGTGAATACGGTTTTTATCGATGCTATAAAAAAAGGCGCCAGTGACGTTCATTTTGAACCCTATGAAAAGGCCTTCCGAGTGCGTTATCGTTTAGATGGCACCCTCTACGAGATGATGAATTTGGCGATGAAATTCAAGAACCCCGTGATCTCGCGTGTCAAGATCCTTTCGAACATGGATATTGCTGAAAAGCGTCTGCCTCAGGATGGACGTATCAAGATGAGAGTCAAGCTCGAGAACGGAAACCGAAAAGAAGTAGATATGCGTGTGTCCAGTGTGCCCACGATTTTTGGAGAAAAGGTCGTCGTCCGTATCCTGGATAAAGCGATGCTGAAGCTCAATCTTGAGGAACTGGGATTCGAAAAGGAATCTATGGACCTATTCAAAGAGGGGATCAAAAGGCCGTGGGGGATCGTGCTTGTCACAGGACCGACGGGAAGCGGAAAAACGAATACTCTCTATTCTGCCATCTCTACGATCAACTCCATGGAAAAAAATATCATGACGGCTGAAGACCCTGTTGAATTCTATATCCCTGGCATCAACCAGGTGAATATCAAGGATGAGATCGGACTGAGCTTTGCGACTTCTTTGCGGAGCTTCTTGCGTCAAGACCCGGATATCATGCTTGTAGGAGAAATGAGGGATTTCGAAACTGTTGATATCGCTATCAAGGCAGCGCTCACCGGACATCTTGTTTTTTCAACGGTTCATACCAATGATGCGGCGAGCACAGTGATGCGCCTTGTCAATATGAATGTGGAGACATTTTTAGTAGCCGATTCGGTGTTCATGATCGTTGCCCAGCGGTTGGTCCGCCGGCTGTGCAAAAAGTGTCGGGTGAAACACAACCTCACCTCAGAAGCCCTTGTGGATATCGGATACACAGCCAAGGAAGCCCCGAAAGTCAAAGCCTACAAACCTGCCGGATGCACTGCATGTCACAACACCGGATATAAAGGCCGGGTTGGACTTTTTGAAGTCATGGAGATCACAGATGATATCAAGGATCTTATTCTGGCAAAAGCTCATTCAAAGGAAATAAAAAAGAAGGCGATCCAGCAAGGCATGATCACTCTACGACGGAGCGGGCTTTTAAAAATTAAAGAAGGTATCACCTCAATAGAAGAAGTATTGAGAGAAACCGTGAGAGACACGGAGGTATAAAATGACTTTGACAATCCATGAATTATTGCAGATCGCCGTGGAGAAAGATGCCAGCGATTTGCACATCACAACACATGTCCCCCCCAGATTGAGGATCAATGGAACGCTCATCTCGCTCGACCACCCGCCACTCACACCGGCTGAGACCAAAAATCTCACCTACGCCTTGTTGACAGATCGGCAAAAAAAGATGTTTGAGGAAAAACTGGAGCTCGATTTTTCTTTCGGAGTTCAAGACCTCGGGCGATTCAGAGGAAATGTTTTCATGCAGAAGGGATCTGTGGCCGCAGCCTTTAGGAGATTTTTGCCCATCATGTGGAGTTTCTCACAGCTGGGTATTCCACAGAGGCTCGCCCAACTCTGCTATTTGCCCAGGGGATTGGTCCTAGTAACAGGACCTACGGGTTGTGGGAAATCGACAACCCTCGCCTGTTTGGTCAACCACATCAACAAGGAGAGACCTGTCCACATCATCACCATCGAAGACCCGATCGAGTACTTCTTTACTCCGCAAAAAGCCATCATCAATCAGAGAGAATTGTATGTCGATACTCTTTCATATCCGAATGCTCTCCGGTCGACATTACGCGAGGACCCGGATGTCGTGCTCGTGGGAGAGATGAGGGACCTGGAGACTGTTGAATCGTGCCTCCGGGTGGCAGAAACAGGACATTTGACTTTCTCCACACTGCACACCAATTCTGCTGTGGAGACCATCTCAAGAATCATCGATATTTTCCCCTCATCCTACCAGTCCCAGGTCAGAGTTATGCTGTCTATGAGTTTGGAGGCGGTCATAACTCAGGCTCTTCTGCCGAGTGCCGATGGCAAAGGAAGAGTTCTTGCCATGGAAATCATGATCCCCAATTCAGCCATCCGCAATCTTATCCGCGAGAACAAGGAGCACCAGATTTATGCGGCCATGCAGATGGGGCAGGAGAAATTCGGGATGCAGACCTTCAACCAATCGTTGGCCAGTCTGTATTTTAAAGGCCAGATCACTTATGAGATGGCCATGAACGTCACATCCAAGCCTGAAGAGTTGACGGATATCATCCAGAGGAAAGAAGGACTGAAGGTGACTTCAAGATCCTTTTCTCCCGGACAAATGAGAAAATAAATAAGGGGTGAAACATGCCTGTTTATCAATGGAAGGGAAAAAACCGTTACGGCGATATCGTCGAGGGGCGACGAGTCGCCCCCTCTGTAGAGGAGCTGTCAAAGAACCTCCAACGAGAGCAAATCACAGTCATTGATATTGAAAGGAAAAAAGCCGAATTTCGGATACCTTTTCTTAAAACACAAAAGGTTAAACTCAAAGAATTGGCTGTGTACAGCCGGCAGCTTTCTGTTCTGATCGATGCCGAACTTCCTTTAATCCAAGGGTTGAACATTTTGGCCGAACAAACCAAGAACAGATATTTCAAGCAGGTGATCAAAGATGTCCGGAGTGATGTCGAGGCCGGATCAACCCTGAATCAAGCCAAGAAAAAATTTCCGAGAGTTTTTGACGATCTGTATTGCAACCTCGTCGCTTCTGGAGAGCAGAGCGGATCTCTGGATATCATGTTGAGGCGATTGGCCGAGTTTCTTGAAAAGATAGTCCGCTTGAGGTCTCAGGTCAAGCAGGCGATGATCTATCCTTCGGCCATTGTCATTTTTGCGGTCCTGGTCGTGATCTTTATGCTGTGGAAGGTTATTCCTGTCTTTGCCAACATTTTTGTAGAACTTGGGGCAACTCTTCCAAGTCTTACGGCGTTCATAATGAGCTTGAGCCATTTTGTCCAGAACTACATTCTGTTCATAGTCATCGGTATTGTCCTCCTCATCTTTGCGTTTAGATCAGCGAGGCGGACGGATTCCGGGCGCAAAGTGATCGACCGCCTGCTGTTGAGGATGCCGCTTTTTGGTCAACTTTTGGAAAAGGTGGGTTTGTCTCGAGTGACCAGAACAATGAGCACTCTTCTTTCTGGCGGTGTTCCCATGCTGGAGAGCCTGAAGATCACATCAACGACAGCGGGCAATGTCATCATCGAAGACCAGATCATGCGCGCCCGTTCTCTTGTGGCTGAGGGCACAAGCCTCACGGACGCCTTTAGGGAGGCTGGCCATTTTCCCTTTATGCTTATTCAGATGATGGGAGTCGGAGAGGCGACGGGAACTTTGGACGAGATGTTGAGCAAACTGGCTGATTTTTACGATGAGGAAGTGGAGGCGACAGTCACAAACCTTCTTTCTATCCTGGAGCCTGTTCTGCTCATCTTTGTCGGAGGGATGGTCGGGACGATCGTTGTGTCCATGTATCTTCCGATATTCAGCCTCATCCAACAGTTGTAGAGAGCTGTCCGACGAATAAGAACAGCTCAGGTCCATCTCCAAGAAAGATTGCGGCGAGCAGCTTTTCCCTCCTCTGATTTGGTTTTGGAAGATTATTTGGAGTCTGTTGCATGAGCACGAGAAGAAAAGACATTTTCTGGTTCATCCTGCTCCGACTGATCATCATCACAACCATATTTATTTCTGTCGTCACCATCCATTATGCGACACCCGCCACACTTTCACTGAGTGCGTTTTACTTGATTTTCCTGGCCTATCTCTTATCCGCGATCTATTTTCTGCTTTACCTCTGGGGAAAAAATTACACTTTACAAGTTTATACGCAGATCTTCTTTGACTTGCTGCTGATCACGGCGCTGGTCTATTTTTCCGGGGGATTAAAGGGATCTTTCTATTCCCTCTACGTGTTTGAGATCATTGCGGCCAGTATTGTCCTTCCGAACAGTGCCACCTACATCACTGCGATCCTCTCCGGTGTGTTGTTCGCTGCATTGATTGACGGCATGTATTTGGGGATTATCCCCCAATATGCGTCCGAAACGCCCACACCGATCTCGCTCGATGCCCTCATCACCAATATCTTTACTTCCTGGGGCGTTTTTTTTCTTATCGCTCTTCTCATGAATTACCTCACAGGAAAGTTAAAAAAAACGAGAGAAGAGCTGGCCCGAGCACAAAAAGAGCTCGGAGTTAAAAAAAGCTTAGCATTGGCCGGGGAGATCTCAGCGCATCTTGCTCATGAAATAAGAAATCCTCTCGCCGCCATTTCAGGATCTGTTCAAGTATTGAGGAAGGAATTGGCCTTGTCCGGAGACCAGAAGGATTTGATGAACATCGTTGTCAACGAGTCGGAACGCGTTTCCCAATCGATAGAGCAGTTTCTTAACCTCGCTTCCCCAGGGAAACAGACATTCATGGTGGTGGATCTTTCCCAGGTTTTGAAGGAATCCATCATGCTTCTCCAGAGAAGCGGAGAGTTGAATGGCACCTACCGTGTCGAGGGGAATTATGGATCTGCGGGCATCTATTGCTACGGGAATAGCAATCAATTCAAACAGATCTTCTGGAACCTGATCAAAAATGCTTTGAAAGCCATGCCAGAGGGAGGCACACTCAGTATCGATCTCAATCAACGGAAGAAGAATGAGATCGAGCTCAAGGTCAGAGATAACGGGAGGGGTATGGCCAAGGAAGACAAAGAGAGGCTCTTCGAACCGTTCTATTCCGGCTTCAAAACTGGAAAGGGAATCGGCATGGCCGTTGTCCGAAGGATCGTTGATGATTATAACGGAAGGATCCACATCTCCTCAGAACTGGATAGGGGGACAGAAATCGTCATCCTCCTTCCTCAGGGAAATTTGAACAAGAAAGATATCGTCAAAATGGAAAGAGAGAAGTCAAATGGACAAAATACTCATAATAGACGATGAAAAGAGTATCCTCGACCTTTTGAGTGTGGTCTTTAAAAAAGAGGGGTACACGGTCGAAACAGCCCTGTCTGCAAAGACTGCACTCGAATTGATTGATAGAGAAGAGCTTGACCTTATTTTAACAGATATCAAACTCCCCCAGATGAGCGGGATGAGAATTCTCCAGTATGCCAAAGAGAAATACCCAGAACTGCCTGTCGTTATGATCACAGCCTACGGAACGATCAAGCAGGCGGTCGAAGCTCTCAAGATGGGAGCGATGGATTATGTTGTGAAACCCTTCAACATGGAAGAGTTAAAAATTATTATTGCCCAAGGTCTGGAAAACCGGAGAATCCAGCAGGAAAATGTGTTCTTGAGAAAGGAACTGGAAGAAAAATATGGGATGAACAACATGGTGGGGAAGAGCAAGAAGATGCTGGAAATCTACAACTTGATCGAAAAGATCGCTGTGACGGATTCAACGGTGTTGATCTCCGGCGAAAGCGGGACTGGAAAAGAGATCGCGGCCAGGGCGATTCATTTTCATAGCCGAAGGAATGAACGACCCTTTGTCTCCATCAACTGTGGGGCCTTACCCGAAAACTTGCTGGAGAGTGAACTTTTTGGGCACGTCAAAGGTTCCTTCACCGGTGCCATCGCCAACAAAAAGGGAATGTTTGAGACCGCTGAGAAAGGGAGTCTGTTTTTGGACGAAGTGGGAGAGATGTCCCCATGGACCCAGGTTAAGTTGTTGAGAACGCTCCAGG
The DNA here is from genome assembly GCA_964406575.1 of uncultured Eubacteriales bacterium. Classification (GTDB taxonomy): domain Bacteria; phylum Acidobacteriota; class Aminicenantia; order Aminicenantales; family Aminicenantaceae; genus WTAW01. The sequence continues at coordinate 82,400 of CAYOSH010000007.1, read as the reverse complement.
ATAAGAAGGTTAGACGCGTTGGAGGAACGGAGGAGATCCCCGTCAATGTCCGTATCATCGGAGCCACTAATCAAGATCTCAAAAAGAGGATCGAAGAGGGTAAATTCAGGGAGGATCTTTTCTACCGGCTGAATGTGATCTCATTAGAGATGCCTCCGCTGAGGAAAAGAAAGGAAGACATCCCACTCCTTGTCAACCATTTTCTCAAAAAATATTCGGAAAGAATGGGGAGAAAGTTGAAGAGGATCGCCCCGAGAGTCATGAAAGTGTTCGAGTCATACGCCTGGCCGGGAAACGTCAGGGAGTTGGAGAATACGATCGAAAGGATCATCGCCATCGAAGAGCGGGAGACGGTCACAGAATCCAGCCTCCCGGAAGAGCTTCTCACTCCCCAAAGGGATCAAGATCGAAATTATGAGATCAAACCCGGTTTTGACCTCAATTCGACGCTTGATGATATTTCCCGTAATTTTGTTCAGCAAGCCCTCCAAAGAACCAACGGCAATCTCAAAGAAACAGCGACTCTTCTCGGAATCAATTACCGATCGCTCCGGTATCTCATCGAGAAACTGGGCTTAAAATCGGCGAGAGAAGAGGAGCGCAGCTTTTCCTGAGGGAAGAACGCCGTGCCAAAAATTGTCACTCAACGTCCGTAAAATAACAAATAACGGCAATTTCCAGGAAAACATGAATGGCATTATCTTCATAATTTATTTATTTTCATCTATTTAGATAAAATAGAGGTTGGCACATAAATTGCAATTAGAATGGTGTCATGAAAAAATTTAAAACTGGTGAGTCAAAAAAAAACACCAGGGTAATTAAGGAGGTTTTAATGCTTAAAAGAGCGAAAGGTTTTACGTTGATCGAGTTGTTGATTGTTGTTGCGATTATCGGTATTCTTGCTGCACTTCTCATTCCCAATGCGATTACCGCCATGCAGAAGGCTAAACAGAAAGCAACAATGAAGGACATCACAACGATCGCAACCGCTTGTACGGACCATGTGACAGACACTGGGACTGCACCTAATCCTGGCCAGGCTGGCCCTTACGCCGCAGGTGATGCTTTCTACGTCGCCATATGTCCATTCTATGTCAAAGTTCTTCCGACAAGAGACAAATGGTCGACCCCTTATCAGGCATTCACGGGTGATGGAACTGCTGGCCAGTTCGGGACTAATGAAGCTGATCCAGGGGATGATGAGTTCATCATCGCTTCGTATGGAAGAAATGCGGCAGAAGGACCTGTCTATACGTACAACCCAACTGATCCTGAAGCGGGCTGGTATCTTGTGGAGAATATGGCATCTTTCGATGAAGACCTTGTCATGTGGAACGGGAACTGGATCATCGGACCGAGAACCTACACACTCACGACCTAATAGCTGAAATCAATTTCTGAGTGAAGCCACAGTGGGGCGGCACAAAGTGCCGCCCTTTTTTTTTGTCCTGCGCTCTCTGTCTTCCGAATTTCTTACCTGAATTCTTCCGTAGGGTCCATTCCCCGAATGGACCGTTTGGGAAACTGTTCTTGCATTTCAAATGGGAAGATGCTGAATTTCCCTTTTGGGATCACCAATCTAAGCATAAAAAACGCTAATCATCTTGGATTCGGAGAGGCTCTTGTAAAAACCAAATCTTGTCTATCCTCTTTATGTGATATAGTATAATCTTCCGATCGTGCCATGAGAACAATTCTTTGTGTTGTTATCTATGTTTTGGTTGTCATCCTGGCTATTCCTCTTTTTCTTTTTTGTTTTGTGATCGGATGGCGCGCACCTCTTCTCTTTGTGGGAAAATCAGCGATGGAAATCGGCCGGCTTGTTTTGCGAATCCGCCTTGACATGTCTGGGCGCCAAACCGTCGACAGGAAGAGATCGTGCGTTTTTGTGGCTAATCATTTGAGTTTCCTCGATGGCCCCCTTCTGTTCCTGGTTATTCCTCAGTATGTGCGTGTGATTTTGAAGAAGGAAATTTTTCGCATTCCTGTCATCGGATGGGCCATGCAATTTGTGGGATTTGTCCCCGTTGATCGCAAGGGCCTCAAATCAGGCCGCAAGAGTATTGAACGGGCCACTCATCTGGTCAAGGAGAGAGGATATTCCTATCTGATCTTCCCAGAGGGGACAAGGAGCCGTGACGGTCAGATGCAGTCTTTCCGCCGGGGCGCTTTTTTCCTCGCTATAAACAGCCAGGTTCCCATTGTCCCTATAACCATCAACGGGGGCTATGAACTCATGCCAAAGGGAAGCCCTTTCCCAAAAAAGGGAACGGTTAAAATTGTATTCCATCGGCCTGTTCCAGTGGCCGGATTGACGATAGAGGACATGCCCGAACTCATGAAAAAAATGCGAGCAATTATCCTTTCCGGTCTCGAAGGACCCAACAAGAGTATTCTTCGGTAGCATTTCCTAATCCGTGGTTGTATGGACACACGTTGCGATATTGAGTGTTCCAATTGTGTGGTGGAGAAAACCGTGTTTTCGAACTCATCAATTGGGACAGTCGAATGGTGGTGGGTGGGGGGGCTTCGACGAATACGGACTGTGACGAACTCCTGCTATTATCATTTGGCTTGAGAGCATCACAGAAATAAGGATGCTTCCAAATGCTATCGTAATCTTTCCTTATTTTGATGTTGTGTGATATTCTAAGTGATCATAAATGTATTGAATTTAAATCGGCGGTTGAGGCGAAAAAATGAAATATGAACAAAGAATTGGAGAACTTGATCGAGCTATGAATGCGTTCTTCCAAAAAAGGGAGCGCGTTTTTTCCCAAGTTGTGAGCGAAATAAAAAATCGTTTGCGCAATGGTCGGAAGGTGCTCATCTTCGGAAACGGAGGGAGCGCTTCCCAGGCCCAGCATTTCGCAGCAGAGCTGGTCAACAAGTTTTTGAACAAACGCCCAGCCCTCCCTGCCCTCGCACTCACCACAGATACATCAACGCTCACCTCTATTGCCAATGATGAGTGTTTTGATGTGGTCTTCAGCCGTCAGGTCGAAGCTTTGGGCAGGGAGGGAGATGTCGCCATTGGATTGACGACAAGTGGAAATTCGCCCAATGTCATAGAGGCTTTACAGGCCGCTCAAAAATATGGGTTGTTCACTGTCGTGTTCACGGGAGAGGGCGGTGGCAAAGTGGGGCCCTTGGCGAATATCCTTTGCGATGTCCCTTCGAATCACACTCCAATCATCCAGGAGGTCCATCTTCTCCTTCTGCACATTTTAGCTGAGGAAATTGAAAAATCTGTGATGACGTGAATCAGCGGATTAACGAGAACGCCAGAAACTCCCTCGGCGGGGTCTTGATTTGAATTCGAGGATCTCGGGGATTTTTTCTTCGGCTTCAGGAGTTTCAGGTTCAGATGCCTTTTCCGGTCTTCCACTTTTATCGATGCGGTAAGAACGTTCGGCTGCATACATCACCTCATCCCGAAGACCTTCACTCGCGATTTCCTCCGTGTATGCTCTTCTCCCCTTGACTACGTCTGCGATATAGTCCTCGATTTTTTCGTCCGAATAGTATTTGCGAATATTCCATTCCTCGAGATCCTGGCCTTCAGCTTGCCTGATCTCCATAGTCCCGAGCAAACCCTTTGCATAGAGATTTGTTCCCCGTAGGTCTCCTCTTTGGATCTGGGCCATGAGGTTGATGGGCACCCGGGACACTTTGCGCACCAGCCTCTTTTTCTTGACTCCGTTCACTTCAAGGGTCTCGATGATCTCGCCGATTCCTCCAGTGTTGTACTGCATGAATTTCACTTTTCCAGGGAAGTTGCTGACAAGTGTCATGACGATCTCATAGAAACGATTCACCTTCTTTGCTCGGGAACCGATGATGAAAGGATCTGTCCCCACAATGCGGACCGATTCTCCTGCCTTCAGCGGCTGACTGGCATAACTGTGAGTGCTCTCCCCCCAGAGGTAGGCGAGCACGGCTTGTTCGGGAGTCAACTCTTGGGCAAAAGTCATGATGGTATTCCGTCGGGTGATAAAAGCAAAGACAAGGCCGTCGAGGTCTTCCAAAGGCGGAAGATTGATAGATTTGGAGTAGATGGGAACCATCCTTCCTTTGATGTTGACCATGAGCTTTTTGCGGTTGATCACTGACCGTCCATTGGCTGTCAGGCTTTCATCCAGAAAATCCACTTCGCCGTTGGATTTGATCATGACATTCTCATACAGGGCAGTCTTATCCACGAGGGCATTATACATGGCCTCCTGGTATTCCTTCTCCACATCTGTTTTGACAAAGAAGTTGTTCTCGGTGCCCATCGCTGAGCCGTCCTTGCAGAGGAAACAGATGTCGTCTTGCGTCACCAGGGTTTTTTCACCTTTTTGATGGTCCAGACCGAGTTGATGGCAGGACCAAGTGGATTTTCCAGTTGCCGTCAGGCCGAATAAAAAAACTCCGAACGTTTTCAGCTTCCCATCCACACCTCTGACGGTGACGATCTTTGTGCCCGCATGCAATCCGAGCATACCCAACTGGTCCGCTGTCCACATGGCCTGTCGGAGAAAACCTTTTTTGTCTTCGCCCATGTAATCTGTCCCCAGGGCTATGTTGATGTTGTGCTCTGGGAAGACCAAAACTTGCTGGCGCAGGGGATGTTCTTCGGGAATGTGGATCATGGTGAACTCAGGGCCGGGCCTTTTCCCTGGCTTGAACATAGTGGTCCCCCACATGTATCCCAAACGGTAGTTGATGAGGTCCGCTTCAGAGACATAGAGGTTGCAGACAGGATTGTAGGAATCGTTCTCACCCATCTGGCGACGGATATGGTAGATTGGAAGATTCTTCACCAAATGCAGCACTTTGTCCAGCTCTTCTGGGGCTTTGGCTATGATCGCTTCTTGTTCCGGAGTTGTGCGCGGGAGTCGTACAGGCTCGCTGCCCAGATAAACGGTTTTGGGAGCAATGCGGCTGGAGATCGCACATCGCCAGCCGTAAGATCCGTACACTGTTTTGATACCCACGGATTTGGCGCGTGGCTCAAGCCATTTAAGATCCACCGGTTTTATATTCGGGCCTTTTAACGCTTCGTGGAGCTCCTTTGCAAATTTCTTGTAAACTTCCACATTGTAGATTTCCGTATTGCTCATTGCTGAATCTCTATTCCAAAAGTGCTCAAACTCGATTTTCCCTTAAATTTTATTTTCCTGAGATCAGAATTTAATCTGTTCCTAGGGCGTGATTTTTTCACCCGTGAGAATCCCTTTGAGGTCGTCAGGCGAGGCGACGCCACTGTTAAAGAGAAAACATTCTGTGCTTTCCAGCAAGCGCCGGAAAAAATTCCTCTCGAGTTCTATCCGTTCTGGTGTCACAACCAGCAGGTGTGGATTGTAAAAGGGCTGACTTCGAGACGGGCCTGGCTCTCTCTGTATGCCAAAGATTTCTCCCTGTTCCATCAGACGCAAGGCATCTTCGGTCTCTATCTTTACGACAGGGGGAGAGATCTTGTCGTTGCGGAGCAAAAATATCCAGCGGAGGGAGGTCCGTTTCACATGTTTGGCAGGTCCCGCGATCCAGTAGGGGTCGAGCAATGCAAAAGCATCTTTAGACGCTTTATAGCAGAAAGGCGAGCCCCGGTCCAACCGGCAATCATCCAACTGCTGGCACTTCTCATTTGCGCAGGCTTCCTTATGCATGATGATGTTTTCGCATTTGCTGTTGTCGAAGAGAGGAGCGAGATCAGGGTAAGATTCCACTGTGTTAGTGGCCATGAACAGTTTCCTCTCCACGGAATCCGCAATAACAGAACCGCCAGAATACCTGGCGAAAACCATGTCGTTGGAATGAAGCCTGAATCTTGAGTCTTGTATAAGGGAGAAAAAGAGCTCTGTCTTTTTTGTCCCTTTGGGACCGATCAAAACGACTCCCTGACCACCTGTGTCTGCGACCATTCCGCGGATGGAATGGATATTGGACAGCCTTTCAGAGATGTCTGTCACAAGACCAAGAGCAAGGCTGCGTAGAGGACCGTAATTGTCGACGTTGACGAGCACGCCTGTTTTTGATTCCGAGTTGTAGAAAACACGGGCTTCTCGCCCAGTGATGTTATCCACCGCATAGATAATGCCATGCGGCTCGAGGTCTGCCTCCAGTTGAGCGGGGTACCAGTTTTCCATCCAAAAATCGTAGAGGTGAGAGACATTCGTGCGCAATTGAACGACGACCCCATTGATGTTGGCATTCCATTCGAAATAGTTAGCATAACTCAAATGGGATTCCATCTCGGCAATCAAGGCGTCTCTCATCTGGATGGAAATGTTTGAATCCACGGGCGCAGATTTTTTAAAATGAGTCACGGTGTTGTTCAAACTGATGCGTTTGACCTTTTTTGCGGTCTTTAAGCGGGAAAGTGATTCAATGATCCTGTCCATCGCCTTTTCGATGTTTTCCATGGAAGTGGCGTAGGACAACCTGATGTAGTCATCGGCACCAAAGGCGTCCCCCGGGACAATCGCCACATTGGCTTCCTTGAGAAGATAATAGGCCATGCCGTATGAGTTTCGTAGGGGCGTGTTGTTGAACTCTTTGTCGTAGTAGGCTGAAAAATTGGGGAAAAGATAAAAGGCTCCCTGTGGCTTGAAGCAAGAAACATTGGGGATCGCCTGCAGCCGGGTCAACATATAATTTCTTCTTCGTTGGAATTCGGACACCATTTTCGAAACTTCGTGCTGCGGGCCGGTCAAAGCTTCCAGGCCCGCTTTCTGGGAAACAGAACAGGGATTGCTTGTTGTGTGGCTCTGGATTTTTGCCATGCCGCTGATAATATCCGAAGGGCCGGCGGCGTATCCCAAACGCCAACCGGTCATCGAATAGGATTTGGACACTCCATTGATGATGATAGTTTTTTTCTTGATATCTTCTCCCAGAGATGCAAAAGTCGTGAAGCGGAAATCTTCATACACCAGCTTGTCGTAGATCTCATCGGCGATGACGTACACATCCTCTTCCAGGATGACATCTGCCAGGATCTCTAACTGATGTCTGTTGTAAGCCGCTCCGGTAGGATTGGAGGGATTATTGAGAATAAGAGCTTTGGTCGCTGGTGATATGGAAGACTTGAATTGGCTGGCAGTCAGTAGAAAGCCGTCCTCCTCTCTGGTCGGGACGATGACAGACTTGCCCTCTGCCAGCGAGACCGCATGGGGGTAGGTGACCCAGTAAGGGGCCGGGATAATGACCTCGTCCCCGTCATTGATCAGGGCTTGAATGAGGTGGTAAAGAGAACTTTTTGCACCTGTGGAGACGATGATCTCATTTTTTTCATACGTGAGGCCATAGTCCTCCTTCAGTCGCGAGATGATGGCATCCTTGAGGGCCGGGATCCCGTCGGCCTGCGTGTATTTTGTAAAATTTTCCTCGATGGCATGGATTCCGGCTTTTTTGATATTATCCGGGGTCGGGAAGTCGGGTTCTCCCACACTCAAGTCTATGATATCCACTCCCGCAGCCTTCATGGCTTTGGCTTTGGCTGTCACCTTCAGCGTTGGAGATTCACCAATTTGATTTGCCTTTTCTGATACCATGATACCCCTTTATCTGAAGATAAATTAATCTTCCTCTTCAGTTTTTTCTTCCAGCCTGAACTTTTCCTGAAAGTACTTTTTGAGGTCCACTCCTGTCAGTGACTCAACAACATCCGGCATCTGGGCAAGGATATCCGCAACTTGGGAGGTGATCTTGGTGGCTCCTGTCCCTTTGTCTCCTCCAACAAGCACGATCTTATCAATTTTGCTCAGAGGCTCTGCCACGGCTTTGGCCAGTTCAGGGAGATTCTGGATGTACAATTCAAGAATTGCTGCATGGTTGTATTTTTCCCAGGATTGAGCGCGCTTCATCATGGCTTCTGCCTCTGCCAGACCTTTCTGTCTGATTGTCTCAGCCTCGGCCATCCCCTCAAGCTTGAGGGCCTCGGATTTCCCTTTTGCTTCGGCCTGAATGCGGAACTCTTCGGCCTCAGCTTCAGCTTTGATCTGGTATTTCCGCGCATCTGCAGGTTTGATGACACTGGCATCCAGCTCCCTTTCCCGACGCTTGATCTCCATCTCCTCTATCTTGACGGCCTCCTCTTTTTCGATGAGTTTGACCTTGCCCTCTTCTCGCTTGATTTCCTGGTTCAGGCGGAATCTTTCCAGTTCGTAAGAGTAGTCGGCCTGTGCTTTTCTCTGATTGACAGAGACTTGGGATTCTGCCTTCTTCGCTTCGTTCTCCCATTGAGCCTTGGCGATGAGGGCTTCTGCAGCCAGCCGGGCTACTTCTCCTTCTTTGCGGGCCTGCGAAGATTTGATCACAGCCTCCTTTTCAGTTTCTGCTTCGGCTATGGCCGCATCTCTCTTGGCCGCTGCGATATGAGGCTTTCCCAGGGCATCCAAGTAACCTTGCGTGTCGCTGATCTCTTTGAGCGCAAATGAAATCAGGGACAGTCCCATCTGAAAGAATTCGGTTTTCACGGATTGGGCGACACGTTCTGCGAATTCTTGCCGCCCCCTGTATATTTCTTCGACTGTCATTTTTCCGATCGCGGCCCTCATTTTGCCATCCAGAATCGTGCCTGCCACGTCGCGGATCCCGTCTTTTCCCGTTCCGAGAAATTGTTCAGCGGCACGGCCTATGGAGTCCTCATCGGACTTGATCTTGACCTGAGCGGAGGCCTCGGCCATGATCGTGATCCCTCCGTGGGTGAGAACCTCGGGCGTTTTTATCCCAATGTTGATGACGTCAATAGGCAGTATATCCACAGTTTCCAGAAAGGGCCAGACAAACGTACCACCGCCCAAACGGTAGCGATACCCGATCCGCCTTTTTGTGCCGTCCGGCTCGATGATCGTCCTCTTTCTTCCGCCGGAAATGATCAGGGCCTCGTTGGGCCCGACCTTCCGGTATTGTTTGGATATAAGGAATGAGAGTAAAACGAGAACAATAATTATGATTCCGATAAAAATGAGCGTGGAGACTAATGACATCTTAACCTCCTTGGCAGAATGTCTTCATTTATTTGGCGATCTAATGAGATCATTGAAATGACCAAAAACATGAGTGAAAAAACATATTAACCTTAAAGAGGAATATTTTCAAGTCGCGAATTTTTGATATGAGCATCGCTGACGCCCTGCTGAATGGCATTTTGAGTGGTTCAATCGGTGATCTCGCAAATGATATCCCACAATTTTTCTCCTTAACATAATTTGGGGAGTACGATAACGCTATTCCTGTTCAGAGCTGCATGGGTTTAGAAGGGGCTCTGTTCCTGATGCAGGCGTTTATATTCTGATGATTCCAGGAGGGAATGTCAGACGGGGCTATTATTTGGGCAGAAAGTTTCAAAGAGAAAGCCAAATAATGTCTATTTGAGTTTTTCTTTAAAATAGGCAATTGTTTGTCCAAGTCCCTCCCCCAAGCCGATTTTTGGTGTCCAATGGAGTTTGTCTTGGGCGGCAGAAATGGAAGGACATCTTCGGGGAGGATCATCTGTCGGCTTAGGCGCATGAACGATCCTGGAAGAGCTCTTGGTGAGCTGAATGATCTTTTTTGCTAGGTCGAGAATGGTGAATTCCTCCGGATTCCCCAGGTTGACCGGGCCGATGAAGTCGTCGAGTGCCATCATTGCCAGCACTCCCTCGATAAGGTCTGAAACATAGCAGAACGCACGGGTTTGAGAACCGTCGCCATAAACAGTCAGGGATTCTCCTTTTAGCGCGTGGACGATAAAATTGCTGACGACGCGGCCGTCGTCGATGGCCATTCGAGGCCCGTATGTGTTAAAGATCCGAACGATTTTGATGTCGACCTCATTCTGTCTGTGATAGTCCATCATCAGTGTCTCGGCAACTCTTTTCCCCTCATCGTAGCAGCTCCGCGGGCCTATGGGGTTGACATTCCCCCAGTATTCCTCGGGTTGAGGATGAACTTCGGGCGAACCATAGATTTCCGACGTGGAAGCGAGTAGGATGCGCGCCCTCGTGCGCTTGGCCAAACCCAGCATATTGATGGTTCCTATGACATTCGTTTTGATCGTCTTGATCGCGTTGTACTGGTAATGGATTGGGGATGCCGGGCAGGCAAGGTGATAGATTTTATCCACTTCGAGCAGGATGGGATGGATGATATCGTGACGGATCAGTTCAAAGTTGGGATGGGCGAGGAGGTGTCCGATATTGTCTTTGCTTCCAGAGAAAAAGTTGTCGATGCAAAGGATGTCCTCTTCCCTTTCAAGGAGTGCATCACAGAGATGGCTGCCCAAGAAGCCTGCGCCCCCGGTGACTAAAATACGATTCATTGGCGACCTCCTGTTGATTCTGGCAGGTTCATGGGGCTTTTTTCGGTCAGTTGTATGCCATGAACAGAGGGCTTTTCGTTTTGAGGACTTCCCTTTGGGCGGTGATCAGCGTTGCGATTCCCCTCTCCGCGAGTTCCATCAGACTGTTGAATTCCTTTTTGGAGAACGGCGTTTTTTCGGCACTGGCTTGAATCTCCACGATTTGTCCTGAGTCTGTTGCGACCACATTCATGTCTGTCTCGGCGTTTGCGTCCTCATTGTAGTCCAGGTCCAGCAGCAAGCGCCCTTCGACGATGCCGACGCTCACTGCACTGACAAGATGTTTTAGAGGCATCTGGTCGATGATTCCTTTGTCCAGCATTTTTTTCAGGCTCAAGGCTAGGGCCACACACCCTGCTGTGATCGATGCCGAACGGGTCCCTCCATCGGCTTGGATAACGTCACAGTCGATGATCACAGTCTTTTCCTCTAGAATGCTGAGGTCGACGATTGCGCGCAGTGAGCGTCCGATGAGACGTTGGATTTCCTGTGTTCTTCCTGAGATACGTCCGGGTGTCCTTTCCCTTGCGGTCCTTTTCTCTGTCGCTCGAGGAAGCATGGCGTATTCGGCCGTGATCCAGCCTTTTCCACTCCCTTTTAAGAATGGCGGGACCTTTTCGTCGATGGTGGCTGCGGCCATGACTTTTGTTTTTCCCATTTCGATAAGAGCAGAGCCGTCGGCAAATTCCATACAATCAGGCATAATGGAAATCGGTCTTGTTTCGTCAAAAGCACGGTTTTCGGTCCTCATGATTGTTTTGCTCATCACTTTAAGGATTCACCTCATCATTCATATAAGCCGTTGACAAATTTATGTTCAAAAAACACTCCATACTGAACTCTTCAGATTATGCAAGGATATTATAACACTCGCAGCCAAAGTTCAAACACCAATACTTTTTTCCAGTGCAAAAGGATCGGAAGACGCAGATTTCAGTTTTGAGATGATCTTTTTGATCCTTATTCCCAACCCTTTTCTTCATTACAGGTTGCAGGTTGAGTGCGCCACCTGTCATGGAACCAAAGCCAGTATTCGGGTTTCTCGCGGATTTGGTTTTCGATGATTTTTGTACACTCTTGAGTGATGCGCTGAACATCTGCACTGTGATCTTCGGATGGGGGGAACTCAAGGGGCTTGAACAATCGGACGTGATACCCCTTCGAGGCTGTTGGCAAACAGAAAGCGGGAACGATCGGAGCCCCCGATCGGAGATGAAACATAGCCAGCGCTGGTGTTGTGGCTGCTGGTTTCCCGAAGAAGTCGACAAAAATGGCTTGATCGCGAAGAACATTCTGGTCGATAAGAATCGCAATGATCCTGTTTTCTTTGAGAGATCGGAGTGTTTGACGTGTGGCCTTCTGTTTGTAGATGACGTTTGCTCCGAAACTTTCCCGAAGGGCCAGGAGCTCGTCTTCAAAGCGTGGGATGTCTAGGGCTCTGGCGATGACATCGAATTTGCCCAGCCTCGAGAGCAGAATAATGCCGAATTCCCAGTTTCCAAAATGAGCAGTGACAACCAGGACGCCTTTCCCCTTCTCCAAGGCAGCCCGAACGTGTTCTTCGCCTTCGATACTGAGAAGGTGTTCCCTTTCCTGTTCCGAGAGGTGTGAAAACTTGATAAAGTCAAAGAGGGTCTCGCCGAAATGCACAAATGAGCGACGTGCGATCCTCTTCCTTTCTAGAAAAGAAATATTTTCTCCGAATGCGATGTGGAGATTCTTGAGGGCGATCTTTCGATGTTTTGGATCGCAAAGGATAACAGCACGGCCCAGAATCCGGCCCAGTGTCAGACAGAGTTTTCTGGGAAGGAGTGTGATGATGCCTTTGACTCCTTTAAACAACACATAAAGAAATTCATGACGGATCTTAGACATCGGAGAGGGCTCCGGTTTTGAGTTGGGAGAGTACACTTGCGAAAAGCGCCTCTTCTGTCTGGATACGGATCTTGAGGAAATATGTCGGGATATCTCGGAGAACCTGGATGCCTTTTATCTTGACCGCATCCTTCTCGGTTGTCAAACAAATATCTGCCTTTTGGCTTTCGCAAAAATCAACGATCTGCATTACGGACTCCGGAGGATAGGTGTGATGGTCGGGAAACGCAATGAACTGGACTGGTTTTATCCCTTCAGATTTGAGGAGTCTACGGAATCGATCGGGACGTGCGATGCCGCAGAAAGCCAGGACACGTTTTTCTTTTAAATTCAATCCGGATTCCTTTTTTCTGTTCATGTCATAGAGGCCTTCAAAAAGGACCGAATACGTAAACATATCCACATCAGGAAGCTCGCCAGACAGCTTTTTTTTTATCTCGGCGTTGATGTTATCTTTGAACATCAGGATGTCGGCCCTTTCGAGGGCGGAGAAGGGCTCACGCAGAGGACAATTTTCCGTGGGATCATAGAGGACGATGTCCAGGTCTCTGTGGAGGCGTCTGTGCTGGAATCCATCGTCGAGGATGGCGATCTCGAAACCCATGTTGTGGGCCTTTGCACAAGACTGAAGGCGGTTTTTTCCGACAAATACGCCGATCTCGGGATAATTCAGAGAGACCATAAAAGGCTCATCTCCAGACTCCCTCCATGTTCCTGAGCGGCTTTTTCCGTCAGATAAAACTCCCCCTATCCGTTCCCATGTGCCTTTGTATCCGCGAGTGATGACAGCGGGTTTGATGCCATTCTTGAGGAGAGCGGCGACGAGAGTCAGAACGAATGGCGTTTTTTCCGTGCCCCCAAACGAGATGTTCCCGACACTCACTACGGGGAGAGGCCCCTTTCTTGGGCGGAGTATCCTCATGCGGTAGAGAGCGTTTTTGACCTGACACCCCCCTTGGTGAAACAGGGACAAGAAAAGAAGGACATGTTTCATTCTCCTGGACTATACACTATTCATTTTCTGCTTTCAACCCAAGATTGGCTTTACTTCACAAGCCCGTTTCTTTATAATAAAAAACGATTTTCCGAGATAGGAGGACGAAGATGTTGAAAAAAACATCTGTGATACTGCTTGTATTTGTATTGATGTTTATCGCTCTTAGCTGTAAAAAAAGAACACAAGTCAAGGGCATTGACCTCAACGTCACATTCGCTGAAAAGGAGCTATCCGATAATTTGATAACGGATATGGTGTTCACTTGGAAGACTGGGCCTGAGTTCCAAAAGATGGAGCAGGATCTTGAAGTTTTTGTGCATTTCTGGCACAAGGGGAATCTCCTCTTTCAGGAGGACTATTATCCCGAACCGCCAACCTCTCAGTGGGAGCCAAATCAGGAATTCACGCATACGCGGCAGATATACATTCCGCAGTTCATCGATGAATTCGACCCAGATTTTAAGGGTGAAGAAACTCTGCGGCTTGTCGTGGGCTTCTTTTCGCCTTATGACCGGAGCGGAAAGTCCGAGCAGGAGGTGATGACGGAAAAACTAAAAGTCGTGCCACCCCCTCTTGATACGCCAGAGATAATCTACGAAGAGGGTTGGTACAACCTGGAGATAAACCCGGATGCATTCCTTAAACAGTGGAGGTGGACAGCCAAAGAGGCGAGATGCATCATCGATAATCCTCACAGAGATGCTCTTCTTGTTTTAAAGGGAGGCGTCAACCTTGAAGTTCTCGAAGACCAAAAGATCACCTTTAAGATCAACAACCTGATATTGGACGAGTTTGTCCCTGAAGAGAGTCATTTTGAGAAGTCGTATAACGTGAAAAAGGAAATGCTGGGTGATGGCGAGGAATTCACTCTTTCCATCGTCACAGACAAAGTGTTTGTACCGGCTGAGGTGATGACGAACACAAACGATCAGAGAGAGCTGGGCGTGCAGATATCTTTTATCTACTTCCGCTGATACGAAGAGATCTGTTTTTTATTTTTTTGACTTGTATTCTTCTAATTCTTTCTTGGCCTTATCCGCGTCATCTTGTGCTCTCTGAAGTTGGAGATAGGTTCGGCTTATCTCGCTCTGGATCATTTCCTTTGGAGTCGTGTCAGCTACCCCATAATATTTCATAAATAGGCCGTTCATCTTTGCGGTGAGTAACTCCACGGATTCTCTGGCTTTTTCGTATTTTTGTTCAAGCATGTGCAGGTCCATAGACCTGCTCTCCTCCACTTTTTCGGAGGATGTTGGCTCTTGGGCATCGGGTTTGGCATCAGGTGTATTCTTGGAGTCTGGTGTATCTTCACTGGTCTCTTGACCCTGAGGCACACTCACACTCGGCAGCTTTTCCATTTTCTCGAGGTCTTCATTGGTCACGACCTTTGACTTCTTTGTGTTCTTCTTGAGGTCTTCGTTCGTTACTACCTTCGGTTGTCGCTTGCTGTTCTTGAGGTCTTCGTTCGTTACCACATGACCGCTTTTCTCTTTGAGCTTGGCGCGTCTTTCTTTTTCCTTTTTTGCCACGTCAACCAAACTCTGCGAAAAAAATAAGGAAGTGCACAAGAGAAACGAGAGGGCAAAACTCAAGATTTTTTTACTCATTGTGTTCATGATATCGGATTTAAAAGCGAGAAGTCAATCACCTCTCATGCAAAGTCGGTCCCCTAAAATCCGCTTTGAACACTGTCCAGAAAACCCTGATCAAAGGATTTAAAAATGGAGACTCATCCGATCAATTGTCTGGGAGAGGAATTAAAGCTGTCCGGACGGAGAATTCTTGTCGATTTGCGGTGATTTCCACAGCTCCGTGAATATCCGTTCGGTACACCTTTGCTCCTGTATCGAGATAGCGGACAAGAACCTCTCGGTTCGGCAACCCGTAGATGTTCCCTCTGCCGACAGATATGACCACGATCTCAGGGGCAACAACTCCTAGGAATTCCTGAGAACTCGATGAATGGCTCCCATGATGCGGTGACTTCAAAACACGGCTTCTGAGAGGAGTATTGCCTTCCACCAGTATCTCCTCCACCTCTTTTCCAATGTCGCCTGTGAGCAAAAAAGAGTTTTGACCATAGGAAATTTGCATAACCAAAGAATAATCGTTGTGCACACGGTTGATAAACGGTTCTTTTTGGGGAGGATGGAAAAATCGGACCTGAACTCCTGCGATGGTTGCTTCACTTCCTCTGAACATTCTTTTCCGGGAAACCGAAGAGCGCAACGTGGATTGAAAACGGGCGTACGATTCGTCCTCCAGGACACTGTATCCTTCCCAGAATTCGCGGATCTTGAAATTTCTCGCAACGGCTTTGAGGCCATTCATATGATCGGGATGGGGGTGAGTGAGGACCAAATAATGGATCGTTTTGATCCCCTTCCTCCACAAAAATGGAGACACCACGGATTCACCGATATCAAACTTATCATCCGGTGTGCCCCCGCCGTCGATCAGCATCTTTGTTGTGCCGGGAAATTCCACAAGGATGGATTCCCCCTGGCCCACGTCGATGAAGGTCATTCTAAGGTTTTTGGAATTGGAGGGAAAGGGATAGGTGACAAGAATCCCAAGAAAAAGCAGAAAACATCCAGAGATGGCCAGCCTCTGCCTTTTGTATCTCACCGGGAGGAGAAAAAACCCAAGGAAAAGGAAATATCCGCATACAGTCCAATCATGCGGGGTCGGTACCCGAAAGGAAAAAAAACTGGCTTGATCATAGAAGTGGGAAATACCGAGCAGAATATGTATGAGAAAAGACGCCAATTTGGCCAAGAGGCTTGCCGAAAATACGCTCAAAAGAGACAGGGGGAGAAAGATATAGCCGATGGCCATTGTTGAAGCTACGAGAGGAATGGCGGCGTAATTGAGGATGATCCCTGAAAAAGAGACTCGATTGAATGCCGATGCGACAAAAGGCAAAACTCCCAATTGTGCTGTGAGAGAGAGGGCAAAGATCTCGCTGATTCGTAATGGAAGGCGGGGCAATTTATGGACAATTCTGGGATAAAACAGAATGATCGAGAGTGTGGCGGCAAAAGTCAGCTGGAATCCGGGTGCAAATAAGCTGGATGGATTGGCCCAGAGCAAAAAAAAGCCGCTGAAAGAGAGTGTATTGATAAGGTTGACATCCCTCCAGAGCAGCTTTCCCAAGAGATAAGCAACAGTCATTATTGTCGCTCTGAGTACTGAGGGCCTCCCCTCGACGAGGAGGGCATAAAAAAGAAGAAAGGCGATCAACAGGGAATAGGATAACCGTGTGGAGAATCTGATGGCTTTAAAAAAGGAAAAAAGGAGGAATGAAAAGATTGCAATGTGAGCCCCAGAAATGGCGAACAGATGGTAGATGCCCGCGTTTTGAAGAGAGCGGGTGATGTTATCGGGTATCCTTCTCCTCTCTCCTAGAAGGAGTGCTTCGAAGATCGCTCCTTCTGGAGCGAGTCTATTTTGGTCGGTACTGAAATGAGACTCGATATTGATTTGGAGTTTGTGCCTGATTATCGAAATGATCCGAAGGGGAGAGAAGGGTTTTCCTGAGCCCAGTTTCTCTATGAGCAAAGGACTTTTGGCGTAAGCCCTGTTGTGGATCTTCTGGATTTCGAGATGTCGGTCCTGCGGGGGAGGATAGAAATTTTGGTACCCTTTGGTGGAGGCAAGTTTGGCAGATATCTTGAGCTTGTCCTGAACAACCCAGTATGGACGGCTAGGAAATTCTGAGGAGTGCGGGATGGTGACTCTGAGGTTTCCTTTGACTCTTTGTCTCTCTCTTCCGATTCTGACTTCTTCGACCTTGAGGTACAGAAAGTCGCTGTCAAGTCCGTATCCGGGGGATTTAAAAGCAGTCCCGATAAAATCAGTGTAGGTTGAGCTGTTCATCTTGTGAAGAGCATTCTCAACATATACTTTGTGGGAATGAGTGAAAATGGCTGCTCCCAGGAAAAATGTGGTTAGGACGATGGCAATAAAGGATAACCGGAATTTTCTGAAGCTGTAGAACAGCCATCCCCAAATAAGAAAGAACAGAACAATAAAAACCTGAAGGGGAAGAGAAATCTCAAGAATCGACGAAAATATGACACCAGCCGCCAGGGGAAGGACCAGAAACAGAAAGGGAAAAGACATGGACGGTCAGATCAAGAAGTGTTTTCGATTTGGCTCTGATATTTGAGACAATCCAAGAGCAGGTGGCACATGACCTTGATGCCTACAGCTATACTCCTTTCATCAGGATTAAATAGGGGGCTGTGAAGAGGGGCCATGGTTTTTTGCTCTGGGGGTTTGACTCCCAAAAAGAAGAAAAAACCTGGAATTTCCTGACAGTATGCCGAAAAATCTTCAGCCACCATTTGGGGAGTCATCTGTTCTGCATCCTCTTCCCCCAGAACAGCATGGAGCGTTGGGATCATGATTTTGGCCAGCTGGGGGTGATTGTAGACCGGAGAGGAACCTTTTTGGTAGCGGAAGATATATTCTGCGCCGACCGCGTGGGTGATCCCCTTGATGATATCCCCCATCAGTTTTTGGATCTTCACCCTGTTCGTTTCACTAAGAGTTCTCACCGTTCCCTCGAGTTGAACTTCATCGGCGATGATATTCGAGCGTACGCCTCCTTGAATTTTCCCGATCGAAATGACCGCGGGATCCGTCGCATCGAGGTTTCGACTCACGATCGTCTGAATGCTCATGATGACCTGAGCCGCAATGGTGATGGCATCTGTTCCTTCATGCGGCTTTGCTCCATGCGCACTTTTCCCTTTGATGAGGATTTCGAAGCGGTCTGAGCTGGCCATGATAGCTCCTGAGGAGAACTGGATCTTGCCCACATCCAAAGGCATCACGTGCAACCCGAAGATCGCTCTGACTGGAGGATTGTCCAGGACTCCCTCTTTGATCATAAGCCTGGCGCCGCCTTCCTCACCCGAAGGAACCCCTTCTTCTGCGGGTTGAAAAATAAACTTGACGTTTCCTGCGATGTGATCCTTGAGTGCATTCATCACCATGGCTGTGCCGAGAGCTATACTGGTGTGGACATCGTGCCCACACGCATGCATGACACCGGGATTTAAAGATTTATAGGAGACAGTCGTCTGCTCTTGGATGGGCAGGGCATCCATGTCTGCGCGACAGCCGATGGTGATTCCCTGCTGGTTCCCCTCGAGGAGGGCTGCGACGCCTGTTTTGGCAACCCCTGTCTGCACATCAAGCCCCAAAGACATCAATTTTGCAGCAATAAGCTTGGATGTCTCGAACTCTCTGTTGCTCAATTCTGGATTCATGTGCATAAAACGCCGCGTTTTGATGATCTCATCCCTATGCTTTTCGATCTCTTGGTCGATGAGTTGAGAGGTTTTTTTATCGACGGCTTGAGCGGTCAAACCAGCCGAGAGGAACAGGAGAAGAACCGAAACTCTTTTAAAAGTTGCTTTCTTGAGCATAGGCTAATATTAGGATTGCTCTATCGTAAAGTCAAATCTTCTGGTCACAAATCAAAAACTTTTTGATCTGTCCAGGCGTGACCCCAGATCGTAATATCGATTGTCCCGATTGGGGTACCCGGACATCATTATTAGCGATTTCGCTTTGCCGCCGATGGGGAGATGTTTTTAGTGAAGCAATTTAGAAATTTACATTCTCTGTGTAGGTGCCGTAAACCTCCTTGAGAACCGAAGTGATCTCCCCCAGAGTTGCCAAAGCCTTGACGGCGTCGATGAGAGCGGGCATCATATTCTTCTTTGATTCTAGAGTGTCTCTAAGATTGCGAAGAGTCCTCTCCAGCGCTTTTTCGTCTCTATGGGCTCGTACCTCCTGGAGCTTTGCGACCTGGATTTTTTCTAGGTCTTCAGGAGGATAGGAAAGTTGGAATTGGACCTTGTTCTGTTCTTCGGAGAAGGCATTGAGGCCAACGATGATCTGCTCCCTGTCTTCCACAAGCCTCTGATAGGCATAGGCGCTGTCCTGGATCTCCTTCTGGATATATCCGGTCTCAATGGCTCTGAGCATGCCGCCCAGGTCCTCTATCTTTTCCAGGTATTCCCAGACCTTTCCTTCGATGCTGTTGGTTAGACTTTCGACGAAATAGGATCCGCCGAGGGGATCTACCGTATCGGTGATCCCGCTTTCATGGGCGATGATCTGCTGCGTGCGCAACGCAAGACGTGCAGATTCTTGGCTCGGCAGGGCCAAAGCCTCATCCCTTGAGTTTGTGTGAAGGGATTGCGTTCCTCCAAGAACCGCAGAAAGGGCCTGGAGCGTGACCCTGACGACATTGTTTTCGGGTTGCTGTGCGGTGAGAGTCACCCCGCTTGTCTGGGTGTGAAACCTGAATTTCCAAGACTGTGGGTTTTTTGCCTTGAATTTTTCCCTCATGATCTTTGCCCACAGGCTTCGTGCGGCCCTGAACTTGGCGATTTCCTCAAACACATTGTTGTGGGCAGCGAGAAAGAAGGATAGCCTTGGAGCGAATGCATCCACGTCCAGGCCGCTATGGATAGCTTCTTGGACGTATGTAATGGCGTCGGCTAGAGTGAATGCCAGCTCTTGGACAGCTGTCGCTCCAGCCTCTCGGATGTGGTAGCCGCTAATGCTCATGGTGTTCCACCGCGGAACATGCTCCAGGCAAAAGGCCAGAATGTCCACAGTGATTTTTAAGGACGGTCGAGGAGGAAATATGTAAGTTCCGCGGGCGATGTATTCTTTAAGAAGGTCATTCTGTATGGTGCCGGAAAGCTTTTTCCACGGGACCCCTTTAGCGTCTGCCAGTGCAAGATACATAGCCAGCAGTATGGAGGCGGTGGCGTTGATCGTCATAGACACAGATACCTTTTCCAGTGGAATATCTGTAAAAAGAGTTTCCATGTCTTGGAATGTGTCCACCGACACGCCGACCCTGCCGACTTCTCCTTGGGCTTGGGGATGGTCAGAATCAAGACCCAACTGAGTCGGCAGGTCAAAGGCCACGCTTAATCCTGTCTGTCCTTGGGAAAGAAGAAAGCGATATCTTTTGTTGGACTCTTCAGCTGTGCCAAATCCGGCATATTGGCGCATCGTCCAGAACTGTGTCCTGTACATTGTGGGATAGATTCCTCGAACAAAAGGATATTCTCCGGGGTGACCGAGATCCTGATTTGATTTGAAAGAGGGGAGATCGTCCTCCGTGTAGACACCTTTAATGCAGATCTTTGAGTGAGTCTGGAAGGTGTTTTTTCTTTCTTTGGTCATCCCACCGCCTTATTGGGGCCCCTGTCCCTACTTCGATACCGGATCCAATATGGATCGGCATCTTATCAGGAAAAGACCGCTTAGGCCCTTTTTTCAATCATGGCTTTATGCTGAGAGACATTATGACAGATCAAGTGTTCAACCTGGTGTAGACGCTGATCCCGGCATACCTTCCTTTATCCCCCAATTCTTCCTCGATCCCCAACAGGCGGTTGTACTTGGCCACCCTTTCGCTCCGACTCAAAGACCCGGCCTTGATCTGTCCTGCGTCCAGGGCGACACTGAGGTCCGCAATGAATGTGTCTTCCGTTTCCCCGGACCGGTGCGAGATCACGGTCGTGTATCCGTTCTTCTGGGCATATCTGACAGTCTTGATGGTCTCCGTGAGAGTCCCGATCTGGTTGAGTTTAATGAGGATTGAGTTTCCGATCCCCTGTTCAACGCCTTTTTGGAACCTTTTCAGGTTTGTGACGAAGATGTCGTCTCCGACCAACTGGATTTTTGTGCCAAAAACATCGGTCATCGTTTTCCAACTCGCCCAGTCGTCTTCATCAAACCCATCCTCGATGGATATGATCGGATATTTTTCGATGAGGTCTGTGTAAAAGGCGATCATATCCTCAGTGGTTCTTTTGGATCCGTCTGATTTTTTAAACACGTATGCATTCTCCGAATAAAATTCTGAAGCAGCCACATCGAGCGCTAAAAATATATCCTCTCCGGGTTTGTATCCGGCATCCTGGATGCTTTCCATCATCAGGTCAAGGGCTTCTTCGTTGGATCTCAAATTCGGAGCGAATCCCCCCTCGTCTCCCACAGAAGTGTTCAATCCTCTTTTTTTCAGATTTTGCTTGAGGCGCTGGAAGACCTCGGCTGCCTCTCTGATGGCTTCCGCAAAGGTATGGCTGCCCGCCGGGACGATCAAAAATTCCTGGATGTCCATGTTGTTATCAGCATGGGAACCCCCGTTGAGGATGTTGATCATGGGAGTGGGGAGCAGAAGATTTTCGGATTGGCTCAGATAAATGTACAGCGGTTTCCGGAGTGCCCGTGCAGAGGCTTGCGCGACAGCCATCGAGACAGAGAGGATCGCGTTGGCTCCTAAATTCGATTTGGATGGAGTCCCATCCAACTGGATGAGGGTGTTGTCGATCTCCTCTTGGGATGTGGCGTCTAGCCCTTTGATCTTAGGGGCAATAATATCCTTGACATTGGCCACGGCCTTCAGAACTCCTCTCCCTAGATAACGTGAAGGATCACCATCTCTCAATTCCAGGGCCTCGTGGGCTCCTGTGGATGCACCAGAGGGGACGGAAGCTATTCCGACAACATCCGATTCCAGGATCACCTGTGTACTGATGGTTGGATTCCCCCTAGAGTCGAGGATTTCCCGAGCGATGACCTTTTTGATTGCAGTTACTGACATGAGAACATCTCCTTTGAGTGTTTTGCAGAGTGATAGAGCAAAATGAGACTAGCGGGTTAGAGAAGAGATCGACCTACTTTTTTTCTTCCTCCTGTAGGGGAATTTCAGCGGCTTTCTTTGAGATCTCTTGCTTTTTCTTCTCTACAAAGTCCTTTATGGCATCGATACCTTCGTGCGTTTTCTCCTTGACAACTTTGATGCCCTTTTCGGCCTCTTTTGTGATCTTATCATAGCTCTCTTTGGCTTTTTCGCCGCTTTTTCCTGCAGATTCTTGGATCTTTTTCCGTGTCTCCTCGCCGCTCGCGGGTGCAAAAAGGATTCCCAAGATAAAACCTGTGGCCGTTCCTAAAAGGAAAGATATGGTGATATCGACGATACTCGAATCCCTATCTGCCATTTTTTTCCTCCTTTATCTTTTTCGAAATTCGCCAACCAAGTCGCATAAGGGGGAAGAGATACCAATACTTGCGAGTTGGTCGGATGATTCTCAGGACCAAAAACGTGGAAATCTCAGCTAATCCGAAGACACTTTGTTTGGCCGCTTTGACGATTCCATCCACATTGTCCATTTTCTCATTGATCTTCTCGCTAGTGTCCTGCAAGCGCTTGACTAGCACATTTATTTCGAAGAGAGTCTTTTCTCCCTCTTTGGCTGTTTTTTTGAGCTGGATCATGAGCATGACTAAAAAAGTGACCGCTACGGCAACGGCAATGGTCATTACCAGGAACAAGAACTGATTCAGTGTCAAAGGCATCTCACTAAATAGATAGAATAATCCTGCCTTTTTGTCAATTCATTATTCTTTGTTTAAGTATCCTTATTTCGGTGATAAGGGCATTAGACGCAAAAAAAGCGAGTCGCTGTCCTTATGAATCGGATGGTGGTGGATGCGGGGGTCTTCGACGAATATGGACTGAGACGAGCTCCTGCTATTATCATTTAACTTGAAAGCATCACGGAAATAAGGATGCTTCCATTCTCTGTCGCCTGATTGAGGGGCCCCGCAGACCTAAGCTCTCTGGCGAATTTGGCGTGTACTGAGGACGGGATGCGTTATTTGTATAGGATTTTATTCAGGTCTTTCAGGGAGTATTCTTCCTCGATCCTTTCCAGAATCTCCGCCAGGGAGGCTGTCTCTTGAGACAATAAAGCGGTCTCCCACTGGTACAAGGCTTGTGACACAATAAAAAGATGTTTCTTTCGGGCAAGCGTGTTGATGCCTTTCAGAGCTTGCCAGTGGGTGAACATGATCAAGGCCAGTACGCCGAAAAAGATGTTGGGGCCGGGGAGCAGAGCCATCAAACCACTTATTGGGAGGAGGACGGCTTCACCTGAAAGAAGGAGCATGTGCTTGGTCCTTTGTTTTTGGAGGAACAGAAAGAATTTCCTTTTGAGGTGTTTTTCATCCAATCGGCCAGAATGGAGAATCTCTACACTGTCTTCTCTGATCTTAAAAACTCTGGCAAAGGCCTGTTCTTGAGCGAGGATCTTTTTGGGAAGAAGCATGAGTCTTTTTTTGGCTTCTTCCCATAGCTTTTCCATTCGCGTAAACTTAACCTGGATGTTTTGGATAGGATCCGAGGAGAAATATCTGTATTTCTGACGGAAATCCTGGACAAAAAAGAACTTCATCGGTCTATTCATTTTATCATTACGAAAGCAATGAGAAAACGATTTTCTCTACCTCGGACGCATTCGCCGAATCGTTATGTCAAGTATCCACATTGCGATACTGAGTGCCTCAATTGTGTAGCGGAGATAACTTGCATTCGAAATTTCCCACCTGGCGATCGGGATTTCATTCATCGCGATTTTGGAAATGCGTGTGAGCCCTGAGGAGAACTTGACAATTCCAGGGCATATATCTAATATTCAAAGGACAATAACGCATGAAAGACCATACAGAAATGAAACACAGTTATGATTTCAACAAGATCGAAAAAAAATGGCAAAAGGTTTGGGAGGATCGAGAAGTCTTTAAAGCCACGGAGGACCCCCAACAGAGAAAGTGTTATTGCCTGGAGATGTACCCATACCCCTCCGGCCGGATCCATATGGGGCATGTGCGTAATTTTTCCATCATGGACGTCGTGTCACGGTTTAAATTTATGAAAAGGTTGAATGTTATTCATCCCATAGGATGGGATGCTTTTGGAATGCCGGCGGAGAATGCGGCCATCCGAGAAGGGATTCATCCTCGAGAGTGGACTCTAGGGAACATTGCCCATATGAAGCGGCAGCTGAAACGAATGGGCTACAGCTATGATTGGTCGAGGGAAGTGACCACCTGTCTGCCAGAGTATTACAAGTGGAACCAGTGGATTTTCCTCAAACTTCTCGACCGAGGTTTGGCCTATCGGAAAAAGAGCTGGGTCAATTATTGCCCTCAGTGTCACACGGTTCTGGCGAATGAGCAGGTTATCGGTCAAGCGTGCTGGAGGTGTGATTCGACTGTCGAGCAGGAAGAGATGGAACAGTGGTTTCTCAAGATCACGGAGTACTCAGAAGAACTTCTTTCAGGCCATGAGCTGCTTGACAAGTGGCCGGAACATGTGTTGGTGATGCAGAAAAATTGGATAGGAAAGAGCACTGGCGGTCATATTGTATTCCCAGTCGCGGGCATGGATGAATCGATCGAAGTCTTTACCACTCGGATCGACACGATCTTTGGCGCCACTTTTATAGCCCTTTCACCCGAACATCCTTTGTGTCTGAGATTGATCTCTGACCTGCCCGACAAGAAAAAACTGCAGGAATGGATTGTTCAAAGCAAAACGGAACAGCGCCTCAAAAAAGATACCGCTGAAGGGGAGAAAGACGGCATCGACACAGGAAAAAAGGCGATCAACCCCTATACAGGTGAGGAAATACCTATCTGGGTGTCCAATTATGTTCTGATAGAATACGGCACCGGAGCCATAATGGCTGTCCCCGGGCACGATCAGAGAGATTTTGCCTTTGCCAAAAAATATGGTTTATCCATAATAGAGGTCATTGTCCCTCCGGGGCAAAAACCTGTGGGGGAGTTAGAGGAAGCGTATGAGGACTATGGGACAGTTATCAATTCGGGAGAATTTTCGGGATTGCCCTCTCAAGAAGCGAGTGCAAAGATGGCCCAATATGCCCAGGAGAAAGGGTTCGGTCACCCAAGCACGCTTTATCGTCTCCGTGACTGGGGCATTTCCCGCCAGCGTTACTGGGGGACGCCGATCCCAGTCATCTACTGTGAGGACTGCGGAATAGTGGGTGTTCCCTACGAAGACCTTCCTGTTGAGCTGCCTTCGGATGTCGAGTTCAAAGGAATGGAGGGGTCGCCGCTAGAGAGGGTCGAGCAATTTGTCCAGACCGAATGTCCTCGATGTGGCAAGCAGGCACGACGAGAAACCGACACCATGGATACTTTTTTCGATTCCTCATGGTATTACTTCAGATACTGCTCTCCCCACGAAGACCGCCTTCCATTCAATCCGCAATCTGCGGACTATTGGTTGCCTGTGGATGTGTATATCGGTGGAGTGGAACATGCCATTATGCATCTGATCTATGCGCGGTTTTTCTGCAAGATACTGAGGGACCTTGGGTTGACTGGCGTAGATGAACCCTTTCCTTATTATTTTGGCCAAGGAATGGTGACCAAAGACGGGGCGAAGATGTCCAAATCTAAGGGGAATGTTGTAGACCCTGACGACATCGTGAATCAATACGGGGCAGATGCCCTAAGGCTCTTTATCCTATTTGCATCTCCCCCAGAAAAAGAATTTATCTGGAATGAAAAGGGAATTGAAGGCTGCTATCGATTTTTGAATCGCATATGGGCATTTTTCCAGGAAAATGCAGATCTCTTTTTTATGGAGCCAGAGGAGAGGGGCAGGGATTCTGTAGAGAAAATTCCTCATAGGTTAAGGATAAAAATGCACCAGACCATAAAAAAAGTGGGTGAAGATATCGATAAACGGTTGCATCTGAATACAGCCATCAGCTCCCTCATGGAATACTTCAACATGCTCAAGAAGGAGAGGGATCTACTAAATAACGGGGATGGCCAAAGGGCGGTTTTTTTAGAGGCCATGGAAGCGCTCATCATTTGTCTTTCTCCGTTTGCGCCCCATTTATGTGAGGAATTGTGGGAGATGACAGGCCACGATACACTTTTGGCTCGGTTGCCCTGGCCCGAATATGACCCAGATCTGGCCAGGGAAGAAACTGTGACCGTAGTGGTTCAGGTGAACGGGAAGCTGAGAGATAAGTTCGAGGTGGCGAGGGATTTGCCCGAAGATGAAGTGAAAGAAAAAGCCTTGGGGCTGAATCGAATTCAGGATATTGTCGGCAAGAAGGAAATACGGAAGATCGTCTATATTAAAAATAAGCTTGTCAACATCGTGACTTAACCTGAAGCTTTCAAAAACATATCAGACAGGCGTTCACCACGGGATCATGGAAAATGCCCAGCACGCACTGGCGAGGAAGTATCCCCAAATCCGTGATAATTGATGTCTGGGGATCCCAATTGGTAATTTCGAAAAAACGCGCTGTTTCCCCAGCGAGGAAACTTCGCTCGGTTCAGGGCTTCCCTCACATCTCCCTAGGGAGATGTACCATGCCCGTCCAGCCCTTCACACGTTTTTCTCCACCACACAATCGGGACTTTCGATAAAGCACATTATGTTCATACAATCATGGATTTCGGGATGCATCTCACTGGCCATCTCGACTTGGGCATAGTTTAGGTGTATTATAAGCAAAACAAGTGATAAAGCGATTACAAAGAATAGC
Source organism: uncultured Eubacteriales bacterium (assembly GCA_964406575.1). GTDB lineage: Bacteria > Acidobacteriota > Aminicenantia > Aminicenantales > Aminicenantaceae > WTAW01. Next base: position 55,777 of record CAYOSH010000007.1, on the reverse strand, counting down.
GACTCTGTTGGTGCTTTGTCTTTTGGCTCTCCAGTGTGGTTACTATCTTAGCGGCACGGGGAGCTCTCTTCCTGAACATATCCGGAGTGTCAGTGTCCCCATGTTCAAAAACATGACGACTCGGTATGAACTGGACTTGAAGCTGACCCAACGGGTGATCGATGAACTGGTTGCTCGGGGAAAAGTGGAGATTTCCCGTGAAGAAGAATCCGCTGATGCGCTGTTATTGGGGGAAATCCTATCTTTTAATGCCGTCCCTGTTGCCTTTTCTGGACAGACTTCAGCGGATCGGTACAATATCATCATTGTCGCAAAGATCGTGATGCGTGATAACGTGAGCAAAAAAGTCATTTACTCCAACCCCAACATGGTCTACCAGTATGAATACGGTGTTCCCGAGGGCACAGACTTCGAATCTGTCGAATCTCTGGCGATCGATGTTGTTGCGGAGAGGTTCGCCAGGAGTCTCGTCAGCACAATTCTCGAGGGATTCTGAATTGGCCAGCAAACTTTTGTTGGAGGATTCTTTTTTTGAGGAATCCCTGGTACCGTGTTATCTATTCTTCGGAGACGAGACATTCCTGGCTAATCAGTTCGTTCTCCGGTTAAAGGCTGCGCTGATCTCCCCGGAGAATCAGGATTTTTGTGTTGAACGGTTCAACCTCAACGAGCACTCCTGGGGCGATATCATAGACACTGCCAGGACAGTTCCCTTCCTCTTCTCCTCAAGACGTATAGTTGTTGTTGAGCTTTCCGGCAAAAAGGAGGAGAACCTCACGGCTTTAGAGCAGAAACTCATCGAAGGGTATCTCTCTTCCCCGTCTCCGCAATCCATTCTTATTGTCATTTTTGCGGGGAGCATCAGGCAGAGCTCGCCTCTCAGGAGATTCTTCGCCTCATTTCCGTCCTCTGCAGTTCATGTGGAAGAGGCAAAACCGCTCAAAGGGACGGCTCTGCTAAACTGGATCGACAGGAGGTTTAATACGTTTGGGAAGGTGGCATCGCCAGAGGCGAAAAGGCGTATAGTCGAAATCGTCGGGAATGATCTTGCTCGATTGTCCAGTGAACTCGAGAAAATCGATACTTTTGTGAGTGATAAAAAGGTCGTGGAAATGGATGATGTCAATGAAGTTTCCGGCTGGTTCAAAACGTATGCGGAATGGGAGATGACCGATAGTCTGGAGAGTGCTGATTATGAACAATGTCTTCGCGTGTTGAACAATCTCTTCAGCGAAGGGACTCGACCCGAATACATTTTGGGATTGATCGTGCGATTTTTTCGAAACATTCTTATGGCAAAAATGTGGCTAAAGGAGAAGGACAAAGGGAAGAAGGAAATATTCAAAGAGCTCAAGCCCCAGATCAAAGAAAAATTCGGGTCCTTCTACACGACAAAATTCCGACAATTTTTTCATCTAGTGGAGGATGTAAACCGCAAGGACCTGACTCATTTGTTGACTGAATTGGAAAAAATCGACCTGAGGTTCAAGACATCTAGTCTGTCCCTTCAAACTCTTTTAGAGGGATTTTTGCTTCAATATTGCCGTTTGCGGGGGCAGCGCAAGCGCGAGCCTTCGGGCGAGAGGCAGATGGCATAGAATGGAGAATGCGCTCTCAGAGTGATCGGTGAGAGATCTTTAAGTCTGAGTTGGAGTGTAAAAAAGAAGGGAATTTACTTGGAAGACGAGGCACTGATCATTTCCACCTGATGACTCAATCGTGATTTGTATCGATTTCCGGTGTTCTCATGAATGGTCTTCTTCTTGATGGATTTATCGATAACTGAAAAAGTCTCTGGCAGTAGTTTTTGAGACGCTTCCTTATCCTTATTTTTGATCGCCTCTCTCAATTTCTTTATCTGCGTGCGTAGGATAGATTTGTTGCGTTTGTTGATCGCATTCCTGCGGAGATTGCTTCGCCATTGGCGCTTTGCTGATTTGTGATGAGCCATATCTTTCTCCTGTCTGGAACACGTATGATAAAGTATCTTTCTTTTTCTGTCAACTCCCTTCAGCCTTTCGTAAGCATCCTCAAAGCCGTGATGGCATAAATATACATTGCGTTATTGAGGGCCCCGATTGTGTGGTGGAGAAAACCACGAATCCCATTCGGATACTCGGAACGTCATTCAAGACGGATTTGGAGATGTTTGATCTGCTGCACGAAAGCTTGGATTTTGCGGATGGGATTTGTTATTCTTTGGATGATGGCAAGGCAAGACACTCAGCATAAGAAGCTGTTGAGATCCGCCTTAGCCGTCTCTGCCCCCACCTTTATCAGCCGAATATTAGGGTATGTCCGAGACATGCTCCAGGCCTTCTACCTTGGAACCAGCTGGAGTGCGGACGCATTCACCATTGCCTATGTCATCCCCAATCTTTTAAGAAGGTTGACAGGAGAAGGAGCGATGACAGCCGCGTTTATCCCCGTTTTTACCCAGATCAAGGAGAAAGAGCGAAGAGAAGAACTGTGGAAGTTTGCCAATTCCTTTTTCTTCGATTTGACGCTGATCATGGCCTTTCTGATGGTGATCGGAGTCCTGTTCTCCCCGGTATTGGTCAAGATCATCGCGATCGGTTTCAAGGGATTCCAAGGGAAGTGGGAGCTGACTATAGTCCTCACCCGCATTATGTTTCCCTACATATTTTTGATCAGCCTGTCCGCCCTGGCGATGGCCATCCTGAATTCTTACCGGAAGTTTTTTATTCCTGCTTTTACTCCTGTCCTCTTCAACCTCGCCATCATCACCATGGCTGTGTTATTTGCCAACAAAGCCAAAGAACCAGCATATGTCTTTGCTGTGGGTGTTGTTATCGGAGGGATTCTTCAGCTCGGATTGCAGATCCCCTTTCTCTTGAGACAAGGGATGCGCTTCAAACCTTCTCTGGATTTTCGACATCCTTCTATCCGAAAGGTCGGGAAACTCATGGTCCCGGGAATCTTTGGTGTCGGGATCTCGCAGATCAATTTCGCCATCAGCCGTATGATCGCCTCGGTCCTCGAGGAGGGGAGCGTCTCCTCCCTGTATTATGCGTCGCGGGTTCAGGAATTGACGCTCGGCCTTTTTTCCATCGCACTTGCCATCACTCTTCTTCCCACCTTTTCCGAGTTTGCCGCTCATGAAGACATCGACGGAATGAAAAGAACGCTCAATTTCTCGCTCAAAATAATCTCACTTGTGACTTTCCCGGCCGCAGCTGGTCTTCTCGTCCTGAGCCGCCCTATCATCCAAGTGCTTTACCAGAGAGGTGTCTTTGATGAGTTGTCCACCACTATGAGCGCGTCCTGTTTGCTCTTTTTTTCTTTTGGACTGCCCTTCATTTCTGGAGCGAAGATCCTTGCCCCTGCTTTTTATTCCCTTAAAGACACCAAAACTCCGGTTATCGTTGCCTTCTTTGTGATGATAAGTTATATCGGCCTATCGGTGATCCTTATGAATCCATTGCGTGTGGGTGGCATCGCCCTGGCTCTCTCCCTGTCTTCGGTGTTGAATTTTGCTCTTCTGTTTTTTCTTCTCCAAAAGAAAATCGGTCTTGTGGAGAAGAAAGGCCTCGTGATATCTGCGGGAAAAACATGTTTCTTCGCAGCCCTTATGGCAGGTGCTGTCCGGGTGTTCATGGGTCTTTTCGCGTTCGGGAGCCTTCCCTTTGTCGAAAAGATCGGAGCGTTGATTGCTGCGATAGCGATAGGTATTCTTGTCTATGTTTTGCTCAATGTTTTTTTTAATCATGAGGATTTGAGAATCATCCAGAGTGTGTTTTCCAAAGAGAAAATCATGAAGGAAACAGATTAGAGTGAAAGTCATCCTGCAAAGAGTTAAAAAAGCATCTGTCGTTGTGGACAGTAGCGTTGTCGGGCGCATAGACCGTGGCCTCTGTCTTCTTGTGGGTATCGAAAAGGGGGACGCGGAGAAAGATGTTCAGTTCCTAGCAAAAAAAATCGTGGAGTTGAGGATCTTTCCAGATGAAAAAGGAAAGATGAACCTTTCTGTATTAGACATGGGTGGAGGGATCTTGGCTGTGTCTCAGTTCACGCTCGCGGGATCCGTGAAGAAGGGAAGGCGCCCCAGTTTTGCCAAGGCCGAGCACCCACGCCGGGCTCAAGAGCTTTTTGACCTTTTTGTGAGTTTCTTGCGTGATTTTGGGGTGGGAGTGCAAACGGGAATTTTCGCGGCCATGATGGATGTCCATCTTGTGAACGATGGCCCGGTGACCTTCATCCTTGAATCGCCAGTCTTGGCTTCAAATTCCCAATGCCAACCCTGAATCCTGGCTCATCGGGGAGCCCATGGATTTTTCAAAGTTTTGGCCTTAAGTTTGTGTTATACAGGGGCCTTCCCCCATGAATAGTCCCGATAAGAACTGGATCATTCGCGGATTCAGGTCAGGTGAAACGAAGGTTTGAGATCTTCCTTATGGCGTCTTCGGCGGATGATCGGACGAAGTGATTCGTGTCTTTGGCCAGTATCATAAGGAGGGAAAGCGCTCTTTTCCCCCCAATATCCCCCAAGCACGCGGTAATGGCTCGGCGGACTTCGACGTTCGGGTCTGCAAGTATCGCTTCGATGTCTAAAAGAGCCGTGTCGTTTTTTGTTAGCCCTAAGATTTTTAGAGCAGAGCTTTTGACGTACCAAGAGGGATGGGATAAATTTTGGCTGATCAATTCCACATTCAGGTCTTTTCTGGATCCCAGTTCGCAGATGATCTGCTCACGGATCTCTTCATTGGGGTCTTTGAGGGCTTCTAACAGAACGTCACTGGCCCAAGGGTTCTTAACAGCAAAAAGGGTCCTGATGATCTTTAGCCTTTTGGATTTATCTTTGGCAGCCTTGATCTTTCTAAGAGCGGAAGTGCGTAATCGCCTCTCTTTTTTGGCCGTCTCTCTTGAGAGATCTCCCATATTACCCATTCCTCTCTCCCAAAGGCATATTATCATAACAAACAAATCCAAAATTCCAAACAAAAATTTGAATACTTGTCGCATTCCCAAATCAATGAGGAATGATATCTGAGTGTCCCAACTGGCGATTGTGGTTTTCTCCACCACATAATTGGGATACTCGATCACGCAACTTGAGTTCATACGAATACGGATTTGGAATGCTCCCTTGAAAACATGTGTGCGCGCCGGTATAGGTTTGAAGATGTTTCCAGTTCAGGATCACTCCTGGGTAGCCGGGGGGAATTGGCGGAAGGAGTCGAGGGACTTGTGTGGGATTAGACCATCTCTAAGAGGTGGCCCATTTTTTCTTTTTTGGTCTTAAGATATTTGATGTTGGATTTGTTGGGGGGGATCTCGATCGAGATGCGTTCGACGATTTCCAATCCATAGCCAGAAAGACCGATATATTTGCGCGGGTTGTTCGTTATGAGTCGGAGTTTGTTGACTCCCAGAGCGACAAGGATCTGCGCACCGATTCCATAGTCTCTGTGGTCTGGCTTAAAACCGAGCCTCACATTGGCTTCCACGGTGTCCGCTCCATCGTCTTGGATGGCGTAAGCTTTGATCTTATTGATCAATCCGATACCTCTGCCCTCATGGTTGAGGATATAGAGAATAACGCCTTTGCCCTCATCACTGATCAGTTCCATCGCTTTATGGAGCTGGGCGCCGCAGTCGCAGCGATTGGAGCCAAATGTGTCTCCAGTGAGACACTGGGAATGCGCTCTCACAAGAATCGGATCGTCTTTTTTGATATTTCCCTTGACAAGAGCAACGTGTTGTTCTTTATAGATAGTGTCTTCGAACACCATTATCTTGAAGTCCCCGTATTTTGTCGGCAAGTCAGCCTCTTCGATCTTAGTGACAAGAGTTTCGGTTTTCATCCTGTATTTGATGAGGTCGGCAATGGTTAGGATCGGGATGTCGTATGTTTGGCTGAATTCTTCCAGTTGGGGCATTCGGGCCATTGTTCCGTCTTCGTTCATGATCTCACAGATGACTCCTGCCTCTTTTAGGCCGGCGAGACGGGATATGTCCACAGCCGCTTCTGTTTGGCCGGATCTTTCGAGCACACCTCCGTCCATAGCCTTAAGGGGAAATATGTGTCCTGGCCGTGCAAGGTCAGATGGGGTTGTCTCCGGGTCGATGGCTGTGAGGATCGTTTTTGCCCTATCGTAGGCAGAGATCCCTGTTGTGATTCCCTCTTTGGCGTCTATGGAGACGGTGAAGGCCGTCTGGAATTGTGCTGTGTTTTCGGAGACCATCAAGGGAAGAGCAAGCTCCCTCAGCCTTCCCTCTCGCAGGGGAAGACAGATAAGCCCTCTTCCGTATTTGGCCATAAAATTGATGATGTCTGGCGTCACCTTTTCTGCAGCAACCATGAGGTCGCCTTCATTTTCCCTGTCTTCGTCATCAACGATAATGATCAGCTTTCCGGACCTGACTGCCTGGATAGCTTCTTGAACCGAGACAACCTTGGGTTTCCGTTGCATTTTTTAATCCTTTATTGCGGGTGTTTAGATACCCAATTATACACGTATTTGCCAAAGATGTCACATTCGATGTTGACTCTGTCACCGCTCTTAAGAACACTCAGGTTTGAGTCATCCAGAGTGATGGGGATGAGTTCGACATCGAAGGATACGGAGGATATATGCGCGACTGTGAGACTGACGCCATTCAGAGAAACGGCTCCCTGGGGAACGAAGTATGGCTTCAGTTCTGGGGCGAGGGAAACAGTGATCCTCTTCCCTTTGCCTACAGATCGTATTCGTAGAATCTTTCCCACTCCGTCGATATGGCCAGTCACAAGATGTCCGCCGAGTGGCGTGGACAGAGAGAGAGGCAGCTCAAGATTGAGCCGCTCCTGGGGACGTAGAGATCCGAGAGTTGTGCGTTTCAGGGTTTCTGCAGACAGGTTAAAAAAAAGAGTGTCGTTTTCTTTTCTGATGAGGCTCAAGCAGACTCCATTGATGGCAAGGCTTTCACCCACCTCTAGCTGAGCGCTCAGCTCCGGCGTTTCCACTGCGATTTCCGCCTTGCCAGACCTATATCCCTTGAAAAGCCCTTGGTGTTTGATGATTCCTGTGAACATTAAAAATATCCTTCAAAAATAGTGTCTTCCCCTATCGAGAAAGTGCGTGTCCATTTCAGCTTGAGGGATTGCTCGATCGTCACGACGCCGCCTCCTCCATAGAGGGAAGGAGCATCCTTTCCTCCGACCAGCTTGGGGGACACTGTGAGGAAGATCTTGTCTGCCAGTTTTTCATCAAAGATGGATGTGAGCAGGCGACTTCCTCCTTCGACGAGGACGCTCGAAATTCCGTTGTTTCCGAGCCAGAAAAGAGCTTCCTCCAAGTTGATCTTTATCCTGGAATGCGGAAGGGGCACGACTCTGATTCCCCGTTTTGAAAGGATTTTCATTTTTTCGGGGGAAGCCTGTTTGCCCGTGAACACGATGATGTCCCCTTGTGTGAGCGTTCCGCAAATCCGGGAATGGAGAGGAATGCGCAACGAAGAGTCAAGGATAACTCGAGTGATTCGTTTTCTCGGCCAATTGCGGTGGCGGACAGTGAGGCTGGGATTGTCCTTGACTATCGTGTTGATCCCTACCAGGATCGCATCGTTCTCTCCACGCAAGAGGTGAACATACTCTCGTGTGGGTCGAGAGGTGAGCCATTGGGACTTGTGGGTTTTTGTGGCCATTTTCCCATCCGCGCTGATGGCCGCCTTAACGGTGACAAAGGGAATCTTTGTGGTGATATACTTAAAATACGATTCATTCAGCACCCTGTTCCTCTTCGCAAGAAGCCCCACAGAGACAGCGATGCCATTTTGTTCCAGCTTTTGAATCCCTTTTTTGTAGACACGGGGGTTTGGGTCCAAGGAAGAGACAACGACGCGTTTGATTCCCGCTCTAAGAATGCTGTCCACGCAAGGAGGCGTTCTTCCCCAGTGAATGCAAGGTTCGAGTGTTATGTACGCTGTGCTATCCTTTGCGTGCGCACCCGCTCGTCGGAGTGCTATGACCTCAGCATGGGGCTGTCCTGGCTTTTTGTGGTACCCATAACCGATGATGTCGTTTCCCTTGACGAGAACCGCACCCACATAGGGGTTCGGGCTGGCCCAACCTTTGGCCTGTTCGGCCAGACCAAAGGCCATGTAAAGGTAGGAGATATCCTTGAGGATTTTTGTATTCATGAGAGTAGGGCATTCGCGAATTCTTGAGGAGAAAAAGCGAGGATATCCTCTTCCTCTTCTCCTACCCCGATAAATTTTATGGGGAGTTTGAGTTCGTCGACGATGCTGATAACGCTCCCTCCTTTGGCCGTTCCGTCCAGTTTGGTGATAAAAATTCCCGTCAATCCCGAGAATTTTAAGAACTCTCTCGCTTGATTGAGCGCATTCTGTCCTATGCTCGCATCCAAGACCAGAAAGGTTTCATGAGGGGCTCCTTCGATCTCTCGTGAGATGACTCTTTTGATCTTTTCCAGTTCGTTCATGAGGTTCACATTTGTATGGATCCTTCCTGCGGTATCGATAAGGAGGAGTTGCAATCCTCGTGCTTTGAAGGATTGGATCGCGTCGAAGACAACTGAAGCCGGGTCTGCTCCATACTGGCCTCTGATGACCGGAATATTCAGTCTTTTTCCCCAAATAGACAGCTGCTCAGGAGCGGCGGCGCGGAACGTATCTGCAGCCACCAGAAGGGCGTTTTGACCTTTTTTGGAGTAGAGATGGGCTAACTTTGCGAGAGATGTCGTTTTCCCTCCACCGTTGACCCCCACGAACATAATGACAGACTGAGAATTGTTCAGTCGAGGCGTGAATGGAAACTGAGAGAGGATTGCGATAATCTCAATCTCAAGAAGTGCCCTGATCTTCGGGAAGGAATCTGTCTTTTTGCTCTTTTCGCGCAGGGATGCGATGATCTTTTCCGCTGACTGAATGCTTACGTCAGCCAGGATCAAAGATTCCAGGAGATCTTCGAGGATCTCTTCTCTGTCTTTATCGCTGCGAAGAAACTCGTCGAATTTTTCCTTGAATGTCTCTCGTGTTTTTGCCAGTTTGTCTTTAAGGTTTGTCAGCACAGCCCCCTCATTATATTTTTCACTCTTTCCAAAATCAACCTCTCCCGTTATTTCTTGGGCAATTTCACCCTCATGAGGGAGTCATCTCAACAATTCATCGGGTGCGAGGTGGTCCATTCATTCGGACTGAAGAGAGAAAAATTTTTTTATAACTCCATTAATAAGAAGAAGTTTCCTTTTTGAAATGAGTGATTGAGGTATCAAATGAATTGTGTTAAGTTAATTGGCTAATGCGAGAAGCAAAATGGATTTTGAGATCCGAAAATGACAACGCGAAGAACCTGGCAGCCGAGATCGGCATCCCTCTTGAGATCGCTCAAATACTGATCAACCGGAACATCAAGGACGCGTCAGATGTCCAGCAATTTTTGTTTGGGAAATTCAATGAACTCCACGACCCCTTCCTGATGAATGGGATGCATAAAGCGACAGAGAGGATAAGAAGGGCGATCTCAGCCGGCGAACGGATAGTGATCTTCGGCGACTATGACGTCGATGGGATCCTGTCTGTGGTGATCCTGACCAAGGCCTTACAGTCCCTGGGTGCAAAAATGGACTATTTTATTCCTGATAGACTAAAACAGGGATACGGGATAAAGGAGCAATACATCGATATCGTTCTCGAAAAAGGCGCCTCGCTGGTGATCAGTGTCGATTGCGGAATAAAAGCCGTAGACTTTGTCAAACGGGCAAAGACGCATGGTATCGATGTCATTATAACAGACCATCATCAACCGGGGCCCTCTCTTCCCGATGCATATGCCGTTTTGAATCCTGTCTTGGATTCATCTGGATATCCCGATCAGAATCTGGCCGGGATCGGAGTCGCATTCAAAGTGATTCAGGCACTTCTAGAGATAGAGGGAAAAGCCGCACAACTCCCCCATTATCTCAAACTCGTGGCCATCGGGACAATCGCGGACGTGGCGGCGCTGAAGGGTGAGAACAGGTTATTTGTCAAATTTGGCTTGGAGCAACTTGAAGATGTCAGCAACATCGGGTTAAAAAGTTTGATGGAGGTCTGCGGCTTGTTAGGAAAGAGGATATCTGTAGGAGATGTGGGATTCAGGATCGGACCGAGGATCAATGCCGCAGGGAGGTTGGGCATCACCGATCTGGCTGTTCAGCTTTTCTTTGCTGAAGCCGTCGAAGAGAGTCAGGCGGCAGTGCGGCAATTGGACAAGTTGAATTCCGAAAGACAGAAGATCGAGGAAAATATATTCCAACAATCAATGAGGAAGATCGAGAGCAAATCTCTACACGAGAAATACAAGCTTTTAGTGCTCGGGTGTGAGGAATGGCACAGAGGAGTGATCGGGATTGTGGCGTCGAAGCTGAAAGATACATTCCATCAGCCTGTCATCCTTTTTTCTTATAGAGATGGGAAAGCCTTCGGGTCGGGACGGAGCATCAGAGAGTTTCCGCTGATAGATTGTTTGGATGAGAACAATCAGTATCTTTTAACGTACGGAGGGCATGTCCTGGCAGTGGGCTGTGAACTCATGCGCGACCAGATGGATTCTTTCAAAAAGGCTGTCAATGTGTTTACAGATACGAGGTTGACAGAGGATGACCTAAAGAAAAAAATACTCATCGATACAAAACTCAATTTCAACAACATCGGGGTCCGCTTTCTCGATAATATGCATTTGCTCTCCCCGTTTGGAGTGGGCAATCCCAAGCCCATTTTTTTGACTGAAATGGCAGAGATCATTGCCGAACCCCGGACCCTCAACGGCAAACACAGCAAATTTATCCTTAAACAGAACGGAAGAGTATTTGAGGCCTTGGGATGGAGAAGAGGAGATTGGGCCGAGAGGACGCATAGGGGGGATTTGATCGACGTGGTCTATTCTTTTCAATATTCTCATTATCTTGGGGAAGAGAAGCTCAACCTCTCTCTCGAAGATATCCATACCAGCTAGCTGTGGAGGAGGGGGGCCTGCTCCCGGCGGCAGACTATATCTCTAAATGTTTGTGTCTTTTTATCAGGAAGATGATCGGATATCCCCTTTTGGAACACACCCTTTCCGTATTTTTTTAGGGCCAAGATTCGCAAGACAGCCAAGATAAAATCATTTATAATGTTTTTGGACAGAGAGAGAAATATGCCGGGAATTGTTCTACGCATCGAGAAAGTCCGAATTCAATGGATAAAAGTATGGAAGTCATTCATTGTAGTCCTCTTCGTTGCCGTTCTGGCAGTCATCGCCATAAGCTTGATCACTCATTCCAGGCAACAGTTAAAAATATCCCAGGTGTCCGAGAATCCTGAGGAGGAGGTGCTCGAGCAAAAGGAGCAAATTGAATTTTTTGAAGCTCGAGGGCAAAAAGGGAATCTCCGGATACGGGCCGATAAACACTACTTGGGGGAAGATGACCATTATCATCTCGAGGGAAATGTCGAGATCGTTTTTCTTGAAAAGAGCGAAGGAGAAGATATCTTCCTTTATGGTGATGAAGTTGTCTACGACAAAGAGGGAACTCAGTTTCAGTTTGTCGAGAAATCCATAGTGAAATTCAAAGACCTCACTATCGACGTTTCTTCTCTCGAATACGATGCCGATGAACGGATGTTTAGAAGCGACTTTCCTGTCCGCTTTACTTCTGAAAGATTGTCAGGTTCAGGCAGAAGGATGGCGTATTCATTAAAGAACAGGGATTTGGCGCTCGACGGAGACGTCCATATCGAACTCTTCTCAGAGTTAAGCCCTGTCCTCCCTATCGTGCTCGAAGGAGATAAGTTTTCTTTCACGAAGAGGGGAAAAAAGGGCAGGCTTGTGGGCGATGTCCACCTGTATCATGGCAAAAGTTGGGTCACATCCGATCTTTTGGACTTTAAATTGACCGCGAACGGTGAAAATATCCGATCAATGCAGTTCAAAAACGATGTCAAAGCTTTCGTAGAAGAGGAGGATGGTGATGAGCAGACTCCACCGTTGACTCCACGCAAAGACGGCTTGCGTCTCTACCGCGACAAACGGGAGGTACAGGCTGGAGAAGTCTTCGTCGTGGGATTCAGCGATCTCCCCAGGATTCGGCAAGTGTCGTCAGAAGGAAATTGTCTTTTTAAATTCACATCCGCCTCAGGCCAGATAACACAGATCAAAGGAAATTCCGTCGAATTTGACCTGGACCGCGAAGGTGAATTGGTGCGATTCCTATCCTCTAAAAATGCAGAGGTCGTTGAGTGGGGAGAAGCCGTAGAGGAGAGCAGAAGCCTTAGGGGAGATACGATAGTCCTTGAAGACAACGGGAATGCCCTTGTTGTTAAAGGGAAAAAAAACAACAAAGCAAACGTTGCGACTGAAGATTCAGATATCAAAGCGGATAAAATCAGAATATCTCGCACAAACAACAACATGGATGCAGATGGTGACGTCCAGGTGATTTTCAGCGCTCAAGAGGAGGGGAAACAGGTGGTTGGATTCTTTTCAGAAAAACTGCCTGTGTTCGTCACGACTCAGGAAATGAGATATTTTGCTGGCCAGAAACGTTTCTATTTTAGAGGAGGCAATAAAGTTTGGCAAGACAAAGATATCCTCTTTTCTGATGTGCTCAATATCCACAAAGATACCCGAAAAGTTACTGCAGAAGGAAACATCAGCTCAACGTTCTCTTATGTGCCCAAGGATAAAGAGGACGTAGAACGAGTTTTGATCACCGCAGAGAAGATGTCTTTTAATCCTGAAAGAGACATTGTGCATTACCAAGGGAAGAATGCGCTAAAAATGGAGGGCATCGTATTGACTGCACAATCCATCTTTGTCCATCTGAACAATGAGGGCGGGGACATAAAGAGGATAACAGCAACAGAGGATGTTGTGATCACGCAAGAAGAATACCAGGGAACAGGGCAAAGGGCCGTTTTCGATTTAAAAAGGGAAACCATCGTTCTTACAGGGAAGCCGGTCCTCATCGCTAAGGATAAAGGGAAAACAGCGGGCACCAAATTGACTTTTTACATGGCCGATGGTAAAATCGTCGTCGAGAATAAAGGTCGAGAAAGATCAGTAACAGTCATAAAATCGTGAAAGATGAAAGATTATCTCGAAGCAGCGGGGCTGGAAAAGACTTACCATAAGAAAAAAGTTGTGGATGATGTCTCGATCAGAGTCAATAAAGGCGAAATTGTTGGGCTTTTGGGCCCCAACGGTGCAGGGAAAACCACAACATTCTCTCTCATTCTTGGTCTTGTACCTCAGGACGCAGGCCGCATATTCCTCGATGGAGAGGACATTACAGACCTCCCGATGTATCTGAGAGCACGGAGAGGGTTGTGTCTTCTTCCCCAGGAGCCTTCCTCCTTTAGAAGACTCAGTGTCGCCGATAATCTGCTTTCCATCCTTGAAATGATGGGAGGATCTTCATCAAAATTCAGCGATCGCGTGGAAGGGACTCTTTCCGAGTTCGGTTTAGAAAAACTCGTGGGAGCCAAAGCCTTTACCTTGTCTGGAGGAGAGAGACGCAGGTTGGAAATTGCACGCGCGTTGATAACCAACCCGGAGTACATTCTGCTGGACGAGCCTTTTACGGGTATCGACCCGCTCGCGATCCTCGACCTTCAGGAGCTCATCCTCTCTCTGAAAAAAAAGAGTATCGGACTCCTCATCACTGATCACAGCGTCAGAGAAACTTTGAAGATCACTGAGCGTGCCTATATCATCGATGGAGGGAAGATTCTGGAAGAAGGAACACCGCAATGCTTGATCGCATCCGAAGTCGTGAGGAAGTCATACCTCGGAGAGGATTTTGGTTTGGATTGAGTCGATGGATGGAGATGGGTTAGGGGAAATGCTTTGGGCATGAAGCAGCAGTTACAGCAAAAACAGGTGCAAAGGCTTATTCTTGCACCTGCTCTGCAACAGGCGATCAAGCTCCTTCCTTTAACAAATCTTGAGCTTATCGAGATTATAGACACAGAGCTTTCACAAAATCCGATGCTGGAGATCGAGGAAGAAACTCTAGATGTGAAGAGTGAAGAGGAAAAATTCCAGGAAATAGGCGAGGCCGAGAAGGAGCCGCAGAAAACAGAAGATGTCTCACGGCTCGATGACTCCCAAGAGCCAAAAAAGAAAGAAGAAGACCTCGACCTCGAAGCCTACTTCAATGACTATTTTGACAATTCCATGCGGTCTTATTTTGTGGAAAAAAAAGAGACTCCCTCATTCGAGAACTTTGTGTCCAAGACCGATTCTCTCTGGGATCATTTGGAGTGGCAGTCTAATTTGACATTTTTTGATCCGAAAGAGCGTGAAATTGCTGAATACATCATTGGGAACATTAACGAAGATGGCTACCTCATATCTTCTCTCGATGAGATTGCTGATGCCACCGGAGCGGGCGTAGAAAAAGTGAGGGGGATCCGTGAAAAAATAAAGAGATTTGACCCCATCGGCATCGGGAGCATGAACCTCCAAGAAGCTCTCCTGGTGCAAATGGAATATTTTGTCATGGACGACCCCATCACCATAAAAATTGTTGATCAGTACCTGCCTCTTCTGGAAAAGTCTGATTTTGCACAGCTGGCAAAAGTGTTGAATATATCCCTTGCAGAAGTCAAGTCTCACATCGAGCTCATCAAAAGCCTGGACCCTGCTCCCGGCAGAAAATACAGCCAGGAGAAAACGTTTTATGTTGTTCCAGATATCATCGTCCGGAAGGAGGATGACGAACTGAAGATCATCCTCAATGATGAGGGGATGCCTCGGCTGAGAATCAATTCATTCTATAAAAAAATGCTGGCCCAAATGTCCAATGATGATTCAGAAGCGAGCCAATTCTTAAGGGACCGGATGAAAAAGGCTTTCTGGTTCCTCCGCAGTTTGAACCAGCGGAACCAGACAATTTACAAAGTCGCAAAATACATTGTGGACAAACAAAAGGATTTTATCGAGAAGGGGATGGAATTCATCAAGCCTTTAACCCTGATCGAACTGGCTCAGGAGATCGGGGTGCACGAATCCACGGTCGGGCGAGTGGTCACCAACAAATATATCATGACATCGCGCGGTGTCTTTCCCCTAAAATATTTTTTCCACAAATCTCTCGCAGGAGATTTTGGTGAAGAGATCTCTTCTTTGAGAGTGAAAGAAAAGATGAAAAAATTGGTGGAGCAGGAAGATAAAGAAAATCCATTGAGTGATATCGAGATCGAAGAGATCTTAGCAAAGGAGAATTTTAGGATCGCTCGTCGGACCGTCGCCAAATACAGAAAGCAGCTTCGTATACCACCTTCACATATCAGAAAGAGAAAGTACTGGATGGAGGAGACTCAATGAATGTCAATTATACTGCCAGACATACAGATATCACACCCGAAGTCAGAAAACATTGTGAACGAAGGCTGAAAACCCTCGAGAAATTGCTCGGCTATCCTGTAGAAGCTGACCTCATCCTGTCTGTGGAGAAGTACAGACATAAAGCCGAGATCAATGTTAAGATCAAAGGGGCGACATTAAACACCGTCCAGGAAACGCATGACATGTTCAGTTCCCTGGGTTTGGCATTTGACCATATTGAAAAGAGAGTGAAAAAGGAACGGGAAAAACTGCGCGGAAGGAAAAGGAGGAAAACTCGTGAGATCGAGCCGTTTCCTCCTTTAGAGACAGAAGAACAGCGGGTGAGAGTGATTCCCAGCCGAGCCTTTTCTCTGAAGCCTATGTCTGTGGAAGAGGCTCTCCTCCAGTTGGAATCCAGTAATAAAGAAGTGTTTGTTTTCAGAAAATTTGACTCTGAAAAGTGGGCCGTACTCTTCAGAAGAAAAGACGGCAACTATGGTTTAGTCGAACCAGAATAATTCCCTTTAGAGAGACTCTATTGAAAGTACACAGCTTACTAACGCAAGAAATGGTTATTCCTGAGCTTGAAGAGACGACAAGAGAGGGAGTCCTAAGGGAAATGGTCGGTTTTCTTCGGAAGCGAAACAAAATTGCTAAAAATAGAGATGTGTACGAAAAACTCATGCAACGGGAAGATCTGGGAAGCACGGCAATCGGTGATGGCGTTGCCATTCCTCATTGTAAGATGAAAGGTGTGAAAAATCCGTTAGTGATGTTGGCTATTTCACAAAAAGGTGTCGACTTTCATTCGTTGGACGGGAAACCCTCCCATATTTTCTTTCTCGTGGTTTCTTCCCCAGATAATCCTAGTGTGAATCTTCAAATCCTTGCAGCCATTGCACAACTTGTGCGCAAAGCAAAACTCGTGATCAAAAGAGTTAGAGAAGCCAAAGATGCCGCTGAAGTATTGGCTGTCATCAAAGACGAAGAAGATCAAATCAATGAATAATGGGAGGGAATTTTCCCTTTGTCAGGATTTTTGGAGATGATTATTCCAGGAGGATTGCTCCAGGTGTATGGGCTCGGAGTTTTGATCATCGGGGATAGCGGAGTTGGCAAGAGTGAAAGCGCCCTTGAGCTCATCACGAGAGGGCATGCATTTATTTCGGATGATGTAACGGAGTGCCAAATACGGGATGGTCGACTGGTCGGTGCTGCCCCAGAAGTCAGTCGCAATTTTATGGAAATCCGGGGGTTGGGGATCATCAATGTCAGAGAGATCTTTGGTCCAAATGCTGTGTCTTCTCACTCAGAAATTCGTCTGGTGATCCAACTGCACAGGTGGGAGGAAGGAATGGAATTTGATAGGATGGGATTGGAATTTACCCAGGACCGAAAGATCCTCGGAATTGCAGTGCCCCAGCTCGTGATTCCTGTCGCCCTAGGAAGGAACATCTCGACTCTGATCGAAGTCGCCTGCAAGGTTTATCTCTTGAAAGAACAAGGCTATCGAGCCCCTCAAGAGATCATCGGGAGATTAGACAAGTCGCTTTGCGATCAAAAAAACAAAAAGAGTGAATCCCAGTGAAAGACGACAGGTTTCTCATCATCACGGGTTTATCTGGTTCGGGGAAAACAAGCGTTAGCCGCTTTCTGGAGGATCTGAGTTATTACTGCATTGACAACCTCCCAGCAAAATTGATCCCGAACTTTGTGGATTTGTGGATGCGGGAAGAATTCAAGATAGAAAAAGTCGCTCTTGTGGTGGATATCCGCGAGGAAGGGTTTACGACAGAGTTCCCGAATGTACTGAAATCCATAAGGAAAAAGATACCGATATGGATGATCTTTCTCGAAGCTGCCGATGAAACACTGGTGCAACGGTTCAGCGAGAGCAGACGCCCTCATCCTTTCACAAGAAGAAGATCTGTAGCGGAAAGCGTCGCTTTGGAGAGGGAAAGTTTATCCGAGACCAAAAAGATGGCGGATGAAGTCATCGACACGACAGGATTGGGAGTTTGGGATTTAAAGAAAATGCTGACGAGAAGATTTCTCAAGCGAAAGGCGGAACAAATGCAAGTCGTCATCGTCAGTTTTGGGTATAAATACGGAATACCTGTCGATTCCGACTTAGTTTTCGATACGAGGTTTTTGCCCAATCCGTTCTATATAAATACATTGCGAGAGAAAACCGGACGAAGCAAGAGTGTGCGTGAATATGTGCTCCAATCCGAGGGATCCGGTCAGTTTTTGGAAGAATTGTACAGGTTTGTGGATTATTTGATGCCACGCTTTATTGAAGAGGGAAAAAGCACGTTGACCATTTCCATCGGCTGCACAGGAGGCAAGCACCGCTCAGTGGTCTTCGGGGAAAAGCTGAAACACCACCTGAGGACAAATTCCTATAAGGCCCGTATCTATCATCGGGATATTTATAAATAAATCTGCGTTCTTCCCCTAACAATCAGATTATCAAAACATCCGTCATCATGGATTTGGAATTGCTGCGAATAGATGATAAAATGTTGAAAAGTTGGTAAGAGTTGTGCAAAGATAATAATGTTCGCTTCCCGGTTAGTTTAACGGACAAAACGGACCTCAAAATCGAAAACGGACAAGTGTTAGAAGAATGATCGGTGGTATCATCGTTTCCCATGGCAAGCTGGCTGAAGAGTTGTTGAATGCGTTGACGATAATCCTTGGAGAAACAGTCAACATCGAAGCCATCTCCATCGGATGGTATGATGATGTGGAAGCATCGAAAAGGAAGATCAGTCAAAGCCTCAAACGCGTCGACCAGAAGAATGGCGTCTTGATTTTTACAGATATGTTTGGAGGGACTCCTTCCAACTTGAGCTTTAGTTTTTTGAAAGACAATCAGGTTGAAATCATTACAGGAGTGAATCTCCCGATGCTCATCAAATTTGCCTCTCTCCAAAGGAGCAATAGCCTCCGGGAGGTGGCGAAGAAAGTGGTCGAACAGGGACAAAAGAACATCCACCTTGCCAGTGCTCTTTTAAGCTCAAAGAACTGATTCAACCCGGAGTCCATGATAAAGAAAAAAATCGTCATTCAAAATAAACTTGGACTTCATGCCAGGGCTGCCGTGAAATTCATGAACCTAGCTAACAGATTTGCCTCTTCGGTGCGGATAGAAAAAGATGGGAATGAAGTTGATGGGAAAAGTATCCTGGGAATCTTGACTCTAGCAGCTACACAGGGCTCGCAGATCACTCTGAAGATTTCGGGATCTGATGAGAGGCAAGCTTTGAATGCATTGGTTGCACTTATCGCACATAAATTTCACGAAAAAGAATAGAGAGAAATGGAATATCTAAGGTTAAGAGGAATCGGAGTTTCTCCCGGCATATCTATCGGCGAAGTCCTTTTAACGAAGCGGGTGATCTTTTCCTCCAGGAAAGACAGCATTACGGCTGGACAGTTGTCAAACGAAGTTGCTCGCTTGGAGAAGGCGATCGAACGGACTCGGTGCCAGTTGACAGATATCAAAAACAGAATGAGGGAAAAAGTCGGAGAAGAGCATTCCTACATTTTTGATGCCCATCTTCTCATCCTTAAAGATCGCTCGCTTTTTGCAAGCCTTGAAAAGATCATCCGTACGGAGATGACACGTGCAGAGTGGGCTCTCTCTAAAGTCCATGAGCAGTATATGAAGCGGTTCGAATCCATCGCAGATGAATATTTCAGAGAACGAAAGTTTGATGTCTCGGATGTGTTATCGCGTGTGTATAAGAATTTGGATCCTGTTGAACAGAAGAATGGTCAGGATGACACAGATAAAATTCTGGTGGGTCATGATCTTTTACCTTCTGAGGCCGCTTTGCGGTTGAGTCAGGAAAATGTCCTTGCCGTAGCATTGGATATGGGGGGACAGACCTCTCATACGGCAATCCTTGCTCGATCTCTGAACATTCCTGCCGTAGTCGGACTCAGGAACATCACAAAACTCGTCAAGAATGGAGATATTCTTATCGTCGACGGGACAGATGGTGAGGTGATGATCAACCCCCCATTGGCCACTGAAAAGGAATTTATCAGTAAAAAACATAGATATGAAAGTTATCGCAGGGAGCTTAAAAAAACAGCCAAGTTGAAGTCTGTGACCTTGGATGGAGAGAGATTTTATCCTCTGGCCAATATTGAGATGCCAGAGGAGGTCAAACCGGCATTCTCTCTGGGCGCTGAAGGCATCGGGCTTTTCCGATCTGAATTCATCTATTTACACAATCCCTCTCTTCCCTCCGAGGAAGAGCACTACCAGGCCTATTCTCTCTGTGCCAAAGAAGCCAATCCCGCACCTGTCTACATCCGAACCATGGATATCGGTGGCGAGAAGAATCTCCCTCAATTGAACATAGAGAAGGAACCCAACCCAGCACTCGGCCTGAGAGCGATCCGTTACTCTCTTCAGGAAAGGGAGCTGCTGAAAACACAACTTCGGGCTATTCTGAGAGCGAGCGTTTATAAAAATCTCCGTATCCTCATCCCCATGATCACCGAATTCGAGGAGATCAAAGAGGTAAAGACTCTTTTCCAAGAGGTCAAAGAGGAATTGCGTTCAAAGAGGATCCGGTTCGACACGAAGATTCCTTTAGGGATCATGATCGAAGTCCCCGCGGCCGCGGCCATCACAGATCTGCTGGTCAGAGAGGTGGATTTTTTGAGCATAGGGACCAATGACCTGATCCAGTATTATCTGGCCGTCGATCGGTCGAACGAACTGGTGTCCTATCTATTCAAGCCTCTTCACCCATCGATCTTACGGATACTCAAGTTCATCATCGAGACCGCGCTGGCGGCGGGGAAAGAGATCACAGTCTGTGGTGAGATGGCCGCTGATCCCATTCCTGCTTTGGTTTTGTTCGGTTTTGGATTACGGAGATTCAGTATGAATCCCATCTTTATTCCCCGGATCAAAGAGGTCCTCCGTTCGGTGGAATCCAAGGCCATCAAGAGTATCATGAGGAAAGCGGTGCAACTCAACTCAGCCCAGGAAATCGAGGAGCTAATTATCGAGAAAGTTCTGGTGAAGTATCCGAAGGCTTTTCTTACGGGCCAAAAAAGTTGAATTGTTCACAAAAGATGCCGAGACTTTCCTTCAAAAACCTCTGATTCATATTATCGGCAGCTTTTACCCTTCGAGCGGCCATATTTGTCTTCAAGCCGGACAATATCGGCTTCCTCAGAGTCGCCGATCCAGATTTCCATGATGCGTACAGGGCGACGTCCAACACCCTTAATCCGATGAGGGACACGGGCTGGGATAAATATCTCTTCGTTTTCCTTTGGTTGCCAGACTTGGTCCCCGACTGTAACTTCTAAGCCTCTATCCAGGACGACCCAAAATTCACTGCGGTGGTTATGATACTGGAGAGACAGCATCCCCTCGGGATTGACAGTGATGATCTTGATGCTCCCGGCGTACTGATGGGGAAATGAACGGAACTTGCCCCAAGGACGGATGTCCTCCACAATGCTGTTTTTGAAATGGATTATCTCATCAGGTTTGTTTTTTTTTGCCTGTATGTTCACTCTTTCACCTCTTCTGTTTGCTGTTTGGTCATTATCCGGAAGATGATGATGAGAGAAGCCGCCTGTCCTGAGTCGTTTGTCTATAAATGGTTAAAATAGTATGATCGCCCTCTACAGATAATCCTTTCGGCCCCGAATTTTACGGGATTCAGAGCACAGAACAAACGGCGGATCAAAAAGGGACTTCGTCGTCCTCGCTACTCTCCTCTGCGGGTACGCTATCCTCATCATTAGGAAATCCACTTGGCGATGCTGTTTCGCCATAAGGTTTCTCCTCCAATGTGTCATCCTTTTTACCGAGGAGGACGATGTTTTGGGCATGGACTTCGGTCGTGTATCTTTTGTTCCCATCTCTATCCTGCCAACTGCGAGTTCGCAATTTCCCCTCGACCAAAACCTGTTTTCCCTGAGTGAGGTATTTCTCACAGAATTCGGCCAGTTTTCCCCAGGCCACGATACGATGCCATTCTGCGCGGATGTCGCTCTCGTTTGTGTTGGGATTAAAATACCTCTCATTTGTCGCCAAATTGAAATTGGATACGGCTCTTTCCGTTTGAGGGATGTATCGCAGCTCTGGATTTCTGCCCAATCGGCCGATCAAGATAACTTTGTTGAGGCTATTAATATCTCTCATTGTTCGCTTCCAATTCCTTAATTTTCTGTTGTGCGATTTTTGTTTCCTCTTCGAGAGGAAATTTTGTGATCAAGAGTTTAAACACAGAGAGTGCCTCTTCTTTTTTCCCTTGTTCTGAAAGGCTTATTCCTTTTTTTAGGTAGGCGGCTGGGATCTTATCTCCTGCGGGATAGTTGAGTATCAATTCGTTGAAGTGTTCGACAGCTTCATCGTATTTCTTTTGACTGAAGTAACATTCTCCGATCCAGTAGAGGGCATCATCGGCAAGAGGACTTTCAGGAAACTGAGACTTATAGATCATGAATCCTTCGATAGCAAGTTCAAAATTTCCCTTCAAATAGTCTGACCTAGCCATATTGTAGACTTCATTGGGGGAGAGGTTGGGAGAAATCGAAGGTTGCTCCTCCTCTCCGGCTGGCGGGCCGGCTAAGTCTTTCGGTTCTTGTGTGAGGGGGGATTCGGAGGGATTTGTCTCTAGGGCTTCTCCCTCTGTGACCTGTTCAGCCAATGGAAGAGCGACTCTTTTGATCTCGATCAGGTCTTCAGAGAATTTGGCGAGCTGGGTGTTGACCGTCTCTATTTTCTCGAGCAGGATCTGGTATTGCTCCGGGAGTCTTCTCTGTTCCTCTCTGGCACTTGCCTGTTCTGATTGAAACTGTCGTGTCAGTTCGAGAAGCTCTCTCAGTTGATCCCGTATGCCCTGGATATCCGTTGTGTTTTGGTCGATCTTTTTATCGAGGGCAAGGACCTGTTGCTTCAGCTGTTGAACATCTTTATAGATGAGTTCATATGCCTTCTCTTGCTTATCCGGGCTGCTGCTGAGCACCAAGGAAAGTGTTAGAAAAAGAATAAATCCGGAAGAGAATCGTTTTCTCATGAACTACTTAGCAATGATCGTGAATTGTGCGCGTCTATTTTTCTGCCACGCCGTTTCGTTGCTACCCATATCGATTGGCTGGCTTTTCCCGTATGAGATGATTTTGAGCCTGTCAGCAGAGATGCCAAGGGAGGTCAGATAATCCATGGTGCTTTTGGCTCTTTTTTCCCCTAGGGCGAGGTTGTATTCCTCTGTTCCTCTTTCGTCACAATGACCCTCAATGAGGATCTTGGCAGAGCTGAATTTGTTGAGCCACGCCGCATTGGCTTCCAAGACGGGCTTGGCATCGTCCCGTATGAAATATTTGTCATAATCAAAGTGGATCATCGCTAAAGGTTTATCGGCGTTGACCTCCTCCAGGGACTTTTTCATGAAGATCTCTGCTTCCGTGAGCACAGGTTCCTTGACCACGGGAGGCTCTTCCACTTTTTCGATCGTGGGTTGCTCTTTCACCTGAGGTGGTGGCGGAGGAACTTGCTCCACCTTTTTTTTGCAGGACACGAGGAAACCAAAAACGAAAAAGCAAGCGAGGATAAGGATGAGTGTTTTTTTCATGTGACCTCCTTCAGATCTTATTCCATCTCTTATTTTTTTTACCGGGCTTTCCAATCAGCCCCAATTGTATACGATTGAATTTTAGCCTGTCAACATTATCTCTTCAAAATGTGACAGAACTCTGCATGTTGTACACAGCGTTTAGCCCGCTTAACGAGACCAATCTGGAAGCTTGTTCTCTCCCGTGGATGTGAGACGGCGCATGTTTGTGCCATCATAGTCTACTGAATAGAGCTGGATGGTCCCTGTGCGGTTTGAGGAGAAGACGATGTGTCTGCCGTCCGGAGACCAGCTCGGGGATTCGTTTCGGGCGTTTGATTCTGTAAGTTTGACAGTCTGGTCTGTTCTCAAATTCAGGATATAAATATCGAAGACAAGGTCAACTCTGGAGACATAGGCAATCATATCTCCGGCCGGAGACCATGCGGGTCCGTCGAAATAACTCCCTCCAAAACTGACCCTTCGGACATTCGATCCCTCCGCATCCATGATGTAGATCTGGGGAGTCCCCCCCCGATCCGAAGTGAAGGCGATCTCACGACTTGTCGGTGACCACGAGGGGGCGGTGTCAATGGCTTTGTTGAATGTCAATCTCTTGATGTTCGTCCCATCGCTGTTTGCGACATAGATCTCGGAGTTCCCTTCTTCCAGTGTTGAGCAGAAAGCCAGCTTTTTCCCGTCCGGAGAGAATGTTGGGCCAAAATTTGTTCCTCCGTTCTGGACTTCTGTTTGTTTTCCCCCATAGATGTCCAGGATATAAAGGCTCGCTCTGCCCTGTCGGTAAGATGTGTAAGCGACACTTCTCCCGTCTGCAGACCAAGCAGGCATATAATCTTTGATAGTGTTGAAGGTTATACGTGTTTGATTGTGGCCATCAAAATCCATCATGTAGAGCTCGTCATTGCCGTCTCTTTTGGAGATGAAGACGATTTTGGACGTGAAAATAGGAGTATGGCCGAGCATCTTCATGATCTCATCCGATATTCTATGGGCGACCAGCCGGAGGAGGTTTGTTTGGGATTGATACCTCTTTCCGAAAATAAATTTTTCCGATTGGACATCGAAAAGTTTCCCCTCAAAGAGGATATTACCGTTTCCTCCTCCATCGGAGACCTCGCCCACAAAAAGGAGTTTTGCCTGGATGGACTCCCAATCCTTGAAGAATATCTTTTGAGGGTCCAGCGGTCGGATGTAACTGTAATAGCTGTTGGGGAGCGTGTTGAACACACGGCTGTATTTGAGGTTGGCTTCGATGATTTCCCGCAATGTCCCTGCATGAGAATGCACCTCGGGGGAAGACCCGTTCACGATAAAATTGGGGATGGCGATGGGTATGGCAGGGATGCCCCCTTTGATGCTCATCACCACATCTTGCTGGGAGTAGAGGATTGTTGTGCCGATCAGGAAAAGAAGGGATGCCAAGATGATTTTTTTCTTCGTTTTCTTTGTCTTCATTTGTTATGCTCGAATATCAGATGAATGCCCAAATACTCGCCCTCATAATCGTTGGGGAGGGGAGGAAAAGGAGCCGAGGATTGGATGGCTCTGCGGGCAGAAAGGTCGAGAGAGCGTATGCCACTACTTTCTATGATCTCAGGAGTGGAAATTTCCCCGTTCCTGTAGATTTTGAAATAGACCGTTGTGTGGAAATTCCCTGTTATCCCCGGACTGACCTGGGATGTATACCAATTGCTGGAGATTTTGCCGTGGATCATCTGGAGATAGTATGTATACGGAAAATTGGAAAGCCCGATCTGGTTAGAGAATTCAGAACCAAAACCTCCTCCTGGCCCGCTCCCGATACCGATCCTTACACCCGTACCGGTTCCACTCCCCGATCTTGAGGCGGTTGTGTCCGTTTTTTTAGAGGAACTGCTCTCTGAAAGCTTTTGTGTTTTTTGGATGACAGCTTTTTTCTCGCTCGGGGGTGTTCGTTCCCTTTTTGGCTTTTCCACAGGGTGTCTGAGGACTGTGGGTGATTCCTGCTCGAGTTTCTGCGGTGTTGTCAAATCCCTCAGTGTTTCCCTTTCCGGAACTGCTGTTTCGGCGAGTTTTTCTTCTCCGGGCTGAGTCTGTCCGCCGGGAGACCCCCCTCCTCCCCCGCCTCGTGGAAATGAGACCACATTGACATAGTGGATCATTCCCTTTTTCTGGGATTTGGGGAAGTAGGGTGAGAGCAGGATAAGACAAAAAAGTGCAAGATGGACAGAGATGGAAAACACCAAAGAGCGCTTGAAGTTTTGGTTCTCCTGACTCAAGACGGCCACTATTATTTTTTCTCCCTTTCTTCTATGGGTTTAACAACCAGGCCAATTTTCTCAACTCCCGCTTTTTTGGTGATATCCAGAACGTTTATTATATAGCCGTAGGGAAGGCTCTCATCTGCTCTGATAAAAACGATCTTCCTCTCTTTGCCGTAAAAATATTCCTTGAGCTTGTTTTCGAGGAGAAAGATGTTGATGGGCGATTCCCCGATATGGATATACCTGTCCTGGGTGATCGTCATGGTGAGCCCCTCCTCGGCTGGGGACGAATCGGTTTCAGCTTGGGGGAGGTTGACACCGATGCCCGATTGCATCATGGGAGCGGTCACCATAAAGATGATCAATAGGACCAGCATCACGTCCACAAGAGGAGTAACGTTGATCTCGGAGAGAGATGTTCCGATTTCTTTCCGCTGGATTGATTGATATTTAATCGCCATAGAGTCTTTCAGTGATGCTTAGGAATTCTATCGAAAAATCTTCCATATCGGCGATGGCCTCCTTGATCCGGTGAAGGAAGTAGTTATAGGCCACTACTGCAGGGATTGCGGCAAAGAGGCCCACGGCTGTGGCGATAAGCGCTTCAGCGATGCCAGGCGCAACTGTGACCAAACTGGCCACTCCTTGTATGCCGATTTCATGGAAGGAATCCATGATCCCCCAAACTGTGCCGAAAAGGCCGATGAAAGGCGTCACACTCCCTGTCGTAGCCAGAAAGTTCATCATTTTTTCCAGTCTTGAAACCTCCCTGTTAGAAGCCTTTATCAAAGCTCTGTTGATTGCCTCTAAATTGGCAGATGTCAGGGTTATGCTGGACTCGGACTTCATGTAGTGGGAAAGCACTTTGAATCCGGATCTGAAAAGCTTTGCCTCAGGACTAGCCTTGTATTTCTTGGCCGCCTCATTCACCTCGTTGAGGTTTGCGCTTTTATGAAAGACGTTCAGAAATTTCTTGGATTGAGAGGATGCGGTTTTAAGGGTTCTCCGCTTAAAGAATATGATTGCCCAAGAAAAGACAGAAAAGAGAAGGAGAATAAGCAGCACGAGCTTAACGACGATACTGGCTTCAAATATGAGTTTTAAAAAGTCCATTTATCCGCTCCAAAAGTAGCATATGCCAGAGAAGATGTCAAACTCTCCCGTCTGTTGTGAGCCTTTTCAAATCTCTGATGATTGAAGTTTCGAGCGCTCCGGTTGGTGATTTCTCTATGGAAGTGGTGGGATCGTTTCCCAAGCTGCTGTGCACCCAGTAAATTTGACTTTCTGATCCGAGTCCCAATCCGTCTTCGCCAAAGACCCCCCCACCCGCCACCATATGGCTCAGACGGACAGGGCCTCGGTTCTGGGCTTCCCTCACAACTCCCTCAGGGAAATGTGCCATGCCCGCATGGAGCCCTCCACACGGTTTTCTCCGCCACCAATTGAGACACTCGATAACGCAACGTGTATTCATACACTCACGGATTTGGAAAGGCTTCTATATGATGTGATGCAAATCTTTCAGACGGCAGGGGCTGATTGACAAATAAGGGGTGACGTATTAGATTGGAAGCCTGATCCGTTTGAGAGGGTATGGGGATGAATGAAAAAATAGTGTCCAGAGAAGAGAGGCGCTTCCAGCCCGCCCAATTGCTCGCAGTAAGCTTTGTCGTTGCCATTTTGATTGGGACGCTGTTGCTTATGCTGCCCTTCAGTACACAGTTGCACCAGATATCCTTTGTGGATGCCCTCTTTACTGCGACCTCGGCCGTGTGTGTTACGGGACTGATCGTTAAGGATACAGCTTCATATTTTTCCCCTACGGGCCAGATAATTATTCTTGTGCTTTTTCAGATGGGAGGCCTGGGGATTATGGCTTTTTCCACGTTGATCCTGCTTGTCGCAGGGAAGAGGATATCCATAAAAGACAGGATCATGATTCAGGATGGATATGCTTCCTCTTCGATCCAGGATTTGAAGGGGCTGATCAGGAATATTTTTGTTTACACACTGATCATCGAAGGTGTTGGCACGCTCTTTCTGTATTTGCACTGGTGCGGTCAATTCTCAGGGGCTCATGCGCTTTTCAAGTCTGTTTTTCATTCCGTATCCGCCTTTTGCAATGCTGGATTCTCGCTTTCAAGCGACAGTTTCATTTCCTGCCGGGGTGATTTATGGGTGAATGTGATTATCATGGCGTTGATCATATCAGGAGGATTTGGTTTTTTTGTTCTCCAAGAGATTAAACATATGAGCCTTTCTTTGGTCCGGCGAAAAAAAGTGCGGTTCTCTCTTCATGCAAAACTCGTCCTGATGCTCACCTTTGTTCTTATCGCTGGTTCCAGTCTTTTTTTCTTCGTCACCGAGGGAAATCTTGCCATGCAGGATTTCGGGGTGAAGGAGAAGATCCTGGCCTCAAGTTTCCTGGCCGTCACTGCACGTACGGCCGGATTCAACACAATGGACATGAGCACACTGAGCAACGGCAGTATTTTTTTGTTGATATTGTTGATGTTTATCGGCGCATCCCCAGGCTCCACAGGAGGTGGTGTAAAAACGAGTACTGTGGGTGTCATCTCCGCCTTCTTAAAATCAAGAGTTCAAGCCAGGGAAGCTATCAACCTCTTTTACAGGACGTTACCCATCGAGCTTGTCACCAAAGCATTCATGGTGGTCACTTTGAGTATTGGTGTGATATTTCTTGCCTCCTTTGTTCTCTTCATCGCTCAGCAGGGAGGGGCTATGGAGGGAGTGTTTTTTGAAGTTTTTTCTGCCTTTGGGACAGTAGGCCTTTCACTCGGCATAACCTCCGAGTTGTCGGGGCTAGGCAAGACAGTGATTGTGATCACCATGTATGTGGGAAGAATAGGACCTTTGACGCTCCTTTATGCCTTTAGCCGCCGAAGAGCGTACGGCAAGTTTGGGTATGTTGAGGAATCTGTTATGATCGGATAAACTTTGTGCGAGACAAACAGATAGAGAATATATAATGTGTTATAAGAAATTCAGGATCCGCAAGTCAGGATATCCCTGCAAAAAACAGAAGGATATCAGGGGGAGAAAGCACCTGTTTTTCTTAGCACTCAGAATGAGCTTCTGACTTTTGTTTGAAGGAGTTTGAGCATGAAATTTGCGGTGATCGGACTTGGCAGCTTTGGCTCGTATGTCGCAAAAACGCTGTATGAGATGGGTCATGAAGTTCTTGCCATTGATGAAGACAAATCCAGGGTGGATAGCCTGAAGGACGCGGCCACGCATGTTATCCATATGGATGCTGCGGACAAGGAGAATCTCCAGGCTGTGGGAATCACCGAAATGGATGTTGTGGTTGTCAGTTCAGGCCCCGAGATGGAGTCCTCCATTCTGGCGACGCTCTTCCTCTCTGAGATGGGAATCGGAAGGATCGTCGCAAAGGCACTTACTCAGGATCACGCAAAGATTTTGGCGGCAGTAGGCGCGACAGAAGTGGTCTATCCGGAAAAAGATATGGCGATCAAAACCGCATTGCGACTGAGCAATCCGAATATTCTGGAGTACCTACCGCTAGTTTCCGGATTGAGGATTCAAGAAATCGCCGCACCAGAGAAATTTATCGGGAAAAGTCTGAGTGAGCTGGATTTAAGGAATAAATACGGCATCCAAGTCATGGCCATAAAGGGGATCATCCCAGAAAAGACCACCTTCATTCCCAAATCCGATTTTGTCATCAAAGACAGTGACATTCTCATCATTATCGGGGAGGAAGAGCAGCTCAAAAAGCTCGACAAAAAAAAATAGCGATTCCTAGCGACAGCTCCAGAATGCATCGAAAATTGAGGGCCGGCTCTCCAAATGGGGAAAAACGGGGATCCTGGGATCGCATTTTAATGGTCAATCCAAAAGAGTATCCAGGATAAACAGAGCGACCTCCTTGGCCCCTCTGCCGCTCTCCTTAGTGGGGCCCACACACGAGGGGCAGCCCTCTGAACAAAGGCAGGCTCTGATCGTCCTCCTGCACTGTTCCAGAAGCTCGCTCTGCAACTCAAAGAGAGAGGGGCTCAAGCCTATTCCGCCCGGAAAACTGTCATAAATGAATATGTTCGGCTCGAATGAGATATCCGCGGGATCCAGAGGCATGTCGTCTTTAGACAGTTGGGTCGGAAGGTTGCGGGGGGGGAGAGATTTTCCTGTGGTGTTGTCCCCGATAGACACACCCACGTCGCGCACGTCGCACATCATGAACAGGGGTGAAACATGGTGAAGACAATAGGAGAGGCCAAAAAGCCCGTTGATCTTTTCCACCGGGGAAAAGGGAATCGTGTGGAAGACTTCTGATGGGATGGTCAGCCAGTAGGCTGTTGTGTGCATCTCGTTCTCAGGGAGGCTGAGATCTCCGGCGCCCACATTCTCCATGGTGTACAACTTTATTTTTTTAAACCCGACAACCTGAGTGGCCACATGGACCTCGCCATGGTTGTAGGACCATCGGGGTTTGTCATTTTTTGCAAACACATCCAGGATTTTGATCTTGGTGTAATCGATGGCATCTGTGTAATAATCAATGTCCGTCCTTCGCACGTAGGCCTTGCGCTGGTCGAAATCCAAGTCATCGACAAAATATTGCTCGCCCTCTCTGATGTAGATCGCTTTGGGATGAAGGGCCGTGAGTGCTGCCGTAAAATCCACCTCAGCGATGGCCTTGGATTTTTCCGTCGTATCCACAACAACAAAATTGTCGGAGCTGATGCTCCGCAAGCTTACGCCATCGGCCGGGTAGGCATCCGATGTCCAGTACCATTTGTCCTTGGAGTGATGGATGAGCTTTTCTTCCTCGAGGAACTCGAGGATATCGCCGATCGCAACATGGCCGAATTTTTCCCCATCCACAAAGGGCAGCTCAAAAGCGGCGCACTCGATGTGGCTGACGAGGATGGAGAGGTTGTCCGGATTGATCAGCGCTCTCTCCGGGTTTTTTGAAAAAAAGTAGTTCGGGTGATTGATGATGAACTGGTCGAGAGGTGAGCTGGTTGCGACGAGCACGGCTGCGGACTTTCCCGTTTTGCGTCCGGCCCGGCCAGCCCTTTGCCACGTGCTCGATATGCTTCCGGGATAGCCGGCAAGTATGGACACGTCCAGGCTTCCGATGTCGATCCCCAGTTCCAGAGCGTTGGTCGAGACCACACCCCGTATCTTCCCCTCCCGTAATCCTTTCTCGATCTCACGGCGGCGCAAGGGAAGATAGCCTCCCCTGTAACCCCGGATGAGACCTTTCTGCTGGATGTTTTTTTCAAAATCTCCCTTGAGATAGGTGACGAGGACCTCTGTGATAAGGCGGCTTCGGGCAAACACTATGGTCTGCAAGTCATTTTTCAGAAATATCCCGGCAATCCGTCGGGACTCATTGACATACGAGCGTCGAATACCCAGGTCCTTGTTGACCACAGGCGGATTGTAGAAGATGAAATATTTTTCACCTTTGGGGGATCCATCCTCTTCGACCAGGGCAACAGGGGCTTCAACCATTTTTTCCGCCATTTCCTTGGGGTTGGCGATAGTGGCCGTGCACATGATGAACTGAGGAGATGAGCCGTAGAAATCGGCTATCCGCTTCAGTCTTCTCAGGATGTTGGCCAAGTGGCTGCCGAAGATCCCACGATAATTGTGGAGCTCATCAATGACAACATACTCCAGATTCTCGAACAGCTTGATCCATTTGGTGTGGTGGGGAAGGATTCCCGCGTGGAGCATATCGGGATTGGTGAGGATAATGTGCCCTCTGGCTCTGATGGCTTTTCTGGCATCTTGCGGTGTGTCGCCATCGTAGGTGAACAACCTGACATCCTCTGGCAATCCTTTTGTGGTTTCATCCAGTTCCGCACGTTGATCTTGGGCGAGCGCTTTTGTCGGGAAGAGATAGATCGCGCGGGCCGAGGGATTTTTGAGGATGGCATCGAGCGTCGGAAGGTTGTAGCAGAGAGTTTTTCCCGATGCGGTGGGTGTTACCACAACAGCGTTATTTCCCTGTTGAACGAGTTTCCAGGTTTGATATTGATGCGAGTAGAGGCGGGTGAAACCCTTTTCTTTGAGGGCCTCGACGAGAGCTGGATGGATCTCGTGAGGATACTCCTCGTACTTTCCTTCTTTGGATGAAAAGTGTTTGATGGCGCAGATGGACTCAGTCTTGACTCCAATGTCTTTCAAAAATTCTAAAGATTTTTCCAGGCTTTTTTCTCTAGACATCCTCTTAATCCACTTTTTCAGCGTTAATCATTCTATTATTATTTGTCCCGACTGGTCAATCCAATTTCCGTTGAGGGTGCTCATCTCGGAGAGGAATTTGTATTGTATCGCAAGGGAGGTGTGCTAAAATAGTTGGTCATGTTGAAGGAGATAAGAGTCAAGAAAGCAGCTCAGCATAACCTTAAAAAGATCGATGTCAACCTGCCCCGAAACCAGCTGATCGTCATCACCGGTCCGAGCGGGTCGGGGAAGTCCTCGCTCGCCTTTGACACGCTCTTTGCAGAGGGCCAAAGACGCTATATCGAGTGTCTTTCGGCCTATGCCCGTCAGTACATCGAACAGATGGAAAAGCCCGAGGTGGAATCTATCCAAGGGCTCTCGCCATCCATCTCCATCGACCAGAGGACCATCTCCTCCAATCCCAGATCCACTGTAGGCACAGTGACGGAGACCTACGACTATCTGAGGCTCCTCTTTGCAAAAGTGGGAGTCCCCCACTGCCACCGCTGTGGCCGGAGAGTGAGCACCCAGACACAAGAGCAGATCTTAAAGAGGATTGAGAGCCAAAAAGAAGGAGAGACAATCAAGATACTGGCCTCTGTTGTCAAAGGGCGCAGGGGTGTGTATCATCAACTTTTCGAGAGGCTCAGGAAGAAGGGGTTTCTGCGTGTCCGAGTGGATGGCCGATTCAGAGAGCTCGACGAAGATATCGTGCTTGAAAGGACAAAAAAACATGACGTAGAAGTATTGATCGACGAGATCCTTCTGGGCAAGGATTCAGAAACAAGACTCAAAGAGTCTGTCGATATGGCTCTGGATTTGGGTAAAGGAAACTTGTTGACCATCGGAGGGGGGGGAAAGGACATGTACTACTCCTTAAGCCTTCTCTGTCCATACTGCGAGATCAGCCTTCCAGAGCTTGAGCCCCGTTCTTTTTCATTCAACAGTCCCTATGGGGCCTGTCCGACATGTCATGGCCTTGGTTTTTTAACCAAAACGGATGAATGGGGAGACATCGAGCTGTCTGATGAGATCTGTCCTTCGTGCGGCGGGAGCCGGCTGAGAGAGGAATC
The DNA here is from genome assembly GCA_964406575.1 of uncultured Eubacteriales bacterium. Lineage (GTDB taxonomy): Bacteria > Acidobacteriota > Aminicenantia > Aminicenantales > Aminicenantaceae > WTAW01. The sequence goes on along the minus strand of CAYOSH010000007.1, from coordinate 23,310 downwards.
CCTGTCTGTGAGATTGGACGGGCAAAATATTTTTGAGTTGAGTTCCTTACCAGTGAGTCGGTTGAATAGCACACTCAAATCTCTCTCGTTTTCTCCTGTCCGGGAAAAAATTGCAGCCGGGATAAAGAAGGAGATCATTTCCAGGCTTGAAGTGATCGAAGAGTTGGGAATGCCCTACCTTCAGCTTACCCGACCCACGGCCTCTCTCTCTGGAGGAGAGGCACGACGTGTGCGCCTTGCGGCACAGATCGGCAGTCGCTTGAGGGGAGTTCTCTATGTTTTGGATGAGCCGACGATCGGGCTTCATCAAAGGGACAACAGTCGGTTGATCTCTCTCTTGCGAGACATCAGGGATGATGGAAATTCAGTGATCGTTGTCGAACATGACGAGCAGACCATTCGCGCTGCCGATTTTATCCTCGACCTGGGACCCGGCGCGGGGGAAAAGGGAGGAGAGAAAATGGGCGAAGGGACTCTCCCTAGCATTCTGGCCTCTGCGGAGTCGCTGACCTCACAGTATCTCAAGGGAGAGAAACAAATCCTCATCCCTGAGCGCAGAAGGACGGCCAAAGGTTGGATCACGGTCTTGGGAGCATCGGAACACAATCTAAAGAATATCGATGTTCGTATTCCCGTAGGTGTCATGACGATCTTCACCGGAGTCTCTGGATCTGGCAAGAGCACGCTGCTCTATGACATCCTCTTCAAACACCTTTGCAATGTCTTCCACAATGCTAAGCAGAAAGAAGGGGCCCATCGGTGCATAGAAGGGATCGATCAAATCAACAAGGTCATCTCTGTGGACCAAAAAGCGATTGGAAGGACGCCACGCTCGAATCCGGCCACCTACACGGGATTGTTCACACCGTTGAGGCAGTTGTTCGCCATGACGCAAGAGTCTCGAGTGAGAGGGTATTCTGCGAGCCGATTCAGCTTTAACGTTCCAGGAGGACGCTGTGAGGAATGTCAGGGAGCGGGTGCTAAAAAGATCGAAATGCATTTTCTGCCCGATGTCTTCGTCACCTGCGACCGTTGTGGCGGAACGCGCTATAACAAAGAAACGCTCGCTGTCCGCTACCACGGGAAAAATATTGCTGAGTACCTGGATATGACTGTGGATGAAGCCTTCGAACACCTGAAAGCCCATCCGGGTCTGAAGCGAAAGCTGGGCATACTAAATAGAGTGGGATTGGGTTATATCCGATTGGGACAGCCCGCTCCGACATTGTCAGGAGGAGAAGCGCAAAGAATCAAGCTGACCAAGGAGCTTGGCCGCAAGGATACGGGCCGATCATTGTATCTGCTGGATGAACCCACCACGGGTCTTCATTTTGACGATGTCCGCAAGCTCCTGAATGTTCTCAGTGAATTGGTGAGCTTGGGAAATTCTGTGGTTGTCATCGAACATAACCTTGATGTTGCCAAGTATTCCGACTATATTATTGACTTGGGACCCGAAGGTGGAGAAAAAGGGGGCGAGATTGTGGTTGAAGGAACACCGGAGGAGGTTGCCCGCGAGAGCCGTTCCCACACAGGGAGGTTTTTGAAAAGAGTGCTCAGCGGGGAGGGCTTAGGACACCATGTGTAAACTCATAAAGAGACCTGCCTGTCGTACTGGAAGACCGAATGGCTTTTGATGATATCCTTGGAAATAGCCAGACAAAAAAGATCCTGAGGAGGTCTCTTCAGAGGGAGAGGATTCCGAATTCTCTGCTTTTTTTTGGCCCGGAAGGTGTGGGGAAGAGGGATGTCGCTCTGGTTCTAGCTAAAGCCATGAACTGTTTACAGAAAAAAGATGACGCATGCGAGGAATGTGTGTCGTGCAAAGCGATCAATCACGGGAACTTCCCGGATGTTATGCTGATCTCTCCAGAGAAGAACGTGCTGAAAATCGAACAGATGAGATCTATGAAACAGACGGCATACCTCAAGCCGATGATGGGGCGCAAAAGGGTCTTTATCATCGATCAGGCTGAAAAAATGAATGAAGAAGCTGCAAATTCTGTCCTCAAGATCCTGGAAGAACCACCCGCCTTCACACACATTATTCTCGTCACAGACAATCCCTTCCTCGTTCTGGCCACCATAAAATCCCGCTGTCAGGAAGTCGGTTTTTCTCAAATCTCCAAGCATGAGATCGAGAAAGTATTGGTGGAGAGAGGTCAGGATGAAGAGAAAGCCCAGATCATCTCTCTACTCGTCAGAGGAAATCTGAGGCAGGCCTTGAATCTGGATTGGCAGGAGGTGCGTCCCATCAGAGAAAAGGCCTGGCAGCTCTTTGATTCATTGATGCGAAGAAAGGGAGTATCTTTATTTGTCAGGGATTATGCCTATAGACAAAGAGAGAGTGTGGAGGTTGAGTTTGTCCAGGTGCTGGAAATCCTTACCTCTTTCTGCCGTGACTTGCTCCTGATCAAAGCGGGTGGACAGAACAGTCTATTGATGAATCCAGATTTTGAGAACAGCCTTCGGGATGCAGCACTACGTTTAGACCTTGGACAAATTCTGGATTTTTTGGTAATGATAGATACTGCGCTTTATGCGCTAGAGAGAAATGTGAACGTGAATTTGCTTGTCAGTTCCACACTGGCAAACATGATGGATATTAGCAATGTCTGATGTGATTTGTGTTCTTTCCAAACGAACCGGGAAAGTTTTTCGTGCGCTTAAGGGGGACGAGGAGCTCAAGAGAGGAGACATGTGTCTTGTGGAATCGGACCTTGGGGGAGACTTGGCTGAGGTTGTGTACATGGACAACGAAATCTGCCATTCCTCCAAAGCGACACAAGATGCCGTTAAAGTGATCCGGAAAGCGACGGATGACGACGAACAAAAATTTGACTGGCTTCGGAAAAAAGAGAGGCGGGCGTTCCAATTCTGTCTCAAAAGGATCCAGGATCGGAAGCTTCCCATGAAGCTTGTGGCTGTCCGGTACTTTTTTGACGAAAAAAAGGGGATTTTTTTCTACACCGCAGACGGTCGTATCGATTTCCGACAGCTGGTGAAAGATCTGGCCAAAGAGTTCAAGATGCGAATCGAGATGCGGCAGATCGGAGTGAGAGACGAAGCGAAGATGACCGGAGGATTGGGCGTGTGCGGGAGAAGCCTGTGTTGTGAGAGTTTTATGAAGAGCTTCGAGCCCGTAACGATCCAAAAGGCCAAAAAACAGCAGATTGCCATCAATCCGACCAAGATTTCGGGTTTATGCGGACGATTGATGTGTTGTCTTGCTTTCGAGGATGAGAGTGGAGGCCGGATGTACGCAGAGGAAGAGAAAGTCGAAGAATAAGTCCTGATACCGTCACCTCTGCTGATTTTTTTACTCTAATCCAACCCTTCTTACGGTTTTCTTCACCACACAATTGGATCACTCAATAACACAATGTGAATTATGGCATCACAGTTTTAGGAATGCTTACACACACCCACAGGTCTTTGTGTGTTCTTTTGGGTGTGGGATATGGGAGAGGCTTTTTATGCGATGAATGGTTTGGGATAGAAGGCAAATTCAGGAGTCAGTCAGATTCGGTGCTAGGGGATACGTTATTTGGTGACGGGAAACTGGACTTTGCTCGAGACAGCGATAAGAGTTCCTTCGCCTGAAAAGGCCTTGACCTGCCAGGAGTATTTTTCACCGGCAACCATCCGTTCTTTAATCTCTGGCGGGAGTGAGATGTAATTGTTCGTTGTTGTGGCGCTCCACAGCAATTCGTGATTGTAGATTTCGATCTTGTACTCGACGTCTTCTCCTAAACTCTCCCATCTGAACTGAGAAGGGACGGCATCCACGGTGATCACAGGAGATATGAGCTTGATGGAGCCACCTCTTACAAGGTCATCGTTGATGAAAAATTGTGGAGATTCGGTCTTGAGATTGGGAACGATATTCAATACAACAACGAGAAGAACTGCAGCCGTAGCAGCGGCCAGCACCCACTGTTTGGGAGTGAAGAACGTCCAGATCTGTTCGAGTAGGGGCACCCGGTCGGTTCCTTTTTCTCTTTCCAGGTCTTGGAATATCGTGTGCCCTTTGTATTTGATGGCAGTCAAGATCTCATCTCTTTCCGCCATTTTTTCGAAGCAAACGGGACAGTTGAAGTAATGCGCTTCGAATTCCTGCTTTTTTTCTTCGCTAAGCTTATTCAGTAAATAATCATCGATCAGGTCTTCGTGTTTGCATTTTTTCATGAGCCCTTTTCTCCTTTGATCTTCACAAATTTAGTCGAATAATGTCAAAAAAGTTGGAAAATGATTCATTTTTTTATCATCTTCCGCAGGAGTTTTTGGGCGTAATTTACCCTTTCACTGACCCGACGGGGAGAAATATTGAGTTTCTGGGCCACCTCCTCTCTGGAAAGCTCTTTGTAATAGTAGAGGTATAAGATCTTTTTATACTTGGGTTTTAGCTTTTCTATGGCATTGGCTGTTAATTCCGCACGTTCCTTGTTTTCGATGTTTTCAAAGGGCGATAAGTAAGGATTAGGTTCGGGTGCATACTTCAGGACTTTGCTTTTCTGCCTGATAAAATCGATAATCCTCCGGCTTGTGATGGTAAAAATAAATGTGCCGATCGAGGAATCCCCCCTAAATTCGCCTTTATTCAGTTTCTCGAGCACGTTGACCATGATCTCATTCACCACGTCTTCCCAGTCCGGCGTATGGGACCCAAGAGATTTCTTCACGCGGAAACTGACGATAGGCCTGTACTTGGCAATAATCTCATCAAGGTCGAATTGGGGGCTCTTTTCTTTTTTCACCGCTCCAATTATATCTGTGGACGTTGTTATTGACAAGTTCTCCTCAACTTCATAGGGCTATTGTTTTTTAGACATGATGACAGAATCGAGGGCTATACACAATCACCTTTAGCGATGGATTGGGAGGTGATTTTTTTGCACCTCTATTGAACACGTATCCTAATTTTTGGAAGTGTTTAACCTCTGTGTACAGGGGAAGTTTTCAATTTTCCCAGATTCGAGGCGACTAATTCTGTGCTTTGAACGGAGGATTTGCCTTGAAAGAACAAATGGAAAAGAAGGGATCAAGAATTCTCAAGGTCAAAGACGAAAAAGAGTTTTACGCTTTGATCGAAGAGAGGCTGGAAGAGCAGGGGTTCCAGGTTTTCAAAACATCGCCGCCTTATCGAGAGACATCGAATACGGAAGGTTCTTCTAGCGCCTTCAATCTCAATTCTTGAGTCATTCCATCCTGTCCCGAATTTTTTATTTTTCTCCGCCTGCGGTCTGAGCATTCCACACGGAGTTGCGAATTTATCCTTCCTCTTTTTGGGAACACGGATGTATCGCGCATGGAGTATTCCCCATCGCCTCAGAGTACGGGGTAAGGCATGACAGCTCAGAGAATGAAAGGAACAACTTTTAGTCGTCGCGGTTAATTTGGTTGAGGTAGCTCTGAGGGTCGATGAGGATCTCTCGCGGTTTGCTCCCCTCAGATGGCCCGACGATCCCTTCCTGTTCCATCTGGTCGATGATCCGTGCGGCTCGGGCATAACCCAGCTTGAGCTTCCTCTGGAGGTAGGAAGCGGAGGCTTGCCCCGTGAGGAGCACAAGTTCTACAGCCTTGTCATAGAGGGCATCTTTCTCGCCGAAGTCCTGTTCCACCTGGCCAGAGGGGCTCTTCAACACCTTGATAATGCGTTCGTCATATATTGGTTCGCCCTGATCTTTCACGAATTTTGTGAGGCTCGTCACCTCGGGCAGGGATATAAAGGAACAGTGCAGTCTGATGACGCGCGGATAGTTCGGGGGCATGAAGAGCATATCGCCCTGTCCCAGGAGCTTCTCCGCACCGGGCCCGTCGATGATGATGCGTGAATCCACCTTCGCAGGCACGCGGAAAGCGATCCGGCAGGAAAAGTTATTTTTGATGGTCCCGGTGATGACATCTATAGAGGGACGCTGCGTGGCCATGACGAGGTGTATCCCCACCGCGCGCGCCAGTTGAGCCAGCCGGGCGATACATTTCTCGACCTCTTCGGCCCCGATCATCATCAACTCCGCCAGCTCATCGATGATGATAACGATGTAGGGCAGAGGCTTGAGGTTTTCCCTCTCTTCGGAGGTCAACTTCTCCTTCTGTTCACTGAGGATCCGCTTCATCTTCTGGTTGTATTGTTCGATATTCCTGACTTTTTGAGCTCCGAGAGTGTGGTAGCGCTCCTCCATTTTGTAAACGGCATCGATCAGGATCGAACCGGCTTTCTTGGGGTCCTTGACAACCGGACATAACAGGTGGGGCAATCCGTCGTAATGGGTGAATTCCAGTCGCTTTGGATCGACAAGGATGATCTTCACCTCTTCTGGAGTGGCCTTGTAGAGGATACTCGCGATGATCGTGTTGAGGGCGACGCTTTTTCCGGTGCCCGTTGCGCCTCCAATGAGCAGATGGGGCATGACCGTCAGGTCTGTCAGATAGATTTCCCCATGGATGGTTTTCCCCAGAGCGATCGTGAGTTTGGACGGCGAATTCCGGAATTTCTCTGATTCGATGATATCCCTGATCTTAATGATCTCACGTTTGTTGTTGGGGACCTCGATGCCAAGGGAAGATTTACCTGGAATTCTCTGAATCCTCACAGATTCTGCCGCCAGGGCCAAAGAGAGTTCTTCGGAGCGGCTGGCCACTTGACTGACCTTTATTCCTGGATGCGGGTAGTATTCGTAGGTTGTGACGATGGGACCAGGGTGGTATTCCCTCACTTCGCCTTCCACTCGGAATTCCAGTAGTTTCTGCTCGATGGCCTGTTTTTTTTGAAACAATTCATCCTTATCCAGCTTTTCAGCCGCTTTTCCAGGCTCAAGGAGGTTGTATGGGGGGAAATGATAGTCTCCTTTTTTCCCTAACTCTGGGAAAAGGAGCTTTTCCGGCCTTTTAGGTTTTTCTTCCATAGCCGGTACGGGGGCTTCCTTGGCCTCTCTGAATCCTCTCTTCCTCCTCTCCTTTTTGGGGAATTTTTCCTCCTCTTGATCGCCATTCTCCGCAGTGGATTTGGAATACTTGGCAATGACCCGCTGGCGCATTTTCTTCCGCTTCTTTTCCTTCTGGTAGCGCGTGATGCGGATTCTCATCTCCTTAAAGAGAAATCGAAAAAATTGTCCGAGAAGGTCGAATATTCTGCCTATTGAAAGATGTGTGGAAAACACAAGAAACAGCAAGAGCACGCCGAAAAGGATGAGAATAGAACCCGTGTGATTAAAGTATTGAACGAGAAAAGATGAAAAGAGGATTCCGATCAATCCGCCGGCAGGAATTTCGGCATCCCTCCAGCTCACATTGTGGAAGAGAAGGAAAAGGAGAGTGCTGGTGATGAGCCAAAAGAAAAGAATCCCCACCGATTTAAATAAAAGGCGTCTCTCCTCTTCCGCTCGAAACATCTGTATTCCCAGGTAGAGAAGGACAAAAGGAAAGACAAATGCCGCAAAGCCCGCAAGTTGAAGAAGGCCCTCAGCGACCGAAGCGCCCACGCTGCCGGCATAGTTTTGGACTCTCTGAGTTGATGTGGAGACAGTCGCCCAGGATGGATCTTCGGAATGATAACTGACCAGGCTGATCAATAGGAAAGCGGCCAGAAAAATAGACAGAATCCCCAAGATCTCCGAAGAGCTCACCCGTTTCTTTTTTTTGGATTTTCGTGGCGTTAACGGGGATTTTTTCTTTTTCTTCTTGCTCATTGGGGCAATTATAGCACATTTGAATGGTGAACTGAATGAAGGAGGCCGCCGGGAGGGTCATGACATTTCTCTGAATGGAAGATGGGGCGATCATGCGGTTTCTCATCCTCACTAGGTTATCGTGCAATTTTTCTACCTCCATGGAAGTGGGAAGCATCCTTATTTCCGTGATGCTCTCAAGTCAAATGAAAATAGCAGGATCTCGTCACAGTCCGTATTCGTCGAAGATCCTCCCCACCCACTACCATCCGACTCATAAGGACAGTGACTCGCTCTTTTTTGAGTCTAATGCCCTTATCACGGAAATAAGGATGCTTACACGGAAGTGTCGAGAATTGCAAATATCATGTTTGTGTGTTATAAAATTTGGTTTAACGATGAGAAAAAAATTTTTGACCTTTTTGCTTCTATTCATGGGGTTTTCTCTAGCGACCACAAGTCTGGAGTCCAATGGAGAGAAAAAAAACATTCTGGGATGGTCCGCACACCCATTGTTGAATCAACAAGGAGAATTAAGGCTTGTGTACGAAAATCCTGATAAAGGCCTTAGCTTAGCTGTCCGGCATGAAAATACTGGTGGTGACTCAGAACTCGCGGTCCTAACGGGTCAAAATATTTCTTCACCTGTGATAAAACAGAATAGAGATGGAGAAATTTGGGTTGTCTGGGAAGAAGAGTCGTTCGTAAACAATGATATTTATTGTGGGAGACTCTTCCAAAATGACTTTGACGCAATTGAACGTGTGAATGATTGGGATGCCTTTCACTACTCTCCGGATCTTGCCTTTGATGAAGAGATGAATGTGTGGATCACATGGATTGCCTATTCGGATTCTGGACACGAGGTTTTGGTAAAAAACATGAAAACACAGCAGACGTGGGTTCTAACCTCCCCTGATATCCAGAGTGCCCACGACCCGAAAATTGTCGTTGACGCGGCCAATAACATCTGGATCTTCTGGGTGGGTGTCGCAAAAGGTCGAGATGAGATCTTCTACTGCATCTTTAGGGGAGCGGAGTGGAGCCTTCCTTCAAAACTCAATAAAAATAGAACCGTACCTCATGTTTATCCAGATGTACATTTGGGGCCTGGGGGATTTCCCTGGATTGTTTGGTCTGAATATGACGGGAATGATTACGAGATTTTCTGTACATCCTGGAGTGGCGACAGGTGGTCCATAGAGGAAAGGATAACGGATAATGACGTATCTGATTTATATCCAGTCATTTCCCATATTTCAGGTTCAGTGCCCATTATCTTCTGGAGTGAGATGTCCCAAATGGGAAGCGCGATATACTACGCATATAAGGTCGGTGCAGAATGGAGCCCAGAAAAGGAGTTAGTGCGGAGCAGCATAAAAATGAATGTCTTGCCAAAGATTGCTGTGCTCGGTGATCAGATGGGTGTCACTTGGCAATCTGGAAACGAGATCATGTGGGAGATCCTGTCGTTCGCTCAGCTCGAAGAAAGACAAGCACAGAGAACTCTAGGGATGATGGACAGCATCCCCTTGAATCCCGATCTTGACGAAAACGCCTATATTGGCTTTGGAGACAGCATCACTTTTGGCATGATCGATTATAAAGATGCTCCGGAATTGGGTTACATCCCACGATTAGAAGCCCTTCTGGATGCGAACTTTGGGCCTTCGGCGGTTATCAACGAAGGATGGCCTGGAGAGGTCACTGAGTATGGTTTGGCGAGGATGTCTGATGTGATATCCATGCACAACGCGCGATTTCTCCTCTTAATGGAAGGCACCAATGATGTCGTTTTTAAACGGATCTCCATGGATACAGCAGCTTTTAACCTGGAAGAAATGATAAAAACATGCTGGAATTATGGAGTTTTTGTCGTGCTCTCGTCAATAATCCCGAGGGAGGATCACAGGTGGTATAAGCCCTTTTTCAAAGAGCGGATATTCGAACTGAACGACAAGATCAGAGATCTGGCAGTAAAACTTGAACTTCCGTTTGTCGACATGTTCGATATTTTTTACACCTACCCGGAAAGCGACGGGGGATGGATCTCCCTGCTGTCCAATGATAAAGTCCATCCGAGCATAAAAGGCTATATCCTTATGACCGAATCTTGGTTTGGGGAAATAGAAACCCTGCCTTTTCCGCCATGTGATGTGGAAGCCCATAGGGTCCATGACCAAATTTTGGATTTTATCCAGGAGGGAAATGTCTTAACATGGAAGGTTTCCCCAAAATTGTCCGATGAGGTCGATTTCCGCGCTTATAAGATCTACAGACTCGATACCAGCGTCAACCCTCTCGCTATCAGGCTTCTCAAAACTCTCTACAATCGGGAATCAGACGCCACTCTAATGGGATTTCTTGACTTTCCGGGTCTTGAGGGGCAGGGCTACAAATATTTTGATATTGATATTGAGCATTCACATTTCTATGAATATACTTTATCATTGGTCCGTGCAGATGGAATGGAAGGACCTCTCTCGACCATTGCCCAAGATAAGCCCAAGGAGGATTAGGACATTGAAAAAGATATACAGAGCGCTCTTGGTAAGCGCAGTTATTCTGTTCTCTGTAGCCGCAACGGAAATGTATGGCGGACAGGAAGATCTTGTGATTTTGGAAAAGATCGATCTTCAAAAATCGGCAGACTTCCTGAAAGTTGTGATCGGTGTATCAGGGAATTTTGGTTATCAACACTTCGAGCTAGAAGAACCTTCCCGGCTTGTCATCGAGATCTCTCCTGTTGGAGAGATACGCACCGAGGAACTCATCGATATCGATGCTTTTGGCGTGAAAGCAGTTCGAACGGGACGCTTCAAGCCCGACACAGCTCGGGTTGTGTTTGACCTTGTGGAGGCGCTTCCCTCATATGAGATCATTCAAGTGGCCTCCGGGATCGAAGTGGTGTTCCGCTGGGTGGAAGGTGTGGACAGGGTTCCTCCTGTTACAGAAATAAGAGAGGAGCCAGAGAAACTCCCTGAGAAAGAAGTAAAAAAAGAAACCCACTTGAAATTGATCTCTTATGAGAGAATAGATGACCAGATCAAGGCAGATATTTATATTGACGGCAATTTTTTACACCGCACGATCGAGCTCCGGAAATTCTCCCAGTTGATCTTTGATTTTTGGCCGATTCAGATCCTCTCAGCTGAATCTCTACGGAATATCAATGTTTCTGGTCTAAGAGATATTTCAGTCCAGAAGACTGGACCGGACACGGTCCGAGTCGTCTTTGATTTTACCGGGATGCTCTCTTCATTCAAGATCGACAGGAATGAAAACGGGTTGAGCATAAAGTTTCGAGCTGTCGAGACGTTAGTCAGTGAAACTACAAGAGAAATGCTTAAGAAAAAGACCATTTATAAGCCCATAGAAAACACAGCCACGACTCTTTTGTTCGGCGCATATGAAATTTCTGACCAAGTTTATAACCAGATATACAGCGGAAATACCCTCATGTTCGGCTTTGAACTCTCGCGGATTTTTGCGCACGCAGACAATCACAATTTTGGCATTGTGCTCGGCGCCAATTATTACAAGGACACGGGGAGCTCGACGCTGACTAAAGAAGAGTCGACGTTCACTCTGATCCCCTATTCTATTTGTGCGGAGTATTTGTGGAACCAGGATGAGGTCATCCCTTTTTTGAGGGTAGGGCTGAATATCATGAGCTATAAGGAAAAGAGCGAGGTCCATGAAGTTTCGGGCTCTTCGGTCGGACCTCAGATTACTCTGGGCATATACATCAAGATTCCAGAGCTCGAGCAACTCAGATTTAAGTTTTATTTCAAATGGATGAGCGCGACCGCCAACCAGGAGGATGTAAGCATAAATATTGGGGGAATCGAAGCAGGGATCGGAATCACCTTTGGATTTAATGTTTTGTGAAATGGGATAAGTCAAACAGGCGAGCCGACCCTGTTGTATTCGATTATTTTTCTACCCTTGAATTCGAAAGCTTGCTTTCCGCTCCATTTTCACAGACAGATGTCACTGTGTAGCTGTATTTCACTTCAAGTGGCAAATTGCGATCCCAGAACTCGAAGGCTTTTTCAAGATCCTCGAAGACGCGCACATAACTGGGTTTTGACTCATCCGCTTTCTTGCGGTAGATCGCATACTTGGCTACATTCACTGGGTCGTTCAAGGGATTCCTTTTCCATTTCATGCGGTTGATCTTTTCTTTAAAGAACATTCCATCGTTGTGGAGGGTCACCAGATTCATATTGATCGGGGGGAACACATACTCCTCGTAAGTTGAAAAAGAGGGTTCACATTCCCTGTTGTTTTTGTCTACGGCTGAGAGACGATAGGCATATTTTTTGCCCGTCGGAAGGTTATTGTCATGATAGATGTAAATGCTTCCTGAAACGGTCTTAATCTCTTTAAAGGAAACATCGCTCTGTTCTTTTCGGTAGATCTTGTAATTTTTAATCGTGGAATCATTTCTGGGATTCCTTTTCCATTGGATGATGTTGATTTTTTCTGTTTTTGTGTCATCAAGGGTAGATTCAGTAGAGAGGTTGACGGGAGGATAAACAAGGGGTTCGGACACCTCGTTGGAATGGTCGCTTTCCTCTCCCTCATTGTTGAGAGTCGTAACAACATACGAATATTTATAATTGACTGATAAACCCATGTCTTCAAGTCGAAAAGTGCTACTGCTGACTGTTTTATAGAGCTTGTAAGCGCTCACTCCTTGAGAGACCTGTTTCCGGTAGATCTTGTAGTTTTTCACTGATTCACTGTCATTGGAGGAGTTCTTTTTCCAAGTCACGATATTCTTTTTTTTGTCAGGTGAGCCATCCAGGGAAGTGTTGATGCGCACGTTGAGCGGAGGGTAGAGAACGCTGATGATTTCACCGAGCTCCTTGGTGCTGACATACCAGATATTGTATCCACCTGAAGAATTGTCGGAATACACGATATGAACCTCACCCGACTGATCGACATACAGATCAGGGGTCACAGATTCGGAGGAATTTTTTGTTATCGCTGAAGTCTCAGACCATTTGCCGTCCTGGGAGTAGGCGAAATAAATCTGCCATTTTCCCCCCGTGCGCTCTTGCCACACGACGTAGACATTCCCGGTATTTCTATCCGCTGCGATGCGCGGGAGGTAGGACTTCGTTAAAGTGTTTGAGACATTTCTCCTGTCTCCCCACGTTCCATTGATCCTGCTTCTGACATAGATCTCTCGATTCCCCCCTTTATTCTGTATCCAGGTAATGTGGACGTTCCCTTGATCGTCCACAGCGATATCGGGTTCACACCAGTCCTCGTTTGAATCTCCGGATATGTTTATGGCCTCAGTCCATGAATTGAAATCAGTTGGGTTTGAATTGCTGGAATACCAGACGGCAGAGGAACCTTTGCGGCGTTTGATCCAGATCAGATGTGCTCTCCCGCTTCCGTCGACATCGAGTTCTGGTGTGTAAGTCCCATTGTCTACGGACAAAGCCCTGGCACTGCTCCACTTGCCGCCGTTCTTGTAGGTGTAGTAAAGGTGCCATCTGTCGGGTGTATAAATGTCATCATACCAGACAGCGTAACAGTTGTTGTTCGTTGGGCTCGTTGCGATCGAGGGGCAGGCTGAACCTCCTGAATCAGGCGCAGCTGTGTTGGAAATATTCTCGCTTCGTTGCCACTGGTTGTCTGTGTTCTGTTTGTAAAAGACTTCATAATTGGGATAATCCGAGACGGCTGTCAAGACATAGTGGAGTCGTCCTGCTGTGTCTATCGCAAAATCCGGCCAGGGACCCGATCCGCCGACTTTTATATCCGAGGATGTGTTCACCGGATTTCCCCAACTGCCTCCCCTATTGGTGTTGTAAAACACATTCCTCCTTCCTCCTGTGCCCTCTAGCCAGATCACGTGGGCTGACCCTCCTGAATCCGCCACAACCAGCGGAGTGGAAGAGGGGGCGCCGGAGCTGGAGATTTTAATGGGGGTAGGAAGTCCATCCTGGGCATTCATGGTTGGAGGCGGTGTTTCGTTTTCTTCGCCAACAGGATCTCCGAGAAGATTCCCTCCTAAGATGAGAACGGGGATGAATAAGAATACAAGCAAGAGTATTAAGTTAAGAGTCCTGTTTTTTTTGGTCATTTTTCTATCTCCAAAATTTTTTCGGACCAGAGTAATAGTTTACTAATATTGTCAGTTAAGTAAAGTAAAAATTACTCTATTTAAAAGTTAAGAGATTCTGAATGCAAGGTCAAGTGCCTCTAAGGGTGAAATTTGAGATGATATTTTCACCCCTTTCGACTACTCCTTTTGGGTTAAGAGAACGCAATCCCCGTCAATATGTGAATAATCCGATCGAGAAAATTATCGCCTCAAACCGCGTCCTGTTCTTCAGAGTGAGTTGAAATTAGACATCTCTGTCATTACAATAGAGACTCGAAACTTTTTATAGAATCTTGGGATTAGACGTGTGTTCAAGAACAAGAAATATAACTCCTTGATGATCAGCATCCTCATCGGTGTGGTCAGCATCATTTACTATCTCTCCTATTACAAGTATTTCAAAATCGATGTCGATGAGGGGTTGCTCATTAATGGGGCCATGCGCGTGCTCTCGGGAGAATTGCCCTTAAAGGATTTTCACCAATACACCATGGGGCGCTTTTATGTGCTGGCTCTCTGGTTTCTGGCTTTTGGCAAAAGCGTGGCTGTGGAGCGCCTGTTTTTAGTGGCCTTGCACTGTACAAAAAATATTCTGGCTTTTCATGTTTCTCGAAAGATCATGCCCCTCCCCTTCAACTTGATCCCTTCAGTCCTTCTGATGATCATTCCTGGCTTTTGGAATAAAGCTTTTGTGGGAGTGGTTCTGTTGGTCAATGCGCTCTTGATCCTTCTGTATATCCGTAACTCAAAAAAGGTCCGGCTAGCCGTTCTTGGCCTTTCTGTGGGATTCTCTGCCTATTTCAGAGAGGATTATGCCGGTTACAGCCTCATCACTCTAGGGCTTTTAATCCTCGTTTTGGGAATAGCGGAAAAAGAGAGAATGGCTGAGATACTGAAGAAGTGGATAACAATTGGCGTCTCTGTTTTTGTGGGGATTCTTCCCATGATTCTTCTCTACTGGGTGAGGGATGGCCTGAAGGATCTTGTCGAAGGCATCCTCCAGACTGTTCGACTGGGGCACATCGAGTCCTATGGTTTTAAATCTCCGCTTCAATTTTTACAATGGCCCATCGATATCAAGGATAGAGGACTGGGCTTGTTGTTTTCTTATTTGGCCATTTTGCTCTTTATTGTTATGGGATGTCTTCTCCTTAGGCGATTCTTGAAAAGACGCACGGAAAACAGGACTCTGGACTTCTCCCTTTTGGCTGTTTGGATGCTGGCAGTCTTTTCCTTCACCCATATATGGCATTGGACTCATGAGTTCAGGATCCCCCAGAGCGGAGCCTTGATCCATATCCTGTGGGCTTATTTGATGTTTATTGTTGTTGTTCAAATGAAGAAGGCGCGAAAGACACAGAAAAGCATTTTTTCTTTGAAGGCTGCCGTTCTCCTCGTTGTGTTCGTTGTGGCCTTAGGAGTCCAGGTGTTTTTAGTCTTTTACAGCCTTTTCGGTCATGCCATGGTCCAGTACGACGGAGGGGGGATCTCTTTGAGGTCCGGTGTTCACAGAGAGATCAAAGGGACCGAACGGGGCGGGATCCTGCCCCCAAGCCGGCAGGCTGTAACATACAGCAAAATTTTGAAATATATCTCAACGCACACCTCACCGGAGGACCGGATCCTTTGCTTTGGCGAGAGCCCGCTCTACTTTTTATCGGACCGAAAAAATGCCACAGAATTCGATAACGGAAGAATCCCCGGCTATTTTCCGCAAAGGCGAAAGACGTTTTTAGCGCAGATCAAGACAAACAAACCTAAGATTATCGTTCTCAGGCAATGGGAATATGGATTTTGGTACGACAAAATGCCCGAGGTCTTGAATCACATAACGGCCGAGTATTTCCTCGACAAAAAGATCCATAATTTTTATATATTTTCTTCCATAGACAATGTGAACAACGAGGTCAGAAGAGCGAATGAACATTTCTGGAAGGGACAGATTGAAGAGGCGGTTGCGGAATATCTCAGATCTCTGAAAACACAGAACAAAAATCCAGATGTCCTCAAGATCTTGAACAGATTGTTCACAAATGAGACAACTTCACAGAGAGCGTTGAATGCTTTCGATGGTGTCTATGTGCAAAGATCCAGTAAAGTGTGGAGGTTGCGGTGGGGAAGCAAACCGTCACCGGTGGCTTCAGGGACGATTCGTTTCGCTGATCCCGTAAAATCCAAAGGAGCGATCGCACGGATCGAGCTTTTTCCCAGAAAAGCCACGCTGTTAGATGTCGTGTTCTCGGGGGATCGCATCAGCTTTGTTTTGAGAGGTCCGAACAGCGTCCGTGGGATGGATCTTTTCTTTCTGGAATCTCATCCGTTTCTTTCTGTAGAGATTGATTTAAAACGAGGGGAAAAAGCTGTCCGGAAGGCCGTTGTTTCGGGAAAGGGATTGATAGTCACAGATGGTTCCATCAGGCTCAATAAGGGAAAGAGGTGACCGCTGATTTTCCCTCTGCTCGGCCAGGGGAGTCATCAAATTTAACCTGGATTCCGGATAAAAGAAGTCAAAAATCGAATAGCTGACGAACTCATCGTAAAGATCTTTTTGAACCCAAACAACCTGATAAACCTCAAAATCTTTTTAGGTCTGAGATAAAAGCGGAAATAGGCACGTGTCCGGCTTTTCTCTAGGTCAAACCCATAGTTGTAGGGATCGTGGTCGTATCGAATGTTTTCCCAGTCCAGTGAAATGTCTTGACGAACGGTTTCGAAAAGCCGGCTGCCTGGAAAGGGAGTCGCGATGTAAAACTCCGCAAAATCAGGCTCGATTTCTCTGGAAAACCGGATCGTTTGCTTTAGAGTTTTGTGAGTTTCTCCGGGGAATCCCAGCACAAAATGACCGATGGAAATAAGGCCGGCTTCACGGCAGATCTGGACGGCTCTTCGTGACTGTTCGAGGGTGATCTTCTTCCCGCATAGATCCAGTATCTCTTGGTTCCCGCTCTCAACTCCGAAGGAGACCATCCAGCAACCCGCGGTTTTCATGGTTTCTGCCATTTCTTTGTCGAATGTATCCACGCGGCTGTTGCAGATCCACTGGATGTTTATCTGTTCCTTGCGGATTTGATCACACAATTCAAGGACATAGTCTTTCCTGAATGTAAAGAGGTCTGTGTGAAAAAAAACTTCGTCCACATATTCAGAGACGGCCTTAAGCTCTGCGATGACTTCATCGACCTCCCGGTATCTGATCCTTTTTCCGTAATAATAGGGGACAACACAGAATGAACAATCGTAGGGGCAGCCCCGTGCTGTGGACACAAGCACATAACTTTTACCCTTTATCGGGATTTTGTATTTGTTCAGGTTCACCAGATCCCAAGCGGGAATTTTGAACTGGGATATTCTCTTAGGATTAGGCTGTCTGACCACAATGTTGCCATTTTCTTTGTAGATAACACCCTCCAGCTTATCCTTTCTCCCCGATGCGATTTGAACAGAGGGGAGTTCTGGATCATTCAGGATGACATAGTCGATATAATTTTTCTCTATGAGCGCTTTCGCAAAATATGTGGCATGAACTCCGAATACGGAGATTTTTGCCTGTGTCGAGCTCTTGATGTATTCGAGAGCTTGAACGTCTTCCGTGATTGTGGGTGTGGAGACCGAAGCAATAATCAGATCGGTTCCAAAATTTTTGATTTTCTTGACGAGCGAGGACAAATCAGTCTCCTCAGCGATGGCATCAACAATCCGGATATTGTGGTCGTCTCTCAGGTAAGATGCGATAGTCGCGAGAGACAGAGGGGGATAGACAGAATCCCAAATGGCTGCCTCATGCTGGCAGCGTCCCTCTCGAACGACCTTACAATAATAAGGGGGATTGAGAAGGATGATGTTCAATTTTATATCAGGTTTTTCAGAAAACTCCACACATACCTGAACCAGACCTTTTTTAAACGGATGACAGATTCTCCGTATTCCCGCTTGTATTCGTGGGTGGGAACCTCGTCGACCCGGAAGCCTTTCTTCAGGCATTTCATGGTCATTTCCTGCTCGATGGTGGTGATGTTCTCTTTCAAGTCCAGTTGCCGTGCGGCCTCTGTCCGGATGGCCCGGAATCCATTCTGGCTGTCGGTAAGGTGAACCTTCCACCTTTTGTTGATACCGATCAGTATGATGTCGCTGCCGATCATCCGCAGTAATTTTTCGACATCCCCGTGAAGTTCATCGCTCCCACCCTTCCCCCGGGAGCCAACGACCAAGTCCGCTTTGCCGTCTTGAATGGGTTTGACCAGTTTAGGGATGTCGTCTGGATCATGGGATCCGTCGGCGTCTATGAATACAATAATATCCCCTTTCGCCTCCTGGATTCCAACCCGGAGGCCATCGCCCTTTCCCTTGCCATGGTCGAGCACAACCCTGATACCCCATTCCTCCGCGATCTTTCTTGTGTTGTCTTTGGAGTGTCCGTCAACGATGAGCAGCTCATCCGCATGCTTTTTGCACCGGTTTATGATTTTTTCGATACTCTGCTCTTCGTTTTTGGTGGGGATGATTACAGTGACCGTCATCTGAATTTCCACAGAATAATAGCATCGCATCCCCTCTTTGTCAAAATCTTGTTCGCTCGAATAAGCATCCTTATTTCCATGATACTCTCAAGTTAAATGATAATAGCAGAAGCTCGTCACTTTCCATATTCGTCGAAGACCCCCCCCACCCACCACCATATGACTCATAAGGACAGTGACTCGCTCTTTTTTACGTCTCATATGTTTATCACGGAAATAAGGATGCTTCCTTCGCCTAAATAAGCGCCCTAAATCTGTGATTGTAAGACTATGATTGACACTCGATATTGCATTTTGTCTTCATTCAATCAGGGACTTGGGAATGCATCTCGACCTTGGCAAGACAGCAAGCCTGAAGAGGACAGCCGGATAAATGACTTGACGGAGACTGGAGTCTTATTTATAAGTACTATTATGTCCACAGGACCTGATGATGGCTCAAAAACAAAGGTCATCCTTGCCCTCATCATCGTCTTAACCATTGCCACACGTATGGCTGGCATATCCTTTGGTTTGCCCTATCTCTACCATGTCGATGAAGACCGCTTCGCCAAAATCTCCATCACCTATTTTACCGGGGACCTGGACCCTCACTTTTTTCATGTCCCATCCCTACACACATATGCGGTGGCGGGCCTCTGGGGTATGTATTATATCGAGGGGAAAATAACGGGAAAATTCACATCCGTCGCCCATTTTATGAAGGCATTCGAAGAAGACGCCACACCCTACGTGATCATAGCGCGATTGTTGAGTGTCCTGTTGAGCGTGGGAACTATCCTCATCGTTTTCCATTTGGGGAAAAGGATGTATAATCCTAGGGTCGGAGTCCTGGCCTCTCTGTTCTTGGTGTTCTCCCCAGTCCATAACAAGATCTCTCACTATATGGTTCCCGATGTCCCCATGGTTTTTTTCCTGATGCTCTCGTTTTTGTGTATATGGTTCATTTATATAAAAGGGGACACCAAGTTTTACATTTTGGCCGGGCTTTTTGCTGGATTAGCCACAGCCACGAAGTACGGTGGCCAGATGCTTTTTCTGCCCTTGTTTCTTGCCCATCTGTTCTATGTCTTGGATAACAAACGGTCCATAAAGGAGATTTTCTTCAGCCACAAACTCATCCTATCAGTGGTGTTTTTTTTGGGGGGATTCCTGGCCGGCTGCCCTTATTCTGTTCTCGATTTTGCAAAATTCTGGAATGATTTTAAATGGCAGTCACAGCATTTGTTGCAAACCGGGCACTATGGCTCGTCCACAGCTCAACCTGCATGGCTGTTCTATCTCCAGTATGGGATGGCAGAAAATATCGGCAAATTCTCCCAATATTTGGTTTATGGAGGAGTTCTTTTGGGCCTGGTGCGCCGAAAGAGGAAAGACCTGATCTTGATCGTTTTTCCTCTCGTGCTCTTTGTGCTCATCGGGAGCTGGAAGTCAATGGCTGCAAGATATCTGCTTCCTCTGACGCCTTTTTTGGTCTTGATCGCAGCTTTTTTTCTGGATGCCATCCTGACCAAGATCGCATCTCCTTTGGGGAAGAAAAATCCCAGATTCCCGTTACCCGTTCTGCAGAGTCGATATCTGAATTGGGTTGTGATCGTCCTTGTCCTCTTCCCCTCTGTCGTCAAGGTCCTGAGGTTCGACTACCTCCTCACTCAAAAAGATACGCGAACTCTAGCTAAAGAATGGATAAACAGAAATCTTCCCAAGGGTTCGACTCTCGCTTTGGAAAGTTATGGACCGCCATTGTCACCAGATGATTTCAACCTGCTTCGCCGGCACACCCTGGGAAATATCCATTTGGATTGGCTGGCCCAGCGGAACGTCAAGTATGTGATTGTCAGCGATATCATGTATGCGAGATTCACGAGATTCCCCGAGGAGTTTCCCAAACAAGCCAGTTTTTACAGGTCTTTGGAGGAACAGACCCTTTTGATAAAGACGTTTCGTCCCAAATGGGACGAATATTTGATCGACCTTCACAATCCCACCATAAAAATTTATCGGCTGAGCCCGTATCCCAATTACGTTTTTCCCGGCAATTTTTCCCAGTACGCTCAGAGCATCCTCCTCATCAAAAGCGATAGGGATGGAGAAAAATGGAAGATCCAGAGTGCGATCTCCGCCAGTGGTGTGTTGGGAGGGAATGAAAAAATAAAAAACCCTTATGTGAGGATTGTCGATTCCGGTGGAGAGGAGGTCGTCAAGTGGGTCGTCCATGAGGGAGATGTGGACGGGCTCAGGACATCGGCAACGCGTGACAATGCTGATCTCCCTCTCTCTGCTGGGGACCAGGTCTTTATCGGATATGAGTATGACGTGTTAACTGATACATCCGAGTTCGATTTGAAGTATCCCTTGACCAAAGAGTATCTTCTTGTCCAAAAGATAGAGGGAAGTTCCCTGGCAAAGCGGAAGGAATTGAGTTTCATTTTTCTCTACACATCCCTTCCCAACACCCGAGGGGATGATTATTTCCAAACGGTCACTCTTTCGAAAGACTCTGCCGTCTGGACCCTTTCCAGCACTGTGTTCGGGGGAGAGCTCCGCATAGGCGATGATTATGTTCTCAATCCTTTCGTGAGAATCACCGATGCCGGGGCAAAAGAAGTAAATACAATGACGATTTTTGATGGCAAAGTCGGCTCCTCCAATGCGGACAGAAGGAGTTTTGCCGAACGCTCGACTAGACTGAGTGTACTTCCGGATAACTACAGAGTATTTGTGGGCTACGATTTCTATTATGACGATCAGGATCCCGAGGATGCTGGCGGACCGGAAATCATTGAGATCGTAACTCCCCCTTCCACAGAAAATGAATGAGTTCTTTTCTCTGTGGATTAAGCGTGCCGCTTCACTCCTCGGTCAAGGAATTGCGTTTATTCCTCGCTGACAGCTTGACTCGGGGCACTTTCGATGCCATCCGCATCGACAACAACGATGCGGTAGGCGTAGCTTTCATCTAGAGGGAGGCTTCTATCTTTGTACAGATGGATATCAGGTCCCACAGAAGTGAGCAGCGCATACTCAGCATTTGTCTGTGAGGTCAATTTGCGGTAGATATCGTATCTGTCCACAGTTATGGCGTCATTCAAAGGATTCCCCGACCAGGAGAGCGTATTGATCTTTTCCTGGTAGAAGAGGAATCTATTGAATTGGGTATTGAGAAATGGATCGAGCGCAGGCCAGATCCAGTTTTCCATCACAGCATTCGAAGCTTCTTCGCTTTCTTCGTCAAACTCAGAGTAGGATTTCAAACGATACCAGTATTTTGTGTCTGTGGGCAGTCCTTCGTCTTTATAACTGAGTGTCGTGTTTGGGACCGTTGCGATAACCTTATACTGACTGTCTCCCTGTCCATGCTCCTTCCGGTAGATCAGATATTGAAATTCGGTGTGTCTTTCATTGTCCGGATTCTCATCCCATGTCAATGAGTCGGTTTTTGTTCCGGTCTGATCATCGTAAGCCGTTTTCAATCCAAGATTGAGGGGAGCATAGATAGGAAAATCATAGACACCCACTCTTTCCTTGTAATAGACCTTCCAGTTGCCCTCTAGCTCAAGATAAACAAGGTGAATGCCCCCACCGCTGTCACAATACATATCGGGCCTGGCAGATTTGGCGCCGGATTTAGAGACATTCTGGGCGTCTAACCATTTTGTCCCGTCAAATTCTCTGAAAAGTATCTCCCAATTTCCCGAGGTGTTATCGTGCCATGCGACGTAGACTTTTCCTGTGACTCTATCCGCGGCGATCGTCGGCCACTCAGAGGCTCCTGACGTTTGAGAGATGTTCTCGGTCTCCTGCCAGACTCCGTTGATCCTTTTCCTGAAAAAGACCTCCCAATTTCCACCCGCTGTCTGCATCCAGCAAACATATACGTTCCCTTCGAGATCGACTGCGATTTGCGGTTCTGCGAACTGGACTCCTGTTGAGCCGGAAATATCGATCGGGGGCTTCCAACTGGAGTTCACTTTTGGAGTAGCGCTCTCCACAAAATAGACGCTGGAGATCCCGCCTCTCCGATTCCCCCAGACCGCGTACATTTTTCCATTGACGTCCATCGCTGCTTCTGGTCCGTAATCTTTTCCTGAATCATCTCCAATAGCTCCTGCGCCCACCCAATTCCCTTCTCCTTTTTCCTTGAAGCGAACATATGTTCTCCAGTAGGATGCCTCTGGAGCTGGGCGGTCGATGTCATCCTGCCAGTGGATAAAGTAGTCATTGGTTCTCACATCGACCAGAGGAGTGGCAGACACAGAGCCAGCCTCTGGTGTTCTAGAAACGTTCTCATGCGGGCCCCAATTTTTCCCCTTTCGACGGACGTAAACGATTTCGTAGTTTCCATCTGTCACTGCCGTGTAAACGACAAAAACATTACCGTAGACGTCGAGTGTGAGCTCGGGCCAGGGCCCTTCTTTGACTCTGACGAAAGATTTCGTGATATTCTCGGGAGTCGACCATGAATCGTCTTCATTGGAAGTAAAATAAACCCCTCGTTGTCCGCTCTCCTGATTCCAGATGATGTAGGCATATCCGGAATCGTCTGCCGTAACTTTGGGAAAAGCACAGTCTTGTCCTGTCCTGGATACATAAACGGCTTCTGACCAATCATCACCATCGGCGATTTTTTGAGTTTGCTTTGCCTTGAGTTCCTCATCCGCTTGACTGGCGACTCCTAGCAGAAGAAATACGATTATGGCAAGAAAAAACAATATGCGCAATTTTCTCTTTTTCATGTTCACTCCTCAATCCATGGGTAAATAAGGTATTATTATACACGATAAAAATATTAATTCAATTGACCAGACCCTGTTATGAAAAGTGAGTTGAAAGAGAAACGGCATTGACATGATTCTGGAGATTTTCTATAGTAAGATAGTGTCCAAGAAAGCTCTTTTTCTCATCATCGTCATATTTCTTGTCTGTTTAAGCGTCGTCGCCTACTTCACCCTCTGGAAGAAAACAAAGCCCACCCCGGACTCTCCACGAGTTG
>CAYOSH010000006.1:0-154018 GCA_964406575.1 uncultured Eubacteriales bacterium | reverse complement strand
GAAGTTGGGAACTGAAGAAATTTCAGGCCCATATGATCGAGCCGGTCTATTCTCCCCTTCTCGCTATTGTTAAGGCTTGGACCCCTGGCACCAACGGAATCGTCCGCGGCGGAGCCATCCGCGTCGATATCGCATCCGAAGCCGATATCGAGAAATACCGCGGCAAGCTCAAAGGGATGTTCGTCCTGACCCAGCCGGAACGCGAGGTGGAAACGCACTTCACCCCCGATGCCACAAGACACACAGATGAAGAACTGGCGGAAATCGCTCTCATGCCGGAGCCAGGACAACAGAGGCGGTTTATGAGGCGGCCCGGGGGCTTCCCGAGCCGGGCTCTGAGGAGAAAAATTAACGAGTTCTACGTATCCGAAGGGGTGGCTGCTGTGCTGGATCCCAGCCGCGGCGAAGACGGCACGATTTTCGTCTCCAGCGGAGGCGACCGGGCTGAAGATGCACCGCCGGTTCCTCCACAGGTCACAGTAGCGGTGGAGCACTACAACCGGATCTGCCGCATCCTTGACAAGAAGATCAGAGTCACACTGGAGATGGAAATACAAGCTGATTTCCTCAGCCAGAATTTGAATGATTACAACATCCTGGCAGACCTGCCGGGCACAGACAAAAAAGATGAGCTGGTCATGCTCGGCGGACATTTTGATTCATGGCACGCAGGGACCGGCGCCACCGATAATGCGGCCGGTTGCGCTGTCGCCATGGAAGCCGTGCGCATTCTGAAAGCGGTCGGACTGAAACCCCGCCGAACCATCCGCATTGCCCTCTGGGGCGGCGAAGAAGAAGGTTTGTTGGGATCCCGAGCCTATGTGGATGAGCATTTCGCCTCTCGCCCTTCTCCTCCGGATAACCTGGAGCGCTACAGCGAGGAATACATGAACTGGATGCGTGATCAGATGCAGACGCCGCCTACGCTAAAACCGGAGTATAACAAGCTGTCCGCCTATTGGAACTACGACAACGGAACCGGCAAAATTCGGGGCATTTATCTCCAGGGAAACGAGGAGGTGCGCCCGATCTTTGAAGCCTGGCTGGCTCCGTTTAAGGACATGGGCGCCACAACTCTAACCATCCGGAATACCGGCGGCACCGACCATCACTCCTTTGACCGCGTCGGTCTGCCCGGATTTCAGTTCATCCAAGATCCAATCGATTATGGGACCCGAACCCACCACTCCAACATGGATGTCTACGATCGCATACAGAAAAGCGACATCATGCAGTCGGCTGTAATCATGGCTTCCTTCGTGTATCATACGGCGATGCGCGACAAAATGCTGCCGCGAAAGCCTCTGCCCGCGCCTCGGTCTCAGCCCGAGAGGTGATTCCGGCAGAAGGCCGCAACGTTTATCACAGACACCCATCTGGCCCATTTCTTGAACAATCCTCCCTGCCATGGCTAAAGAGGGAGAAGGTAAAGGAGGCTTCTGTCCGCGGCGAAGGCAGCATTTTGGTATTTACTCAGGGAAGTGTTGCTACTTGATCGAACATATCCTCCAAGTTATATGAACTGAAGACGAAATGATCAGAGCCACAAATTAGACTATCGAACAGAGTTTGTTTGAAGTATAATGACTTTATTCTATAATGGAGTAGAATATGGGGTAAACACACGTGTAAAAAGTTTCTAAAAATAGGACAAGTTCCTTATTATTTTTTAGAGACAGAAAAATTAAAAAACAGGAGGGACTTCAATGGCTAAGAAAGGCTTAAACGTAATATTTCTTGTTATCATCCTTGCTGTGGCGTTCGTTGCAGGAATTCTTCTTGCTCGACCCCTGGGGATCTCATCTGGGACACAAAGTCAGGAGCCGGCCGTAACAACCGCTGTCTCCACAGATAATTCCCAAGTGCATGATTTGATGAGCCAGATAAGCAAGGCCTTCGAAGAGGCCGCGGCTGAAGTGAGTCAATCCGTCGTGTCTGTATTCGCCGAACAGACTGTCCAAGCTCAGGGCCAGTTCGGATTTCCTGATGACGCTTTCAAAGACTTTTTCGGGGAAGATTTTTTTAAGCGTTTTTTTGGAACCCCGCCACCCCAAGAAGAGAAGAGAACGGTTCGCAGTCTAGGATCAGGGGTAGTCGTGACAAGTGATGGTTATATTCTGACAAACAATCATGTCGTGGCCAATGCCGAAAAATTATCCGTGGTGATCGGGGATAACAAGACTTTTACGGCCAAGATAATTGGAACCGACCCCCCAACCGATGTGGCTGTAATCAAAATTGATGCGAATAATTTGCCAACCGCAAAACTCGGCAATTCAGATGATGTCAGAGTCGGGCAATGGGTAATAGCTGTCGGTAATCCATTTCAACTGTTTCATACGGTAACACACGGAATAATAAGCGCCAAGGGGCGTTCTTCGGTCGGTTTGGCAGATTATGAAGACTTTTTCCAAACGGATGCCTCGATCAATCCGGGTAACAGCGGCGGGGCGCTGGCTGACATGGAGGGGAATCTCATCGGCATCAACACTGCTATTGCTAGCCCTTCAGGCGGGAATGTCGGAATCGGCTTTGCAATTCCTATCAATATGGCAAAAAAGGTGATGGATGACCTTATATCCAAGGGAGAGGTGACGAGAGGCTATATCGGACTGGTTCCACAAGACATAAACGAAGACCTTGCCCGAGCGATGAAGCTATCGGGAACCGGAGGAGTTCTTGTAGGAGACGTGGATAAGGGAGGACCGGCTGATAAAGCGGGCGTAAAACGCGGAGACGTCATTGTCGAGTTTAACGGTAAAAAGGTAGAGAACAGCACACAGTTGCGCAATATGGCTGCTCAGACCAAGCCAGGAACTCCAGTGAAGATAGGCTTACTACGAAACGGAAAAGAGACGACGTTAACAGTGACTTTGTTTGAGAGGCCGAAAGAACCCGGAAGAGAAAGGATTCCCCAAAAACAGCAAGAAGAGCCACAGACAAGCCAGAAACTGGGTCTCAGCGTCCAGATGTTGACTCCGGATATTGCGGATCAACTTGGATATCAGAACGAGTCCGGAGTGGTTGTGACCGAGGTTTATTCTGGGAGCCCTGCCGAAGAAGCAGGGTTGCAGCGCGGGGATCTGATCAAGGAAGTGAATCGCAGAGAGGTTCGAACAATACAGGATTTTGAACGAGAAGTTAAAGACCTTAAAACCGACGATGTCGCCGCACTACTCGTACGCCGCGGCCCAAACACTTTTTACACTACAATAAAGCCTCAGGAATAAAAATTTTATGGGAGAATCCTACAGATTTTATCCATTCTAGATATACAGTTTAAAGAAGGAAAGATAAGAAATCTAAGAAGTAACAGGTATGTGGCGGTATCGTCTGTTGGATATTGTTTTTCGCGATTTTTATGCTCTTCACTTCATGCAAATCTAGTGAAAAAGCAGAAACACAAGAAAAAATAGCAGAAAAGAAAGAAACGGGAGAAATGGAGGTCTTGTCTCTTCAGAAACTGGTTCCGAATTTTGGGGAGCCTTCAGCCGAGAGATCAAGTATTTTCGATCTTTCCCAGACACAAGAGGAGATTTTAATAAGCTATCACTTCTACATTGCTGATCTGAGCCAATTTGATGAAGAAATTGGCATTGATCCTGTCCATGATCCTTATATTGAAGGTGGAAATGCGCCTGTTCCGCACATTGTGGTTTGTCGAATCTGCACTTACTGAGCTTGTAATAACTTTTTCAATAAGGACAAGGCTTCCCTTCTTTAAAAGCAAGCCCAGTGCGTGGCTACTCAGCGCTTCACTGCTGACCGGAGTCTTTGCTATTGGTGTTGCCTATACAACACTGGGAAGCTCTTTATTCGAGTTCGTTGCTATACCTGGGAATTTGTTGATTTTGATCGGGATTATTTAGGGTTTTTATTTCCTGACCGTGGAAATTGCAAAAACGTATTTTTTTAGAGGTAAATAGATCTGGGGCATCTTTCTCGAAGATATCCATCCTTCATTTTGCTGGGAATAGCCGGGAACCGCTGTGACACTGCCTGATATAATGGAGTGAAATTGGTTGGCAAAACAAAAGGGCAAAGCATAGAACTTGAATTTCACTCAATATTGCGGTAGATTACGTGTTCCCATAAGAGCACACCTCGATCAGGTAAGAAAAAGAAATGGTTGGGCAAACAAAGAAAAATATCCGCATTATGCCGCAGATTCTGATAACGGCGGCAACAAATTTTGCCAACAGCGTTGCTGATCTGTTTGTGAAGCTAAAATTCACCCCGAACACCCTCACGGTCATTGCTCTGCTGTTCGGTGTGGGAGCGGGTGTGTTGTTTGGCCTGGAAGAGCCGGGATGGGCCGGTCTCATGATCTTCCTCTGTGGGTTGTTCGACATGTTGGACGGGAAAGTTGCCGCAAAGACCGACCGAAAGAGCGATTTTGGCGCCATATTCGACTCCACGCTGGACAGATACTCGGAGTTTTTCATTTACCTGGGTCTTGCCTATCACTTCAGGGGCAATTGGGCATTATGGGTGCCGTTTTTCACATTCCTCGGTTCCACGATGGTGAGCTATACCAGAGCAAGAGCAGAAGGACTGGGGATCGAGTGCAAAATAGGGGTCATGCAAAGGGCGGAGCGGATGGCACTCCTGCTTCTGGGAACGATCATTGGCACTGTATTCGATATCTTCGACCCTGTAATGGTGGGAATTCTTCTGTTTATTGCCCTTATATCGAACTTTACGGCCCTTCAGCGCACTTTCCATGTGCGAAAAGTCACCAACAAAGATAACTAAAACTCCACGCTGATTATTCGTTCCGTATTATAAATCCAGCACACTCATGAAACTAAATTCAATGAGCGATCGGAAATGATTCCATTGAGATGGAAGGGATTGAAGGATTATAATAAATTTGTGAAACAGATGTTGTTTGAGATGGAATAACAGCAATCGTATTCAAATGAATGGGGCAAGAATGAGAAAAATACATATCACTCTTTTCCTAATGACCTGTTTATTTTTTGCCTCCTACCTTTTGGCCACAGAAACTGGAGAAATCCAGGGGAGAGTGGTTGATGAGACAGGTGAGGGACTTCCTGGAGTTGAAATAACGGCAGGGGGGCCAAACCTTCAGGGGGAACGGGCCGTCATCTCCACGCCGAACGGTGATTTTTACTTTCCACTTTTGCCCGTCGGTAAATACACTTTGACTTTTAGACTTGAAGGATTTGTTCCTCTTGTTCAAGAAAACGTGATCGTTCGGCTGGGACGAGTCACACGCTTGTCGGCAACCATGAAGCCCTCAGAGATCCAAGAGGAGATCGTCGTCACTGCAGACACGCCGCTCATCGACAAAACATCCATCGACACGAGCTTTTATCTGAGTAGTGAAGATCTGGAGAAGATGCCCTCACAGAATCGCACGGTTGTGGATGCCGTCAAGTTTGCTCCTGGTGTGAGTGGCGTCCGGATGAATACCCGGAGAGGAGTGGCTACAGAAGGACAGCCGAGCATTCGCGGGGAGGGGGAAGAGGGCAACAATTGGATCCTCGATGGCCTCTCTGTCAGCGGCGTGAGGCTGAGAGGGTCGGGCATGCCTCTGAATTACGATTCCATCGACGAGATCCAGGTCATTTCGGATGCTTTTAGCCCGGAATACGGGACCGCACCCGGAGGGATCATCAACATGGTCACAAAAAGCGGGAGCAATGACTTCTCGGGAGAGTTTTCTCTGGTGTTTCTGGATAAACACCTCCAGGCAGATCGACAAGATCAGCTGGCTGTGATCAGCGAGGCGGACCAGTTCTCCGACTCCAACTGGTACTTAAATCTCGGGGGGCCAGTGGTCAAAGACAAGCTTTGGTTTTTTGTCTCGGAGAACCTCTATTTAGATACGATAGAAACAAGAGAAGATGCAGTGGACTACCTCAATGTCCTAGGAGGCACCCTCTCGACCAAGCGCAACAACTTCTTTGCAAAACTCAGCTACGCTCCGAACGTCAATCATAATCTTTCGCTGACGACAAGCTTCAACACATCCTTAGGACAGGATGGGGGTGTCGGTATCCCGGAGCTTTATGAAAAAACCACCTTCTCTGATCTTCTTTTTCGTTTCAACTATAGAGGAATCTTTAATGCGACCACATTCATCGAATCCGGCTTGGGCTTGGTCAAAAGAGACTCCTTAATCGAGCCCTTGAATGGCAACCTGGGACCGGCGCAGTATTACATCGAGGATCTGGGCCGTAATATCAATAACTCTTATGGAAATGTCATTGACGATTCGAGCCGGATGGATTTTAATGTCAAATTCACAAAATATTTCGATACCGAGACTTTTGGTCATCATGAGATCAAGCTGGGATTTGAGTATTATGCGTTCTCATCTCAGTTTGCTGTAGATTTTACCGGTGATGACGAGGATCTTTTTCCAGGGAACGGTTTTGATGCAGGGACCAAATACTATTGGGAGAGCTGGGATGAGGGGCAAAAAACCCCCACATTTTTTTACGAATACGGTGTGTTCGACATGACGAATTCCTCCAATGGGATTGGTTTTTTTATTGCGGACAAAGCTACTTTTGGTCGATTTACAGTCATGTTGGGGCTGCGTAGCCAGACACAGACAACCCTTGATGATAATAAGGAAAAGCTGTGGTCATGGTCTGTGGCGGATTTTCTTTCTCCGCGTCTTTCTCTCTCAGTAGATATTACAGGCGACGGTGTCAACGTGCTCAAAATTGGTTGGGGGAGATTTTCGGATACGATTACGACCATGCCCTTGGGATTTTTCAATACCGGAGCTGGACTAACATTCCGGACTTACAGGTGGCAGGGCGTGGAAAATCCATCCGAAAGAGAGCTTCATGATCCGGCTTACTGGAAGTTCGAAAATGAGCAATTGCTCCAGGCATTTGAAATAGCTTCACAGTTAAAGCCCAACTTTCTCACGCGTTATCTTGTAGAATTCGACAGGAAGTTGGGAAAGGATTGGGCAGTAATGGTCCGCTATGTGAGGACGAGCGCAAATGACCTGTTGGAAGTACTGGCTCTTCTCGATCTGGAGACACTCTATAAATTCCTCTATGACAACTACGAAGACAAAAGACGGAATTATCAGGGATTTGAGTTCGAAGTGAATGGGAGGATAGGAACTCGTCTTTTTTTGAATGCATCCTATAGCCATTCCTCTGCCAAAGGAACGAACCCGGGACAGACAGAATATGGCTCCTGGAATCAGGAGGAAGGGAGCACCAACTATCTTGGGCTATTCGGCAATCATTTCTTTGTTCCCGACATTCCGGAATTAAAGGATATCAAGAATTATGTCGATCGGACGCTTGGCGGATTGGGGGGGAGAGGGATCGGTGACGAAGGCTGGTATGGCAAGCTTCCCTACTCGATCGACCACGATTTAAAAATCAACCTAATCTATCTAGCTCCGTCCGATTTTTCATTTTCAACCGCGTTTGAATATATTTCCGGTTACTATTGGGAGAAAATGGGATACGTTCCTTTCTTTGGAGGATATTATTCCTACCCCGAGACAAGAGGGACAAGAGAAACCCCTGCACACACTTATCTTGATCTTGGAGTGGAAAAGAGATTCGGATTGGGAGGCATGAAGCTTTCTCAGAGGATGGCCTTGACATTGAGGCTTGATGTGTTCAACCTCTTCAACAGCCAGAGGCCGATCTCCTACGTTAAAGAGGATATTCCAATCTTCGGTCAGGTCTGGGGGAGGCAGCAGCCTCGGCAGGCCCGCATCCTCATCAGATTTTCTTGGTAAATAACAGGAAACATCCTATTTATGGAGGGACACTTTCCCAAACGGTCCGATGCGACGTCTGCAGATGCCTCACCTATTGGTCAGCTCCCCGAGCTGACCGATATAGGGTGCGTTCACCAAGCGGTCCATTCGGGGAACGGACCCTACATCAAAAAAGGTGATCTTTTCTAATTTCCCCAGGAAAAATGTACCGGGTACATTTTTTCGGATACATTTTTTACTCGACGGTGACGGATTTGGCAAGGTTGCGGGGTTGGTCCACATCAGCGCCGCGAATGGCTGCAATGTAGTAAGCGAACAGCTGGAGCGGGATTATCGTTAAAAACGGTGTGAAGAGCTGGTGGGTTGACGGGATGGAGATGACGTCATCCACTTTATCCCGGATGTCCTCATCCTCACGAAAGGCCACAGCCACGATGTGCCCCAAACGCGCCTTGATCTCGGAAATGTTGCTCAGCATCTTATCGTAGACCCTATCCTTAGGCACGATGGCCATCGTGGGCATTTTCTCGTCGATGAGTGCGATGGGGCCGTGTTTCATCTCACCCCCTGCATACCCTTCCGCATGCATGTATGAAATCTCTTTGAGCTTCAGTGCTCCCTCCAGTGCGATGGGGTAGTTGATCCAGCGTCCCAAATAGAGGAAATGGGAAAGCGGCACAAAATCCCAAGCTATCTTTTCGATAGGGTCCGCGTCACTGAGGATCGTTTCGATCTTGTGGGGAATTCGCTGCAGGTCTTGAATAAGCGCGAGACTTTCCTTTTTATTGATCGTCTTTTTGATCTGAGCCAGATGGATCGCCAGGAGAGTCAAAGCCGCCATCTGGGCCGAAAACGTTTTTGTTGCAGCAACGCCGATCTCAGGACCCGCATGAGTGGAAAGAATTCCCATGGCCTCTCTAGCAATTGATGAATTGATCACGTTGCAGATGGCCAGGGTTAACGGATTCCTCTCTTTGACAGCCCTCATAGCTGCCAGCGTATCTGCCGTCTCTCCTGACTGTGAAACCACAACAACAAGGGATCTCTGATCGAGGATGAAGTCACGGTAACGATACTCAGAGGCATACTCGACATCGACGGGTATTCGGGCCAGTGTCTCTATGAGGTATCGTCCCATGAGCGCTGCATGATAGGACGTGCCACAGGCAATGATGACAACTCGAGAGATTCCTGCCAAATCATGGGGAGAAATCTTTATCTCTCCCAAACTCACCGTCCCCGAATCCAGCGATATTCGCCCTTCGAAGGTATCCCTCAACACTTGAGGTTGTTCGAAGATCTCCTTGAGCATGAAGTGTTTGTAGCCTCTCTTCTCGATCATAAGAGGATTCCAGGCTAAACGTTCAGGTTTTTTATCCAAGGGATTACCGTCAAAATCCCGGAATTCCACACCATCCTTCCGAATGATGGCCATCTCTCTATCCTCTAGAAAAACAATGTCTTGCGTATGGGAGAGCAAGGGATTGATATCAGAGGAAACAAGATACTCCCCTTCCCCTATACCCACAACAACAGGCGGACCCGATCTTGCCGCCACGATCTTTTCCTTGTCCTCTGTGGAGATCACAGAGATGGCAAAAGCACCCTCCAGTTTCTGGAGGACCTTCTGGACAGCAACCTCCAATTTTCCCTCAAAATACTTCTCCACCAGGTGAGCGATCACCTCTGTATCCGTCTCCGTGACGAACGAGTGCCCTTCTTCTCCGAGTCTTTTCTTCAAGGAAAGATAATTCTCGATGATTCCATTATGAACGACAACGATACGCCCAGTGCAATCGCGATGAGGGTGGGCATTCTCCTCCGAAGGGCGTCCGTGTGTGGCCCACCGTGTATGCCCTAATCCGAATTGCCCAACGATATCCTCCCCCTCCAGAGTTTTCTCCAGTTCGTTGATTTTCCCCTTCACCCGCCGAAGATAAAGTTTTCCAGAGTCTACGACTGCTATCCCCGCAGAATCATAACCCCTGTATTCGAGCTTCTTTAATCCATCGATGAGAAGGGGCACAATGTTTTTTGGTCCGATATATCCGATGATCCCACACATTATTTCTTCCTTTTTCTCCTGGCCCAACCGGGTCTCTCTTCCTGGCGACTCCGGGAAACAGCCAGTGCTTCTGAGGACACATCCTTGGTGATCGTAGAACCCGCGCCCACATAGGCCTTTTTCCCGATCTTCACAGGAGCCACAAGCTCTGTCCCGGACCCGATAAACGCACCCGACTCGATCCTGGTTATGCTCTTTTTTATCCCATCATAATTGCACGTGATCGTCCCGGCCCCTATGTTGACCCTGTCCTGAATTTCCGCATCCCCCAGGTAAGAGAGATGCCCGGCCTTAGAATACCGGCCAAAAACCGTGTTTTTCATTTCCACAAAATTTCCGACTTTCGCGCCCTTCCGGATGACCGAATGGGGTCTGAGATGAGTGAAAGGGCCCACTTGGGCATCATCCTGGATGACGCTCTGTTCGATCATCGAGGAAGAAAGGAGCTTCACTCTTTTTCCGACTCTCGTATCAGTCAGATGAACATAGGGATACAGTGTGCAATGGCTTCCGATGACGGATTCTCCCTCGAGGATGACTGAAGGATAAATAACAGTATCCCTTCCAATCTTCACATTACAATCGATCCATGTCGACCCAGGATCGCAAACTGTGACGCCGCGCTCTGTGAGAGACTTGATTTTCCTCAAGCGAAGCGCATCCATCGCCCGTGCAAGTTCATATCGATCGTTCACTCCGACGATCTCTTCTGTGTTCTTCGTTTTGTGCTTTCCTACCTTTCTTCCATTCCGTGCAAAAATCTCGATCATATCTGTGAGATAGTACTCGCCCTTTTTATTGGTGTTGGAAACTTGGGCGAGGTCTTCAAGAAGGTCTTTAATAGCGAAAAGATAAATGCCCACGTTGATCTCCGTCAATTTCCGCTGAGCAGGAGTGGCATCTTTCTCCTCGATGATTTTAATGGTCTTAGCATCCGAGAGCATAACCCGCCCAAAACCGGTGGGGTTAACCAAGTCTGTGGTCAAAAAAGTCAGGGAATTTCCCTTTTCTCTATGATGTGTGAGTAGCGGTCTCAGAGTTTCAGCCCGGATCAAGGGCAAATCTCCGTTCATGATGAGGAGGTCATTTTGCGCCTTTCTTCTCAGCGCTGACCGAGCGGACAAAACCGCATGGGCTGTTCCTAGCTGCTCTTTCTGCAAGATAAAATTGATTTTTCGCCCCGTTATTGATTTCTGAACGAGATCCTCCTGGTAGCCCACAACAATGTGAATCACATCAGGTCTTAATCTCTCTACAGAATCCACCACCCATTGAAGCATAGACTTCCCCATGAGTGGATGGAGAACCTTTATTTTATCCGACTTAAATCTGGTTCCCTTTCCTGCAGCAAGGATCAGAGCAGATAAGCCTTTTTTCATGCAAGCTTGGTTAAAATTTTAAATTTTTTATCTTCTCTCAACGGTTCAAAATCTTGGTCATTCTGGGCCAATATCTTGAAATATTTGTCCTTTTGGATGGCCTTTTTCAGGAATTCGAGAGATTGGTCTGTTTCCTCCATCAACTGATATGTCGTAGCCAAGAGATACAGGATCTTGGCTTGAGAAGGGTCTTTTTCAACAGCCTTCTGGAATAACTCCAAAGCCTCTTTTAACTCTCCCCGATTCATCTTGTAAACACCGTACTCATAATAATCATCGAATGTTTTTAACGGATAGGTCTCTTTCTTCATCCCTTCCTGGCAGATCTTTATGTGGGTTTTCGCCCGGTCAATAAGTTCCTTTTCGGAGGGGTATTTTTCTATCAGTGTTTTAGAGGATTGCACAGCTTTCTCGCAGTCACCCTTTCGAAAAGCCTTGACTGCCTGGCCAAATAACAACAGTGCTTTCTCATAGTTATCAATTTTCTTTTTTTCTTTCTCTACAGCCACTTTTATCTCCCTAAAAATACTAAAATCAAAGTGTTGACCATTTTATCTCAGAATCACTCGATTGACAAGCTCTTAATTGGCTTCTCCCTTGTTCTCAAATGCATGTGGAGATAGAGTCCGCTCCCCGAACGGTCCGTTCGGGGAACGGACTCTACATTGATTTATCTTGACTACATTGTATTAATTTGACCAGACCATTCGAGGGACGAATCCAACATGCGATCAATGCAAAAATTCAGAGGAGTGTGTAGTGATCAGGATTATCGATAAGAAAACGGACAGCCTTGAGATGCAGCGAATGACCCGCTTTAAAGGCTTTGAAATGTCCGTAAAGAGGATACCCCAACAGGGATAAATCTCCGATAAAATCTAAAATCTTGTGGCGGACAAACTCATCATCGAACCGGAGGGGCCCATTGATCACACCTGCTTCATCAAGGACGATGGCATTATCCAGGGACCCTCCCAAGGCCAATCCTTGAGCCCAGAGTCCCTCAACGTCTTTGAGAAACCCAAAGGTGCGGGCCGGAGCAATCTTTTTGAGAAAGTTCTGCCTGCTGACAACCACATCCAATGCCTGTTTCTGTATGAGAGGATGATCAAACTCTATCGTGTAGCTTATTTCAAACTCCTGGGCCGGCTCGACAGAGACAGAAGCATCTTTCTCCTGAACAACGAAGGGTTTGGTCATTTTGAGGAATATCTTTTTTTCTGGAAGTGTTTGGATCCCGCACTCCGCAAGGGCGTTTGCAATTGGTAATGCGCTTCCGTCCAGTATGGGGATCTCTCTCCCTTTGAGCTCGATATCAACACTATCCACACCGAATACATACAAGGCAGACAATAGATGCTCTACCGTACGGATCTGCCACTGTCCATCTGCCAATATGGAGCTTGATTTAGATTTAACTTGAAAGGCATCCACTCGCATTTGAGAATTATCACCATCTACGAACGAAAAAAGTATTTCTCCAGATGGAGATGGCTTCAATGTGCACTCCACATTCTGGCCGGAATGGATCCCGACGCCGGAGAAAGTAATCTCCTTTTTTATCGTAGCTTTCTGATTGATCATAATTTTTTCCATTTCAGTATAACGAAGACTTCAACCAGAGTCTAGACGTTATCTTGCTAATGAATTTAGGGATGTTTCTCCGATGATGGATGAGTCTGAAAGCATCCTTATTTCCGTGACAAGGGCATTAGAGGCAAAAAAGAGGGAGTCACTGTCCTTATGAGTCGGATGGTGGTGGGTGGGTGGGGTCTTTGACGAATATGGACTGTGACGAACTCCTGCTATTATCATTTGACTTGAGAGCATTACGGAAATAAGGATGCTTCCCATAAGCCTGTGTATCTGGCATTATCAGAAGGACCTGTGCTAGAATGAGTCGATGAACAAACAGCTGGAAGAACTCCTTGTTAAAGTCCAAAAGGGAGAGCTATCCCCAAAAGACGCCCTCAGGGCACTGAAGGATTTTCCCTACCAAGACCTGGCTTTTGCCAAGATCGACCACCACAGAGAGCTAAGGCGTGGATATCCGGAGATCGTCTTCGGGGCAGGAAAAACGGACGATCAGATCTTGAAAATAGCTAAAGCCATCCTCAAAAAGGGCAGCAATCTTCTTATCACCCGAGTGGAGCCTAAAGCCTATAAAAAAATCAAACAGCAGATACCTAAAGCGCGTTACAATTCTCTGGCAAGAACTGTCTTCTTGAAACAAAAAGATCCCCCCCCGGGGAAAGGCCGGATCGTGATCATCACCGCGGGGACTTCCGATATTCCCGTAGCCGAAGAGGCCGCAGTGACCTGTGAGGTATTGGGGAACGAGATCGATAAGATCTATGACGTTGGCGTGGCTGGCCTTCACAGACTTTTTGGAGAGATGGACACCATCAAAAGCGCTCGTGTTATCATCACAGCAGCAGGGATGGAAGGAGCTTTACCCAGTGTCATCGCAGGCATCACAGAAATTCCCATCATCGCTGTACCTACAAGTGTGGGTTATGGAACAAGCTTCAAAGGATTGGCCGCACTGTTGGCCATGCTGAACTCCTGCCCCGGCGGACTTGCTGTTGTCAATATCGACAATGGATTCGGTGCCGCCTACATCGCTTCTCTCATCAATCACCTTTAGTTGACGGAATCCCCTGCCTAAGGAATTTGATTGAGACGATCGTGGCGTTTATTTTTATCATTTTAAATAATCCGGATTATTCACCGGCCGAGGTTGTCATGGCTGTGAGGAAGCGTCCCATGAAGCCGCAGATGTCTACTGCGAGCCGATCCAACCTAGCCCGGGCTGCACGAAACAGACGTGATGAGATCGGTTCGCCCGTAGCGTAAAAGATGCTGACAATAAGATATTGTGTGCTTTTATAATTTAAAATTGTCAGCAGCTTTTATGAATAATTCAGATTAAGTTATAAACTTGACAATTGAATAACTCAACCCTATATTTTACTAGTTAATTTTGAATTAGAAGTCTGCCTCGACGCATTATGGATGTTATAGATCAAATCAAACAAACGGCAAGTATTGTCGATGTCGCCTCCCAATACACAACATTGAGACGAAGGGGCGCAAAGCATGTGGGGCTTTGCCCTTTTCACTCGGAAAAAACTCCCTCTTTCACTGTAGACGAGGACAAACAGCTCTTCCACTGTTTTGGATGCGGTATTGGGGGCGACCTCTTCACCCTTATCATGGAAAAAGAAAACTTAAGCTTTCTGGAAGCCTTGCGCTTCCTCGCCGACAAATACAACATCAAACTTCCGGAAAAGAGACAATTTTCACCGCAGATGGCAAAATTGGAGGAAAAACTCACAAAGATCAGCGAAGACAGCTTGGCCTTTTTCAGAAAAAATCTGTTCAACACAAAAGAGGGGGAAAAAGCCCTTGAGTATCTCCGTAAAAGGGGAATTGCCGAGGAAACCATCCAGAAGCTCAAAATAGGATATGCGCTCAATTCATGGAATGCCTTGCTCAATTTCTTCCAGAGGAAAAATATCCCCCCGAATTTACTCGAGAAGGCTGGTTTAGTCTTACCGAGAACAAAAAAAGAAGGATACTACGACCGGTTCAGGGGAAGGATCATCTTCCCCATTTTCACTCCGACTGGCAAAGTGGTGGCATTTGGAGGACGGACCATTATCGACCAGGATCCCAAATACCTCAATTCCCCAGATACGCCCATCTACACAAAGGGGAAACTCCTTTATGGCTGGAACCTCACCAAAGACGCCATTCGCGAACAAAGAGAAATCATACTGGTCGAAGGATACACAGACTTCCTTACTCTTATTCAAGCAGGCATACAGAATGCAGCTGCATCGCTGGGGACCAGCTTAACATCTGAACAAGTCATGCAAGCCTCGCGATTTGAGTCGCGCTTGATCGTGAGCTATGATGGAGATGAGGCCGGTATTAAAGCGGCATTGAGAGCCATTTCATTGTGTTTCGAACAGGGTGTCGAAATTAAAGTCGCAACTGTACCTAAAGGATTAGACCCCGACAGCTACATAAGAAAATACGGACCAGAAAAATATATGAACGCAATCAAGGAGAGCAAACCTGGCCTTAAATTTTTGATAGATTCATATGTCCAAGGTAAGAGGCTCGACAGACCCGAACAAAAAAATAAAATCGCCAGATCCATCGTCAACGAGATCGTAAAAGTGCCCGACCCAGTTATCCAGAGTGAGTATCTCAAAACAATGTGTGAAGAGCTCGATATTGATGAGGGTTTAATACGTTCGCTGATACGAACAAAAACGAAGGAGGCGGAGGTCGAAAAGAAAATCAGTTTCCTTAACGCAGAAAAGCGTCTGTTGCAGATCCTTTTTGATGACAGCCGCATTGGCCCGGAGCTGTTTAAAAGAATAATAACCGAAGATTTCAGCGGATTGAGGAGCGCAGCTATTTTTCAAGTTTTTTCAGATTTTTTTAACAATGGAAAAGAGCCTAATTTTCAACATATCAAAGAAAAGATCGACAAAGACCTTTTGAGCGCTTTATCACAAATACTCCAGGAAAAAGAGCAAACACCTAGCCTTGAGGAAGCTCTAGAATGTGTCCGCGCCCTTCGGCAATACGCCCTTGAAAACAAGTATTTGGGATTAAAGCGCGAAATAACAAAGTTTGAAAAAGCGGGAGAAAATAAAAAAGTCTTTTCCGCCATAAAAGAATTGCAGGACGTGAAAATGCAACTTTCACGTCTGGGGAATCAGGAGCTCTAAAACATTCGTTATAATAATGGCCCTCAACTATTCATAAAAACAGAGGAGTAGACATTGCCTTCAGATAGAGACAATCAAAAAAGCGAAATTCATGAGCTGATATCCAAAGGAAGAAAACAAGGGTATTTGCTGTTCCAAGAGATCGATAAGACTTTTCAGGACGATTCGGAGAGCCAAGAAGTGTTCGATGAATTTCTCAGCTCGATGGATGATTATGGGATCAAAATCCTCGATAAGCAGAGGGAGGTCCTCCCCAAAAGAAGAAAAAGTGATGTCGTCTCTCTCGAGGGGCTCGAACGCACGACAGATCCCGTGAAGCTCTATCTCAGGGAGATGGGCAACATCTCTCTCTTAACACGAGAGGGAGAGATTGCCATCGCAAGAGAGATCGAAAGGGGAGAAAAAGCCATCATCAAGGCCCTCTCGAAAACGCGGCTCGTGCTCAACGAGGTCCTCTCACTCGAAGACAAGGTGGATGAAGATCTAGATATCCTTCAAGAAATGTTTGATTTTACCGATGAAGAGCTCTCCGAAGATAAATTTGAGATCAAAAAAAGACAGATTCTTGACAAGGTTAAAGAAATCCACGAACTCAGTGACCAATTGGAAAAAATCCCCAATTTAAAAAAATATGCTTTAACTAGAGGGAGATATATCGTTGAAATAAGCCGCCTAATCCGCGAACTCAATATCCGCCCCCTCCACCGGGAGTTAATCATCACAGAGCTCCGAAACAGACTGAAGATCATCAATGAATTAGAGGAAGCCAAAGAGGAGCTGAAGGTCTCCATCAGCCACACACGAAGCAAAAAGAAAGAGGATGAATACAAAAAGAAGATCAAGGACATCAACAAGATCATACGGAGTTATCAAGTTGAGATCGCCCTGGATTCTAAAGGCCTACGCAAAACCTTGAGGGCCATCTCAACAGGAAAAAAAATCAGCGATCAGGCGAAAAAAGAGCTTGTCGCAGCCAACCTCAGGCTTGTGGTCTCGATCGCAAAAAAATACAGCAACCGCGGACTCCAGTTTCTCGATTTGATCCAGGAAGGCAACATGGGCTTGATGAAAGCTGTGGATAAATTTGAGTACCGCAGAGGATATAAGTTTTCAACGTACGCCACATGGTGGATTCGCCAAGCCATTACCCGTGCCATTGCCGACCAAGCCAGAACGATCCGGATCCCGGTGCATATGATCGAGACGATCAATAAACTGATCCGTGTTTCCCGGAGCCTTGTCCAAGAGATCGGGCGCGAGCCCACTTCAGAAGAAATCTCGAAGAAAATGGATTTGCCCATCAACAAGGTCAGGAAAATCATAAAGATCGCCCAAGAACCTATATCCCTCGAGACTCCGATCGGCGAGGAGGAAGACAGCCATCTGGGTGATTTCATCGAGGACAAGATCATGCCATCCCCTCCTGATACCATCATCCACATAAACCTCAGAGAGCAGATCGAAGAAGCCCTAAAAACCCTGACAGAAAGAGAGGCCAAAGTCCTGAAAATGAGGTTTGGCTTGGGGGACGGCAACGAACACACCCTTGAAGAAGTGGGACAACAATTCAAGGTTACTCGTGAGCGTATTCGGCAGATCGAAGCAAAGGCACTGAGGAAACTCAAACATCCAAGCAGAAGCCGAAAGCTCAAATCTTTCACTAACGGCCAATAATCGGCCAGACAAAAAAATCAGGCAATCCAGCTCATATATTTTGCTCAATGCACAGAACAGACACATCCCATCTAAGGGATAATAGGAAAGGGGGAAAGATGCCGATGATAAGCATGAAAGTCTTTCGAAAATAGGTATCGGCAGCTTTTATGAATAATTCAGAAAATTGACTTGGTTTTTAAGATTTGATATATAAGACCTGTGCAGGGCCTATAGCTCAGCGGTAGAGCCACCGGCTCATAACCGGTTAGTCCCAGGTTCGAATCCTGGTAGGCCCACTTTTGCCTGAGGGAAAGATGTGGATATCGACTTTGACAACCTGATTAATCTCCAGAATCTCGATGAAGAAATAAAAGAAACCACACTTATCCTTGACAAGATCCCCTCTCAAATGAAAGGCATCGAAATACAAATCGATGCCCAATCCCAGGCAGTGTCTCGCGCCAAAGACAAACTTGCCCAAAATCAGAAGAACAGACGTACTCTTGAAACAGAGATCCAGGACATAAAAGCACAAATCGATAAATACAAACATCAATCAACCGGGGTAAAGACAAATAAAGAGTACACTGCGCTCCTCAAAGAGATCAAAGACGCACAGTCCAAGATAGACCAGAAGGAAGAGGAAATAATCAGTGAAATGCTTGAGGCCGATGATATAGGCGAGGAGATCCAGAAAGCGGAGTCAAGAGCCAACGCGGCCAAAGAAAAGCTCACCAAAGAAAAAGATACGCTTATCTTCAAAAAGAAGGAAATAGAAGAAAAAAAGGCAGAACTTACGCAAAAAAAAGAGAGCCTTATCCCACTGATCCCGAAAGAACAATCGCGTCTATATCTAGAAATTTTCAAGAAAAAAAGCGGAATCGCCCTTTCAGCGGTGACCGATGACTTTTGCTCAATGTGTCAGATCCGTATCCGGCCCCAAATGCTGAACGAGCTCAAAGCCGAGACACAGATTATCCTCTGTGAAAACTGCGGCCGGATCCTCTACTGGAAGAAGAAAACCTATAAATAATTCAGTCAAAGATGGATTATTCAGATGAAAGATGGATAATTCAGATTGATCATTCTTGATAGATACCGTCGATAATGCTTCCGTATTTCTGTTCGATGATGTTCCTTTTGACTTTGAGCGTGGGTGTGATCTCCCCCTTCTCGATCTCGAATTCCCTATCCAGCAGAGCGACTTTTTTAACTTTTTCGTAGGAAGCCAACCCCGGGGTTGTTCTATTGATCTCCGACTCCATAAAATTCAATACCGTTTCGTTCTTGACCAACTCGCTAAAATCGCTATAGTTTATGTTATTCGCCTTCGCATATTCCTCCAGCTTCTCAAAATTCGGGACAATAAGTGCGGATATAAACTTACGTTTGTCTCCCAAGATAACTGCATTGGAAATATAAGGATTTGTCTTTAATATATTTTCTATGGGCTGGGGAGCTACATTTTTTCCACCGGTTGTAACGATAATGTCTTTCTTTCTGTCAGTGATTGTCAGATATCCTTGATCATCCAAGTGTCCAATATCTCCCGTGTGAAACCAACCGTCCATAATGGCTTCTTGTGTCTCAGCCTCCATTTTGTAATATCCTTTCATCACATGAGGACCTTTTGTCAGGATCTCTCCATCCTCGGCAATGCGCACCTCCACTCCAGGGATGGGTTTCCCCACGCTTCCGAATCTGGGGCTTTCGAGCGTATTGACGGCAATGACCGGAGAAGTTTCTGTAAGCCCGTATCCTTCCAGAACGACCAAGCCCATGGCGTAGAAAAATTCAGCAATATCTTTAGAAAGGGGAGCGCCGCCAGAAACAAAGAAACGCACTCTACCCCCTGTTTTTTCGATTATTTTTGAAAAGACAAGTTTATGTGCCAGATTCTTTTTGAATTGAAAAGAGCCAGATACAGGCTGACCGAGCAATTTGCGCTTTCCATATTCACGCCCCACTTGGGCCGCCCAGAAAAAAATCTTCCTCTTCAGGGAGGAGCTGGCTAGGACGTTATCCATGACTTTAGCGTATATTTTTTCAAACACACGGGGCACGCTGACCATGATCTGCGGATGAATCTCGAGCAAATTCTCCCCGACCGTTTCAATGCTTTCCGCATACCCGATAGAACATCCCTTATAGAGATAGGCAAAAGTGACCATCCGCTCCAGGACATGGGATAAGGGCAAAAATGACAGAACAGTATCTTTCTCAGTGAATTCGATTATTGTCGTCACAGACTGGACATTGCTCACAAAATTGCTGTGCATGAGCATCACACCTTTGGGAACGCCTGTGGTTCCTGAAGTATAAATGATCGATGCCACATCATCCGGTCTCACTTTGAGGGCAAGCTCCGCAAAGAGGTCCGGCTGTTCCTTAGCGAGTTTCTCTCCCCTCTTTTGAACCTCGGCAAAAGTCAACACTCCCTCAGGGCCATTCGTTTGGTACGTGATATAGTGATCTACCTTTACGAGATCTGATTTCACGGCTTTGATCTTTTCCCACATCTCCTTATCAGAAAAGACCACTACCCTTGCGTCCGAATTATCAATAATGTATTTGATCTGTTCGGGAACAAGGGATGTGTAGATCGGAACAGTCACACACCCAACGCACAAGTTCGCTAAGTCCGTCATCACCCATTCAGGCCTGTTTTCAGAGAGAATGATCAGCTTATCGCTGGCTTTATGATCCAGATCTCTTAAACCGAGAGCGAAATGTTTCACCTGCTTTTCAAATTCTTCAGTCGAGATTGGTGTATAAGTTCCATTCTTTTTGTATAGCATCAGATCGTTTTTGGGGTAAGACTTGATCGTATTCATAAAAAGCTGACTTAAAGTTTCGACCATAATACCCTCCTACAGAACAGTTGGCTAAATTTTATGAGTATTGGTTCCCTAAAGTCAAGCCATGCCGGTCTTTTTTGCCTGTTACAATCTTTAAGTGTAGGGACTCTTCCCCGAACGATCAGCTCGCGGAACGTATCGCATATCGGTCAGCTCGGGGAGCTGACCCTGCATCGGACAGTACGGGAAGCAGTCCCAACAAAAAAATCGGACTATAC
This sequence comes from uncultured Eubacteriales bacterium, assembly GCA_964406575.1. Taxonomy (GTDB): domain Bacteria; phylum Acidobacteriota; class Aminicenantia; order Aminicenantales; family Aminicenantaceae; genus WTAW01. Next base: position 133,362 of record CAYOSH010000006.1, on the reverse strand, counting down.
AAGGGAGAGAACTAGGATTCTTGGACTTTAGCAATGGAAACAACTTTATCGCCCTTTTCGAGATTTATGATCCTGACTCCCTGAGTAGCCCTCCCTATGGGACGGAGTTTCTCGGTCTTAAAACGAATGACCTTTCCTGTCTCGGTGATCAACAGGATCTCTTCATCCGAGATGCCAACCATTCCGATGGCATTTCCGATCTTTTTATTGGCCTTCAGGTTGATGACTCCTTTACCGCCCCTGTGGTGGACGGAATAGAAGCTCGTGTCTGTTTTTTTCCCGTATCCCTTTTCGCTCGCTGTGAAGGCATACTTCTCTTCCTCTCCGATAACCAGCATCCCGATGATCTGGTCCTTCGGGCTGAGTGTGATTCCCTTCACTCCTGCAGCCTGCCGACCCATAGGCCGGATCTCGCTTTCTTTGAACTTGATGGCCTTGCCCATCTTGGTGCCGATGATGATCTCTTTGCGGCCATCCGTGAGTTTCGCCTCCAACAGCTCGACTTTTGAATTCAAGGTGATAGCAAGAATGCCTCCCTTTCGGATATTCTTAAAATCACTGAGCCGAGTTTTTTTAATACGCCCATTCGAGCAAAGCATCATCACATAAAGATCTTCAGAAAATTCTTTAACAGCAACAACAGAACTCACGCATTCATTGGGCTCGAGCTGGACAAGGTTTTGAATGGACTTCCCCCGGCTTGCGACACCCACATCAGGAATATACATCGCTTTTAGCCAGTAAAGCCGCCCCTTATTGGTAAAGAAAAGCATGTAGCTGTGTGTAGAACAGATGAAGAGATCCCGGACCACATCCTCAGCTTTCATGCTGATGCCTCTTTTTCCCTTCCCTCCACGGATTTGGAACCGATAACTGTTCAGTGAGGTCCTTTTGATATAGCCGGATTCTGTGTAGGTGATGGCCACATCTTCTTCTTTGATGAGGTCTTCTGCAGAGATCTCCGTAATACTCCCCTCCATGATTTCTGTTCGTCTCTTATCGGCGTACTCCAATTTCATCTGTCTCAACTCATCCACGATAATGTCAAGGATCATCTGCTCGCTTTTAAGGATTTTTCTCAACTTTGCGATGAGCTTCTTCAGCTCTTTGTATTCCTGGACGATTTTTTCCCTTTCCAGCCGAGTCAATTTCTGCAACTGCATCTCCAGAATGGCCTGAGCTTGGATTCTTGACAGACGAAAGTTAGTGATCAATCCATTCCTCGCCTCGTCTACAGTCTTGGATGCACGAATGAGAGTAATGATCTCATCCAGATGATCCAGAGCAATGGTCAATCCTTCGAGAATGTGTGCCCTGTGTTCTGCTTTTTTCAACTCGAAGCGCGTCCGGCGGCGCACCACATCCTGGCGATGAGAGATGAAATAGCGCATCATATCGATCAAGCCCATCACTTTGGGCTGCTTTTCTACGATCGCCAGCAGAATGATCCCGAAAGATGTCTGAAGAGATGTGTGTTTGTAGAGGTTGTTCAGAATGACTTCTGGTAATTCTCCCCTCTTGATCTCAATAACAGCGCGCATGCCTTCCCTGTCAGACTCATCCCTGATGTCTGCAATACCTTCAATCTTCTTGCTGTTCACAAGGCTTGCCGTGCTCTCTAAAAGCCTGGCCTTGTTCACCTGATAGGGGAGTTCAGTGATGACGATGCGATCCCTCTCGCCTTTGGCTCCCCGCTCGATAATGGCCTTGGCCCGCAGGTTTATGATCCCCCTTCCCGTTTCGTATGCACTCTTTATCCCTTCTAGCCCGAAGACATATCCCCCGGTAGGAAAATCTGGCCCTGGGACATAGTGCATGAGCTTCGCTAAAGCTGCGTTAGGATTTTTGATCAAGTGGATGATGCCATCTATCACCTCTCCCAGATTATGAGGCGGGATGTTTGTCGCCATCCCCACAGCAATGCCGGATCCCCCATTGACGAGCAAATTCGGAATTTTGGCCGGGAGGACGTCGGGCATTTTCAGGCTTTCATCATAGTTTGGAACAAAATTGACAGTATCTTTGTCCAGGTCAGCAAGCAGTTCCTGGGTGAACTTTTCCATCCTGATCTCGGTATAACGCATGGCCGCAGGAGGGTCACCATCTATGGAGCCAAAATTGCCCTGACCATCGACCAGGGGATAACGAAGGCTGAAGTCTTGGGCCATGCGCACGATCGTGTCGTACACAGCCACATCGCCATGCGGATGATATTTTCCGATCACATCTCCGACGATGCGGGCAGACTTTTTATAGGGCTTGTTCCACGTATTTCCTGCCTCGTGCATGGCATAGAGAGTTCGTCGATGAACGGGCTTCAATCCATCCTTGATATCAGGGATGGCACGTCCGATGATGACGCTCATCGCATAATCCAGATAGGATTTTTTCATCTCTTTTTCAACACTGACAACAGAGATGTTGCTGCTCATCAATCCGTCTTTTGTAGAATTGGAATTTTCCATAGGTTCTCTTTACACATCCAAATTTTGAGCTTCCAGAGCATTAGTCTCGATAAAGCTCCTGCGAGGCTCGACTTCATCTCCCATAAGAATGGTGAAGGTCTTGTCAGCCTCCACAGCATCAAGGATCGATACCTGGAGAAGATATCTTTTTTCAGGGTCCATCGTGGTTTCCCAGAGCTGAATGGGGGTCATCTCTCCTAATCCTTTATACCGTTGAATCACGATCCCTTTCTTACTGTTATCATAGAGGTATTCGAGCAGTTTAGCTTCATTCTCGAGCTTGATCTTGTCTCCATTACTAAATATAAAGAACGGAGGCTTGAAATCTCCGAGCGCTTTGCAAGTTTTATAGAGGGTTTGGTACTGGGCTGAGGTGATCAGGTCCATGTTCACTTTTGAGGTCACGACCATTCCATTGACCTGGAAATTGACCGCAAGCTCGTAGAGGCCGTATTCTTCGTCCTTGCTCAGGACAGAAACAATCCCCTTCTCTGTAAGAAGGTTCTGGATCTTCTGCATGTTTTTGGAATTACGCAAAAATTCCAAATCTCCCACTTCATTCCTCATCAAGACCTCAATGAGAAAGAACGGATAGTTTTTTCTCTCCATGACCTGGATAAAGTTCTTTTTGGTGATGATCCTCTGGAGGAATTTTCGGAATTTGTCCCCTTTGATCACTTCCTTTTGCCCTTTGACTTGGAGCTGAAATTCTTCGGATATTTTTTGTATCATGTATTTCTCGAAATCCCTCTCATCATTCAAATACTGAAAAGACCTGCCTTTGGAAATTTTATACAACGGGGGTTGAGCGATATAAAGGTGACCTTTTTCAATGAGTTGAGGCATTTGTCTGTAAAAAAAGGTCATCAGCAATGTCCTGATATGAGAGCCATCCACATCCGCATCTGTCATGATGACGACCTTGTGATAGCGCAGTTTATCGATGTTAAAATCCGATTGCTCCACACCCGTCCCCAGGGCTGATATTATTAAGCCGATCTCTTCGCTCTTTAGAACTTTATCGAAGCGGGCTTTCTCGACATTGAGAATTTTACCCTTAAGGGGGAGCACTGCTTGGAATCGCCGATCCCTCGCTTGCTTGGCTGAACCCCCTGCAGAATCACCCTCTACGAGAAAGATCTCACTATGGGCGGGGTCCCGCTCTTGACAATCTGCCAGTTTGCCTGGGAGCGACGTGGATTCCAGAACACCTTTACGTCGAGCCAGTTCTCTCGCCTTGCGGGCCGCCTCCCGTGTCCTTGCCGCTTCCAGAACCTTCAGGATGATCTTTCTCGCGACGGTTGGGTTTTCTTCAAAATAACAGGAGAGCTCTTCGTTAACGATGGAATCGACAATTCCTTTGACATCGCTGTTGCCAAGTTTGGTCTTTGTTTGCCCTTCAAATTGAGGGTCTTTCAACTTAAGGCTCAAAACGACACATAAACCCTCGCGTGTATCATCTCCACTCAGGTTCTGTTTCAAATCTTTGATCAGGTTATTGGCGTTGGCATACTGATTGAGCGAACGCGTTAACGCCGATTTGAAACCGATGAGATGGGACCCCCCCTCGGTGGTGTTGATATTGTTCACAAAGGAGAAAATGGTCTCCGAATAGCCCGTGTTGTACTGCAGGGCCATTTCCACAATCATTCCGTTTTTATCGCTTTCAATATAGATAGGTTTCGGGTTGATGACTGTTTTGTTCTGATTGAGATACTGGACGAACTCCCGGATCCCTCCCCTATACTGGAAATCATTTCGAGTATCGTTGCGTTCGTCCAGAATGGAGATCTTTAATCCTTTGTTCAAGTAGGAAAGCTCCCTCAATCGTTGACTCAACGTATCGAAATTGAATTCAAAGGTTTGGAAAATCTCACTATCAGGTTTAAATGTAACTTTTGTACCGGTCTTATTGGTTTTTCCGATCTTCTTGAGCTTTGTGACCGGTTTTCCTCTTACATAGCTCTGGGTAAAAACCCCACCTTCCCTTTTAATCTCAAGGTCAAGCTCCTCTGAAAGCGCATTGACGACCGAGACCCCGACACCATGAAGGCCCCCTGAAACCTGGTACGATTTAGCATCGAATTTGCCGCCGGCATGCAGGGTTGTCATGACAACCTCAGCAGCAGGCTTTCGCATTTTTTTGTGGATCCCCACTGGAATACCCCTGCCATCATCGATGACTGTCACCGTGTTGTCCACGTGGATGAACACATCGATCTTCTTGCAGTATCCTGCGAGAGCCTCATCAATGCTGTTGTCCACGACTTCATAAACAAGATGATGTAATCCTTGAGGTCCGGTGCTTCCAATATACATGGCCGGTCGCTTGCGAACAGCTTCCAACCCCTTGAGTACTTTAATGCTTTCTGCAGTATATTTTTTTGTTGTCATTTTCCTGTTTTTTTGGAAAAAAATGGGGTTATTAAGGGAGGATTTTCACATAACCCAATAGGCATATTTTTTTAGATTTTAATTATATCATTATATGGGGAAAATAGCAAAGAAAAATCAGCTGGAAATGCTTTTTTTTTAACGCGCAAAAACACCGAACTTCCTTTCATTTTCTCGCTGTGAGCCCCGTCCCCAAATGTTCGGAAATTTTTACCATTCGCGCTCCTCCGGTTTTTAAAAATATTCACATAGAATTGACGGAGAGACTGGAAAAAAATTCTCGTTGAATCCAAAAGATCTATCGGAAAAACGAGACAGTTGAGATGTTTTCCGGATACATCTCCCCGCATCGTTATGGGTTGCATGAATAAATCCAAAGGAGAAGTTTTTCCAAATCCGTGATCGTATGAACACAAGTGGCATTATTGAGTGTCCCAATTGTGTGGTGGAGAAAACCGTGAGAAGGGCTGGACGGGCATGGCACATCTCCCATGGGAGATGTGAGGGAAGCCCGGATCCGAGCGAAGTTTCCTCGCTGGGGAAACTGAGCGTGTTTTCGCAATCACCAATTGGGACACTCGGGTAGCACTCATCACGGATTTGGAAATACTTACATCCAAAGCTATTTTTTGAATTCCAAAAAAGGTTTGGATATAATTACGCAGTAAACTGGAGTATTCGACATGCCAGCCAATTTGCCCCCTCAATACTTCGAAACAGAAAAGAAATTGAAAACCGCGAAAACGGCTGAGGAGAAAATCGCCGTAATGGAAGAACTCCTCTCAATCATCCCCAAGCACAAGGGCACAGAAAAACTCCAGGCACTGTACAAGACAAAAATCTCAAAGCTCAGGCAACAGGCGCAAAAAAAAGCGGCTATTTCCCGGCACGGACCGACATTCCACATCGATAAAGCAGGAGCAGGTCAAGTCATTTTGACAGGTCTGCCAAATTCTGGGAAATCGTCACTGATAAAGACCCTGACCAATGCCACTCCCGACATCGGCGACTATGCTTTCACGACGCATACCCCATCGCCCGCAATGATGATGTATGAAAATATTCAGATCCAACTCATCGATACGCCACCCATAACTCAAGAATATTTTGAACCCTGGCATGCAGAGCTTATCAAAAGTGCAGACGCCGTTCTGCTCCTGATGGACGTGAGGAGCCAAAACCCTGTGGCAGATTTAGAGATGATCAGAGGAAAACTGAAAGAGAGGAACATAGAGCTCGTGCCCGAGGAGCAAGAGGTCTACCTCGAAAAGCAATTTTTTTGGAAGCGAACTCTTGTGGTCGCCAACAAAACAGACCTCCCCGGCACAGATGCAAGCCTGTCCGCATTGAGAAACGCCGTCGATCCTGCATACAATCTTATCTCTATCTCTTCCTTAAAATCGACCGGACTGGATGAACTGAAGAATCGAATCTTCGCGATTCTGAAAGTAGTCCGGGTGTACAGCAAGATGCCCGGGAAAAAAGCGGACAAGACAGACCCTTACATCTTCAAGGTCGGGGACACGCTGATGGACATGGCAAAAACTGTCCATAGGGACTTCTCACAAAAACTCAAATTCGCCAGGATCTGGGGACAGGATAAATATCAGGGTCAGAAAGTCAACCACGATTATGTTCTTCAGGACGAAGACGTCATCGAGCTTCACCTTTGAACCTCAAAATGTGAGGAAGAGAGAAACCCCCTCCCGCTTCTACGACTGGAACCTCACCTTTTTGATACGACGCTAACGAGTATCATTAAATTTATGCTTTATTGAAAGAAAGTCAAGGTCAGTGCCCTGATTTGATACATTTTGTCGTATTATGTCGTTTATTGTCACCTTTTTTTAACCTGGATTATTCATAAAAGTTGCTGACAAATTTCTATTACAAAACTTACATTAAAAGAAAATTCAATATCATATTGTCAGCATCTTTTACCCTTCGGGCGAGCTGATCTCACTACAAAGTCTTCGTTGTAACGCACTCGCAGGTGTTCACTGCAGCTTCGTGTGCCACTGCCTCGCCTTTGCAGCAATCTCAACACGTGAATAATCCAAGTTAGAAAAATCTGCCTTTTTTTTAAGATGTTTGGATGATGTTTTAGGAAAAAAAATCGGGGCGGTGGGATTTGAACCCACGACCCCAGCGTCCCGAACGCTGTGCGCTACCCGGACTGCGCTACGCCCCGATAATACCGAATCATTATAGCTAGTCATTATAACCAGAATACTCATATGAGTAAAGCGAGATAAGCCATGGATAAAACAGGAAAAGCCGCACTATTTCTCTATGTTCGTGAAGAATTATGGACTGGAACACCGTGCAGGATGGGGATCACTCAACTTTGATCAACTCATAATCCATTTGACCGAGCCCGATCTGATGTGCATGCTCGAGTTGAATCGACCAATCGACGTTGTGGACTTCTCGCAAAAGATCCCTGTGGCTTCGCTCATTCACCATGTCAACCGAAGCCTTATCGATGGCCACGGGATCGACAGAACCCAGAATTCCTATGTCCTCGACTATTGCCGGTTCATCCTTCGCCATACAGTCGCAATTTTTTGTCACTCCGACCACAAAGTTCAAGCATGCGACATTGCCACCTATAATCTTCCAGAGGCTGTAGGCGTATTCCGCCATCTTTTCCTGCACGCGGATACTGTCCTCATCCCAGCGCATCTTGACGGCTCCGACGCTGCACACGACAAGGCATTCTCCGCAACCGATACATCTCTCCGAGATGATCCGGACGCTCCCCCCCCCCTGTTCGATCGCATCCGCAGGACAATAGTCCAAGCAGACCAGACAATTTTTGCATGCCTTTGGATTAACCCAAGGGCGCACATCTGAATGTTGTTCGAGCTTTCCTGCTCTTGAAGCACAACCCATCCCGAGGTTCTTCAGAGCTGCGCCAAAACCCGTCTGAATGTGCCCCGTAAAGTGACTCAGACACACGAGAAAATCCGTGTTCAAAAAAGTGCTCGCCAATTTGGCTGTTTTGATTCGGGGCAGATCGACCTCAACCTCATCATCGTTACGGCCGATGAGACCGTCTGCTATGAGGACAGGGATCTGAAGTCTATCGATCGTGAATCCATGATCGGCAGCCAATTTCAGATGTGCAGTTGCATTGGATCGATTCCCCACATATAGAGCATTGGTGTCAGTGATATAAACCCTGGATGTTTTTGTCTTTATCCGATGTATAAGGAGTGACAACCAGGAGGGTCTTATATATCCTGTATTTCCTTTCTCGCCAAAATGGATCTTGAGCCCCACAAAGTGTTCTCGTTCCACCCTGTTTTCCAACCCAAGCTGGAGAAATATCTTTCTCGTTTTTTCGGCAATGGATTCATCCGGTTCTCTGCGGGACGCAGCTATGAAGTAAACCTTGCTCGACATCTTGTATCCTTTGTCAGTTCGATAAGGACTCCAGAATCTCCCGAGCCGCTTCGACACCAGAATGAGGTTCGAAACCGTAGCCCAGAGTAAAAAGTGTGCTTTCCAGGCTTGCTATGGCAAACTGAACTTGAGACGAGGACAGATTTCCCATATGTCCCATCCGGAACACTTTGCCGGCAACCTCCCCCAATCCACCAGCGACGATAACACCATTTTTTGCATAGGTGGCCCTGAAGGCCATATCCTCGATTCCCTCCGGATAATAACAGACAGAGATTGTATCCGCAAGAAAGCTCTCATCTGTAAAAAAGGAGAAACCCAGACGCCTCAGTGCGGCCCGAATAGCCTTAGCGAATCCTTTATGACGGCGAAAACGTTCTTCCATCCCTTCTTCAAGAATCAATTTTGTGGCTTCGTTAAAGGCCCTGATCTCATTCACACAGGGAGTCGAGAAATACTTTGACGGGTCTTTCATAATGGGCAGCCACCTCATCAAATCCGCATAGTACGCAGGGACCGACTCCATCTTCAGCCTTTTGTCCATCGCCTTTCGTGACAACACAAGGACAGCCAAACCTGGAGGAACACCGAAACATTTTTGGGCCGCCGTTAAAACCACATCCACTCCCCAATCGTCCATCCTCTCTTCTATCCCTCCTGTCGCACAGACGCCGTCAAGGATATAGAGAGTGTCAAAATCCTTGAGTTTCGTTGCATATTCTCTGACCGGTGCACAGGCCCCGGTGGCCGTATCTACATGTGTTGAAACGACAGCAGCATAGTGATCTTGTGACAATTTATCTGCCAACTCTTCAGTTAAGACAGCTTTTCCCCAGGGGCTCTGGATAATATCACAGGCCAGATCGAAACTGTGAGCGATGTCTTTCATCCGTTGCCCAAAATATCCCTGCGAGAGGACCAGAATTTTTTCTCCCTTTGAGACAGTGTTGAGCAATGCCATTTCCATGGCAAGCGTGCCCGCTCCAGCCACAATAAATGGCTCACCATCTCGGCAGTCAACGATCTCCTTCAAATTCACAAGCGCCTCTTTCATTTCATCCACGAAAACCGGACTCACATGTGAAACGGTAGGGAGAGACAGGGCGTTTAATATCCGGGGGTGAACGGGCGTTGGCCCGGGTATCAGAAGCAATTGTTCTTTCTGCATATCCTTCTCCTTAAGGCCGTATTGACCGTATATTTTTAACCATTAAACAGCATAAATCAAGCCTCAAGCATAAGTGTTGGCCTCTTCAAATCGGTAATGATAGCTGTTTCGAATAATGAGATCGGTGATTTCGAAAAGAAACATTGAGATCAGTTTCTTTATGTAGGGTCCGTTCCCCGAACGGACCGTTTGGGAAACCATCCCAACATTTAAACATGTTCTCACACATCAGGAGCTGCCCTCGTGTTAGGTAGGAGCATCCTTGTTTCCGTGATGCTCTCAAGTCAAATGATATTAGCAGGAGTTCGTCACAATCCATATTCGTCGAAGACCCCCACCCACCACCATCCGACTCATAAGGACAGGGACTCGCTCTTTTTTACCTCTAATGCCCTTATCACGGAAATAAGGATGCTTCCGTGTTAGGTAAAAGGTTTTTTAAATCGAAGCAAAATGTGGTAAGTTAATGACGCTTTGAGCTGTATGCTAGGTTGAGGAGACCGAAGATGTTAAAAATCGAACACCTATCAAAGGCGTTTGACACACTGAAAGCCGTCGATGATATATCTTTTGATGTGGCGGAGGGGGAAATACTTGGATTTCTTGGGCCTAACGGCGCAGGGAAAACGACAACCATCTCTATGATCGCGGGGCTGCTTAAGCCTGATAGCGGAAAGATCTTCGTCGACACACTCGACCTCGATGGGAATTTGAAAAAAATCAAAAGATTGATGGGGGTTGTTCCTCAAGAGATGGCCTTTTATGAAGAGCTGACAGCCAAAGAAAACCTCGTCTTCTGGGGAAAACTCCAGGGAGTCAGAACAAAAGACCTGGATGAAAGAGTGCATTATTATCTGGAGAAAACAGGCCTGATAGGCAGAGAGAATGAGGCCCTGAAAAAATATTCAGGAGGAATGAAGCGGAGGATAAACCTGATCATCGGATTGATCCATCAGCCGAAGCTGCTGCTCCTGGATGAACCGACCATAGGCATAGATGTCCAGACTAAGCTGAATATCTACGAGATCATCCATGAAGCGTCGGCAAAGGGAACGACTGTCCTCTACACAACACACAACCTTCAAGAAGCCGAAGAGCTCTGCCACCGTATCGCGATCATGGACATGGGAAAAATCCTAGCCTTGGGGACTTTTGAGGAACTGATACAGATCGTTGGAGAAAAAGATATTGTCATTATCACTGGGAAGTTCAGCATCGACAAGGCACGATCGATCATATCCGCGTTTGAACAGGCTGCCTTATTGTCTATCGAAGAGGGAAAAATCGTGCTCTCTCTGGAAGCATCCAAGAATATATCAACAATACTTGAGGCATTCTTCAAAAAAGAGATCACGATCGATGATGTGTCCATCAAACAGCCAAACCTTGAAAGTGTTTTCCTCAAGCTAACAGGAAAGGAATTGCGCGAGTGAGAAACCTCATTCAACTCGTCCGGAAAGATTTTAAGAGAAAGTGGAAAAATCCGGTTGTTATTTTAGGCTTCCTCTTTATTCCTATTGTGTTTACTGTTATCTTCGGGTTTGTTTTCGGCGCCCAAGGAGAGGAGGCCCTCCCAAGGATTAAAATCTTGGCCGCTGACAAAGACAAAAGCTTGATCTCCGGATTTGTCCTCGGGGCTTTAACTCAAGGAGGACTCAACGAACTCATCGAACTGGAAGAAGTCAGCGAGAAAGAGGGGACCAAACTTCTCGATAGAGGGAAGGCTTCGGCATTGTTGATTGTCCCTGAGAATTTCGGGAAGAACATCTGGAATGGAGAAAAAACAGAGTTGCTACTCATCAAGAATCCCGCGGAACAGTTTCTCCCGCAAATCGCAGAGGAAATACTAGACACATTAACGCTCGGCTTGTCATCATTGAGACACATCTTTGCGGACGAGTTGAGCACAATACACAAGCTTACAGATCTTCAAGAATTTCCGGACGAGGCAATCTCAGCCCTCTCGATAAAATTTAAGGACCGCATCGATGGGGTATCCAAGTATGTTTTCCCTCCTGTCATTTCTTTGAAGCAAGTTACGCTCTCCGAAGAAAAGAAAGAAGTCTCTGATTTGAGTATCCAAGCCTACATCCTTCCTGCGATCGCTGTGATGTTCCTGCTTTTTATCTGCAATACCGTTTTCGAAGATATCCTCAGGGAAAAAGAGACGGGAACCCTTAGGAGAATACGCATTTCACCGGTGAATATGACAGAATACATCTGGAGCAAAATTGTCACATCCGCTCTGATCGGGATCCTCTGCACCGCTGCGCTGATCATTCTGGGACTCGTTTTCTTTTCCATTCATTGGGGAGATCCTGTTGCTGTTGCACTTATCGTCCTCTGCCTCAACATTCTGATCGCCGGTTTCATCTCTTTTCTTTACGCATTCGTTCGGACAGAGAGACAAGCCGGAGCGCTCCTCACAACAGTGTTCCTTCTGATGTCCATGCTCGGTGGAAGCATGGTCCCTGTAGAAAACTTCCCGCCTATGATTGCCAAGTTTTCTAAGCTGACACTGAATTACTGGGGAATCACCTCATTCAAAAAACTCATGCGGGGCGAATCCCTCGCGGCAATCTTCCCGATTCTGATATTTATGGTCGTTGCGGGTATCGTTTTTTCCATTATTGGCTCTTACTTCTTGAATAAAAATCTCAAAAAGGGAACCGTCCAGTGACGTTCTGGATCATCGCTTTCAACGACCTGAAGCTGACCGTTAGGGACAGGATGTTTTTCTTCTGGCTCCTTGTCTTTCCTCTCCTTTTCGCTTTTATATTTGGCATGGCTTTTCCCGAATCAAAAGGAGAGGTCCGGAAAGTCACACTGAATGTATTGGACCATGATCAGAGTTTTCTCTCCAAAAAATTGATGAGTGAGCTGGAAAGCGAAAAGTATTCGGTGCATGTCCTGGACAATGAAACCGAGAAGAGTTTGAGGACACTCATCATTCCTCAGAATTTTCAAAGGGATATTTTGTCGGGAATACAAACAGAGCTCGTCCTCGAAAAAGAGGCATCGAGCAATATGGAGGCATCTCAGGCTGCTTATTCCAACACGCTCAAAGCCATAATCAAAATTATGTCCAAGATCATCTCCATTGTTCCCCAGGATGAAAATGAGCTCGAAGCCGAATACGACCTACAGGATTTCGAAAGGCTCATCTCTCTGAGAACAGAAACCGGGGGAAGGTTACAGGTCATCCCGGCGGGGTTTAACCACTCCATCCCCGCCGTCACCATCATGTTCATCATCTTCAACATTCTCATGTACGGAGGGATCATCCTCCTCCAGGAGCGCAGGCACGGCCAGCTGGAAAGAATATTTTTGAGCCCGGCGACATTTGCGACAATTTTAGGGGGAAAATGGATCAGCCGAGTGATCCTCGGCATGGTCCAGACGATCTTCCTTCTTGCCATAGGGAAAATCCTGTTTAAGATCTATTTGGGCCCTTCTGTGCTTTTGATCCTCTTGGTCACGCTTTTTTTCTGCGGAACGATATCCGGAATGAGCATCCTTTTCGGGAGCCTGATCAGGAAAGAAGAGATCATCATTATCCTCAATATCCTCGTCGCGAATATCATGTCTGCGCTCGGCGGATGTTGGTGGCCTCTGGAACTTGTCCCACGGGGGGTCCGCAATCTGGGCTTTATCTTCCCCACCGGATGGGCCATGGACGCACTTCACAAGTTGATCTTCTTCGGCTATGGATTCTCATCAGTCCTGCCTAACATTGGGATGCTTTTTCTTTTCACCTTGGTTTTCCTCATCCTGGCCATTAAGTTCTTTAAACTCAGGAAGAATTGATTGGCTCTCTGGTATTTTGTATGGGTGAAATAACCCCTATGATTCAAGTTGAAGATATGGAAGGATGTTTTCGAAATGAGAGAAAAATCCGTGCTTTTTACGCCCGTTAAGATCGGAAGGCTTGAAATTCCAAACAGGTTTGTCCGCACGGCTACACATGACTTTATGGCCGAAGAGGACGGCTCCATCACAGCCAGGCAGATCTCTCTCTTTAAAGAGCTGGCGGAAGGAGAGGTGGGATTGATCATCACAGGCCATGCCTTTGTCAGCTTTCGGGGCAAGGCCAGCCCCCGCCAAATAGGCGTTTATAGCGACACTCTCATACCAGGGTTGAAACAAATCCCAAAGACAGTCCATAGATTCCCATCACGCATATTCCTCCAGATTGCCCACGCTGGGCGTCAGACAAAAGAAAAGCTGTGCAAAAACAGACCACTGGCTCCTTCTGCCGTGTATGATCCTGTATTCGATGTCCATCCCCATGTTATGACTGTGAAAGAGATCGAACAGACTATGGATGATTTTATCCAAGCTGCCCGAAGAGCGAAGGAATCGGACTTTGACGGTATCCAACTGCAAGTGGCACATGGTTATCTCTTGAGCAGCTTTATCTCTCCCTATACGAATCAAAGGACGGATGCTTACGGGGGAGATCTCTTCAACAGGCTTCGCATCGTGGTCGAGATCCTGCGAGGCATCAAAAGACTGCTGGGTAGAGAGTTCCCCGTCATTGCGAAACTCAACTCGACGGACTTTCTCCCCAAGGGGTTGGATATCACAGAAAGCACACAAATGGCTGAGATCCTCGAAAAAGAAGGAATAGACGGCATTGAGGTCAGTGGAGGGATGTCCGAAGCTGGAAAGGCTTCAGTCTGGAAGGGGCCTTTTTCTGAGGAGGAAGAAGGCTATTTTGTGAACAATGCATCGATAATCAAGGCAAATGTCTCCGTTCCAGTGTTCGCGCTGGGAGGCCTCCGGACATTTCGAGTCATGGAGAAAATTGTCCAGGACGGCAAGGCAGATCTCATCTCTATGAGTCGTCCTTTCATCAGGGACCCATTACTGGTGAAAAATTTCCGCCTCGATAAAAAAGAAAAGTCAATGTGCATATCATGCAATAAATGCTTCAATCCGCGAGGAATCAAATGTGGAGACCTCTATCCACAACGGATAAAAAGGATATAAAGGGCTTAACAATCATATGAGGGTCTGAATATGCTGCTTGAGGGTTTCCACATCTGCGAAGACCTTCGCTGGCGTCGATGAAAATTTTTTTCTGTCTCTGTTCAGGATAAAAATTTTATCGATTCCCACATCCTTAGCCGCATCGATGTCAAAAAAAGTATCGCCGATAACACAACACTCCTCTTTCTCCAATTTCAATTCCTCCAGAACAGCCATAAAAGGTGCCCCAGACGGCTTCCAGAGTCCGCTTTCGCGGGAGAGGACAAGATCAAAGGACAGATCGAATTTTTCGAGGAGGTAGAGGACATTTTTTCTCGAATTATTTGTGACAAGCGCCACCTTTAAGTTTTTCTTTTTTAAAAAAAGCAATAACTCCCGTGCGCCGTCTTTGAGAACCGCCTTTGCGGTTGCTTCCCTTTCATAACCTTCCAGTTGTTTCCATTTCTGCGTCTTTTCCGGTTCTTTGAGACTCTGGATATAAGAAAGGATCGGATGTCCCTGTGTGTTCAATTCCTCCTTGATCTTCCTCCAATCGTAAGGGGCCTCGACAACGGTTCCATCCATGTCGAAGATGGCGCCTTTAAGTTGTGTCGTCACAGATTCCTCTACAAATCCATCATTTTTCTTGAATTCTTCCAACTTCAAACAATGGCTCACCCTTATTGGCCGGAGGAGTCTCTATGATGTAAAGAATGATCCCCGTGAACGGAGACCTGAGCTCCTGCTTGATATTTCCCAAATAATCTATGATGATGCCGACTTTTTCACCTTTGGAGACATAATACCCCATTTTTGTTTCCGGGTAGAACAATCCATCGACATCGGAGTAGATGACCTCATACTTATCGATCCACACCGGTTCGGGAACAGATCCCGGCTCCCCGTCGATCATCTTGAAATATCTCATAACACTAAGGATCCCTTTGACATTCCGCTCTATAGATTCTTTATCGGTATTCCCGAGGTAACCGGACTCAGTGGTGATTGCAGGCTTTCCATTGAGGACAGCTGTATTCCCCAAATATATAGATTCTGTTTTATCTTTTGTGCGTGATTCATCGATAATGATATGCTTGATCCCAAAAGCCAGGACCATCTCTTTGGAGATCTTATCCAGCTTTTGATCTCCACTGAGCATCCAGTAACAATACGGGATGAGCGCCTCGTTTCCATCCCCACAGTGAAGATCGATGAGGCAATCGCTCTTTTTCACGATCTCTTCAGTCAGAACATGGGCGATCCTCTGTGCGGAAGTGCCCTCCGGGTCGCCAGGAAACACCCTGTTCAAATTTTTCCAATCGTAGGGATTGTAATAGATCATTCTTCTTTGAAACCCAGGAAGGTTGGCGATGTGCACTAACACGAGTATTCCAGATAAATGCTCAGGATCAATCTCCTCTTTTATGCGGTACAGCGAAAGAATCGGGGGATACTCGAAGCCATGCACACCCGCTACAAGAGCTAGGATCTTGCCCTTTTTTTTGCCATTGATAATCGTCACAGGGATCAAGCAGCCCGGATCTTCCTTATCCGGAACAGTCAGATATCCAGACCTCATTTCTCCAGGTGAGACTTTCATATCTCCGATAACAAATGTTTCATTCTCGTTACTCAGAAGGTATGGAATCCCTATCAATAAGCCAACGATGAGAAAAAAGATGATTCTTTTTGTACTGTTCGTTTTCATAACACGGCCTCCCTTGAATCAGGAATAATTTCACCCATTCTAACTCTTTCCATTCCTCAGGTCTACACCACGCCTGTAGATTTGACTGTTTTCAAAACCAGGATGACATGAAAAAGACGTTGTCTTTACCAATTGCCCGGATTGGTGAAGTGTCCAGCACAAAGATATGGAAATATTCCCTACTTAAAGTATAGTGACAGGAAAGGAGCGTTCTGTTATAATTTTAAAATACGACATGATTTAGACCATCGGGAGGCTAAGCAATGGGAAAGATTTTCGCTATTTTTTGTGGAGTGATCATGATCTTCGGAGGCCTTTGGCTTGCGATATTCGTCTGGAGGCAGGAATTTATCGAACTAGTCTTCGGCTTTGTACCACCTCTTCTCTTCCTCGTCGGCCTCATTGTTTTAATCGCTGGAATAAGCAGTATCAAAGATGCCCAAAGGATAAAGAAACTTCAAGAAGAAAATCCGCTGGAGGAATCAGAGGCCGTAGCGCCTGAAGAATCAGAACAAGAAACAAAAGAAGCCTAAGAATCTGTCGTTCTGATTGTAAGGTCTGCAGGCCTTTTCTTTGAAGCCAGTTTCTCCGTTCCATCCACGCTGCCTGGACTAGTATGTTTTTTCGTCTTTTCCAGGCAGATAAACAAATGAAAATTTATATTGACATATTTTTTGTAATCTTGTAGTGTGTAATTAAATTACGAATAACGGGAGAAGCTAATGATGAAAAACAAAGATATAAAAAATAATAAGCCTCCTGCAGTAAAAAAACAAACGACAGGCGTAGAGCAGAAACAAACAGAGGGCCCCAAAAAGAAAGAAGAAAAGAAGCTCGAACAACAACAGCAACACAAAGAAAACCGCGGAAAGGAACACACAGAAGACCAAAAACGGGAACACACAGAAGACCGAGAACAAGAACAGCACAAGAAACACCAGAGCGCATTCGATGATTTCAGCAACCACGTTGAAAAAATCGCCGTCAAAACAGCTGAATCCATACGGAAGGTTATAGACAAAGCGCTCTCCTCCAGGAACACGGTTCTAACCATCCGCGTGAACGATGAAAGTAACAGAAAAATGAATATGCTGGTTGAGGCAGGCCTTTTTAAAAGCCGGTCAGAAAGTGCGGCCTATCTCATCCAAGAAGGTATAAAAACTCAAGACGCGCTCTTCAAAAAAATTTCAGTCAAACTGGAAAAGATTGAAAAGCTCCGGGAAGAGCTGAAAGAAGCTGTCTCTGAAGAATTCATCTCCAAAGACGGACCGGAATAAACTTAAGACAATCGACATTCTCTTCCATAGGGTCAAGCTTTGATGCCGAACAGCCGTGAGCTCTGTCTCATGCTCAAGGCTTGACCCCAATAAGCTCACTCTATTTTTGCTTTCAAGAAATCAACTCACTATTTTCTCTTAAAAGCATGGCCAAATCCGTGATGGCAAGGATATTTACTATGAAGGAAGCCCGGAACCGAGCCTAAAGACAAGAAGCCATCCCCTTTGATGTAGGGTCCATTCCCCGAATGGACCGAGTCCGCTTCCCGAGCAGACCTTTGGGAAACGGCTCCTACATTTAGCCCGTCGCTGTTTCGCTTTTGATTCCCGCAATCACCAATTAGGACACTCGGGTGACACTCATAACGGATTTGGCGATTCTTGTATTCTCGTTTTACGGCTATTTTTTTTTATGGTAAGATTTGAGACGTGGGACATCTAGCCGTCATTCTCCTGTCATTTCTTCCGATTCTTCTCCCGTCTACAACACAAAATATTGAAAGAGCTTTTCTCCAGAACGATCCCCACATGCTTTATTCCCTCTTTCCTTCAGAGAGCTATATCAATATATCCCTGCCCGATCCCATATCTTTCTCCGACCAAGTTTCTGATCAACAAGCCTATTTCCTCTTTAAAAAAATATTTGCGTCGTTCACTACTTTTGAATTCTATTCAGAGAACCATTCTTCTTCACTCGAGGAAGAGAGCACAATTATTAAAGCGAGATGGTCTTTCAGGGATCAGAAAAACAGCAACCAATACGTTTTCAATATTTTTTTCTATCTAACAAGACGACCGCTTCAAGCTGGCGATAAAAGCGGTGACGCGTGGAGAATTACTGAAATAAGGGCAGCCAAAATTTGAATCTACTCAAATCCATCAGAAATAAAGACAAATTCTTTATCGCTTTTCTCGTGGGAGGATGTTTGTCTGCCCTCTTTTTGATTCTATCTCAAATCGTTCCGCTCTTCACGTCCCACAACTATTATGAGAGAGGACTGAATCAACTGCGAGACAAAGCCGGATCCATCAAGAGTGAATTCGCGGAGATCATCGAAGAAATGGATAAGACATACGAAGTCCTCCGCGGTTCAGCATTCCCTACCAGAAATGATGAAGTCTTTTCTCTCTTTAAGGACTTGCATATTGACCCTAACAACGAGGGTATCGCCTATTATGACAGCGATCACAGGCTCGTTTTGTGGTTTGGTCAAGTCATCGACTTAAGTGCCATCACGCTGGCTGACGGGACATATTTTTCCTTAGACGACAAAAAATCGTCCTTTCTCATCCAACACAAAGCTTCAGCCTATCTTGTATCCATTAAAGGGATAGAAAAGGACCAGTACATCGTGTTTTACCGGCTCCTTGCTTTCCTCCCCCAATTCAAGACTCCCTATCTCAAAGAACACCACTTCTTAAACGAAAAATTGTTGGAGCACTGCAGCATAACCTACCAGGATTTCCGCGAGGATGTTTCGGGTTTCGATCGCATATTCTCAAGATACGAAGATGAATACATCGGGCAACCGCGACTCCAAGCTCAAGTTCAAACACTGTTCTTTCCCCTGCGCAATGAGAGCAACGAGATCATTGCCTATGTAAACCTCAGATCCCCTTCACTCCGCTCCAAGATCTCATCTCAAAAAGAAGATTTTCTATTGATATTTTATCTTTTGATCGGCGTAGCCCTGGCGTGCCTGATCATCTCCATTGTGAGATCTCAGAGTTTTCGAAAAGAACAAAAACCCTTCAGTTTGCTCTTGATCCTCTGCACTCTTCTGTTATTGAGATTTATCCTGTTTCCATTGAGCGCTCTCGGGAAGATCCGATCGCTCTCTGTTTTTTCTCCATCCACGGCCAGCTTTATTTCCATCAGCGATCTCACGCGATCCCCAGCAGATATTTTTCTCACGGCCTTCTGTCTTTTTCTCATCGTGGCCTGTCTAGCTTTTGTCATCGAAAAGCGTGTGGGGAAAACAGAAAAAAAGGCTCCCATGCGGATATTTCTTATCCTCGCCCTCCTAGCTGTTATGATCGTCATCAGCATGATCTTCATTTTCCAGGAGATCCTTTTTCGTCTCGTTTTCCATTCCAACCTCAACCTGCTCCGCTTTTCCCTTAACCCATCGTTTATTCTCATCCATTTCAGCATCATTTTATTCTTCCTCATCATTCTCCTGACGAGCTTAGTGGGACTCAGGCTTGCCCTTTTCCATACCTCCAAAACCGTCTATGCCGCTGTTATCCTCCTTGTGGGATTTGTTGTGTATGCGTTATCTTTCAGGGACAGATTCGCCTTCTCTCTTTTCGTGTGTCAGGCCTTTATTCTTGCCCTTATCTTTCTCACCGCGTATGTTCCATGGGTCCTCCAGAAAAAGAGATTCTGGTTCTCCGCGATCGTGCTCATCACTCTTTTTATCTATGCCTCTCTCCATTTCGCTTCATCCGAAAAAGAACAGATATTGCTCCAGGATTCCCTCCAGAACATCATAAAATCCCAAGTGACTTGGGGTGCCTTTCTGATAAATCGGTCATTTCCTGAAATCGATTCACAGCAGGACTCCATTATCTCTTCTCTCAACAGCGGGGAATTCTCCGACCTGGCGCATGTGCTCTGGCAAAACACTCTGCTGGCAAAATTCAACTGGTATTCCAGTTTAGAGATCCTCAATACGGAAGGAGTTCTCCAATCCCGTTTTTCACTCAACGTCCCAGAAGTTTTTCGCATCAGCTTTTACCCTCCAGAGAGCCCTGGCTGGGCCATCTTCAAACAGCGGGTCCATTACATGGGTACAAACAAGGATTTCCTCATCGCCTACAAAGATTATTTTTCGGAAGAAAATCCCGTTGGACGGATTATGATCTACCTTTCTATAGATTACGATATGCTGCCTTTTCTCTACTCGGCCAATCCCTATTTTGAACTTCTAAGATTTTCATCCATCCCATCATTGAATCAACTGGACCTGGGTTTTGCTATTTTTAACTTAGATGGAGAATTGATTTTTAATCCCAATAAGATCTCATCAGGACTCCCGTCGGACCTCATCACAAATATCCTTGCATCTGAATCGAGTATCTGGTCGGTGTTCAAGGAAAAAAACAGACAATTCAAAAGCCTGTATTTTAAAAACGATGACAGGATCTATGCCCTGTTTCTCCCCCATAAAAATTTCTTCAAATATTCTGTGGAGATTTTAAAGCTCTTTTTTATCTACTTTGCGGTGTTTCTGTTATTTGTCTTACTGGCCAGGAGCTCTATGCCCCGGCAGGATACAAAAAGCCCTTTTTGGTCCTTCTCCAATCGTGTCTACGTAACAATGATCGCCATTGCGTTGATTCCTCTCTTCCTCTTCACCTTCTCCAGTCGCTACTTTTTCGCTCAAATTTTCTCTCAAAAAGTCACCGAAGCGGCGGAAGTGAAGGCAGATTTCGCCAAGCGCTTCATGCAAGACTACATTTATTTTCAGCAGGAAGAACGGTACTCTCTGACCACGCCCCCAGATCAAGTCGTATTCTGGATTGGCTCAACGATATCCAATGACGTAAATCTCTACCAGGATGGGCAGCTCATCTCATCCAGCCGCCGTGAATTCTTTGATTACGGGCTGCTCCCTGAGATCATCAACGGAGAAATCTACTATAAGATCCAGTACGAGAACAATCCCTTCTACACCGATATTCAGAAAATCGGGAATTATTCATTCCATACTTTAACAATCCCTTACGCTTTTCAGGATTCACTCATCCTTATTTCCCTTCCATTCCCTCTGGAACAGCAGGAGATATCTGAGGCTACAATACAGCTTATCGAATTTTTGCTCTTTGTGTCCGTTTTTTTCATAATCTTGGCCCTTCTTTTAGCCCGTAGCATTGGTGGCATGATCGTCACTCCCATCCAAAAACTCCTGAAAGGGACTAAAGAAGTGAGCTTGGGGAATCTTGAGACTCGCATTGATTACGGGCATCAGGACGAAATGATGACCCTTATCGATGGTTTCAATGCCATGGTCACAAGCCTGAAACATCATCAGCAAGAGCTGGCCGATATGAGTAAAAAAGTTGCCTGGACGGAAATGGCCCGCAAAGTGGCCCACGAGATAAAGAATCCACTGACACCGATTCAACTATCAGCGGAGCATCTCTTGAAAGTCTATGAGGACAAGACGGAGAATTTTGACGAAGTGCTGAAAGAATCTGCATCCTACATCATCACTGAAGTCGAAAACTTGAGGAATATTGCTCATGAGTTTCTCCAGACTTCAAAGGAAGCTTCACTCAAAAAAGAAGATCTAGACCTAAAAGACCTCACGCAGCAGACCATCGATCCCTACAAAAAACTCTTAGCTGGAAGGATCGAATTCGAAGAAACCTACCAAGAGCAAGACTTTCCCTTTGTCGGAGATAAAGGAAAAATGAGAATCGTGTTGAGGAATATTCTGAATAATGCCATTGAATCCATCCGAAACAAAGGACGAGTATCTGTCACACTGAAAAAAGAGGGTGCGACATTTCACCTCGAGATCACCGACTCAGGGACAGGAATAGACAAAGAAATGATAGAAAGAATTTTTGAGCCGTATTTCTCGACAAAAGACGCAGGCACAGGTTTGGGTCTGCCCATCGCAAAAAAAATCATTGAAGACCATGAGGGCACTATCCACGCAAGAGTCCGAAAGGAAGGCGGTGTCACGATATCCATCAAATTGCCGCAATCCGGTTGACAATCTCTCTCCCTTTTTTGGATCAAAGCCAAGGAGCATTCCACCCTTCTTGGGGTTGGATCGACTAAAAAGTCTCAGGCGAGTCATAAAAATCTGGAATTTTATCTGAAATTATGGGAGAATGACTGTCCAATGCGCGCAAAAAGAATGCCGGCACTGATAGTGTTCACTCTTGCTCTCACTCTGTTTTTCTCACATCCGGTGCGTGCAGAAAAAATCAGCCTCAAGCTGAGCTTCAACACAAATTCGTACAGTGAAGGCGACCTGGGAACCTGGATCTCATCCTTTAACTCTCAGTGGCAAGACTACGCAACGGAATATCCCGGCACTTTATCAGGCAAATTTGTGGCTCCCAGCTACGGAACCAACTTTGAGCTTGAATTACGAATCCCGATCTACAAGGGATTTGGTTTGAATTTTGCCGGAAGCCGGCTCTCAGGATCGGCGGGGGGTGAAGTTACCTACACAAGAGAAGGAGGCACACAAACAGAAGACCAGTATCTCCTGAATGAGGCGAGCGGTCTCAACCTAAAAATTGGCTTCAGCTACGCCACAGAACTTCCTTTTCTCAAGGGATTGCATCTTTTTGGCAATGTGGGAAGACAGTTGATGTATGCAAAATACAATGTTGTCAATAACTACACTGCAACAACCGAAGCGCTCGATAGAGAATTCCAGTATGAGTTCAAACAAGAGAATTCCTTCAAATCGGACTCCCTGGGATGGTACGCGGGACTAGGTGTGGAATACGATGTGGCCCAATACATTGCGGTCGTGGTCGAAATTGAAAAGATCTGGTCAAAAGTGGACGGCTTTAAAGGGTCTCATTTGTATCAATTTATCCAAGATGGAGAGTTGGTGATCGACGAATCGGGGAAAGCTTCTCTCTATTACTACGAAGATCAAAAGTTTGGTCTCGACAAATACTATGAAAATCTCCAGGGACATATCGATAAGCCTGACAATGATTCGATCAGGAATCTTCGATCGGGAGAATTGAATTTCAGCACTTTTTCAGTGAAGTTTGGTATCCGATTCAAATTTTAACCTGGATTTTCGACGTTGAAAACGCTCGTCATTTACTTCAGCCTCACAGGAAACACCCAGAAAATCGCAGAGGCAATTTTTGAAACTTTGGGGGGTGACAAAGAGATCAAGACCATAGAAGAGGGTGCCGGTCTCGATGAATACGGCCTGCTGTTCATTGGTTTCCCTGTTCATTCCCACAGTGTGCCCTTTAAAGTCGAGACCTTCCTGAAAAGCATCCCCCAAGGAAAAAAAATCGCTCTCTTCTCTACACACGGATCGTTCACAGGGAGTCGATTGGCTAGAGAGGCCTTGGAACACGCCACAGTTCTTGCTGCAAAAGCTAAAGTGCTGGGAACTTTTTCCTGTCGAGGAAAAATCGCCCATCAGGCTCTTGAAGTGCTGGCGAATTCTCCCGAACACGCAGCATGGACAGATATGGCCGTTTCCGCTCGAAATCACCCCGACCAAAATGACCTGGAAGATGCGCGGGCATTCGCCCGATGGATTTTGACCCTGTTTGCCCAACCCAAACCTTTTTGATTGGTGCGAATCCGACGCAGAGAGGTGAACGGGGGTTAGTATCTCTTTAGAGACCCGATGATCTGTTCAGCGATCGTGTAGGGGTCTGCGGAGTTGTTGTACACATCGTCCACATATTCATCAAAATCCACACTTTGAATGCTCTTCATGGCTTCTTTGAAGAGCTTATCGCTTATGATCTCTTTCAGCAAGAACGATATCCTCTTTTTTCTTCTTTCAGCCCTTGCTATCTTACCTCTAGACTCAACGATTCGGTTGATAGCCTCAAGAAGAGGCTTGATGCCCTGGCCTTCACTGGCCACAGTTTTCAGAACAGGAAGAGTAGCCTCCCCTTTTTTCCCAAAATCTAGCATGGCATTGATCTGGTGTTCGGTTTTTTCGGCATCAGGAAAATCGGCTTTATTGATAACGAACACATCAGCGATCTCCATGATCCCTGCTTTAAAAATTTGGATCTCATCTCCCGAGCCGGGCATCAGGACAACAACGATGATATCCGCCAGTTTGACTACCTCGATTTCATCTTGACCAACTCCCACGGTCTCGACGAGGAGGATATCCTTGCCAGCAGCTTCCAAGATGTACAGAGCCTCACCCGACGTTTTAGCCAAACCGCCCAAATGTCCTCGTGTTGCCATGCTCCGGATAAAAACATCGGGATGAACGCTGTGCCGCATCATCCTTATGCGATCCCCAAGTATGGCCCCCCCAGTAAAGGGACTTGAAGAATCTACGGCAACCACACCAATTTTTTTCCCGTCTTTGACCAGAGTGTCTATCATCTGATCGATGAGCGTACTCTTCCCCGTGCCGGGAGCACCGGTGATTCCCACAATAATGGAATTTCCTGCATGACGAAAGATCTCTTTCATGAGGGTTTGCCCATCATTTGGATTGTTCTCGACTAAAGAGATCCCTTTAGCGATAGCTGCAGAATTTCCTTTGAGGATCTTTTCCACCAATTCTTTCATTGCCCCGAATCTCCCTCAAACAGCATGGAAGATACACTACAGACGTTGTCGCTTTACCCAAGTCAGTAATCGGAGAGAACCTTCTGTGCAATGATCCAACGCTGGATCTCAGATGTCCCCTCACCTATCGTAGCCAGCATACAATCCCGGTAATACTTCTCAACAGGATAGTCTTTCATGAAGCCATAACCTCCATGGATCTGGACAGCGGTTCTTGAGGCTCTCACGGCGAGCTCACTGGAAAACAGTTTTGCCATTGCCGATTCTTTCGGAATCTTCTTCCCCTGATCCTCGAGAAAAGCGGCACGATATGTCAACAACCGCGCAGCCTCTAAATCTGTAAATCCATCTGCAAGCATCCACTGAATGGCCTGAAAATTGGCAATGGGCTGATCGAATTGTTCCCTTTCTTTGGCATATTTGAGGCTCGACTCCAAAGCTCCCGCAGCAACACCCAAAGAGAATCCCGCGATGCTCACGCGCCCCCCGTCCAGAATAGTCATCGATTGTCTGTAGCCTTTTCCCTCTTCGCCGATCAAATTTTCAGCCGGGACCTCAACATCTTCAAAGATGAGTTCAGCCGTATCCGATGCTCTGATACCGAGCTTATCCTCCTTCTTTCCGATAGAAAATCCTTTCATTCCCTTCTCCAGAATGAATGAAGAAATCCCCTTTCTCCCCTGCTCCGGATCAGTTACTGCCATTACGACCAAAATATCTGCGAGAGATCCGTTCGTGATGAACATTTTTGACCCGTTCAAAAGCCAATGATCGTCCTTTTTTTCGGCTTTTGTCTTTAACGCAGCCGCATCCGAACCAGCGCCAGACTCAGTGAGACCCCAAGCTCCGAGTGTTTCTCCGGAAGCCAATCTGGTCAGATATTTCTTTTTCTGCTCTTCGCTGGCAAAAAGGTTGAGGTGATTGGAGCACAGCGAATTATGTGCGGCAACGACAAGTCCCACGGCGGGGTCAACTTTGGCTATCTCTTCCAAGATGATCACATAATCCACATTGGAGTATCCAGCACCTGAATATTCGGTGGGAATTACGATTCCCAGGAGTCCCATTTCTCCCAGTTTTCGAGTCAACACCTCCGGCCAGCAACCTTTTTCGTCATATTCTTTGACCAAGGGCTGAATTTCTTTTTGTGCAAAATTTTTGATGGATTCCTTTAAAATTTCTTGATCTTCAGATAGCAAAAAATCCATGTCATCTCCTTATGCTTTGTATCCTTCGAGCCCTTGAAAGGATCGCGATAACAGAACTCTTTTATTCCAGAATATTTCAATTTTTTGTTTTCGAACACTTATCATTTGAGGACAGCCAACGAGTTCACATATTACTGTTTAGCTTGCCTTTAATCAAGAGAAAAAACTCAACGGGCCCTCGATTGACAAGGTCGGCGAAATCATCTACAGTGAGTGTGATGTTTAGCGGACTTTTTCGGATCATTGTGTATGGATTGGTTGCTTATCTTGTCTACCTGGTCTACCGTTTCTTCAAGGTGATCAACCAGGGGAGCGAGAGAGGCCGAATAAACAAGCAGCCCTCAGGAATCATGGTCAAAGACGAAACTTGTAACACCTACTTACCCAAAGAAGATGCCATCAAAGTCCTGTTCGAAGGGAAAGCCCGCTATTTTTGTTCACAGGAATGCAAACAAAAATTCCTCAACTCTCACAAGCCTCAATAAACACGCCCTATCAGCCGATAATCCCAAATGATTGACACATCCTGAAGACCACAAA
Source organism: uncultured Eubacteriales bacterium (assembly GCA_964406575.1). Lineage (GTDB taxonomy): Bacteria > Acidobacteriota > Aminicenantia > Aminicenantales > Aminicenantaceae > WTAW01. The sequence goes on along the minus strand of CAYOSH010000006.1, from coordinate 106,956 downwards.
ATTTTTCTCGTTTCCACTGCTTGGTTGAAATCGCATCCTTATTGCCGTGACGACATGATGCTTCTTTACGTTATTGAATGTTCAGATTGTGTGCTGGAGAAAACCATGTGAAGGGCTGGACGGGCATGGTGCATCTCCCTGAAGGAGATGTGAGGGAAGCCCGGAACCGAGGCCCTGTCCGTCTGAGCCATATGGTGGTGGGTGGGGGGGGTTTTTGGCGAAGACGGATTGGGACTCGGATCAAAAGATCAAATTCATTGGATCCGCGACAGTATGGGAAACAGTCCCTACTGAGCGTGTCTTCGAAATCAGCAATCTGATCATTCGAGACATCTATCATTATGGAGCCAAACTCCATGCATCTATCGTGACAGCTTCTTTGATCGTGATCTGTTCATGGGAAAAATTGGCGGGTACAATGTAAGTATCGCCTGCTTTGACGATAAGCTCCTCAGTGCCATCCTCACCCTCTATGATGACTTTCTGCTCTCCTTCAAGGATTGTCGTCACTTGTTCATAGGAGTGTTTATGGAGAGGAACAGTCGCTCCCTGTTTGTATTCGAACCGAGCCATTAAAACATCTTTGCCACAGGCAAGAGTATGCCGGATCACGCCCTCAAAGACCTCAATCCTGTGTTGATCTTTTTTATTGATCAAATACATCCTTTCCCTCCGAAACGATCTCTTTCATTTAATTTTTTCTGACGATCTTTATTATCTGCCAAACATATTTGGATTTTATGCGATCAAGAGCTTCCATAAATTTAGTCAATCGTATCGCCTCTTGTTGAAAATTTTCGTTCATTCTGTTCCCTTCGAGGCATAGCGTGTGCGTATTCTCAAGATCGTGGAATTTAAAAAATATGAACCCCTTAACGATCACCATGTGATTCGAAAACCAGTGAATTCTCCTTGATACTCATCCCAACTGACTTCAAGATGTATCACCTCCGCCATCGGCGGACCCAGCTTCAGTTTGGCTATCAATTTCTCGATTTTTTCCTTATCACCCTCAACGACAACTTCCACTCGACCATCCAGCACATTCCTCACCCAGCCTGATAAACTGAGGGAGGATGCCCATCTCTGGGTATGGTCTCGAAAGAATACGCCCTGAACGCGGCCTGAGACTAAAATGTGTGCCCGGATTTCCATCCACAGATCGCCGTAATCTTAGCACATCTGACCTCAAACGTAAAATCACGGAACGACCTTTGATTCGCCTGTGTCGCATCCCGTTAGTGCAAATGGTTTTTGGGTCGACCGACAGAAAGCATTGCGCAAATCTGAATGAGTGCTTAGAATAGTACTTTAGGCGATTGTAAAGAGATTTGTTTTGACACTCGAGACGTCAATGAAAAAGAAAAAAGTGCTGTTATCCATCGCCGGGTATGACCCCACAGCTGGAGCAGGCATTTTTCTCGACATTCAAACGTTCATGGACTTAGGCTTTCACGGCACCGGCATCGTCACAGCCCTGACAGCACAGAATACAAATGAGGTCAGAAATAAATTTTGTCCTCCCCCTGATTTTCTCCTCGAACAGTATCAGGCTCTTTGTGATGATATCACAATTTCCGGAATCAAAGTGGGAATGCTGGGATGCCGTCACAATATCCCTGAAGTCGCTCAGATTCTTTCTGAATATCCCGAAATACCCATCGTTGTGGATCCCATAATAAAATCCAGTTCAGGTTTCTCCATCCTCGAAAAGGAAGATATTTCCGTATACACAGAAATGGTCGGTTCAAAGGCCTCTCTCCTTACACCGAACATCTATGAAGCGACCGTGCTTTCAGGCATGGATATCCATAACATCGGCGACATGAAAAAAGCAGCCGAAAGGATCTTCCACATATGCAAAACTCCCTGCCTGGTCAAAGGAGGTCATCTCAAAGAGTCCCCTGTTGATGTTCTATTCGATGGGAAACGTCACTTTCTGTACAAGAAAGAAAAAATCCAAAAAAGCGTCCATGGAACAGGCTGCTTACTCTCTTCCAGCATTCTGGGTTACCTCGTGCAGGGACATTCCATCAAATACGCCTGCGCCTTAGGAATCCAGCTCACGAGTCAGGCCATAAAGAATGCCATCCCCGTTGGCCACGGACAACACATTTTCCAATTCAGCTAGTAAAGACTGAGCTGTTTTTTCCCCACTTCCTGGACTCTGATGAGGAGCTTCTGAAGCAAAACCGGCCCTATGATCTGATTGATAGCGATAATGGCAAGCACGAGGGATAAAAACACCCCCTGCCATTCTGGAAAGGTTTTTTCTACAAGAATCGCGAGCCCCAGGGATACCCCGGCTTGAGAAATGAATCCAGCCCAACTGTATAGTCTCACTCCCCGCTCCTCTTTGGCGAGGGAAGCTCCCGCGTAAGTTCCAAAAAATTTCAGAACTGTTCTCCAAAATACACAGATGAGCGCCAGGACCCAGCTGCTCCTCAAGGCATCAAGATCGAGCGATGCCCCTGATATGGCGAAAAACACAACATAAACGGGAAGAGACGTCTTACCAATAGCTTGGATAAATCTATCTCCGTGAGGAGAGAAATTTTCCACAATAAATCCTGCCACAAGACATATGAGTAATGGATGATAGCCGTAACTGTGAGAGATTTGATAAGTGAAAAAAGCGACGCTAAGAACAAAAACAGTCATCTCTCTCCGGATGTACCTGAGATAGAGTATGATACCGCCTCCAACCACAATCCCCAGGAGGACCGACCCTCCAACTTCTCTCAAAATTTGAAAGAAAAACCTGGCATCAAAACCCTGATCAGGGGAAAAAACAGGTTTTGATAGTGATATAAAGAGAGCAAAAAGGACGATCACGATAAAATCTTTGACCACGGCTACGCTGAGTACAAGATCTGTGTATTTCCCTTTCGATTTCGTTTCGGTGATGATGGCGATGGTCGTGGCCGGAGATGTAGCGGTTGCCAGAGTCCCCAGCAGTAAGGAGACCGCAGCAGTCTGAACAATGGTTAGATCCGAAAAGAAAGGAAAAAATTTGCGCCCGAGAAATCCGAAGACTAGAAATCCCGGAATGATAATGAGTGTTTGAAATATGACGAGTGCCGATATCGATCTAATCTGTGCTTTCAAGCGGCCAAACGCCATCTCTCCGCCTGCCGTTAATGCGATCAAGCTCAATGCCAGACCGTCGAAGAGCTGCAGATCACTCACCTGGTCCGCACTTAAAAATTTGAGAATAAAGGGTCCACACAGAATACCGGCGAGGATAAAGCCGGTAATCTGAGGAAGTTTGATCCGGTTTATCCGTTTTCCAAAAAGAAACGCAAAAATAAGGATAAATCCGAGGGCAAAAGAGGTGCCTTTCTCGGGATTGGCGAAGGGGAAAAAAGCGGACGTCTTCAAGAGGAGCATCAAAAGAAAGATCACAACCAGGGTAATCATGATCGCTCCTCGGACTCCAGTTTCACAAGAGAGACCTTTAAGAGCCAAGGACTAAAAAAATCACTGACAATGATGGATATCAAGGCAATGGATAAAAATATCTCCATCAGATCTGTTTGGTAGGTTAATTTTAAACTCACAGCAAAGGCCACACCGATCCCTCCGAACGAGAGAAAAGAGAATCCAAAAAGAAGCGGGAGCGGGAAGGGAAATCTGAGTAAAAACCGAAAAGAAGTCAGGGGCGATACGTAACCAAGAGCTCTAGAACCTAGGAAAGCAAGAATCAAAAGAGCAATGGTCAAGTCGAATTTAAATTCCCACAGGGCTCCGATGAGAATAAGGAAAACAATATAAAGCGGCTTTTCCGCAGCAAGGAGAAGTGGATAGAGTTTCTCATGAATCCGAGTGAGGTTTGAAAACGTGATTCCCATAACCATAGACACATAGAGCGGAGACATGTTGAAGTAAAATGCGGCACCGGATACAAAGAATACAAATCCCAAAAGATAGACAAGGACATCTTGCTCAGGAGTCTTTTTTTTGGTCGATAGATAAAAGAGATATCCGAGCATGATGGGCACTACTGTGGAGACCAAAAGGAGAACAGATCCCACTAATATTATCTGTGAATCAAAAAAAGGGAAATGCCAAAAAGAGAATAGGACAGCCAGCCCCATAATTCCCCAGAATCCGCTCACGCTGGTCAAGAACCGAGCCAAATAGCTATACTCCCCTCTGCTGGGCAAGGCAAATGAAGCCGCGTTTAAAAGAGTCGGTGAATTCACAGTCGCGAGCAGGCCAAAGGATAAGGCCATGCCATAGAGGAGATGATGAGGCTGACCGGGATACAGCTTCCGAACGACAATAAAAAGAACGGCAAAGACTAAAAAAAACACGAACGTGGATTGGAGGAGCGATAGCGCAAAAGATTTTTTGGAAAACCGGCGCAAATATTTGGCTTCGAATTGAAACCCGAACAAAAATCCAATCCAACCCAAGCCAAGGCTGATCAAAGGAGTCAGAGCATCCAACACTTGAGGGCTCAATATATTAAGCCCATGTTTTCCTAAATAGAGACCCAGGAAGATATAAAGGAGGCCGGAGAGGAAAATGAAATGGAGCGGAGACAGCGTCTTTCGACGGACTATGAGCCGAGAGCCAAGGAAAGCCAACAGGATGAGGAGGCCAAAGGCATATATGGCTTTCATAAATTCAGATTTCTGGCTTCAAGCCCACGACACGGTCTATGGGGATCATAAACAGAATACCCGTACCCGGCTTATTCAGATCACCCAAGATCTTTTCGAGAAGCCGGACCACAGGCTCTTCCTTCTCCTCTTTTATCACCGATAAGATCGTCTTATTGTGCGGTTTGGCACCCATAAACATAAAACGCAAACCCGCAAAGATGGGGACTTCTTCGCTGATAATGTGTCCCATTCCAATGCTGTCGATCACTGTGGCACCAGAGACGCCAATCTCGATAAATCCCTCAAGGACTTCTTCCAGTTTTTCCACTTTATTCAGAATCAAAATGAGGAGCTTCATCCGATCTTTCCTTCTTCCTCTTTAAGGATCCGACAGATATCACTGGGGGTCTTGGCTTTTCTGATTCTTTCGACCACATCCGTTTCTTTAACCAATCGGCATATGTGGGCAAGGATCTTGAGCTGAATGCCTGGATTTTTTGTATTGCCTAAGATCAAGAGAAGCACATAAGTGGGCATCTGGTCGACAGATCCATACTGCATCCCTTTTTTAACCAGAGCGAGAGCAAGGAGGGGCTCTTCTACCTGATCTGTCAGTGTATGGGGGACGGCTATGCCTTTTTCCAGTCCTGTGCTGCACAAAGTTTCTCTCTCCAACAGTTTCCCCAAGATTTTTTTTTCATCCCCAATGAGACTTGCTTCCTTCATTCTTGAAATGAACGTTTTAAGAACGCCTTTTTTTTCGCCCGGCTCAATATCGAGAAAAATATGGCTTTCGTCCAGATATCCGCATATATTCATAGTGCCCTTCTTTCTATCAAAATTGAGAGCATCATACGCCTCATCAAGAATCCCTTATGCTACAGCCTTGATACTTTCCTTGCGAGAAGACACCGGAGGATGGCAACATTCAGGAATCTATTCATAAAACTAAGGACGTTCCGGAGATCCCTCTTCTAGAGGAATGATTTCATCAGCTCTTTCTAAAATCTCTTCGGAAAATTGTATGCCCTGCTTTTGGGCAGCCTTAAGGTTGAGGTTGAGTTTGACTTCGCTCATGTAAAGGAAGGGAATCTGAGCAGGAGCCTCCCCATTTATGACACGAATGGCGATCTTTCCAGCTTTGTATCCCATATCAGAAAAATCCCATCCCAACGCCGCACACGCACCAAGGCGCGTAGAATAGGGCTGTCCGCCAAAAAGGGGGATTCCATTCTCGGACGCCACTTCTCCAACAGCTTCAAAAGCCGCATTTATGGTGTTGTCGGATATCTGGTAGATGGCGTCTATATTTTTATTGATCAGGACCTGAGTGGACAACAGCACCTCACTTGCGTTTGTGACAGGAACAGCGATAATCTCAAAACCCAAAATAGCGGCACTTTCTCTGGCGAGCTCAAGGTAGTATTCAGAGTTGAGCTCTGACGGAGTCCAGAGGGTGCCGATCCGGACGGCCTCAGGCATGACTTCTCTGATAAATGTCAAGCTTTCTTTGATCGGACCTCTTGAGGAAACACCGGCCACATTGGGCACACGATCATCAACAGAGGTGCGAGCGCCAGCGAGATAAGGATTCGCCACTGAAGAAAATACGATGGGAATTTCGCGTGTGGCGTGCATTGCCGCCTGGAAGCAGGGGGTGGATAAGGCAACGATCATGTCAACTCTTTCTGTGACAAATTCTTGAGCAATTCTCTGGACTTCGGGTATATCACCCATGGCATTCTTCACGATAAGCTTAATATTGTCCCCATCCCGAAAGCCGTTATCGCTGAGTGCTTGGATAAAAGCTTCGCGGGTCATATTCAAGGTCTGTGCATCATTGACTTGAAAAATACCGATCGTGTAAACAGTCGGAATCTCTTTTTGACAGCTTAAGAGTAAGAGTGAGAGAGCAAGGAGAAGCACAAACGTCTTTTTCATTGGCTGTATCTTTGCTATATCTTAAACACGATAGTCATAAAAATTCAAGTGGCAATGTGCGCAGGTAAGCAACCTTATTTCCATGATAAGGGCATTGGACGTAAAAAAGAGCGAGTCACTGTCCTTATGAGTCGGATGGTGGCGGGTGGGGGGGGGTCTTCGACGAATATGGACTGTGGCGAGCTCCTGCTATTATCATTTGACTTGAGAGCATCGTGGAAATAAGGATGCTTCCTGTGCGCAGAGCGGCGGACAGTAGTTCAGGGTTGGCAATTCTCTGTGATTCTTTTAAAATGATGTTGGCATGTCAAGATATTACATCGGAACTGCAGGCTGGAGCTACAAAGATTGGGAGGGTGTCGTCTATCCTGCGAAAAAAGGCGCGGGTTTTCACGCCCTGTATTTTCTTGGACAATACATCAACATCGTGGAAATCAACAGCACATTCTACAGGCCCCCCGTCATGCGTATCTCTCTGTCCTGGGTCAAGAAAGTCGAAGGATTTCCCGGCTTTCTTTTTGCAGTCAAACTCCACCAAGTCTTTACACACAACCGAAAAGATTTTTCCCAAAAGGATGTGGATGAGTTCAAGCTGGGGATCGAACCTCTTGTTTCGAGTGGACGATTGGCGGCAATACTTCTTCAATTCCCATGGTCTTTCGCCAATACCGTTTCCAACATGAATTACCTCACTAGCCTCTTCCAATCGTTTTCTAAATACCCATTAGCTCTCGAAGTCAGGCATGGCTCGTGGGTGGACGAACGATTTTTCGCAGTTCTCACAGAACACAAAGTCTGTTTTGTCAACATCGACCAGCCACTCATCAACAACTCGATCGAGCCCAGCTCAATCGTCACGGTTCCTGAGTTTTCCTATGTGAGGCTCCATGGCCGCAATTATAAGGATTGGTTCAGAGAGGGTGCTGGTCGAGATGCAAGGTACAATTATCTTTATTCCAAAGGTGAACTGGAAGACTGGGTGGAGCGAATAAAAAATTTGGGCAAGAAGAGCGAGAAAGTCTTCGTGATCACAAACAACCACTATCGTGGCCAGGCAATGGCCAACGCCCTTCAGATCAGGAACATGCTCACAGGTGAAAAGTTGGAAATCCCTGACACCCTCCTCAAAGAATTCCCAGTGCTCAAGCAGCTCATTGACGAGATAAAGAAAGGTCAGCTGGACCTTTTTTCGGATGAATGAGGTCCATCTGAGACAGAAAAATCGTATTTCATATGACAATTAAGACCCTAAGCCCAAATAAGGAGATGCGAAGGATGTGGTGGGAGAATGAGTTTTTGGAGGTCAAGGACAACAGGCTCTTCATCGGCCAGAGAGAAGCGAAAGAAATCGCTGAAAGCTTCGGGACTCCCCTGTTTCTTTACAGTAAAAAGCAAATGCTGGCCAATCTTCATCGTTTGCAAAATATCTTCAAAAAGGCCGTCCCTACAGAGACCAGAATTTATTATGCTATGAAAGCAAATTTCCATCCTGATTTGTTGACAACGCTCAAGGATGAAGACGTCTGGATCGATGCCGTCTCCCCTGGTGAGGTGCTCCGAGCACGTAAAATTGGCTTCCCCGGTGAAAGGATACTTTTTACGGGAACGAGCGTGAGTGCTTCTGATCTCCAGATACTTTTCGATTTGGATGGAGTCGTTGTGAATATCGATGCCATAGAGCAGCTTGAAATCATGGGCGAGATTAAGGAGAGACACCACAAACACAAAAAAATAGAAGTGCTCATCAGGTGGAATCCAGGGACCGGAAGAGGCTTCTGCCCGAAAACGGTCACGGCCGGTGAAAAGGCACTCGATGGCACCCCCATAAAGTTCGGAGTCGAAGAGAGCCAGACCATCCAAACATTCAAGAAAGCCGCAGAGTTTGGGTTCACACCCCTTGGGCTGCATCAGCACCTGGGCTCAGGATGGATAAAGGATGATTTTGATGCCGTTAGATCAGCTGTCGATAAAATGGTCCAGAAAGCGCTTGAGCTGAGACATCACGGTTTTGTCCTCGAAATTCTCGATTTCGGAGGGGGATTCGGGCCGCAGTACTCAGAGGATCAAGAGCCCTTCCCGATCACCGAATATGCCGAATACATCGGAGAAAAATTAGACCGGTCCGGACTCATACCTAAGACTATTGCGGTCGAACCAGGAAAATTTCTTGTGGGAGATGCCGGAGTGTTACTCCTTAGAGTGGAGTACGTCAAACGAAGCTACGGAAACCTTTTTGCCTGCGTGAACGGAGGAACATTCAACACAGTGCCCCGGCCGGCCATCTACACTCAGGCCCAGCACCACATCGTCAACTGCGGATGTGTCAGCGCCGAAAGGTTGGAAAAAATGACAGTCCCAGGCAATCTGTGTGAAACAGGAGATGTGTTTCGAAAAGAGATCTGGATGCCAGTTCCCCAAAGGGGAGACTTTCTCGCTCTGCTGTGCGCTGGAGCATACTGCAGGAGCATGGCTTCAAACTTCAACCTCAGAGAGATTCCCGCAGAGGTCGTTATCTAATCTCTCTCTGAGCGGTCAAAGTGCGTCAATTCTCGGAATACCTGTTCAGATAAACAAATTCGTCGTGTGTCTTTCGCCTGGGTCGGCGTTTCTCTGAGGCAACGTGTTGTTCCGAAAGGACCGGACTTATGGTCTTCGCATGTTTTCCCACGATGATCAGGGTGATCACCTTGTATTCATCGGGGATCCCAAGAATCTCTCTCGTTTTCTTCGGGCTGAAGCCGGCAATTGGATGAGCCACAAGGCCGAGCTCAGTCGCTCTGAGCACAAGAAATCCTGTCGCAAGACCGGAATCGAACTGGTGATACTCACGGTCTTTGATGATGCAGTCATCTTCTCTTTTGCTGAAAACAGCGATGATCATCGAAGCCGCCTGCGCCCACACATTCCCCGAAGATAAAACCGCATGCATGTCTTTCAGCGTTTGGGCATCATACACGAAGACAAACCGCCAGGGCTGATTGTTATTACACGAAGGAGCGAGTTGCGCGCATTCAGCGAGATCTCTTATCAAATCTTTAGTGATTTCTACAGGCTCTAAAGACCTGTACGCCCTCCTCTTCTGAATGACTCGGAATACATCCATCGGTCTTCCTTTTATGATTTTAAAAAATCATAGATCTCATCGATGTCGGGAAGCTGAGCGATTGCGTAGGCCTTGAAGAACACGACCTTCTGGTCCTCATCGACAATGATATTAGCCCTTGCTGAAAAACCCTTGTCTTCAATGAAGATCCCATATTTCTTGGCCACCTCACCGTGGGGCCAGAAGTCGGAGAGAAGCCTCGTCTCTGTGATGCCCAACTCTTTGGCCCAAGCCTGTTTCGAAGGGACTGTATCGACGCTTACACCCAAAGCTACAACGTTCAGTTTATCGAACACGGCTTTATAATCTTCCAGGGACTTCATTTGTTTGGCGCAGATGCCTGTCCAAGCCAAAGGATGAAAGGAGAGAAGAACCTTTTTTCCCTTGAGTTCGCTCAGGGCCAACTCCTTGTTATGCTGATCCTTCAGAGTAAAACCGGGAGCGTCATCTCCCACGCTGATTTTTTTTGTGTCATTCATTGTTTTCCTCCCTTCACTCATTCTGATTCAGGCCATTGTTTGGGTTTCCACACCTTTTTATTATTCAGGATTTAGATCGGATGAGCTTTGCCAAAACATTTTTTCTATCGGCCGTCCTCAGCACAAGAGGGGTTTTATCCTTATCATAGAGCCCGGAGTTCTCTTCGAAAGTCTTTTTTTTCATCAATTTGAAGATCACACCCAGAGGAAGCCGATCCTGCTGCAGTGATATTTGAAGAGCCTCATTCCTGTCCTCGGGATTATAAGAATTTTCAAGATAATACGTGTTGTCTTTGAACCACTTAAATGTGTTCACTTTATTGAAAGATACACATGGCTGCAAGATGTCGACCAAAGCGTAACCTTTGTGAGAGATCGCCATCTTGAGGATATCCTTTGTTCTCTCCACATCTCCGGCAAACGCCCTGGCCACAAAAGTGGCCCCCAACGCTATCGCTAGGGTCAGTGGATTGAACGGCTCGAGGAAGACTCCTCTGACCTGAACTGGGGTTCGAAACCCGAGCTGACTTGTGGGTGAGGCCTGCCCTTTGGTCAAACCGTAAACCATATTGTTGTGCACGATGTTGGTGATGTCGGGATTTCTGCGGATGGCGTGAAGAAAATGGTTGCCTCCCTCTCCATACATGTCCCCATCGCCGCTCTCTGCGATAACAGTCAGCTCAGGGTTTACAACCTTAATGGCGGTGGCAGGCGGAAGAGCTCTGCCATGCAGACCGTTAAAGAAATGGGTCTTGAAATAGTGAGGGATTTTTGCTGCCTGGCCGATCCCACTCACAACCACAAGATTTTCGGGCGGTATCTCGAGCTCTGCCAAAGCTAACTTAAGAGAGCTCAGGATGCTGAAGTTTCCACATCCCGGACACCACGCAATATCAATATCCCCCATATCATAAATTTCCGGATCCATGCTTGTATCTCCTAACTCAGTTTTTTCTTGAGGCTCTTGACGATCTCTTCGACGGAAAAAGGCAAGCCATTGTATTTCAAAAGGCATCCTTCAATGACTCCAGCTGTGTGAAGCTTGATCATTTTCCCGAATTGGGAGGTCGCATTGTTCTCGATGATGATCGTCCTTTTTGCCTTTTCGATGAAATTTATTGTTTGCGGGTGAAGCGGATGAACCTGTTTAAAATGGAGAAAAGCCAGGTCATTACGGTCTAGTCTCCTCACGGCTTCCTTGATCGCATGATACGTCGATCCCCATCCGATAAGGAGGATCTCATAATCTTCATTGCCAATGAACCCAGGGGGAACGATCTCTGAATTCAACAGGTTCATTTTTCTCAGTCTTTTGTCCACCATTTGTGTGCGCAGGTGTAGATCTTCCGTGATGTGAGATTCTTCGTCATGTTCATCACTGTCTACGCCGACGAGTCCATCCCCGAATCCCGGGATCCCCCGTGGGGACACACCGTCTTCAGTGATAACATATCTTTTGTAGTTCTTATCTGTGCGAACGATTTGTTTCTCTACATGAATATCCTCGAGATTAAATGGCGGGACATTATAAAACGTATCCATCAGGTATTGGTCTGTGAGAACAAAAACAGGAATCTGATATTTATCGGCCAGGTAAAAGGCTTTCCGGGTCAGGATGAAAGCATCTTCAAGAGATCCGGGAGCGAAAATAGCTCTTGGAAATTCCCCGTGCCCGGCATACAAGGCCAATTCGAGATCAGCCTGTTCGGTCCGCGTGGGAAGCCCTGTCGCCGGACCCGGCCTCTGAGCAAGGTGGATAACGACCGGTGTCTCGATCATCCCTGATAGGCTCACGCCTTCAGTCATCAGAGCGAATCCCCCGCCGGAAGTGGTCACCATGGCCCTCGCACCGGCATATGAAGCCCCAAGGGCCATGTTTATGGCTGAGATCTCATCTTCGGCCTGTTCGACAATAACTCCGAAATCCTCCATGTGCTGGGAGAGGAAAACCATAACACCCGTTGAAGGCGACATGGGATAAGAGGAAAGAAAATCGCAACCTCCTGAAAGAGCACCCAGGCCTACAGCTTCGGCACCGTTCAGAAGTATTTCATTCCGGGCCATAGGATTTTTGAGCGCAAATCGAGCCTTTCCGGAATCGAGGAGTTTTTTTCCCCTTTGATAGCCACGCTTTGCAGCCTCGACATTTTTTCTGACGATTTCTTTGTCTTTTTTGGCAAAGAACCTCGAAATAAAATCAGAAACCATTCCCATGTCGATGTCCAGAATCCCCAGAATCACTCCGGCAGCGACAATGTTGATGAAGATTTTTCCCCCGACTGCTTCGGCAATTTCGGCGAAGGGGACGTCGATAAAATCAGTCACTTCCTCTGGGCAGTCCAAACAGATATTTGTCCTGTCTCCAATGACGGTCGTTCCCTTTGAGATCCGGTCCCTTAGATGGAAAAGAGCCGCTTGATGGAAGGGACAAAGGATGTCTATACGGTCCACAGGTGCGGCAATACGCTCCGAAGATAAACGGATCTCTGTAGAATTGCTTCCCCCTCTGATCCGGGACATGTATTCCTTTGTAGCGAACACGTGAAACCCGGTTTGTCGCAGAAGACGAACTAGGATGTGTTCCACAGTCTGGATTCCCTGTCCCGCTTCGCCACACAGAACGATTGCAACATCATCTTTCTTCACGGAATTCTCCTATTTTTGACTATTCATATCATTTTACTATTATTCCATCCTCTATGCCTGAATTCAAGAAATTCTTTGTACCGCTTCAAGGACACACCTGAGTATGACCGGGAAAGAGAAAAATCTTTTGTCAGATGGATGTTTCAGTTGTTTTTTAAGGCGTGAGTGACAAAAAAACGACCGAACAGATGATCAGATGAAGCGGATAGCTCAGTTCTTGATTTCTATTCCCCCCAGAATGGCTGTTGCTTTTATAAAAAGAGTCGCTTCGACCTGATCTACAGATTCGGTTCTATGCTTGTCATCCACTCCGCCCAGTATGGCATGGCTGTCCACAACGACCTTCCAGTTTCGGGGCACCCGGACATTGATCCCCCCGAACATGACAGTCAAATCTATGGTCGCCTGATTTCCGGACAGTTTAGCACCGTAAAAATCCAGGTCTATCCCTCCGAACATCGCTGTGGCCTTACCCCCGCGGAATTCCTTCGACTCCAACCGGCGGTTGATCCCCGAAAAAATGACAAAAGCATCGAGGTCATCCACTTTGATCGCCGGAACTGTGCCTTCAAAAGCTTTGAACCGAGGTTTCAAAAGTATCCAAAGTCCCACAGCAATGATCAGCGCCGGCCAAAAGATCTTCCAAAAACTAACGCCGAGGATGCCCCACTTGATCAGCATAAAAGCGCCACCGATGACGATGAGAACGATTCCTGCACCAACTTGACGAAAATTATGAGTCAGAATATGCCACACCCCCATAAAAACCAAAATCAGAGGCCAATACTGGGCTATCAGTTCGCCCACATCGACCTTACCAAGATTCCCCAGCAGGAATAGAGCGCCGATCACAATAATAAGAAACCCTGCAAAGACGCGACCCTGGTAATCTCTTGTCATTTTATTCCCTCCTTATTTAAAGTCATTTGTTCATAAAATTTTCCAATTTGTTTAAACATTCTTATGCTTCAAAAAATCTTCACAGTCCGTTTGCCCGCAAGGTTGAGCTTATATTTTCTGATATTTTCTGGAGGAATTTTGCTCCCTGCTTTGTCTTGGAAAAAAAGCGCATCAAAGGGACATTGTACGATACAGGCGCCACATCGAACACATCGATCCAACCCAGGAAAAGAGATCTTTTTTTCCGTCTTTTCCATGATGAAACAATTCTGAGGACAGACATCCTCGCAAAATCCCACTCCCTTGCATTTTTCTTTTTCCAAAATGACTTTATATCTCTTCTCCTCATGGGTTTCGCTCTTTAAAAGTGGTGTGCTTCCCTTAATGTCTAGGGTTAGAAGAAGAACAAGTACAAGTAAAACTACTCCCCAAGGGAGTAAATAACTCCCGTCTAAGTGTTCAGACAATACGCAATAAAGCAGAAGACCTACAAACACGCAGAAATAAAGAATCAATGGATAGAACAAGCGGCTAAAACAGGATGTTCGAAATCCTGATCTTGTTCCCTCGGTTTGCAGCAAAGGAAGAAAGAGGGGAAACGTCAAAAACACAAGGAGAGCCGACCCCCACACACTCATCACAAGAGAAATCCACTCGTCTCTCCAAAATAAAATGGCTAGAAACGCGGCCACCGCGGACACTGGAAAGGCCCAGGCTACGGCCATCTCCAATCGCGCGGAAAAAGGAAATTGGACGCGTCTCATTTCTGATGACTTTTTGAAATTCTTCTCGATGTACAGAGAAATATCCTTAGTGTACACCGGCCCCCAGAGGACTCTCCACCCTGACTTTTTCTTCACAAAATCGGCCCGGATACCCGCAGCTGCGAGCTGAGGCAAGATCACTTTTCGATGTTTGACAAGCCTTTCAATACCGCTCGTTTTAATTGCAGAGAGCACGGCATAATCTGTGAAATGCCCCCCCTTTGCGGCGCACCAGACATTGATTCCATGACTGTTGGCGACCAAGAGGTAGACGTCCAGCCCTTGTAGCGCATTTTTCACTCTTAAAACCGTTAGGTAGTAGTTTCCCGTCAGAAAAACCGGCGACTCTTCCCGTGGAGAACCAATTTTTATTAGACCTGTCCTGTGGGGAAAAGGGAGAAACCGGAACAATGTCCCGATGATGTTGAATATAATATAGACGAGTCGATCCATTATTTCTTTAGAAGGGTTTTCGAGCCACGATCTGCATGAAATTTCCCATCTTATTTACGCTTATGTATTCAACTGCCAAGCCTACACTCTCAATTTTTCCAGGCAAATCCACGATAGCCTTTGTTGTCAAACCTGTAAACATGAGCACAACGATTTTTAAAATCCCCCTCAACAAGCCATTCAGCGTCCTGAGCACAAGCTTCTGAGGCCTTATCTCATCACAGACAAGAAGCAGCCCTCCGGATTTCAAGATCCTCGCCGTTTCCGAAAGAGTAAACATGAGTTCATCCTGATTCAGTTCGGAAAAACATAAACTGCTCATAACAGCATCAAAAGCAGACGTCTTTTCCTTATCGAGTTCAACGGCGCTCATCCCTAACCATTCGACCAGATGGGAGAGATTTTCTCTATCGGCACGGGACCGGGCAACCTCCAACGCAGCCGGGTTTATATCGATGGCTTTCACTCGCGCACCTTTCTTTGCTGCCCGTAGACTCAAAGCCCCAGTTCCGCACCCGATATCCAGAACAAGGTCTCCTTTTTTAAGACGGGACACAAGATATTCATGAGCTACATCCAGCTTGCCTCGGGTAAAAATTCTAATCCATCCATCATACTGGGCTGGTTTTCTTTCAAAAATTCTCATGAAGATATACACGCTCATTTCAGTTTTTCCTCTATTTTAAACCCAAGGGTCGCTCAATTCATTTATACGAAGTCAAGTTACTGAAGTCAATGAAAGATATCATAAAATATTCCTTGCAAGACTTGTAAAAAAGAAATATCTGCACAGTGGTTTTTATAAATAATCCAGATCAGAGATGGATTATTCAAGAGTTGAGCTCCTCGCAGATAAGAGACACCGGCGCATGAAGTCAGGTAGGTTGGGTCGGCAGTTTTCCATCACAAAATTGACCGAGATCAAAAAGGTTTGAGGAACGTGCAGTTGAAAACCTTAGGTCGCCCGGTCCTATCGTTGCGGACCTCTCCCCTTAAGTAACAGGCAGGTGGAGAGCCAAAGGTCAAACATTTCGTCTCCCCCACGCCCTCCAGAAGCCCTGTCTCGTCCTCAAAGAGAAAAAAATATTTCTGGCCGCTGTTCACACCTTTGCGCCGCGCGTCCACGACCCTGAGCAGGAGTTCCACAGTGTGGTCCGCATAACCTTTCACATCCTTGACACGAAGGGCCGGCCTTTTCCCCTTGAAGAGAGACAGAGAATCTCCTTCTGGGTCGAACCCGAGCGACTCGATGAGCATCCGTTTTTTCTGTTTCTGGTCCAGGTCCATGACCTCTCCCATGCCCTCGATCCCCCTGAAGTAGCGGAGGATCTGCTGGGCCCTCCGCGGTTCGAGGGAATCGAAGATGCCTGCCTTGATAAGGGTGAAAAGCTCCGCCTTAGTGAGAGACACACGGAGGAGGAAATCCTCGATGGAGACATAGTTCCCCTTTTCCCTCTCTTCGATGATCTTTTCGGCTGTTTTCAGAGTCAGTCCCTTGATGGACATCAGACCGACCCGGATACTTTTTCCTTCAACGGCAAACTGGAAACCGCTCCGGTTCACATCCGGCCCCAACACTCTGATCCCCCGTCTTTTGGCCTCCTCGATGTACTCTGTCAGATCATAGTAACCGCCCCCGGCATTGAGCACCGAAGTGAGATAGGGAACGGGGTGATGGGCCTTCAAGTAAACAGCCTGGTAAGCCATGTGGGCATAGGAAGCGCTGTGGGCTTTGTTGAAGGAGTAAGAGGAGAACTCCTTCATCACCCTCCACAATTGGTCGATCTCTGTTGTGGTGTATCCCCTCTCTGCGGCTTCTCTGAAAAACTTGGTTTTCATCGGTGGGTCTGTGCTCTTTTTTTTGAGGCTCCGGCGGAGAAGATCCCCTTCCTCGGGAGGCATCCCCGCCACCCGCTCGGCAACCTGCATCACCTGCTCCTCATAGAGGAGGATCCCTCCGGTTTCGGGAAGGATCTTTGCCATGAAAGGGTCACGAAAGACAGTTCTCCCCTCACGGCTTCGAAGGAGCGTCTCTTTCATTCCACTCTCTGTCGGACCGGGACGGATGAGCGCCAGGGCCTGTGTCAACTCGTAAACATTCTCCGGCTTCATCCGGCGGAGGAGGTTCATCATGGCCGGACTCTCCACCTGGAAACAGCCGATGGTCTCGGCGTCCCTCAGAAGGCTGAATGTTTTCCCGTCTCTAGGCGGAATGCTTTTGATCTTCAGTATCTTTTTGGTTGCGGAGACGGCCGCCAATCCCCGGACAGAGAGAAGGTCGAGCTTGATAAGCTTAAGGTCTTCCACGGCGTCCCGGTCGAAATGAGACATGACATAACCCTTTGCCGATTCCGTCAGCGGAAGATAGCGGTCTACAGGAGACGGGGTCAGGATGACTCCTCCCACATGGAGGGAATTCTCACAGTAGACCGAAGTCAGGTCAGAAGCGGTCTTCCATATCTCCATGCTGCCGGGTGGAGGTTTGTCCTTCTTCAGAAAATCAGGTTCGGCAAAGAAGGGCGCCCTTTTGCTCAAGGACCGGCATTCCGCAGGCGGAAGCCCAAAAGCGCGGGCTGTCTCATAAAGGGCTGAGCGGGCACGGTAGTTCTTCAGGCTGCAGACAAAAGCAGCTCCCGTCTGCCCTTTACCGTATTTTTCCAGAACGTAGGAGAGAACCTGATCTCTTTTTCTGGAGTCAAAATCGACGTCGAAATCAGGGGGGTCGTTCCGCCCTTTGTTGAGGAACCTTTCGAAGTAGAGGTCGAACTCGATCGGGCTGACCCGGGAAATTCCGAGCAGATAGGCCAGATAAGAGGACGCCCCTGAACCCTTGAGGTTGTGGAGGATTCCGCGGTGCCGTGCAAACTCCACAACGTCATGAACAACCAAAAAATAGGGGGCAAAACCCGATTGTTCCACCACATCGAGCTCTCTCCTCGCTCTCTGCCGTTCCCTCCAACTCAAGTTCTTCATGGTGCGCAGCCTGTCCATCACCACATCCCGCAGAGATGTGGAAAAAAGGCCCTCGGGAAGGGACGGGACGATATCTGCGAAAGAAAACCGGCACTTCTCCGCCACTTCAAGGGTCCTTGCGAAAAAAGCGTTGGCCCGCGGACCAAATTTTTTCAGGGCCAGGGCCTCCTGATCCGGGCCGAAAAACTTCATCCTGTGTTTCAACCGGTCCCTCTCCGGAGGAAAGGGGATCTTTTTCTGGATCGCGTGGAGGAGGATAAGCCTCTCAGGACTTTTTATGAATTTCAGGGGGTTGACCCAGACAAAAGGCACATTGTGTCGAGACGCCCAGGAGTGGACCCTTTCAAAGTTGAAAAAATCGCCGCCGAGATAGAAATCCTTCCCAGCAAGGTCTATCAAGTTTTCCGGAAACCCGTCGTCTGCGGATTGCGGGACAAAGACAACGACCAATCCCTCTGCTGTCGTCAGTTTTTTTCGGTTGAGGACCTCCATCAGATTCCAGTAACCCTCTCTGCTCTTGACGAGGAAGAGGAACGTTTGTCCCTCAAGGTCTATCTCGCAGCCAAAGACGGGATTGAACCCACACCCCAGCGCGTTTCTCTTCCACTTCCCCCAGCCGTAAATGTTCTCTTTATCGCTCAGGGTTAAGGAGGGAAGATTTCCATGGGAGGCCCAGGAGGCCAGCTCCTGCAGAGTTGCTCCCCCTTTGCCTTTGCTGTAAACGGAATGGACTCTTAATGGGATGAACATCTTGATCTATCCGACTCCAAGGTCATTCAAGCTCGGCCGTATCTCCACTTGCGCGATGGAAGTTGTCGACGGATGAAGCCTTATAAGGCGAGCCCCTATCCGTCTTCGCCAAAGACCCCCCCACCCACCACCATATGGCTCAAAGGCATAGGACCTCGTCCTTATAAGACCAAACACGACATCAAATATTCTCACATCACGCAAATGGAGAGGTGTCATTCAAACTCCAGCAGATTAAACTCAGAAAATGGGACACAGAATCCCGTATCCTGTATTCACTGTTTACATTTATTTAGTGAGTGAAGCAGTTTTGAGGACAAAGCCCCGGTCCTTTTCAAAACGGTACACACTCTCCAGCATCTTCTCCCGGACCGTGAGCAGGGACCCAAATCCGTGTTTTTCTCGCACTTCGTCCACAGCAATTCCCAATCTTTCCCGGCGCCCGGAGTAGGGCTCAAAGAGAGAAAGAGGCCTGGCCCTGACCAGGTCGGACGCCTTCACCCCGACCAAACGCAGGGACAGACGGGACCCGGAGAACAACTGGAGGAAGAGCTCCTTGGCGATCCTGAAGATCTCCCCCATGTCCTGGAGGGGGGAAAGAAGGAGTCTCCGGCGGGCCTCGGTCTGGAAGTCGGAATACCTGACTTTGACTTCGATGATATGGGCAAAAAGATGTCCTTTCCGTAGCGGAAGGGTCAACCTGTCACAGAGGTAAGCCAGATGGGCAAGGAGAAGGCGTTTGTCCCAGAGATCCTCCAGGAAAGTCGTCTCCCGAGAGACAGACTTGGGGATGGAGGAGGTCATGAGGGGGCGGCTGTCCATCCCTCTGGACTGGAGATAGAGCTCTTCCCCGTTCAGACCAAAAAGGGACCGCAGAGTGGCTCTCGGCAAGCCCCACAGATCTCCGATCTTGTGGATGTTGAGCATCCTGAGGATAACCTGGGCTTTGGGCCCTATCCCGGGCAGCGACTCGATCCCCAGGTCTTTCAAAAATGCTTCCTCATATCCAGGCTCAACTTCGACCAGCCCCCCCGGTTTTGCCTTGTTGGTGGCCAGTTTGGCCAAAAGCTTGCTCGGTCCCATGCCCACAGAAACAGCGAGCCCCAATTCTTTTTCGGCCTGGTGTTTCATCTCCCGGGCCGTCTGGGAGAAAGAGGAATACAGCGGACGGCACCGGGTCAGCTCCACGTAGGCTTCGTCCAGCGAAGCCTCCTCAACATCCGGGGTGTATCGGGAGAGAAGATGGAAGAACTTTTTGGAAAACGCACTGTAAATCTGGTAGTTTCCCCGGACGAACACCCCGTGGGGACAGAGCTCGTAAGCCTTCCGGAGCGGCATCCCGGAGTGGACACCATACTTTCGCGCCTCATAAGAAGCCGTGGAAGCCACTCCCCTTTCATGGGGAAGCCCCCCCACAATAACGGGTTTTCCCTTGAGAGACGGATCGAGGAGCTCTTCGACGGCCGCAAAAAAAGCATCGATATCGATGTGAACGATGCATCGTCTTTTCATCTTTAACTTCATCTTTTTGCGTTTTCCATTTGACGTTTAACGGAATTTAATATTTTCGCAAGACGCCGATAACCCTTCCCAAGATCCGGAGTTCCTTGACTCTGATCGGTTCAAATTCCGGATTTTCCGGGACGAGGAAAACACCCCCGTTCTCGATTCTCAACCTCTTCAAAGTGACAGAGCCGTCGTCCAGAAAAGCCACGACCATCTCACCGGAGTTGGCGGAGTTCGTTCTCTCGACAAGCACCCGGTCTCCGTCATCGATGTAGGCATCCACCATGCTCTTGCCGTCAACCTGGATGCAGAAAATATTGCCCCTCTTCCGACCGACCATCCAGTCCGGAACATCCACCGCCTCTCCTGAAAGGTCAAAGGACTCTCTCGGATAACCGGCAGGTACAAGACCCACCAAAGGCACCTTGACCTCTGTCTCTGCAGAAGAGGGAAAACCTTGAAGCTTGATCTCTCCCTTGTCTCGCTTCAAATACCCTTTCTTTTCCAGGCTCAGGATGTGCTTAAAAACGGCTGAGGGATTGGCGATGCTCAACAGCTCTCCCAGCTGCCGGATCGTGGGAGAATAACCATGCGCAAGGACAAAATCCCCGATGGCCTTCAAGACCTGCTCTTGTTTTTCCGTCATTTTTTTCCGTAGCTTGTTTACCATTTTGTTCACCTTTTATAAAATACGCACTCTATCCCCCTTTGTCAAGCCTTTTTTTGCTCTCCCGGACATTACTTGACAAGATGTAATTTCCGCTACAAATTCATAACAAATCTACAATCAATCCCCGCTTCGGCGCCGGAAGCATCTACTGAACAGGCCGTCTGGCCATCGAAACCGGCGTCCTTCCAAGATTTTCCACAGGTCTATTGCCTGAAGAACAACCTTTCCACCATAACTACCGTCTATATAACTGTTAAGCCTTTATCGAATCGGATGTTTCCTGGAATGATTTTCGCACGGGATCAGACGACTTCAGAAGAATGTGCCGTTATCGGAGGAAATCATGATTAGAAACTATCTTAAGGTTGCTATTAGAAATCTGCTCAAACATAGGGGTTATACTTTTATCAATATTCTAGGCCTGGCCGTCGGGATAGCGGCCAGTGTCCTGATAGTTCTATATGTCACACACGAGATGAGCTATGACAAGTTTCACGAAAAAGCCGATAGAACCTACAGGATCACGGCCGACTGGTCGAACCAAGGGGATTCCCGGATCCACCAGCTGGGGACACCCTTCATCCTGGCCCAGACCATACGAGATAAATACCCGCAGGTCGAAGCCATCACCCAGCTCTCAGGCCCTCTGGGAGATGTGATCATCAGATACAAGGATACCGCCTTCAAAGAAACCGATGTCTTTGCCGCCGAATCCTCCTTCTTCGATGTCTTCAGTTTCCCTCTCCTCGAGGGGAATCCCGAAATGTCCCTTAATGATCCCAATATGATCGTCATAACCCGGTCCCTCGCCCAAAAATATTTCGGCGATGAGGACCCTATGGACAAAACCATTGAGATGCAGGCTCTGGGGCAAAAGGAATTTTTCAAGGTGACGGGTGTGATGGTGGACATCCCCCAGAACTCCCATTTCCGGTTCGAGATGCTCATTTCCATGAAAACAATCTACCCGGAGCCCAACATGGGCTGGACGTGGAACAACTACGCCACCTATGTCACTCTTCAGGAAGGAGTGACCCAAAGCTTCATGGAGGAGAAACTCGTAGAGATAGATAAGGTCTATTGCGAGGGAGGGAGCGAGCACATCCCCTGGATCTGGACCCTTGAGCCCATCACCTGGATTCACCTTCATTCAGATTTGGTAACAGGAAACCAGCCCAATGGAAGCATAGCCTACGTCAGATTGTTCAGCGGAGTGGCTGTTCTCATCCTCCTCATCGCCAGTATCAATTTCGTCAACCTGGCCACTGCCCGGTCCTCCCGGCGTGCCAAAGAGGTGGGGCTGCGCAAGGTCGTCGGCTCCCAGCGCAATCAGCTCATCCAGCAGTTTCTGGGGGAATCCGTCCTGTTGAGCCTGATAGCCCTTGTCTTCGCTATCATACTCATCCAGATTGCCCTGCCCTTCTACCGGAATCTGACGGGAAAGAGCATGACGCTTCCCTATTTCGGGAATCCGTTTGTCATCCCGGGATTGCTGGGTCTGGCCCTGGGTGTTGGAATTCTCGCCGGCCTTTATCCGGCGTTTTTCCTCTCATCATTCCAGTTGACCCATGTTCTCAAGGGATCTCCTCTGGCCGGCAGGGGGCGAGGGGCACTCTTCCTGCGTAACGGGCTGGTCGTTTTTCAGTTTACGATGTCAGTGCTGCTTATCATAGGCTCTCTTGTTATTTTCCGGCAGTTGAAGTACATCAAGAATCAGAGACTGGGATTTGACAAGGAGCATGTTGTGGTCATCCACAACGCCGATACCCTGGGCGGCCAGCTGCAAGCCTATATAGAGCGGCTAAAACAGCAGTCGGACGTTCTCGGCGTGACAGCGGTCCGGTCAATTCCTGGCCGTGGTACCCCCAATTGGGGAATCGGCGTGGAGGGTGTCGAGCGCCAACGACCCCTGAACATGAACTTTATGACCTGTGACCAGGATTTTGCCGATGTCCTCAATATTAAAATGCTGGAGGGCAGATTCATGTCAAGAGATTTCCCCTCCGATGTTGATGCTGTGGTGATCAATAAAAAGGCCTCAGAGTACTTCGGGATTGAGAATCCGGTCGGAAAAAAACTGCGGATCTGGTGGACGCGTAAAGATCTAACCATCATCGGCATCATCGACAATTTTCATTTCGAATCCCTGCATCGCAATGTCAGGAGCATGGGTTATTTGCTCCCGGAGGCCATCGATTCCACGCGGAAGCCCTTCCTGCTTGTAAAGATCAGCTCTCGGGTAACCTCCGACACTCTCTCCACTCTTCAAAAGACCTGGGTGTCTATGTCGGGTGGCCTTCCCTTCGAGTTCACTTTCCTGGATGACAAGGTCAACAGCCTCTATGAGAACGACAACCGGGCCGGACGAATCGTGACTCTCTTCTCCTGTCTGGCCATTTTTGTCTCCTGCCTCGGCCTCTTCGGCCTCGCCGCCTATGTGGCCGAACAGCGGACCAAGGAGATCGGCGTCCGGAAAGTGCTGGGTGCTCCTCTGTCCAATATCATGTGGCTGCTGACAGGGCAATTCGTCAAATGGGTGGTTGTCGCCAACCTTATCGCCTGGCCGTTAAGCTACTGGGTCATGAACCGCTGGCTTCAGGGATTCGCTTTTCGGGTCTCTCCCTCTGTGTGGATCTTTCTGGTCAGCGGAATGGCCGCCCTAACAATCGCCGCCTTGACCGTCAGTTCCCAGGTGATCAAATCAGCCCTGACCAATCCCGCCGAAAGCCTTAAATACGAATAGACTGCGCATATTGATTGGATTGATTGATTGCGCTTAGACCAGCGCAATTACTTCATTATAAAAAGTTAAACCGTTTTATAAGGTCAAATAAAGCCTTAGAAGCACTTTTTTGGGGGTGAAAAGTAATGTTTAAGGATCATTACTTTAAATGAACTATCATTTTCGCTTATACAATTGTTTTTGCATGGAAAAAGGACTTTCTAAGAGAAAAAACCACCGCTTTTTTTTAGCTAATTCTTTTAATATCAGTAATTAATGTCAGCCAAAGCTCTAATTACATAATCACAAATTACATTTGACCGAGTTTTCCCCATTGTGATAAATATGACAGATCAAGAAAAAGTGCGAACGGAGGTTCTCCTATGAATTCATCTTCTGTACAACGGTATTTTCTGGCGATTCTGGTATTTATCCTTCTCTTGAGTCCATACGCATTGGCTCAAGAAAAAGAAGAGATCTCGATTGAGTGGATCTACAGCAATAAAAGCGTCGAGATCTCGTCCCTTCCCTCTTTCACTTGGTTGAATGATGGCACAGCTCTTCTCTATGATAACCGTAAACCACCCAAAGAGCGCTCATTCGAATTCTTGAACCCAGCCAGCGGAAAACGCTCCCCTGCACTGGATAAGGAGAATGCCCTCTCAAGCTTTAAGGATCTTACGGGAAAAACTTTTCCGCAAAGGCTTCTCTTTAATCCTCCTGCTGTCGATGTTTATGGTAGACGAACCGCTTATCTCTATCTTGAAGATGTTTTTGTGCTGGATCTCTCCTCCTCTCAATTCCTCCGAGCCACAGAGACAGAAGAGCCCGAAAAATCTATCAATTTCTCACCGGATGGAAATATGCTGGCTTATATCAGGAACAACGATCTTTTTGTCTATGACCTTAATTCCCGTCAAGAGATACAGGTCACACACGACGGTTCAGAGACATTGCTCAACGGAACGCTCTCGTGGGTGTACTGGGAGGAAATCTTCGGCCGCAAGGATATCGGCTACTGGTGGTCTCCGGATTCCAAGTCCATCGCTTTTTTTCAGACCGATGAATCGGCAGTGGGGATCGCCTATTTTCTGGACCACAGGCCGAATTATGCGAAACTCATCAAACAGAGGTACCCCAAAACAGGCACAACAAATCCCAAAGTCAAAGTCGGCATAATTGACGTTGCTAAGGGCAAGACCACTTGGGTAGGTTTGGATCCCGATTCCTATGAATATGTTATCCGGGTGAAATGGCTTCCCGACAGCACAAAGCTCAGCGTACAAACGATGACCAGAAACCAGGATCATCTAGATCTGTATATCGCAGAACGGTCAAGTGGAGAGGCCACTCGCACCCTTACAGAGACGAACGAGGGTTGGATCAACATCCACGACGATCTCCACTTTTTCAAGGATGGCAAACGCTTCATCTGGGCATCAGAACGTGATGGATACAACCATCTCTATCTCTACACAATGGACGGCAATCTTATCAATCAGGTAACCAAAGGCAAGTGGGCGATTGCATCCTCGGGAGGGGGTGTCTATTGGGTTCGTCAGGCAATTGCAGCTATCGACGAAGCCAATAGCTGGGTCTATTTTACCGCCCTCAAAGAATCCTCCTTAGAGAGACATCTTTACCGAGTTCGACTCGATGGCACCGGTTTGGAGCGCCTCACCAAAGAAGCGGGAACGCACGGGATCTCATTCAGCACAGATGGAAAATTCTACATGGACCGCTACTCCAACATATCCACACCCCCGGCTCTCACCCTCCATAAGAATGACGGCACACGAGTTTCCACAATTGCGAACCCCAGGTTAGAAATCCCTGAAAAGCTCGGTATGCAGCATCCCGAATTCTTCACCATACCAGCTGAGGACGGCTTCCCTCTCCCCGCACAAATCCTCAAGCCCAAGGATTTCGATGCTTCTAAGAAATACCCACTCATTCTCAACGTTTATGGCGGCCCATCAGCACCCGAGGTTTCCAATTCCTGGCAGTCTCAATACTTCGAACAAATATTATTGAGAAGGGGATATCTTGTCGCCTCAGTGGACAACCGCAGCGCAACGGGCATCAGCAAAACACTCGAAAATACGATCCTCAAAAATACCATGGGTGATGGCGAATTGAGCGACCTCGTCTCCGCGATCAGATGGCTCAAAGCCCAACCCTATATAGATCCGGAACGGGTGGGTATCTGGGGATGGAGTGGAGGAGGAACGTTCACTCTGCTTGCTATGACCCGATCCCAAGAGTTCAAAGCCGGGATCGCGGTGGCGGCTGTCACGGCATGGAGGTACTACGATTCTGTTTGGGCGGAAGCCCTGATGAAACAACCCGATGAAAATCCCGAGGGTTATGAAAAAAATGATCTAAACAGATATGCCAAAGACCTTCACGGGCGACTTCTCATCGTCCACGGCACGTATGATGACAATGTCCACATTCAAAACATCTGGAATTTTGTGGATGAATTGATCAAAGCCAACAAAATGTTCGATTTGATGGTCTATCCCATGAGGAAACACGGCATTGCCGACCGTGCGGCCCGGGTTCATCTTTACACAAAAATGCTCGAATTCTGGGATATGAATCTCTAACACATTCCAGCAACAGAACTATATATAAAGGTCCAGCTTTAAAAAGACGGCACAAGTGGAAAAACCTGTGTGGGCTTAGGAATCCCACGAAGCAGGTCGAATGGGCGATTAGAGCTTCCAGCCTCCGGCAACGATCAAATTCGTTCCGGTCACAAAACCGGCATCTTCAGAGATCAAAAACAAGACAGCGCTGCAAATATCGGCATTTCTTCCGAGCCTGCCCGCAGGGACCTGGGTATCTTTGGGAAGCACCCCTCCTTCCATAAGGCCAGGAGAAACCATGTTCACTGTAATGCCGCTTGATGCCTCGGTGTGGGCAACTGTTCTTGTCAGGAGCAAAAGCCCTGTTTTCGCAATCGCATAAGGAGTTATCGTTGTGAATGCTGTCAGCTGCTCAACACGGCTGTATCCGAGATTAACGATCCTGCCCCATTTCTTTTGCCGCATTCCCGGAAGCGCGGCTTTTGTGCAAAAAAGAGCACTCAAAAGATTGTTTCGATAGACCGTCTCCCATTCTTCGGATGTGACCTTCTTCCAAGGTTTGACCAGGATAGGGCCAAAATTGTTGATCAGGATATCCAAACGGCCGAACGTTTTTTGCACCCTCTGGACAAGGAGAGTCGCACTTCTCTCGCTGGAGAGATCCGCGCGAAACGCGGCAGACAACTTTCCCTTTTTTTTTATGGTATCGACAACACCCATTGCGGCCTGCTTTTGACTGAAGTAGTGAACGGCAACGCCACCAACAATCTCTCCGAGCTCAAGGGCAATATCTTTACCTATACCTCTGCTGCTTCCCGTAACCAGAACAATTTTATCTTCCATCAGCTGTGTTATCCCATAATACACTCAGACAATAAGTTAAGTCAATTTCATTTGCCTATCGTCAGCATTATTAGGTTCCCCGAGCGGCCGTTTGGGAAACGGTCCCTACACCATAAAAGGTAGAGGCCATTCCCCGAATGGACCGAGAATGCATTGCTGTCACGTTGTTCTTTTTAGAAACCATGTGATCCGATCATTCGAAATATCGGCCATCACGGTCTGGAAATGCTTCCGAAGGTGGGTGAAGAGTTGACATCCCGCTCAAAGCAAGATATAAAATTTCCTTATAGAAATCAAAAATATCCTGTCTAGGAGGCATAGAAATGGCAAAAGAGATGAAAAAGATCATAGTCACTGGAGCCGTAGGCCAGATCGGGTCAGAACTCACAATGGCCTTGAGAGAAAAATATGGCAATGAAAATGTGCTGGCTACAGGTCACAGAACCCAACCCAGCCCGACACTTCGCGACTCTGGCCCTTTTGAATTTATCAATGTCACCAAAAAAGAGACCATCGATGAAATGGTCAAAAAATACAACATCGACACGATCTATCACATGTCAGCAATTCTCTCTGCTGTTGGAGAGAAAAATCCCAAACTTGCCTGGGATGTCAACATGAACGGCACGTACAACATTCTTGAAATTGCTCTGCAATATGATATGACCAGAATTTTTGTGCCCAGTTCCATAGCCGCATTCGGCCCCGAAACCCCTCTGGACAACACACCTCAAGAGACGATCTTAAGGCCGAAGACGATGTACGGAGTGACAAAGGTCGCGGGCGAGCTTCTGTGTGATTATTATGTGAAGCGTTTTAACCTGGACATCCGTGGCTGTCGATATCCGGGCATCATCAGCTATGAAACACTTCCTGGTGGGGGGACAACAGACTATGCCGTTGCCATTTATTTTGAAGCTGTCAAAAACAAAAAATACACCTGTTTTGTCAAGAAAGACACGATGCTGCCCATGATGTACATGCCGGATTGCCTGAAAGCGTCCATTGATCTCATGGAGGCCGACTTTTCCAAGCTCAAACACCACTCTGATTTCAACCTTACAGCGATGAGCTTTACAGCCGGAGAACTCGCTGCAGAGATCAAAAAGCACATCCCCGAGTTCACGTGCACATATGAGCCGGATTTCCGTCAGGAAATCGCCGATTCCTGGCCCAATTCCATCGACGATTCGGCCGCTCGTGAGGAATGGGGATGGGAGCCAAGTTATGATCTAGCCGCGATGACAGAAGACATGCTGAAAGTCCTGACACAACGGCACGCGGAGGGCAAACTCAACGATTAGACATATTCCTTCATAAAAGCGGGCATTGCGATCGCAACTTCATGAATGCCCCGATCATAGTATTTAAGTCCAGGCACAGGATCTCTGTGAACCTAGCTGAACACTCCTTGACGAATTCGAGATGATAAAGGAGAGATCTGTCAAAGTTCCCAAATGAATGGTCTCCGGTCGGTCAGCACCCTTCCCTCTTGTTGACCTTTGATGAGATAAACGGGCAGCGCAAAATATCCCAGGTGAAGTCCGCCGTGATAAAACTTCAATCCTTTAATTCCTCTGGAATCGATCCGCTCTTGTAAGACTTCCTCATTCAGATCAAGCGGATCCCTTTTTTTGGATGCGATCACAAATCCCCAGGGGCCAGCGAAAGAAAATATAAAGGTCCAGTAGGGCCTGACAACGGGAAAT
Source organism: uncultured Eubacteriales bacterium (assembly GCA_964406575.1). GTDB lineage: Bacteria > Acidobacteriota > Aminicenantia > Aminicenantales > Aminicenantaceae > WTAW01. The sequence goes on along the minus strand of CAYOSH010000006.1, from coordinate 78,296 downwards.
AGAGAGCTCAAAGTTTGAACGCACGAAGAGAAAAATTCAAAGTATGCGGGGTCTGTACTCCCTGCTTGAAGGACAAACACTCCATCATCGCAGAGAATACGGTTGATGGTTTCATAGAATTCCTTCGTGAAGAGATAAACGGACGGCCCTCCCTCGAGAGGCTCAGTCACATCCGAGATGATCACATCGTACGATTCCTCGGCATCTTTAACAAACTGACGAGCATCTTCGATGACGAGATCCGTCCGCACATCCTCGTAGGCTCTCTCAGACCATTCGGGAAGGTGTTTTTGACATATCTCTACAAGCTGTTGATCAATATCCACCATCGTGATGCTCTCAACTGTGGAGTGCCTGTAGACTTCCCTGAGGGTTGCTCCCTCGCTCCCGCCGAGAACAAGGACTCTCCGTGGCTTCTGATGGGTCATCATGGCCGGATGAACAAGAGATTCGTGGTAGACAGCCTCATCGAGTTCTGCGGATTGAATCTTTCGATCCAAGAAGAGGACTTTACCAAAAATAGAATTGGTAAAGCATTGGACATACTGAAATTTTGTCCGACCTTCAAAAAATAACTCATCCACCCTGAACTTTCGCACATAATCATCTGTAAAGGTCTCGGTCACAAACAAGTCTTTATCCGTCATGACCATAATTATACCAGTATCCTCTTGGCCCAGTAAACGCTAAGCTCCGGAATATAAAAAATATGGACCCGCGCTGAGAATTTTGATATAGTTGACATCCTGAAATTCTTTATGAACAGTGTCGATTGAATAATCGAACTGGGTTATTCACAAGTTGAGATTACTGGTATGGCCGGTTGAATCCGCTAAACGTTGAATTGTGTTTTATTCATTATAATTATCGACATTTTTATGATTAATTCACTTCAAAGTAACCTAAAGGAGGAACAGAATGTATGGCAAAGCAAAAGAAGATTTAACGAACGAAATCCAATCCATCCGGGATGCCGGTCTCTACAAAGAGGAAAGGATCATAATGACCCCTCAAGGGGCTGAAATCGAAGTCAAAGGTGGAAAAGAAGTCCTGAATTTTTGCGCTAACAATTATTTAGGCCTCTCGAGCCATCCTAAAGTCATCGAGGCTGCGCATAAAACTCTGGATGAGTGGGGGTACGGGATGAGCTCTGTCCGCTTTATTTGCGGAACTCAAGACATCCATAAGACGCTCGAGCAGAAAATTTCAAAATTTCTCCAGACAGAAGACACGATCCTCTACGCGGCCTGTTTTGATGCCAACGGCGGTGTTTTTGAACCTCTCCTGAGTGCTGAGGATGCAATCATCACGGACCAGTTGAATCATGCATCCATCATCGATGGCATTCGCCTCTGCAAAGCCCAGAGATTCATTTACAAACACGGAGATATGCAAGACCTTGAAGAGAAACTCAAAGAGACTCAGAACCTAAGATACCGTTTGGTCGCCACGGATGGTGTCTTTTCCATGGACGGCGACATCGCTAAGCTGGATGAGATCTGTGTCCTCGCAGAAAAATACGACACCCTGGTCATGATCGACGACGCCCATTCCACAGGATTTGTTGGAAAAACAGGAAGAGGCACGCCAGAATATCGTGGAGTGATGGGACGGGTGGACATCATCACGGGCACTCTCGGTAAAGCTCTCGGCGGGGCTTCAGGCGGATTCATCTCAGGACGGAAAGAACTCATCGAACTCTACAGACAGCGATCGAGGCCTTATCTTTTCAGCAACACCTTAGCTCCTGTCGTTGTGGGCGCATCCATCGCAGTTCTCGACCTCCTCACGGAAACCACAGAATTGAGGGACAAACTGGAGGAAAACACAACGTATTTCAGGGAAAAAATGTCCGAAGCTGGATTTGACATCACCCCGGGAATCCATCCCATCGTTCCCATTATGCTCGGAAAATTCGAGAATGATGCCAAACTCTCCCAGGATATGGCCAAAGATCTCCTCAACGAAGGTATCTACGCTATTGGTTTCTATTATCCGGTCGTCCCGAAAGGACAGTCCAGAATCAGAGTCCAGCTCTCTGCCGCACATGATAGACATCATCTGGATAGAGCTATCGAAGCATTCACAAAGGTGGGAAAGAAACACGGTGTGATCGCTTGATCGGGTTAGCTTTCGAGGATAACTGTCCCAATCGCAAGTTCTTCCAAGTGTGAGATGGATACCTGAATATTCGTCACTCCCAATTCGTCTGTGATCTTTTTGACGGTTCCGGAAAGGACGAGCTCGGGTTTGCCCCTTTTATTATTCATAAGTTCGATCTCTTTGAAAGCAACACCCTCCCTCCAGCCTGTCCCGATAGCCTTCAACAGAGCTTCTTTCACAGCGAATCGCGCTGCATAGTTCTGGGCTTTATTCCTCTTGGGCTCGCAGTATTTGATCTCCCTCTGGGTAAAGATCCTCTCTTTAAACCGCTCCTGTTTAGACAATAATCTCTCTATACGCTTGACTTCTATGATATCTGTGCCGATCCCGACGATCATTTTTTCAGCTTCTCCATGGTGATTCCTGTGTAACCATAAAAAATGGAAACGATGGGATTCGTCAAATTGAGAAATGCAAAGGGAAGATAAACAAATGGATTCACTCCTAGTGTGGCCCACATAAAGGCGCCGCAACTGTTCCAGGGAATAAGGGGTGAGGACAGAGTTGCCGAATCTTCCAAAGCACGCGAAAGGTTTTTCGGATGCAAATTGTGCGCCTCAAAGGCCTTCTTGTACATCCTCCCAGGAATGACAATGGCGATATACTGGTCAGAGGCGATCGCATTCATGGCTATGCAGCTCAGAATAGTTGTAGCCACAAGAGAACCGGTTCTTTTGACCCTCTTGAGCAGAGCTTTAGCCAAGACCTCTAACATGCCCGTACTCTCCATAATGCCGCCAAAGGAAAGAGCGCAGAGGATCAAGGCCACTGTTTCCATCATGCTGATCAGACCCCCGCGCGTGAGCAGATCATCCACCATTTTTACTCCTGAATCTGACACAAAACCACTCTGAGCGGCGTCGATGATATCACTCAGGGACCGCGATTGGAGGAGCATGCCAAAAATGCCTCCGATGACAGTACCACCCAATAGAGCCGGCAGGGGAGGTATCTTTTTAACAACCATGACAATAACAAGCAGAGGGGGCAGCAAAAGAATAGGATGGATAAGAAAATTCGACTTGAGAGTACTCACGATCGTTTCAATATTCTGCGTTTCGAGAACCCCTCCTGAGAATCGAGCGCCGAGTATTCCATAAAGAATAATGGACAGAATGTACCCCGGAGTCGTGGTGTAGACCATGTGCCGGACATGAGAGAACACATCCGTCCCTGCGACTGCCGGCGCGAGATTCGTTGTATCGGAAAGCGGCGACATCTTGTCGCCAAAATATGCACCCGAGACAATTGCGCCGGCGACCATCGATAGAGGAATCCCCAATCCGTGACCGACGCCCACAAGAGCAACGCCAACAGTCCCAGCTGTTGACCAAGAAGATCCTGTCCCCAGAGAAACAATGGAGCAGATGAGAAGCGTGGCCACAAGAAAAATACCGGGCGATAAGACTTTTAATCCATAGTAGATCATGGACGGAACGATCCCCCCAGATATCCATGTCCCGATCATAGTGCCTACGATCATCAGGATGAGGATAGCTCCCATGGCCAAGTTGATCCCATTAACCATACCTTCATGAATCTCTAGCCAGGGATGCTTATGATATATGGCAACACCGGCTGCCACTGCTGCTGCAGCGATTAAAGGGATATGAGGCTTTAACCCAAAAACTTTGATGGTCACAAAAAGAGCACCGATCAAGAAAAAAACAGGGATAAGAGCAGCGCCCAGTCTAATCTTTTTTTTCTCAGCAGACACGTTTTAAATCCATTATGTTGGATTGTGTTGGGTCGTTCCTCTGAACACGGGCATTGTTTCCATAAATAACATAATTTAGTGATTTTACTGGAATGATATTCAAAAGGCAACTTCTAAGGCCAATAATTTTTTTGACGTGTCATCCTCCCTGTGCTATAAGTATTAAAAATTCAAAGATTGAAGAGCGGAACTTAAAAGCTTGGGAACTCAAAATTTTCTTCCTAGTTCGGACTTTAGCCAAATAAAAACAGCCTCTTTAACTCTGGAGGATGGCACCCAGTACACCGGTATTTCTTTTGGAGCGGAAAAATCCATTTCCGGCGAAGTGGTCTTCAACACAGGGATGGTCGGTTACAATGAGGCCCTATCCGATCCTAGCTATAAGGGACAGATCCTGGTTCTCACGTATCCTCTGATCGGAAATTACGGTGTCCCCGGCAGTGAATCCGAGCATAACTTGCTGAAACATTTCGAATCCGACAAGATCCACACATTTGCCCTGGTCGTCAGCGATTACACTCACCTCAGGGAACACTGGAATGCTGTAAAGACACTTTCAGACTGGTTGAAAGAACACACTGTTCCTGCACTTTCGGGAATCGACACTCGAACATTGACAAAGAGGCTGAGAGAAAAGGGCACCATGTTGGGCAAGATCACCTTTGAACAGGATACAGAGTTTTACGATCCCAACAAAGAAAATCTTATCAGGACTGTCTCTGTAAAGGAACCGATGGAATACAACTCCAAAAGAGGCCCAAGGATAATCCTCATCGACTGCGGTGTCAAATACAACATCATGCGGAATCTTTTAAAAAGAGACTGCCACATCACGAGAGTTCCCTGTGATTATGATTTTTTCCATCGGGCTTTTGATGGGGTCGTTATCTCCAACGGACCCGGCGATCCCAAAATGTGTCCGGAAACCATAGCCTTGGTGAAGCGATGCCTTGAAAAAGAGATCCCCACCTTCGGCATCTGCCTTGGCAATCAGATCATGGCTCTCGCTGCGGGCGCAAACACATACAAGCTCAAATACGGGCACAGAAGTCAAAATCAGCCCTGTCTCGAGGCGGGATCCAAAAGATGTTATATCACATCGCAAAACCATGGTTTTGCCGTAGAAGCACAAACACTGCCCAGGGGATGGGAATCCTGGTTCGTGAACATCAACGACAACACAAATGAAGGAATCAAACACACATCCAAACCTTTTATGGCCGTCCAGTTCCATCCCGAACATTCTCCCGGACCAGTGGATACGGAATTTTTATTCGACTCTTTTTTGGAAAAAATACGCCAATGAAAAAAGTCATCCTGCTCGGAAGCGGCGCGCTTAAAATCGGACAGGCAGGAGAGTTCGATTACTCAGGAAGTCAAGCCATTAAAGCGCTCAAAGAGGAAGAGATCAACGTTGTCCTGATCAATCCCAATATTGCCACGATCCAGACATCCGAAGCGCTGGCAGACAGGATTTACTTTCTCCCGGTTACACCTGAGTTTGTCGAGAGAGTCATCGAAAAAGAGAAACCCGACGGGATCCTTCTCGGCTTTGGCGGACAAACCGCTCTGAATTGCGGCGTCGAGCTTTTCAAGAAAGGTGTTTTAGATCGATACGGCATACAAGTTTTGGGCACATCGATCCTCAACATTATGGATTGTGAGGACAGGGCCAACTTTATCAAGAGACTGGATGAGATCGAATTGAAGGTTCCAAGGAGTGTGGCTGTCACTTCACATGAGGATGCATTGGCTGCAGCCAGAACAATCGGATATCCTGTCATGGCTCGAGTGGCCTATGCCTTAGGAGGATTGGGATCCGGGATTTCCTACAGCGAGGAAGAGCTTTCCAAAACTGTTGAGAAAGCATTCGCCTTCACTGACCAAATCCTTATCGAAGAATACCTGGAAGGATGGAAAGAAATTGAATACGAAGTTGTCAGAGACAAAGAAAACAACTGCATCACTGTCTGCAACATGGAGAATTTCGATCCGATGGGTATTCACACAGGAGAAAGCATAGTCGTTGCCCCGTCCCAAACCCTCTCCAACCGTGAGTATCACAAATTGAGGGACATTTCTATCAAGGTGATTCAGCATCTGGATATCATAGGAGAGTGCAATATCCAGTTTGCGCTGGATAGAAACTCTGATGATTACAGGATTATCGAGGTCAATCCCAGGCTTTCACGAAGCAGCGCCCTTGCATCCAAAGCGACAGGATATCCGCTTGCATTCATCGCGGCTAAACTGGCTTTGGGTTATTCTCTTGTCGACCTGAAGAATTCTATCACCCAAAAAACCAGTGCCTGTTTTGAGCCTGCTCTGGATTATATCGTGGTGAAAATACCTCGTTGGGATCTCACAAAATTTAAGAGGGCATCGATAAAGATCGGAAGTGAGATGAAAAGCGTCGGAGAAGTCATGGCCATTGGAAGGACCTTCGAAGAAGCTCTCCAGAAAGCAATCAGAATGTTGCAGGTCGGCATGTACGGCATCGTCGGGAATGATATCACCTTCGACAACATAGAAGCGGCCTTAAAGAATCCGACGGATAAACGCATATTTGCGATCGCCGAAGCGACCAAAGAGTATCCCCTCAAGGAAATACAGACCCTAACAAAAGTCGATCCATGGTTTTTGCACAAAATAAAGAATATCGTGAACATGTTTGAAGAGCTCAAGATGATTAAAAACATGTCCCTTTCAAAAGAACTGCTCCATCGGGCAAAAAAACTGGGTTTTTCAGACAAACAGATCGGGATCGCAGTCGATAAAGAAGAACTGGATATCAGAAAATTGAGAAAACAACACCGCCTGGAGCCCTGCGTGCGGCAGATCGACACCTTGGCTGCAGAGTATCCTGCTCAGACCAACTATCTTTATTTGACCTACAACGGAATGGAGGATGACGTCGGATCAATAGGATCGGATAGTGTGATCGTCCTCGGCTCTGGCTCATACAGGATCGGCTCTTCTGTGGAATTTGACTGGTGCTGTGTGAATGCCGTTTTGACTCTCCGCCAATTGGGCTACAAAACCATCATGATCAACTACAATCCTGAAACTGTCAGCACGGACTATGATATCTGTGACAAATTGTATTTTGATGAGTTGAGTTTTGAAACCGTTGCTGATATCGCAGAAAAGGAAAATCCTCTGGGATTAGTCATATCCATGGGTGGCCAAATTCCAAACAACCTGGCGATGAAATGTGAACAATATGGGTTGAATATCCTTGGCACGACCCCCTCAAACATCGACAGCGCAGAAAACCGGCACAAATTTTCTCGGCTGCTCGATGAGAAGGGCATCGACCAACCGGAGTGGAAAGAGTTGACGAGCGTTGCAGAGGCAAAAATGTTTGCGCAAAGTGCGGGATATCCCGTCTTGATCAGGCCGAGTTATGTCCTGAGCGGTGCGGCCATGTCTGTCGCCCTGAATGATACAGAATTGGCTCACTACCTGAAAAAAGCTTCTCGGGTCAGTCCCGAATATCCCGTTGTGGTGAGCAAATTCATAGAAAACGCCAAAGAGATCGAAATCGACGCTGTCGCCAAGAAGGGAGAGCTGTTTGTCTATGCGATCTGTGAACATGTGGAGAATGCAGGTGTTCATTCGGGTGATGCGACGATGGTTCTCCCCCCTCAAAAGACCTATCTCGAAACCACCCGGCGGATGAAGAGAATAGCCAGACAGATCGCCAGCGCATTACAGATCGATGGCCCTTTCAACATCCAATTCATCGCCAAAGACAATAAGGTGAAAGTTATCGAATGCAATCTCCGTGCCTCCCGCTCGTTTCCATTTGTCTCGAAAATATTCAAGATGAATTTTATCGACCTGGCAACACAGGTCATCATGGGCGTGGATGTTCCGCGGATCGATAAATCCTGCTTCGAGCTGGACTATGTGGGCGTCAAAGCACCACAGTTCTCTTTCACCCGGATCAAAGGAGCGGACCCAATTTTAAGTGTGGAAATGGCCTCCACAGGAGAAGTCGCCTGTATTGGGGATAGCTTCGAAGAGGCTTTTCTCAAAGCTCTTCTATCCGTCGGATTTGCCTTTCCGGAAAGAAATATTCTTCTATCGACCGGACCTTTTGAAAGCAAAGCGAAGTTTCTTCCCACCGCGAAGCGATTGCATGAGCTGGGTTTTTGCCTCTATGCAACGCAGGGAACTTCTGACTTCATGAAATATCACGGTATCCCATCCGAAGTCCTTTATTGGCCTCTCCAAAAAAAAGAACCCAACACGCTCTCTTACATCGCCGAGAGAAAGCTTGATCTTATTATCAATATTCCCAAGAGCATAGAGGAGGAAGAATTGACGAACGATTATATCATCCGAAGACAAGCGATCGATCACAACATTCCTCTCATCACGAACCTGCAATTCGCGGAAAGATTTATCGATGCTATCTCGCGTATGAAACCGGAAGATCTGAGTATCAAATCCTGGGATGAATACTCTTAGAGATGTCGATATCTTTAAGAGTTGAGTCTCCGTCTCACGCGGAATCCCCTGATTTTTTCAAAAAAGACGAGTATGAATTATTCAGACTAAAATATTTTGGTGATCTTGATCCCCTTGTAATACTTCTTCAAGATCTCCTTGTAATCGGCACCAGCCAACGCCATTCCATAGGCACCAACCTGGCATAAACCAACACCATGTCCCCATCCTCTTCCGATAAATATATAATGGGTCAACTCCCCGGATTCCTCATACTCTTTTTCAATGACAAAAAGTGTCTCCCGCAGTCCCAGCACTCTTCGAATTCTAAAACCCTTGACAACAACCTGGGCATCCTTCCCTTTGATCATGAGCGCCACGACCCTCTTAGAGTCTCCCCTTCTCTGAATCACAAGATCTTCCAGCTCGCCCACGGGATAGTATTGATTGATCCTTTTCTCCAAATTCTCCTTGGATATCCTAACACTCCAGCTATGAAGGGCTGAATTCCGGTCTAAAACATTGGAATAAGGCGGATAGAGGATTGTCAGCAATTGAACGCTGTCGTTTTTTTCGATCCATTTGACATTATCCGCACCGAGTAGATACGCATGCGAAAGAAAAGAGCTATTTTCGTGATGGGTTTTGACCAAATAAAGGTTCGGAGAAAGAGTCAGTTCTTTATCTTCCCCATCCTCTTCCACACACATCTTTCCGTCTTTGAGTTCTTTGAACACTCCATTGTGGATAATACCGGGATGGCCTTGAATGATCCTCCATAGGTAATGGATAACCTCACCGCGCGTGAGGGGCTTCTCCATTTCTTCAACATTAGCAAAGGAAGGAAAGATGCCTTCTTGGCAAAGAAAGGCCAATCGACTGCCTGTTTCACCATCCCATTCACCAACATTCTTGAGAATGAATTTTTTTTCGCTGGCGAGCATTAAATTATCGATTGTTTCTTGCCAGCCAAATGAGTCGACCACGAGATTGGCAAATGTCAGATGGTTGATCGGAACTGGATCACGGACGATAACCTGCTTTTTCTTGCCCAAAATCGGCAGAACATTTTGAATCCAGAGAGCCGTTTCCTCATAAGTGACCTCTTCTCCATAATACACCGGATCCCGTTCTTGAGATATCACTCCCAGACTCAACAGGGAGGCAATCTCGAGATTGATGTTGTCCCCATTGATGTAAACAGGCAGAATTAATCTCTGACTCTCCAAACTCCATTCGTTCTGCTTCTCATACACACACGCCGTACTCCTCAGGTAGGGCAGAGCAGGACCTTGAAATACATCTTCCACATTCTCCGTCATCCCACCACAAGTGCTCGTGTAAAGGGCATCGATCAGTTTTCCCCTATAAAGAGCTACCTCGCCCCGCGTTTTGTCGACGGCTTGGCTACTCATGGGGTGTTCGGCATTCATCCCTTTGTAAAACTGCGACTTGGGTGTGTCACCAATGTCAAATCCCAGATCATCGCTCTGTTTCATGTTTTTTATGGCATATGTTCGCGCGGCCACGGCCTGGGCCTTGTGAGCTTCGAGTTCATTGAAATTATAAGGTGAGAGTTCGCTGGGCACGACGGATTTCAGATAGTTTTCGATGTTCAGGACATTCACCAAGACGAGACCCTTGGAGCTCGCCCGAAGAATAAGAATTCCTCGATAATCCCTCCCCTTGAATGAGAGATAGCTTTGCTTAGTACTGGGTATGAAATAAAGAATAGTGTCATCACTCAAGCTTTTCAGCTCATCGTTCACAAGAATCCAAAGCGGTTTCGACTGTTCCTCTGTGACTTCCTCTTGAAGAATCCAGGTGTCTTTGACGCCTATGTCGTTCAGCTTGCGCATAAAGAGCAGGGCATCCCCTCTGGTGAGAAAATCACCGACAAGGACCTGATAGAGGCCTTCGATCTTATCTTCCGTGTTTCTGGTAACAAAAACCTCGTTTGTGATCTTCGTTCTAATTTCTTGAGCGATAAATTCGGCCTCTTCAATATCTTTGCTTTGAGCAACCTGAATCAGGAATTTTTCAGATAGTTTTTCCCTTTGACCTTTGATAAAGACTTCCTCTACATCCTCAGCGATGAGCTTGTAATGTTCTTTGGCCTCATAAACTTTCATACCATCAGAAGCAGAAATTTGAATCCGACTCAAGTTCACGCCCAGTCCTACTCTAATGATCGGTTTCGGGATCAAGAATCCATGAAAAAACGCTTTTTCTCCGGCAAATTCGACCGGTTCGCCTCCAAAAAAGAATAGAACAAGAGAGGCGATTACAAAAAACTTCATATTCTTGAGCAGGATCTTTTTCATAGGCTGACTTTAGGAAATTATATGGAAATAATTATCTGGGTGTCAAGTAAAAATTCAATATAATCTACATCTCCTATTTATACATACAATATCTTGTGCCTTATATTCTTTTTTAAGAGATGTTTAATTTAACGGAAATCCATCCATTTGTCAATCCGAAGATTAAATTTGTCAAGGCGACGTAAAAACTTCCGGATCTTAGCAACGCAATAATTTCCAGTTTTCTGCTACGCAAAAATTTCCGGTATTTGGTAAAGTGGAGAGGGCGCATGTCAAAGTCCACTCATAGTGGAGTGCCGAGTGATCAGATTTGACGATGCCAAATACCCTGCACAAAAATGTTGACACACTCAAGATGAATCTACAGAATTGAATCATATCATCCGAGCCATACAGAGGAGAAAAAATGAGACAGATAATTCTGACAGTCCTTGTCTTCACCATATTTGCCATTGGAGGATGGAGCGATGAGATCGACAGTCTCTCTCAAGTTTTTCTTACAGGGAAAGGCGTGGAAGATACCGATGCGGACATGTTTGCCGATAAGATCGCCATCTATATCATCATCCCCGATAATCCGGATCCCCATGAAATTGCACTCGCATCGGACATTGCAGCCAGAGCCAACCTGGAGAGCCTCGTCGCTGATCTATCTATGGTCAAAAAGGAATCTGATACAGGGATAGGACCTCCCTCAACACACCCTGTTCTCATAGGGAACAGAACAAAATGGGCCAAACAATTAGAGAGGCAGGGCAAAATTGTCTCCTCTTCCCTCAAAGAGCATGAAGGGTGTGTGACCCTCTTTGAAGATAGAGGCCAAACAGGGATAGCCGTCGTTGGCGGTTCACCCGACGCTCTTCTCCAAACCGGCCGAGCCTTCTTCCTCCGCTGGCCCTACATCTGGGACATTTGGGGAAGAGAAGAGGGAGCTACTTATCTAACTTGCGAGGAGGACTTAGCAAAATTTTTTGAAGAATCGAATGTCCAGTTCGAACGCTCTGTCATCCAAACGCTTCACTACGAATTCCTTCCCAATGATTCACCACATGAATCTCTGCAAAGATTGCAGTTTAACAACGGAGAGATCCAAACGATGCGCGTGAGGATTGATTTTCCGGATGTGGAGCAGAAGGACAAGGCCTTTCGTGCGCTCGAGGAACTCAAGAGCCAGCATCATAAAGGACAGCGTACACACCTTCTGACTTATCCTGGCTGCGCTCAAATTGTCTTCGAACTCAATGATGGATTGGATCAATCAGAGGTCCCTGTCCGCCGTGTCGGTTATCCCAAACGTTTTCTGACTCCATCCTACAAATCCTTCACCAAACCCAAGGTCAAAGAAAAGGATTTTGACCTTCTCAGCATATTCTCTTCAAAAGGATTTTACACGGACACCAACGGGGATAAAATTCTAGACAAAATTGATAGCAAGATCATCATTCCCCAGGAAGAATGCATTGAAGCAGTGACCGCCCTGGCTTCCAGGTTGGTATTGACTTCTGCCGGAGCTTCCTTTCCCCTTCTCTATCTGGACAGAGAGATAGAGAATGAAAAGGGGCTTGTTGCTCCCATTCTTCTCAGTCTATCGAACACTCTTTCAAAATCCCTCATAAAAATAGGAAAGCTGAAACCTCAATCACTGCAGCCGGGGCAGGGAAAAGCGCTTATCATCCCTGAAGCCTTCAACACGTCCAATGCTCTTGCGCTTTTGGGTGGCGACAGGGAAGGCCTAGAAAATATCGTTTCTTACCTGAGTCTAACCTATCCTTATATCGATGAATACGGAGAGGGACATGCAAATATCCAAGAGATTCCCGGTGCGGTTGAGGGATTTCTCGCAGGAAAGAACGGGAGTGCGGAAGCCTTTTTCAAACATCAGCTGGAGACCATCAGTGCCGATATCGCAGATAAAGACCTGGAGAGCTTCCAGCTCAAACTCTATCTCCCCCAAGAGAATAAGGCGTTTGAATCCGCCATGGATAAGCATCTCAAAGAGACCCTCCATGCAGATAAAATTGAAGTGATAAGCTACAGGATGCAAGACAACAAGACTATTTTTTCCAAGGAGAAACAATTTCCCTGGGAAGGGGATGAAGCTTTCGATGGAATCCAGAGACAGATCCCTGCACTCAAGGGGCCACGCAAACCCATTAAGATCCACGTGGGTGTGAGCGAATCTACTGAAGTCAGACACCAACTGAAACACAGGATCGAAGATCTCCTGGAAACAAACGGGATCGCCGATTTTGAAGTCGATGTCCTTTCCTCATACAAACAAGGATTCTTCTGGCTCACAGAACAAGTGCTCCCTAATCTCAAAGACACTCACATAGACCGGATCACTATCCGGTTCGCCGAAGAAAAGGACGACTTCCACATACTCAAAAGGTTCTATGCCGAATCCTATCGCTGGCTCCAGGAGCTCTATCCCGTCGATGAAATTATTGCCAAGGAAACCGGAATTCCCCTAGCAAATGTCACATTCGAGAAAAAAGAGGAAGAGATCCCTGTCTACGAGGTTTTTGCCTATGGAGAAAAGAATGATCTTGTATTTACGGACAGCTTTTCTCCGAGAGTGGTCGAATCTTTGTATATGAGGGTGCTTCCGGAATGGGGCACAGTCCGGCGTACGACGGGATGGCTCAGTATCGAACAGGGGACTGAGCCGATACTCGACATTGAATTGAAGACCGATCTCGAACAGTTCTGGGATTACTACCAAAAGGACATCCTTCCGGAAGTCCAATCCTACATCCTGGAAAAGACGGAAAATGAGCCTTCGTTCAAGAAACAGCCTTACTTCAAACGGCTACTCATAGAGCTGTGGTTCAGTGAGCCGGATTATCCTTTGGGACTTGACCAGGAGATCATAAGCAGTCTAGAGGCAATACATGACGAGATCTATTTTGACACGCTGGATTTTCTGAGAGGCATTACCGATGTCGAACTCGAAGAGGAGGAACCTGAAGAGGACACATCCCGGTACTCGGCACCGGGAAATGTGCTCCCCATGGTCTATCCTTCCTCTGAGGGGAAACCTGGAAGGGTGAGGATCCAGTTCGATGGATGGCAATCCAAAACTCCTCAAATCGTCATCCTATGGAAGGAGAGAGGAAAAACTGAACACACAAAAACAGTGGCTTTTCCCGAGTTCAAGATAAAAGAGCTGAATATCCCCGAATTGACATATGACGGTAAGAGCGGAAAGGTCGCAGACATCCTGGTCGCATTCGAAGCAGAAAAAGAGTCCGATTACCTCAGCATTATCGAGATTATCCACGCTTACAGAGAGCTCCTCGAGAACGATTTGTTGACAGCTTCCTTTGGCTTCCCCAACCTGAGTGCATTCACCTGGAGGATCAAACACAAAGAACTGGTGAAGGAGGAGTCTTTTCCGGTAAAACCCATAGAATCCTTTTCCCTTGCCTCCTATTCTGAACGATCTCCGACAGAAGCATTAGTGCCGACCGATACAATCATCTCACCGGAAATGTGCCTCAACATCGTTTCTGAACTTTCGAAGTATAAAACGATCAAGGCTTATGTGGGAGGCGAATCTTATGAAAAGAGAAGAATCCCGGTTTTGGAAGTGTATACACCGCACGAAAAATACATATCCCTCCCCAGGCTAATCACCTTTAAACCTACGCTCTATCTCAGCGGCCGGCAGCATGCCAACGAGGTCTCCTCCACTAACTACATCCTCAAGTTTGCTGAGCTCCTGGCTAAAGATTCCACTGTCCAGGAATATCTGAAGAAGATGAGTTTTGCCCTTCATCCCCTTGAAAATCCGGACGGTGCCGCTCTCGCGTATGATCTCCAAAAGATCACACCTTTCCACAGTCTTCATGCCGGACGCTACACCTCCCTCGGGATCGATGTGGGTTCTCAAGTCAATACGTCCAAACCACTGCTGCCTGAAGCGAAAGTCCGGAAAAACTTATGGGAGAAGTGGCTTCCAGATATCTATCTCAATCTCCATGGCTACCCCTCTCATGAATGGGTTCAGCAATTCTCCAACTACTCCCCTTATCTCTTCCGAGACTACTGGATCCCTCGGGGCTGGTTTGCCTACTTTAGCAGTGTCACCCTTCCCATTTTTAGAGACTGGATGAACGCCGGCGAAGACCTCAGAGCGTACATCATCAAGGAATTCATGGCTAATAAAAGAATCCAGGAATCTAACAAAAAATTGTATGACCGATACGACCGCTGGGCCGCGCGTTGGCAACCGCACATGAACTATCTCGAAATATATGACGGAGCGAATCTCTATGCCAAGAGAAGATCCTCGAGAGAAAATCAAATATCCCCTCGAAGGCGGATCACATTTGTCGAGGAAACTCCAGAACTCATGGACGAAACCGCCCATGGCCCGTGGCTTCATTTCCTCAGTGATCAGGGACTGGCTTATTTGAAGGCTCATTGTGATTACCTGGCTCAAGTTCAGCATGAAATCGCTCGCATCGAAGAGGAAAGCCAGGATAGAATCCACATCCAGTTTGTGAGAAGCCGCCCCGGAGAAATAGGAAAACAAGATAAGAAATATCCTTAATATTAGCCAGGATTATTCACGGGTTGAGGTTGCTGCAGATGCAAGGCCTCTGCCCATGAAGACGTGGTTGTCCACTTCGAATGAGCAGCAACGAAGCAGATGGGGCAAAATCGACTCGCCTGGAAGGTAAAAGATGCCGATCATAGGAAGAGAGGTTGTTGAAGGTAAGGGATTGGCAGCTTTTATGAATAATTCAGGTTTGTAAAAGATTGTGTTAATTGATACTATAGGAAAAATAATCATTCGGAAAACAGAGTGGCAAGAGACCTAAAATGAAGAAGTTCCGCGAAGAAACAGCTACGGTCCTGAATCTTCTCATCCTGGATGAAGATCCCTCTTCTTATGAGGTCATCCGTCAATCTCCTATGTCAAGCGATCTGGAGCTTTATTTTTCGCCACCCGATGCAGACATCTTCACGATCATAAGAAAAAGCAACATCCATGTGATCATGTTTGATTTGGATAAGGATGAATCCGCAGGGCTGGGCATTATCGACCGGCTTAAACAGTTTGATCCTCTTGTCAATGTGATCGTCATCGGAAAGCCTTTAGAAGCCGAGGAAGTCGTAAGCTTGATTAACCTGGGGGCGACGACCTATCTGACTAAGCCACTGCACGCAGGCATCATCGAGGAGATGCTTTTCGAGATCATCAATAAAAGAACGCTCAGGCGGGAAACTTTTCTGTTAGAAAAGAAGTTGGAGAAAAAATATTTCTTCCAGAATATCATCGGAAAGAGCCCCTACATGCTCGAGATATTCTCCCTCATCGAAAAAATCGCCAAATATTTCACGAGCATCCTGATCACAGGAGAAACCGGAACAGGCAAAGAGATGGTGGCGAGAGCCATCCATAATCTTAGCCACCCAGAGAATCCTCACCTCGTGATCTGTGACTGTGTCTCTATTCCTGAAAATCTATTTGAATCAGAACTTTTTGGCTATGTGAAAGGCGCCTTTACGGGAGCCGACAAGAACAAAAATGGCCTGTTCGAAGAGGCTCACGAGGGAATCATTTTTTTGGATGAGATCGGAGAAATCCCCCATTCCATACAAGCGAAACTGCTCCGAGTGTTAGAGCAACACGAGTTTAGGCCCCTGGGTTCGAATGAAACACGAAAGGTCAATGTGAAGGTTATCGCCGCCACCAGTCGCAACCTCCGGGATGGCATAAAAGACGGCACATTCCGTGAAGACCTCTTCCATCGGTTGAACAAGGTGGAGCTTCACCTTCCGCCTCTGCGAGAGCGATCGGAAGATATTCCTATTCTAGTGAGACACTTCCTCGATATCTTCAGCCAAAAGTTCGATAAAGATCTGAAGGGGGTTTCCCAGCACGTACAGAAGCTATTTCTCAAATATGAGTGGCCCGGAAACGTCCGAGAACTGGAAAATGTGTTGGAACGAGCGGCCATCCTTGTCAAATCCCACTTCATCGATGTCTCTGACCTGCCCGAGTATCTTCAAGAATCGACCTCATCCACAAAACTTCCTTTTATCGGTAAAGAGCACCTCTCAACCTTGAATGAGCTCGAAAAAGAATACATCACCTACCTGCTTAATCTTGTCGGCAATAACCTAAAAAAAACAGCCAAAATCCTCAACATATCGAGAACTACTCTTTACAATAAATTGAAAAAATACAACATTTCCCATTAATCCGTTCCGGAAAATGAACAGTATTTAGACACTTTAAGCCATATCCGTGTAACTTCTTTATTTTCTTAGGGTTATAGGATATATGGGAAATAAGTGTCCAATTCTTTAACACAACCCTCAGCAGACAGAATCCACCACAATCATCTTTAATTACATTATTTTCAATAAGATATCTAATAATTGAGGGGTGGCATATTTCTTGCCTTTAAATGATTGTGAGAAACAGGAGAGATGCCGTGAAAAAGAGAGAAAGGCGCAAACGACGTCACCGGAAATCATTCGCTGTGCTGTGTTTTATGTTGATCTTTGCTATCACAGGGCTTGCTGCAGATAAATACGTATTGGATTCTTCGGATACGGGAGAGGACTCTGGAAGAGAGAAACTTGATTTTGCTTTAGATCTCACCCCAATCAACTCCCAAATACAGGGACAACTGGATCTCTCCCATTGGGCGATGAGTGATCCTCCGCCAATGGAATCTCGGTTTTTTGTGATGCCGGATAATTCCGCAAATCTTAGTCCCAATAAAAACACGCGGATCGCACCCGGAGTCTCCAAACTCCAAGATTCACTCTACACGACATCATTAATCACGCTGACAGCACTCAACGTTGGGGATTACCTGTCCACACTTCAAGCTCTGAAACACAAGGAGCTTGAGGAAAGCAATCCTGTCATGCAATCCTTTACGAAGAATATCTACGTCTTCACAGCCATCAAGCTCGGTGTAACGGCGTTTGATGTTTTCCTTCTTAAAAATCTCTACAAAAAGAACAAGCCGCTGGCATGGATACTCAGTACAGCCGCAAATTTTGCCATGTCGTATGTTGTGGCCAACAACTTAAAAATGATCCAGGAAATCAGATGAAAATATCATATTCAAAGCGCACGCACACCCAAGGGGTGGAAACTCAGGGGGTGCCAATGCCAAGATATCTCTATTACTATCTCTCCTTCAACAGCAAGAATAGGCTTCGAGACGAGTTGCCAACCCTCGAGAATCTTAAAAGCGACTACATCGGATACGTTCTCAACGTCACAGGAAAGAACATCTCCGAGGCGGCAGAGATCTTACACATCTCCCGGCCGACGATCCACAACAAACTTAAAAATCGCCGCATCCATTAGTTTCATTATCTCTTAAAAGCTCGCTCCATTTGAAATTTCCGATCCCCTCGTTCGATCCCTTCTTGTCTTGTATCCCCTCGATCCCTCAAACCTTTTGACGAGCCCCCCGTATAAAAGGAATAAAAAGATATTTTTACTTTACTCGCAGCTTTGAAGTGATTAAAATTTAACGAAAAGGAGGATCTTATGAAAAGAGCAACCTCACTGTGTGCGTTAAGCCTATTCCTGGTTTGCCTCACGGCAATGCCGGCTCTAAGCCAATCTTCAGACGATATCCTGAACAAGATGATCGATGCCATGGGGGGCAGAAAAGTTCTCGAGAAAATCGAGGACACTACGATCTCTGGGTCAATAAACCTGACTCAGATGGGTTTATCCGGAACGATCACCGTCTATCAAAAAGAACCTAACAAATCTCGCTATGATATTGAAGTGATGGGAATGTTGATCACCCAAGCGTGTGATGGAGAAGTCGCATGGGCCACAAACCCTCAATCAGGAATGACTGAAGAGATGCCCGAACAAGCTGCCGAATACATTAAGAGGGAATCCCTTGGGAATTCTGTCTACCTCAACCCAAAGAAATTCGGAATAACCTTCTCTTACAAGGGTACAGAAAACATCCAAGGCAAGGATTATCTTGTCCTTGAACAGGCTTATGCGGATGGCTACAAAGCCACCCTTTATGTTGATCCGGACACTTATCTCGCTTACAAAGGAAAAGGATTGACTCTCAACCAAATGGGTATTGAGGTCGAAGCAGAAACATTCTTTTCCGACTATAAAAAAGTCGATGGGATCATGGTCGCGCACACCCTTGTTTCAAACCAAGACGGTGAAGAATTCATGACCATGACCATCACAGAGGTCAAGTTCAACTCTGGACTGGGAGATGAACTGTTCGCCATGAATTAGTTTTCGGTAATTGCTTCAAGATCACTGATACTTGTTGCCGGGACTATTATCCGATCTGTGAAGAAATAGAGTCGGGACTTCGCTCAGCACGATCACAAAATAAAAGAGGCGATCAGAATTAAGTCGAAGCTTCCTCGAGAACACTGTACGCCAGCTTGAGAGCGCGCAGTCCCTCCTCTCCGCTGACTTTCCGTGTTTTGCCATCGCGGACACACCGGAAAAAACTCTGAAGTTCTTTTTTCAGAGGCTCTTCTTTCTTGATCTTTAAGGTCTTGATATCTGTTTGGCGCCCGTTCAGAGGGAACGCCTTGACTTCCTGATCGATGTAATCAATGGAGTAGTAGGAAGTGGGTTCAAAGATCCTGAGCTTCCTCACTTTGCCCTGGTGAACACGGCTGGCGGTGAGCGTGGCCACACAACCCGACCCGAACTCAAGCCGCGCGTTGGCGATATCGATCTTATCGGACAGGACATGGATCCCGGAAGATTTGATGACTTTGACCTCATCCTTGATCAGCGACATAATGATATCCAGGTCATGGATCATAAGATCAAGAACCACATCAATATCCAATGACCTGGCAGAAAAGGACCCCAATCTCTGGACTTCGATAAACTTCGGTTCTGTGATCAAGTTCTCGATCGCTTCCACAGCAGGATTGAACCGCTCCAGATGACCGACCTGAAGGATCAAGCCATTCTTTTTCGCAAAGGACACGAGCTCATCCGCTTGCTCAATCGTCTCGGTGATGGGCTTTTCAACCAGAACGGACTTCCCTTTTTTCAACAATGCCATGGTTATGGCATAATGTTCGGAAGTGGGCGTAGCGACAATACCGGCATCTATCTCGTCCAGCATGTCTTCGAAATTCTCATAATACTGAACGCCGTGACGATTACCGATCTGCATCGATTTCTTGAAATCGATATCTGCCACGCCCCTCAGCTCTGCTTCTTCGAGATAAGACAAGATCCTTGCGTGCTGCGTCCCCAGGTATCCCACTCCGATGATCCCGACTTTCACTTTATCCATGGAAGGTTCTCCAGACGGTTATTATACCCCTTTTTTTGCTAATTTAAAGACAATTTCGACTGCGGGCGTGAATATTTTGAAACCTGTGACGGCATGACGACTTGTTCACGATATTGAGTGCACCGATCGTAAGACGGATAAAAACGGTTAAGATCGAGCCGCCATTCATTCGATCCATGACTCGAAGGTAGGCAAAGCAAGGTCTGATATCGAGCCGAATGGAATGAGGTCGACTCCCTTTTATATTGGGTTCCATCCTCCTCTCCGAACAGACTGTTTGGGAAACGGACTCTGGATTTTAACTCAAATTTGCGTTCATCCTCGCGGATGAAGGAATTACTTCGCAATGATGGCAATGCCGTGGGCATCCGCAAGAGAGATCGCCTCAAGTTTCTGGAAGAAAGGCATCTGGTCCGCATCGAAACAAAGTGCAGAGCTCTCGGCCGCAACAAGACTCCGAACAGTGGACAAACCCAAAGCGGGAAGGTCGATCCTCGGGTCTTGGTGTGTTCGGCCCACTTTGACCACTGTGGTTCCTTGTCCTACAAGACGGCCTCCGCGTTTTATCGCTTCATCCGTGCCTTCCATTCCCTCTACGGCAACGATCGCTCTGTCCTTGATGATAACTGTCTGGCCAATATCCAGGTCAGCGATCTTCTTGGCCATTTCCCAACCGAATACAATGTCAGACTTCACCTCCGCTGAGGGTGGGGTATGGGTGAGGATTCCTTTTTCACAAAAAAAGGACTGGAGAAAGGGCATGGGATCTTCAACGGATATGCCTTGTTTTTCAAATAAAGCGATCACTCGTTCGATGAGGGACGTGGGCGTTTTGTCCTTGTTTGATCTCAAGATATAAAGTGCAGGAAGATTTTCTGGGGTCTTTTGGTAGATGACTCTCGGATCAAGTTTTCCAGCAAAGATGACAGTGCGGACATCATTTGTTTTAAAATAGGAGATGACTTCTTGAATATCTCCCAAATCGAACCATTTGACGCGCTCGAGTCCCGCTAAAGAAGACATCCCCGCTTGGCCCTTGATCGCTGCGATGAGACACGCATAACCCTGCTCTGATGCTTCTTTTTGAACGAGATTCGGAATTTCTCCAGATCCAGCGATTATCCCGAGTCGGCTTCCCATTGATCTCCCGGCTTTTTAACGAATCCGCGCTTTGAGGCGCGGATGAACGCAATGATATCATCGCGATCCTCCCCTGGAGGGAAATCTTTCTCGATTCTCGAGAGCGCCTGGCTGGTATTCAGATCAGAATAGAAGATTATCTTGAACATCTCTTTGAGGGCTTTGATCCTGTCCCTGGAGAATCCTTTTCTCTGGAGGCCGATGGCATTCAATCCATAAAGCTGTGTGGGCCGCTCTCCCGCGACACGGCAGAAAGGAAGAACATCCTGGGTGATGGTGGATTTACCGCCTATGAAGGCATACTTGCCTATACGACAAAACTGATGCACGCCTCCCATCGCCCCCACTGTAGCAAAGTCATCGACCGAGACATGTCCCCCTAAAGTTGCGCCGTGCATAAATATGGTTCCATTCCCCACGAGACAATCATGGCCAACATGCGAGTACGCCATGAGATAATTGTCGCAGCCGATTACGGTCTTACCCCCGCCTTTGGCTGTTCCTCTATTGACTGTTATAAATTCTCGAAAGGTATTTCTGTCCCCGATTTTGACAACCGTGTCCTGCGCTTCATAGGTAAGGTCCTGAGGTTCTGTTCCGATCGAAGAAAACGGCCAAAAACGACAATCTGCCCCGATTTCGGAATAGCCGTCTATGTAGACGTGTGCGTCGATTCTCGTGCCCTTCCCGATACCGACATGTTCCCCGATTATGGACAGAGGTCCCACCCAAACGCCAGAATCCAAATGGGCTTTTGGAGAAACTAGCGCAGACGGATGCACAAAGGTTTCAACCTTGCACATTCAGATCCTCAAGGTCCACCAAAGAAGCCATGACTTCGCCATCAATAACAACTTCTCCATCAACAAGAGCTCGGCCTTTCAAATGACAAAATTTGGTCTTGAGCTTCAAAATTTCAACTTCCAACCGGATTTGGTCTCCGGGGATCACAGGCCTCCTGAACTTGGTTTTATCAACCTTGCTCAGAAAAAACAGCTTTTTCTCAGGCTCCGGAATAGATTTGTAGAGAAGGATACCCCCTGCCTGGGCGACGGCTTCGATCAATAGCACTCCCGGCATCACCTTAAGGCCTGGAAAATGTCCTTGAAAAAAAGGCTCATTGTAGGTGACATTCTTAATCGCAACGAGCGATTTCCCCTCCTCGAACTCCAGCACTCTATCGATCAACAAAAAAGGATATCGGTGGGGAAGCATCCCCAGAATCTGTTCGATATTGAGTACAGTTTTACTATTTTGAGGCTTTTGAGGCATCGTACCTAGTGATGACTTCTTGGGTCAGATCGATCGTGGGATTAAAATAGATCGCTCCGCTTCTGGCTAGATCAAAAATGAGATGGAGATTTTTATCTTTGCCCAGCTGTTCGATGATGGGCAACAGTTCATTCTGAACTCTCTGGAAGAGCCGGCCCGTAAACTCCTGCATCTCTCTTAGAGAGTCTTCAGCATAACGCTTTCTCTCCGTTCGCTTTTTTTCCAGGTCAGAAGTCAATTGCATCATCGCTTCATTGGTGAGGGTGAGTCTTTGTGTGTTGAGTCGTGTTTCCAGGTTACGGATCTCCTCATCGAGTGCACTCAGTCGATCCTGATTCTGCTTGTCTTTATCCTGGATCTGTGCCATGACTCTTTTCCCTTCAGCAGACTTTTCAAGGACGTCCTGAGAGTTGACGACTCCGATCTTTAACGCTTCCTGGGAGTAGCCCAAAGTGACCAAAACAGCTAAAACAAGGGGAATTAAGACGATTTTGTTTGTGTTCCTCAGACTCATCTTTTGCCTCCTTATGAGAATTCGAGTTAGATTTTGTCAAAACGTCGTTCCGATCGCAAAGCGGAAATTAAAATGATTGCGGTTTTGCGGTGTTAAACGGTTATTATATGCAAAAATCAGCCGAAAAGGAACCCTAAGCGCAGGAACAAATATCCTGGCCTCCAAACCTGCAGATGTGTACACATTGTCAAAACTAAAATTCTGATTTCTGGCATAGGCATTCCCCGCATCGAAGAAGAAGATGGTATACAGCGGCCCACCCACCGGGATGATGTACTCCAGGTTGAACACAACCGATTTTTCTCCCCCGATATTCTGACCGGTAACAGTCCGAGGACCGACAGAATAGATATCGTATCCCCTGATCGACCTCTCTCCACCAAGGTAAAATCTTTCCCAGAATGGAACAGAAGAATTATTCATCGGGTACACATACTGCAGCTCCAGATGCATGCCGATGGACTGCCGCATGAAGGTCGGAATGAACCGTGACAATTCGAGTCGCGGTTTGATCAAATCGATATCCCCCCCCAAAAAGCCACCGGAGAATTTAAACCCGATGAGATACAATGATCCCCTAGATGGTGTTAATGGGCTATCGACCGTATTCCTGTAGAGCGTGGGGTAGATGCTGCTGATGGTGTATTTACCGTAGCCACCATAATAGGGATACCCGCCGTAATAAGAATAAGGATTATAATAGGAAGCATCATCCGAATACGTTTCACTGGAAGGTGCAATATCCACATATTCATATCCGTATGTTATGCTGGTTCTCCAATAACCTTGGATGCGCGCGCCAAACGTCAAATCGATCCCTTTCCCTTTTCTGTCATAAAGATAAGGATAGACCATCCACCGATTGTAAATATTGAATCCCACGGACATAGGCCGGTCGAAGATATACGGTTCTGTGAAGCCGAACGAGTAGTTTCTGATCCTTTTTCCGTACTGGAACATGAGGTTGAGGTTCTCGCCAGCTCCCAGAAAGTTCACGGTCCCATAGCTGATCGCAACAAATGCACCTTGGTAACCGCTGTAACCGGCTGTAAACTGGATGTTATTTCTCTGGAGTTCAGTGACTTTCAAGTCCACATTGATCTGTGTAGGGTCTTCAGGATTGGGTTGGATATCGGGTTCTCCATCGAGCTCAACCAATCCCAATTGGTTCATCCGCAGAAGACTGTCTTTGAAAAGAGCAAAGCTGAATGCGTCCCCCTCTCGGAGCATCATCTCTCTCCGTATGACCTTATCTTTAGTGTAGATATTTCCCGTGATGTTGAGTCTGTAAAGATAAGCGATATCACCTTCATAGATATTGTACGTGACATTCACTCTTTTGTTCTTCGGGTCGAGGCCCTCAACCGGACGGATCTGTGCGTAAAGATGCCCGAAATTCTGGTAGAGTTCTCCCATCTCCTTCACAGCTTTTTCCCTCACTTTTGTGCTGTAAACATCACCCTCTTTGTACTGGATGAGAGAGCGCAAATAATCTGAATTGAAAACTTGGTTCCCCTCGATTTTGACCTCGCCGACAAAATAACGGTAGCCCGCATTAACAGGGATGATAATCCTTTTCATCCTCTGCGTTTTTAACAAAATGGTCTTTCTCTCGAATTCTTCGATTCGAGGTTCTCCGATTACAGCTTCCATGTAGCCGTGTTCCTGATAAACTTTTTTCAGATTGGCAATGTCCTCATTCAACTTATTCTGCTTGTATGTATCTTTTCCTGTTATCCAGGTAAGAAGCCCATGCTTTTTGTTCTCTTTGAAGGCACTCATCAGAGTGCTTTCCAACAATTTCGGCGATCCTTCAAAGACGATGTCCCCCACCTTGATCTTTGGGCCTTCATCGATGTTGAACACGAGCTCCAGTTCATTTTTTCCCTTGGAATTGACCTGCGTTTCTACTTTTCCTGCAGTCAGACCTTTTTCCGTAAGCAATTCTTCGATCGTCTTCTTTATCTGTTGGACTTTATGAGGGCTGTAGTAGGAATACGGGAGCAGGTATTCATTTTTCTCTTTCAATTTATTGACGATATCGTCTTCTTTGAGTTTTTTCCCTGTCTTATAAACGATCTCACGGATCACGGGATTCTCTTGGACGACGATCTTGATGATCTTCCCCTGCGTCCCGGGGAATTGTTCTATCTTTATGTCTGAGAAGAATCCGGTGGACCAGAGAACTCTAAAATCCCTCTGCAAGAGATCCAAACTGAAATAATCCCCTTCCTGGGAAGAGAGATAATAGAGGATCGTCTCTGTGGTCACACGGTCGTTCCCTTCGATATCGATCCTTTCAACCATCTCCTGGCCAGTGAGGAATAGAGGTAAACACAAGAGAATGAACAAAAATAAGGCTCTTTTCATTGTCCTTTCCTTATACCATATTCGCGCATAAAAATAAACCTGTGTGAAACGTAAAGCGTCGAGGAATACCCCGTAATTTCAGAGAAAAAATCGAGACATCTTACGTTTTACGATTCACTTTCTGTGGCTTTAATGCACCGTTAGTAAAAACGTCAGAGGGAAGACAAAAGTTTCAAATCCCCGTTATCCATGAGGTAGGCTTTGTGACAAAATCGAGCGACTTTTTCATTGTGTGTCACAAGGATCGAGGATAATCCTTTTCGCTGATGGAGGTCTTGAATGAGTTCCAGGATTTTTGTGCCCGTCTTCCAATCCAGGTTCCCGGTGGGCTCATCTGCTAAAAGGATTCTCGGTTCATTGATCAAAGACCGGGCTATGGCTATCCGCTGCTGCTCACCGCCTGAGAGCTGGGCCGGCCTGAGTGCAGCTTTGTCTGTTAAGGACACCTCACCGAGCATAACGACAGCTCTTTCGAAAGCCTCCTTTTTATCCACTCCCCTTATGAGAAGGGGAAAACTCACATTTTCTGCAGCTGTGAATTCAGGCAAAAGGTGGTAAAACTGGAAGATAAAACCAATATGACTGTTCCTTATCTCAGCCAATTCCTTCTCATTCTTGGAAAACACATCCTCTCCCTCGATAAATACCTTCCCCTTGTTCGGCCGGTCCAGCGCACCGAACAGGTTGAGCAAAGTCGTCTTGCCCACTCCGGAAACACCCATGATCGCGACCAGATCGCCTTTCGCCAAGGAAAATTCAAGGTCCTCAAAAACACTCAAAGTTCCGTTGGGCAGAGGATACTCCTTACTCAATCCTTTGGCGAGCAGAACGTCATTCATACTTCAATGCCTCCACGGGGTCCACTTTTGAGGCTCTGTGCGATGGAAAAAGGGTGGATAAAAAACTGATGAGAAGGGTTATGCCGACGATCATCATCAAATCCACTGGTTTGATACGAAAGGGGACAAATGCGATCACATAGATCTGCTGTGGAACTTTAATGAGCTCAAACGTGTTCGCCAACCAGCACCAGAGCAAGCCAAGAACTGTCCCCACTGCTGTCCCGATGATGCCGATCATGGCACCCTGAAGGAAAAATATTTTTCTGATGCTGCGTGAGGTCGTTCCCATCGCGATAAGGATCCCGATATCCCGTGTTTTTTCCATAACCATCAGGATGAGCGTGGCGATGATATTCAGTGCAGCGACAAAAACGATGAGGGTAATAGTCAGGAACATCAGCTGTTTCTCCAGTTTTAAGGCAGAAAAGAGGGCTCTGTTGAGCTCCATCCAGGTGATGGAATAAGCCTGGGGAGGTAAAAACTCCTTGATCTTCTCGGCTATTTGCGGAGCACGAAAGATATTTTCAATCCTGACTTGGATAATGTTGATGCTGTCATCAAGATTGAAAGCCTTCTGAGCCGCTTCCAACGACACCAGGGCTGTTGCAGAGTCAAAATCATACAATCCGGTTTGGAAGATTCCTGTAACAACAAATTGCTTCATCTTAGGGAGGGGGCCCACGGGCGAAAGGCGCGAAGATGAGGTCAGCACTGTCACCTTATCTCCCACCGAAGCACCGATGGTGAACGACAAGTCCCGGCCGAGAAGAATCCCATCTCTTTTTGATTCGGGGTCTGGGAGGTATCCCATCGATAGGTCTCGGAGCCAGGGTGAAGCCTCTTTTTCCAACTCAAAATTTACGCCTCGCAGCATAGCCCCTTGGCTTTTAATTGCGCCGGTGATGAGAACCGTATCCAGGACAACAGGAGAGGCGCTTTGGACTCCCTCAATGCTTTTCACTTGGGAGATGAGCTGATCATAGTTTTTTAATCCTCCCTCTGAATAATCCCGGATAATCACGTGCGATGTTGAGCCGAGTATCTTGTCCTGGACATCACCCTGAAAGCCCGTTATGAGGGCTATGGCAATGACTAAAGCCATAACACCGATTGTGATTCCCAAAATAGAGATGAATGTTATGACTGAAATGAATGCCTGCTTGCGCCTGGCCGTCAGATACCGTTTGGCGATGAAGTACTCGAAACTCATTTTACAAGCTCAAAATTGAATATCCATAAAGGTAAATCTTAACTGATAAAGAGTCAAGAAAAATGCCATTCCGGAATTATTTTGGGCGGAGCAGAGGAAAAAGAATCACCTCGCGGATAGACTTCCTGTTGGCAAAGATCATGACCAGACGGTCGATTCCGATCCCCTCCCCGCCAGTGGGGGGAAGACCATATTCTAAGGCTTCGATATAATCCAGATCTACCATGTGGGACTCCTCATCTCCCTTTTCTCTCTCTTTCGCTTGCTGTTCGAACCGACTCCTTTGTTCATCAGGATCTGTCAATTCGGTAAAGGCATTCGCGATTTCCATACCAGCCATGACTAGCTCGAACCGTTCTGCCTCTTCAGGATTCGTTTTGGATACCTTGGCCAGAGGTGAGATCTCTCGGGGAGGATTCATCACAAACGTGGGCTGAATAAGATTTTGCTTTACGTGTTTATCAAAGATGACATCTAGAGCTTTCGCATACGAGACTGCCTGTTGTTCAGGGGCGATTGTCTTTGCATATTCCACTATCTCATCTTGATTGTCAAACCGACTCGGCGCCAGGCCACTGTACTGAATGAGAGCGTCCTTGAGTGTTATTCTCTTCCAGGGTCTTTTCAAGGAAATCCTCTGTTCCCCGTAAGGGATCTCTTCGCTATGGAGCAGTGTTTGGGCTAGATCATGGATGAGTTCCTCGGTCATCTCCATCATGTCAAAGTAGTCGGCATAGGCTTCATACCACTCGAGCATAGTGAACTCTGGATTGTGTTCGGGAGAAATCCCCTCATTCCTGAAGTTTCTATTGATCTCGTAAACCTTCTCAAACCCGCCTACGGTCAGACGTTTCAAAAAAAGCTCGGGTGCAATCCGCAGATACAGGTCTATCCCCAAAGCATTGTGGAACGTCTTAAAAGGTTTGGCCAAAGCTCCTCCGGGAATGGAGTGCATCATCGGCGTTTCGACCTCGATATAACCTCTATTGTCGAAAAATCTCCGGATGTGAGAGATCATTGCACTGCGTAGCCTGAACACCTCTCTCTGTTCAGGATTCATGATCAGATCCAGGTACCTTTTCCGGTAACGAAGCTCAACATCCTGAAGGCCGTGCCACTTCTCTGGCAGTGGATGCAGACATTTGGCCAAAAATGTGTACGAATCACAGAGAATGGTCAGCTCACCTGTTCTTGTCTTGAAGAGCTGCCCTTCTACAGAAATCATGTCCCCGATATCGATCATCGAAAAAAGCGAAAATTTCTCCTTGCCCAGTTTATCCTCACGCATATAGGCTTGCAGTTTCGCCCTGCTATCCGCGATGTGCAGAAATATCGCCCTGCCCATTTTCCGGATGGAGAGGATCCTGCCTGGAACAGTGACCGAAATCTTTTTCCCTTCCAATTCCTCATGGGTTAGGTCCGCATACTTCTGAACGATATCGAAGATATAATGTGTCATCTCCACTTTGTAAGGAAAAAGCTCAACCCCTTCTTGGGCTAATTTTTGCATTTTATCCCTGCGCACAAGTTCTTGTTCGCTCTTTTCCGTCAGCTCTTTTTCCTCGAGAGAAGCGGGTTGTGTTCTTTCTTTTTTTTCAGCCATTACCCTCATCCTTTAATGATTTTTTGATTTCGTTGATATTCTTTCTCAGGGTATCAAGGACACCGTTGATGAATGTTGCAGACTGTTCGCTGCTGAACTTTTTCGCAATTTCGATCGCCTCATTGATGACAATAGCCGGAGCGACGTCTTCCTCATATAAAAGCTCAAAAACAGCCATCCGAAGGATATTGCGATCTACGATGGGCATGCGGGAGACTCGCCAGTGCTCAGAGGCAGATTGAATGAGCCTGTCGATTTTTTCTTGATCGGAGATTATGCCCTTAATGAGCCACTGGCAGTAATCGCTGACTTCTTTGGTGCTCTTCTTACCCTTCCAGAATTGCTGGATCACACTCTCTGCATCAGCTCCGTTGAATTCGAGCTGGAAAAGAATCTGGAGAGTGCTCTCCCGGGCCTTTCTTCTTTTTCCCATGCAAAAGGATATTTGGATTTAAAGGCTTGCATCCTTTAAAAGGTTCAATGTCTCAACCAGTGAGAAAGCAGAATCGTATCCTTTGTTCCCCGCTTTGGTCCCGGCCCGCTCAATCCCCTGTTCAATAGTGTCGACGGTCAGAACTCCAAAGGAAACCGGCACTCCCTCATCCATAGCGATCTGGGCAAGCCCTTTTGTGACCTCCGCACCCAAAAAATCAAAATGGGGTGTGTCGCCCCTGATAAGTGCGCCCAAACAGAGGATCCCATCCACTTTTTTTGCTAAAGCCAGCTTTTTGGCAACCACCGGGATTTCAAAAGAGCCAGGGACTTTGTATAAAGAGATATCCTTATCTTCGGCGCCCAGCTTGTAGAGGGCATCCATGGCTCCTTCGAGCAGTCTTTCTGAGATGAATTGGTTGAAACGGCTCATTATAATGCCGATCTTTAAGCCCTTGGCTTGCAGTTTTCCCTGGTATATATCCATTTCGCTCTCCCTTCACTTCCCCTGGAAGTTTGCTTTCCTTTTTTCCAAAAAGGCCTTGGTCCCCTCTTCACTGTCTTCGGTTTCGCAACACTTTCCGAACAACTCGGCTTCATTCAAAAGCCCTTCTCCCAAAGTCTTATCCAGTCCGATATTGATGGCTTTGATCGCGTATTCAAGTGCCAGTGGAGCGTTGGCGATCATCTCTTTGGCCAAGCTCTTGCAGTGGGCTTTCAGTTCACTCTGGGGAACGACTCTGTTGACAAGCCCGATCCGGAAAGCCTCTTGGGCATCGATAATCCTTCCGGTAAGGATGAGTTCCAGGGCCATGCCCTTCCCCACAAGTCTTGCCAGCCGCTGTGTTCCGCCAAAGCCTGGAATAAGCCCAAGCTTTACTTCAGGTTGTCCCATTTTCGCATTTTCCGCAGCAATACGGACATGACAGGCAAGGGCCATTTCCGTGCCACCTCCCAGTGCAAACCCGTTTATGGCTGCAATGACGGGCTTTCTCAGGTTCTCTATCAATTTTGACAATTCCTGGCCTTCCAGAACATAGTCTTTTCCTGAAGAGAATGAGAGTTGAGACAGCTCGCCGATATCCGCGCCAGCGATAAAGGCTTTATCTCCAGAGCCCGTCAGGATGACTATCCGCACATCAGGACTCTCCTGTAAAGAAAGGAATGCTTCATACAATTCCTTGACGGTTTCTGCATTCAGCGCATTCAGCTTATCCGGTCGATTAATGATTATCCAGCCCAAACCATCCTGTTTCTCTATCAGCAAATTTTTGTAGCCCACAAATCCTCCTTTCCTCCTCAATCAGAAATGCGCTTCTCGAATATTCGATATTTTTTGTAGACTTCTCCTCCGATGGATCCAACGAACCGATTGATGGCCTCATTATCTTCGAGTTGCCAGGAAGTTTCCCCCCATTTGTATCCTTTCCTCTTAACATTTTTTTCAAACTCAGAATATAGCAGATAACTCAATCCTGTCTGTCTGTACTCTTTGACGATTCCAAACACAACAGCCCGGATACTCTCGATCTTCCTTTTGTAAATCAAAAATTTCAGTATAGCTAAAGGAGTGAGCCTCCCGTTCAGCTTGATGAGTACTTCATTGTAATTCGGCAGAGCAAAAGCGAAACCCACAGGCCTATCCTTGTCTTCGGCGATGATCACAATATCAGGGTCAGCGAAGGTCTTGAGTTTCTTGGCCATGTGGTCCATCTCCTTCTCGGTCCAAGGCACAAAACCCCAATTTTTTTCCCAGCCATTGTTGTAGACGTACTTAATCTTCTCGACATCCTCATCGAGCTTTTTCATGTTCACTGCTCTCAAGCTAATACTGGATTTTTTTTTGATTTCATTGACAATAGCCTGGATTTTTTTAACCATATCCTCAGTCGCCGACATATAAAAGGCATACAGGTCTTTGGCTTTTGTCAATCCGCACTTTTCCATCAAGTCCAAATAATAACGCGGATTGTATGTCATCATTATCATCGGAGGGGAGTCAAAGCCTTCAAGAAGGAGAGCACATTCATCGTTCATAGATAGATTCATGGGACCGCGGAGCGTCTCCATTCCCCTTTCTAATCCCCATGCAGCAACTTTATCCAGCAGGGCCTGGGCAGTTTCCAGGTCATCATAACTTTCATACATGCCGAAAAAAACCACCTTCTCCTCATGAAATTCATTGTGATTGCCATCGATGATGGCAGCGATCCTTCCCGTGATCTTTTCATCCTTGTACGCAAGGAACAACTCCATCTCAGCATGTTCGAAAAAGGGATTCTTCTTCCTGTCGAGCTTCTCCTTCACATCCATAATGAGAGGGGGGACCCAATTGGGATCACCCCTGTACACCTTCCAAGGGAACTTAATGAAAGCCTTAAGATCCCTTTTTGTAGCGACTTTTTCTATACGAACAGTGCTCACGCTTAAGCCCTCCTGAATTTCGTTTATTCTATCAGATAATTTATGATTTTGCACGAATAAATTCAGGAGCGCAAGCATCGTCATCTCCGTGGACGCATCCTTATTTCCGTGATAGGCACATTAGACGAAAAAAAAGAGCGAGTCACCGTCCTTATGAGTCAGATGGTGGTGGGTGGGGGGTATTCGACGAATATGGACTGTGACGAGCTTCTGCTGATATCATTTGACTTAGGAGCATCACGGAAATAAGGATGCGTCCCATCTCCGTTATGCAAGAATTAGTGATATAGCCCTCGTTAACTGTTCGGCTTTGCATCTCTATGATCTGGTTGAAAGAAAGCTTTAAGACCAACCATCTCTTTTTTTTAGGGTATGGCATGCACACTTTCCCGGTGACGTATCATTGAGAGGTTGTCTAGGCCCCATTTTTGTGGTACAAATTTGAGGACCTCAAAAAGACTATGAAGACAGGAGAAGGAGAAAGACAGAGTGAAAAAAATAACATCAATCAAAGAATTGCCCCCAGATAAATTGGCATGGAGACTGAACCTTAAAAAAATCCCCTACGCGAACAGCGATGAGTGCCAGCCCTGCGAAGGGATTATTGGACAAGAAAGGGCCATCAAATCCATTCAAACAGGCCTTGAGGTGAAAAACTTGGGCTACAACATCTTCATCACCGGGATGATAGGAACAGGACGAACAACCAGCATCCAGCAACTTCTCGAAAAACTGGAAAAAGATGAAAAAATTCCCGACGATATCCTCTATGTCCAAAATTTCAAGGTTCCCGATGAGCCCACGCTGATCATTCTTCCGGCAGGGAAAGGAAAGCTATTCCGAGATGCCATGGAGCATCTTATAGAAATGCTGAAAATCAACATTCCAGAACTGTTGAAAAGCTCCTATTATACCGATAAAAGAGACGGCATTATCGAAAGCCAGCAGAAAAAACAGAAAGGAATCCTAAAAGCGTTCGAGGAAGAAGTTGCCAAGGAAGGATTCTCCGTCATTCAGATTCAGATGGGACTTTATGTTAAGCCTGATCTCATCCCCGTGATCGAGGGAAAACCCACGCCTTTCGCTCAGCTGGAAAATCTGGTGAGAGAAGAAAAATTCGCTAAAGAAAAGCTGGAAGAGCTGAAGGACAAATATGACAAACTGACGGAAAAGTTGGAAGCGGTGTTCAAGTTGATGAAAGAGACCGAAGAAGAGACTCACCGATTGCTCAAGGAGTGGGATCAAGAATCGATCACACCTATCATCAAGGGAGCCATCTTGGGGATAAGGAACACATTCACGTTTGATCTTATTTCAGACTATCTCGATGATGTCGAGACAACACTGACTCAACAGATCAGCCTTTTCAAAGGAACACAAAAAAAAGATCAAGAGCAGCTGATGTTCCAGCCAGATCCTTTCCTTGATTACAAAGTCAACCTGCTTATCGACAACTCCGATTTGAAAACTCCGCCGATCATTATGGAAACAAACCCGAATTTCATGAACCTTTTTGGCTCCATCGAATCATCAATGAACCGTTTCGGATTTCTTCAAACGGATTTCACCAAAATCAAAGCTGGCTCATTCCTCAAAGCAAACGGAGGTTATCTCATCATAAACGCTCTGGACGTCCTCATAGAACCGGGTGTGTGGAATACTCTGAAAAGAACTCTTCGATACCAGACACTTGAGATCCAGAATTTTATGTCCCTTTATCTTGTCTCCACCAGCCGCCTCAAGCCCCAGCCGATCAGTATTAGTGTAAAGGTGGTGATGATCGGTGATTCCTACATATACAACTTGCTGTATCACCTGGATGAGGGTTTCAAGAAAATATTCAAGATTAAAGCAGAATTCGATTCAGAGATGAACAGGGATAAAAATACAGTAATGGAATACACGTCCTTCATAAAAAAGATTACTACAGAGGACAAACTGCAATCCTTTGACAAGGGGGGGATTGCGGCCATTATCGAATACGGGACACGAATCGCAGGGCGGCAGAAGAAGCTTTCCACGCGCTTTAACATCATTTCGGATGTTATCCGCGAATCCAGCTACTTCTCCAAAAAGGACAATAAAAAGGTCGTCAGCCGGAGTCATGTGGAAAAAGCGATCGACGAACGCTTCGAGCGCGTGGGCCTCATCGAGGATAAGATCCAGGAGATGATCGACGAGGGGACGATCATAATCGACACCAAGGGCAGAGTTGAGGGCCAAGTCAACGGACTCTCGGTTTACCAGATGGGAGGGTTTTCATTTGGCAAACCGACGCGGATCACGGCAACGACAGCCGTTGGCAGAGCAGGTGTTATCAACATCGAAAGAGAAGCAGACTTGAGCGGTCGCACACACAACAAGGGGGTTCTCATTCTCGGCGGATATCTCAGGGGAAAGTATGCCCAAGACAAACCATTTTCTCTGTCTGCAAGTCTTGCTTTTGAGCAATCCTATTCGGGTGTGGACGGTGACAGCGCCTCATCGACAGAAGTCTATGCCATACTCTCCAGCCTCGCGAAACTCCCTTTGAGGCAGGACATCGCCGTCACGGGATCTCTCAACCAGAAAGGAGAGATCCAGCCTATCGGGGGGGTCAACGAAAAAATCGAAGGATTTTTCGAAGTCTGTAAATCCAAGGGATTGACAGGAACACAAGGAGTCATCATTCCGCACCAAAATGTCCAGAACCTGATGTTGAAAAAAGATGTGATCGAAGCTGTTGAAAAAGGGCAATTCCACATCTATCCCGTGAGGACTATAGACCAGGGTATTGAAATCCTGACAGGAGTAAAGGCTGGGAAGAGGAAAAAGGACGGATCTTTTGAGGAAGGGACTTTGAATTATATGGTTGATGAGGAACTGCAACGGCTGGCCAGAAGCTGGAAAACATTCGCCTCTTCTTCAGAAAAGAATAAAAATCAATAACTCTCTAATCCAGTCCGACCTGTTTTTTTAGACCGGCGACTTCATAGGGGGTGAGATTGCGCCACTGTCCCTTTTTAAGATTTCCCCGTGTCAGCCCCGCATAACTTGTCCTTTCCAAAGAGAAGAGTCTATGACCTATGGCTTCAAACATTCGCCTGGCCTCCCGTTTTCTCCCTTCAGTCAATTCGATTCGAATCCTGGCATCCTTTGAACCCAGCCTGATGAGGGTCACTTTTGCCGGCGCTGTCCTCTTCCCATCAAGAAGTATGCCTTTCTCCAACCTCCGGAGATCTTTCTGTAAAGGGAGTCCCTTTGCCTTTACTTCATAGACTTTTTTTATCCGGTAGCGTGGATGCATCAAACGGTTCGCCAATTCTCCATCATTCGTTAACAAAAGGAGTCCCTCACTGTTGAAATCAAGCCTTCCTACAGGATAAACGCGCTTGTTCAATTTGGGAAGCAATTCTAGAATTGTCGGTCTCTGGAATGGGTCTTTTAGGGTGACGAGATAACCTGGAGGTTTGTTCAAAAGAATGTAGAGTTTGTCCTCGTTGACTTTTACTATTCGGCCATCCACACTGACAGAATCTCTTGCAGGATCTATTTTGGTGCCCAATATTTCGACAACGGTATTATTCACCCGGACTTTACCTTCGGTGATCATTCGGTCTGCTTTTCTTCTCGATGCCACACCTGACTGAGCCAGGAACTTGTTGAGTCTTACTAACATCTTATATCCGCTGAGCAAGACGCCCTTCGGGCCCGTCTTGTCTATCAACTCACCGATTCCCAAGAGGTCAAAGGGATGTGGTGTTTATGTCACAATTTGTGGAAACTTCGAAGACAAATGATTCTGGATAATCCGAGGAATTCAGATATAGAAATTGATCCCCAAATGAAAGGTGAAATCCTTGATCGTGAGCTCCTCTGTCTTGATATCAAACTTCCCATAATTGTACCTGGCCTCACCCAAAAAGGAAAACTTTTTCCCTAAGAATAATTCCAAACCCAGTCCTGCATTCCATCCCCCACTCTTGTCTTTACCGATATCCTTGATATCGGCCGTGTATGTGCCGTATCCAAGCGTCAAATAAGGATTGACCATAGGGAACGGAAGAAAGAATCGCACATTCAAGCCCAGAAAGTTGTAGCTGATCTGCCGGGAATTCCAATCAAAATCGCCAACACCGGCGAATTCGACATTGTGAGCGGCCTGATAAAAATTCCCCTCAACGACAAAGGTCAAAATCCTTATACCAACACGTGCCCCATAGAGAAAAGCTGTGTTCTTGTTGAACTCGATATCCTTAAGATTAAGGCTTTGCTGCGACCATCCTCCTTGGAGGCCGATAAAAAACAATCCGTCTCCGAATGCAGATTTGCTCCCGAACAAACACACCAACAAAATCCCCACAAAAACCAGCTTTTTTTTCATTATGGGACTCCTTTTCATATTTTATCATGTGCTTTCGGATATAACCTTCAAATTTTGAAGACACATCTCAACACGGATCATCTTTGTTTTCATGTTTTCCATTCACCATGTTACACTAGTATAGTCGAGGTTTTGCTAAAATCTCTGCCACTTTAAGGTCAAAAAAATTCTGCGCATGTGCAGGGACCAAAAGAATCGCTGTATCCGCTCCCTGTTCTGTCCCCCCGATGGAAAGGCAGGGTTCCGCAGTTGAAATCAGGCCTGCATCTGCAGCCATGAGCGCGATCTCTATGGCCACTTTTGTTCCCTGCCCGAACACTCTCAGTGTGAAGGCCATAATTTCTTCCAACTCGTATGTCCCGAGTTTTTTCCGGACAGCCCTTCCGACCCCCCCCAGAGCATGCTGACAAGTGAGGATCTGTGCTCCGGCCTCGTCGATCTGACGTCTCAGTTCAGGAATAAGCTGCTGAAAGTTTGGCTTGGTGAATCCTGTCGAATGAGACACGACGATGAGATTTCTGCCAGGGAAAAAACTCGTGGCAAGCAATCCTGTTTTACCGGAAGTCGAAGCCACACACACATTGGTAACATCCAATTCTTTGGCTCTTCGGGAGGCAATCTCAAGAGTCGTTTGCGTATTTTCTTTTCCGGGATCGTCGAAATACATACAGGGGACAACCTCGCCCATTTCTTCTCTTCCTGATTTAACTTCCATATGATTAGCTCCTATTACGTGTTTTTTCACTCTTTAAAGGGGTGAGCAGCACTTTGAGTGCTCCAGGCTTTTTGGCCAGTTGAAAGGCATCATGGAAATGTTCCAGAGGGAAATCCCCGTCCATCATATCCTGCACATCGATCCGTTTGCTATGGAGCAGATCAACGGCTTTGGGAAAGGGGCCGCACCGGCTGCCGATCAAATGGATCTCATCCACAACGACCTTCGAAACATCAAGACTCGATTCTCCCCGAAAAGTGCTCTTGAGAACGACGGTTCCCTTCGGGCGGACCATTCGGAGAGCTTCGTTCAAACCCTCTTCATTTCCGGTAGCTTCGATCACCAATGGAAAACCTGGCTCCAAGGCATCTCCTTTTAGAGCAGTCTGGATCCCGTGTTTCTCCAGAAGTTTCAAATGTCTTTCATGTTTACCCACACAAGACACGGCATCGCTTTCCAGGCCTAAAACCTGTGCGATCAGCATTCCCAACTTCCCATCCCCCAAAACAAGGACCCGCGTTTCCCGCGTAATTCTGACCTGTTCCAGGATCTCCAGCGCTGCTGCCAGTGGCTCAGTGAATACACCATCACTCGTGGATACATTTTCGGGCAGTTTGTAAAAGTTCTTCATGGGGAGAGTGATATATTCTGCAAAAACTCCGTCCTTCTTCGAAATCCCAAGAACTTGTCTCGAAGGGCAATGTTTGGTCTCTCCCCGGAAACAAAAAGCACACGTCCTGCAGGAGATATTTATCTCGCCAACAATCCTCTGCCCTATCCATTTTCTCTCAGGCGCCTCTTCCACGCGGCCCACAAATTCATGGCCGAGAATCCCAGAAAATGGCATATACCCCTTCACCATTTCAAGGTCGGTGTTGCATATCCCCGCTTTGAGGATCTTGACCAGGCCTTCCCCAGAAGAAGGGACAGGATCCGGGACATGTTTCAGACAAAGTTTCCCTTGATTCAATACCAGAGCTTTCATTCCGTTTCCATTGTCGTTGCTGCGCCTTCGCATGTCAACCCAGGTGTTGAGGTTAAACAGTTTTATAAACCCTCGCAAAAGACTTCAGGGGCTCATGGTCGGCAGATGAAACTTTCGTTATAGAATCGGCGACTCATCATCGTGATAGACCACTCATGATCTTTGCAAGAAAAGTCAAAAAGACCTTAAATAATATGGACGAAACACATGTCGTACCCACCGAGTTGGATCGAGAACAGAGAGAAAGCGGATGCATCTCAAAAAGCGCAGCGACGTGAATTCTCAGTCGAATTATTGGATGATCAGATTATGTGGTGGAGAAAACCGTTTGAAGGCTAAGCGGGCACGGTTCCTTGACCTAAGGGAAAGGAGAGCGAGGCCTGAAACCGAGCCTATTTTTCCTCGCTGGGGAAAAATAGGCATGTTTTCGAAACCACAAATCTGATCATGGAAATGCCGATATAAGAAACCTTTTCCTCCTAATATCGTATCAATTCATGTAAAATAGAGGTGAGGTAGATACACGGTGGCACGATTACAATTCGGTGAATCCGTAGCGATAGCCATGGGCTCTTTCTGGTCAAACAAGCTCAGAACATTCCTCACGCTTTTAGGAATCATCATCGGCGTTTTAACCATCATTGCCGTAGTCTCTATCATCCAGGGTCTCAACAACTATGTCTACACAAAAATGGCCTTTTTTGGGGCCAATGACTTCTCGGTTTCTAAAATGTCTATGATGATCATGTCCATCCAAGAATGGAGGGACCAGCAGAAACGAAAAGATTTATCCCTCGAAGACATGAGCCTCATCCGAGGGCTTTGTGAGTCATGTGAACTGGTCGGCGCCACTGTCAGCACCAACCGAACCGTAAAATACGGCAACGAGTCACTGAAGGATGTAGAGGTCCGAGGTGTGACTCATCTCGATCATATCATCGGTTCTGTCTTGGAGCTTCAAAGGGGAAGACAGATCAACAAGGACGATGAAGATCATTCCCGGTATGTCTGTATCATAGGCGCAGACATCCAGGAGAAGTTGTTTTCCTCCCTAGATCCTCTCGGAAAAAGGCTTAAGATCGGCAATCAAAATTTCTCCGTGATCGGCTTGGGTGAAAAAAAAGGAAAGCTGTTGGGTTTTAGCCAAGACAATTATGTCAGGATCCCCATCACGACTTTCCAAAAGATCTACGGAGAACGACGCAGCATAAACATCAACGTACACACAGCGACTCAAGAAAAGATGGTCATTGCCCAGGATGAAGTGCGGACGATCCTCCGGTCAAAGCGTCATGTGCCTTTTAATAATCCTGACGACTTTTCTTTCCAGACATCGGACACTTTCATCCAATTCTACAAAAGCGCTACGACCGGTATCTATTTTGCCATGATCGCGATATCGTCTCTTGCCTTACTGGTCGGCGGGATTGTGGTCATGAATATCATGCTCGTCGCTGTCACAGAACGGACAAAAGAGATCGGAATCCGCATGGCCATCGGCGCGAGACGAAAGGATATCCTCCTCCAGTTCTTGATCGAATCAGCCACAATATCCGCCACCGGAGGGATAATCGGCATAGCTCTCGGATTCATCCTGGCAAAGGTCGTAACAGCTGCCACATCTATGCCTTCTAGTATCGATCCCCTCTCCATTGTTGTCGCTATCTCAGTGTCTGCCTCTGTCGGAATCTTCTTCGGCCTCTACCCTGCGAGTAAAGCATCAAAACTAGATCCCATCGAGGCCTTGAGGTCAGAGCAATGAGACTCGGAATCATCAACGAAATATTCCGCATGGCTCTCGATTCTCTCCGATCGAATAAACTCCGATCCTTCCTGACCCTCCTCGGTATCATGATAGGCGTCATGACTGTCATCGGCATGGTCTCGATCATCCAGGGATTGAACCGTTCATTCCTCGCCGACCTGGAATCTGTAGGCTCGGATATTATCGGCGTTACCAAATATGAGCCCGGCATTCAGATGGGCAATCGCTCAGAAGAAGAACGGCAGAGAAAGGATCTCACGTTTGAAGATGCCATGGCGCTCAAGGAGGAGTGCTCTCTGGTCAAAGCGGTCGCTGTGGACATTATTGTGAGCGTCTTCGAAGATGTCCCAATAAAATATCAGAATATCAAAGCTCAGGATGCCATCATCCTGGGCATGAACGAGAAATGGCCGGAG
The DNA here is from genome assembly GCA_964406575.1 of uncultured Eubacteriales bacterium. Taxonomy (GTDB): domain Bacteria; phylum Acidobacteriota; class Aminicenantia; order Aminicenantales; family Aminicenantaceae; genus WTAW01. The sequence goes on along the minus strand of CAYOSH010000006.1, from coordinate 38,293 downwards.
GTCCTCTCCATCTACAGGCCAGTCAAGGGAAGGTTTATCACAGAGACCGATGTCGACCACCGCACCAAAGTCTGCGTTCTCGGAGCGGAACTCGACGAAACTCTTTTCCCTCACTCTGAAGCTGTCGGAAAAGAGATCCGGATCGGGCCGGAAAAGTTTCTCGTTGTGGGTGTTCTTGAAAAAAGAGGCAGCATGTTTGGACAGAGTCGAGACAACCTCGTTGGAATCCCCATCACAACCTTGATGAAGCAATTCCCTTACGATCTTGAAAACCTCGAGATCATTGCAACGCCCACAAAACATGGTTATCTGCAGGAAACGATAGAACAGATTACCAATGTGATGCGGAAGCGGAGAAAAGTCTCTTTCGGAAAGCCCAATGATTTTTCCATATACACACAGGATACAATTGTCGACCTCTACAATCAGCTTACGGGTGCTGCCTACCTGGTTATGATCGTTATTTCGTCCATCGGCCTCCTCGTGGGTGGAATAGGTGTGATGAACATCATGCTGGTTTCGGTGAAAGAGAGGACCCGGGAGATCGGGATACGTAAAGCGATAGGCGCACGATCCTCAGATATATTGAAACAGTTTTTGATCGAAGCGATTTTTCTCACGGGCACAGGAGGCGCTTTCGGCATTATTATCGGCTTCTGCATCGCCATGCTCGTGAGGACGGCGACTCCTCTTCCCGCATCAGTGACCTTATGGTCGGTCTTTCTCGGTTTTTTTGTATCGGTCTCAGTGGGCCTCTTTTTCGGGATCTTCCCCGCGCAAAAAGCAGCCCGCGTCGACCCCATCATCTGCCTCCGCTACGAGTAGCACTCGAAGGACTCAAATATTCCAACTCTCTGCGATTGACGATCTCTAGGTTCAGAGTGTTTTCAAACGGCATGTGCCCCCCAATTTGGAAGGTCACGATTGTCAGCTCTCAAGCAATTCGGAAACCTTTTCGAGCGCAAGCGCTAAACCCTCAGCCTTTTGGCCAGCGATCTCCACAAGCGTGGGCCTCCCGCCACCCTTCCCGTCAATCAGGGGCGAAACGACAGGAATAAGCTCGCGCATATCCTTTTTCAGATTCTCAGAACTTGCCAGGACCACATGGACTTTATTCTGGAATTGAGTACCGAACAGAACTGTATATTCACCACATCTAATGATCGCTAGCGCAAGAAAGCGCACTTCATCAATGGGTCTATCCGTAAAGATCTTTTTTATGACGTTCCCTTCTGCACCCTTCATAATCTCTCGAGCCTCGATTTCGAGAATCTTCTCCTGCGCTTTTCTCAAACGTTTCCGCTGGTCTTTGAGGTCGAGGATCATTCTGTCGATGGACCCGATGAGTTCACCCTCACCCACATTAAACCTGACGGCTACTTCACGAATGATTCTGTTTTTCATCCCATAGTCCACAAGCCCCCGACGGCCGCACACAAATTCAAACCTGAGGTTATTCCGGATCCTCTCCCACTTGAGAATCTTGATCAGACCGATCTCTCCCGTTTTTTTCGGATGTGTTCCACCGCAGGCGGAATAATCAAAATCCGAAATCTGGACCACCCGAATATGCCCTTTTTTCTGTGGGGGTTTCCGGAGTGGAACTTTTTCGATCATCTCTTCAGGAGTGATATACGTGCAGATCTCCTCATCTTGAAAAACGATCTCGTTGGCCAAGATCTCCACCTTTTCGACATTTTCTTCTTTGATATCTCTCAGATCGATCTCGACTGTTGAAGTTCTCTTGCCAAGATGAAAGGAGAGTGTCTTCGCATCGAGGAGTGTGGAGAAGCATTGGGAAAGTATATGCTGACCGGAATGCTGCTGCATATGGTCAAAACGCGTCTCCCAATCTATGATACCGTTGATCTTTTCGGACGCGACCTCGCTCTGAAGAACATGAAGGATGTGTGCTCCTTTTTCCAAAACATCCAAAACCTCCACCCCGTTGATACGGCCTCTGTCTGCAGGTTGTCCTCCTGACTCGGGGTAGAAACACGTCTGGTCAAGGATCAAAGCCGGCTTCTGTTCATGAACCTCCCGGCCAATGACATGTGCCTTGAACTCGACCTGATAGGGATTGTCAAAATAGAGTCTCTTTGTTGATTCTTTCATCTCTCACACCTCTTAGATCTTAATCAGGAAAACGCAAAACACCGAATATCAAGCGGCAAAATGACCTGAGAGTGATCAGCGCTTAATATTAGGGAAGAATCCTGAATGAGTTTGTGTTTCGCATTTCATGAGTGACAACACTGTTTTACGTTTTATTATGAAGCCCCGATAGGATTCGTCCAGTGATTTTGAAATGCTTTTTTGCCACCTTGTCCAGAATTCCTAAGCCATGCTTTTGGATAAGCTGTAACCCGACCTCTTCTGTTTTTGCCGAAGAACCTTTGGGAAGATCGATGCCCACATCTTGAGAGAGAAAGTAGAGACGTTTCAAGAATTCTGCTCGAGCCAGGATCGATGCGGCGGCCACAGCCAAGTCTTCCTCAGCCTTTGGCTTCTGGATGAGTTCGATATTCCGGCCTTTCTTCATGAGTGCATTCAAGACAAACGCCTTATCCCCGAACTGGTCCGTTACAGCTAAGGTACAAGGGACTTCTTCGAGGAGGTTCTCGATGGCCCGCGAATGGGCCCAAGCCAATATCCGGTTGAGATTTCTGAGCTTCTGATAAAGCTCATTGTACTTGACTGGACCGATGGCCACAACCGAATGTGTGTATCCTATTTTGATCAGGTCGGCCAATTTTTTAACCCGACCATCGGATATTTTTTTGCTATCCCTAATGCCCAACTCCAAGAGAACGCTGTCCTGCCCCTCTGGGAGGAAGAATCCTGCAACTGTCAAAGGGCCAAAATAATCTCCCTTTCCCGACTCGTCGGTACCTATATGGCCTCTGGCTTCCGGAAACAAAGTGGACTGCCTCATGTCTTGTTTGAATACCTGTCCTACAATATCTTTTATAGTTTTACAATTTCGCGCCATTTAATCAAGAGCTATGCGAAGCCTTTCCGAAATAGTGATGACATGAACACAGGTTGCGTCATTAAGTCTCCTAATTGTATGATGGAGAAAACCGTGTGAAGGGCTGGACGGGCATGGTACATCTCCCAGGGGAAGATGTGAGGGGAGCCCGGATCCGAGCGAAGTTTCCTCGCTGGGGAAACTGAGCGTGTTTTCGCAATCATCAATTAGGACACTCCTACAACTTCTATTGCGGATTTGGAGATACGTTCAGAGCTATTGGAGAAGATGTCGGTCTTGGGCCTCTTTGATCAGATCATCCCTAAAATTGGGATGCGCGATGTTGATGAGGGCTCTTGTCCGCTCTTGGAGGTTCTTCCCATGGAGGAAGGCCGCACCAAATTCCGTCACAACGTATTTGACATCAGCACGGGTAGTGACAACACCCGCCCCTCTCTTGAGGTAAGGAACGATCCTCGATAACTCGTCATTCTTAGCTGTTGAAGGGAGAGCAATGATGGGTTTCCCTCCCTTCGAGTGGGCCGCACCCCTGATGAAATCCACCTGCCCGCCAAACCCACTGTAAATGTAGGTCCCGATCGAATCCGAACAGACCTGGCCTGTGATATCCACTTCGATCGCGGAATTTATGGCGATCATGTTTTCGTTCCGGGAAACATTAAAAGGATGGTTCGTGTAATCGGTCGGATGGGCTTCAAATATCGGGTTGTTATCCGAAAAATCGTACAGGCGATCCGAACCAAGCATAAAGGTCAGGATGATTTTATAGGGATGAAATGTCTTTTTTGCGCCCGTGATCGTACCCGATTCAATGGCCTCCATCACACCGTCAGAGACCATCTCTGTGTGGATCCCCAAATCTCGCCTTCCCTCCAGAGCAGCCAGGACGGCATCGGGGATCCCGCCAATCCCCAACTGGAGCGTGGACCCATCCTCAATGAGGTCCGCGATAAATCCCCCGATTTTTTTCTCCACATCACTGAATGGTTTTTTTTCGAGCTGAGGAAGCTTTTCTGAGATCTCGACAATTTTGTGCACACGGGAAACATGAATGAATGAATCTCCCAATATCCGGGGCATATTTTCATTCACCTGAGCAATAACGATCTTAGCTGATTCTGAAGCTGCCTTGGAGGCCAACACTTCAACGCCATAACTCATGAAACCGTGCTCATCGGGTGGAGAGAGATGGAGCATCACAGCATCCAAGGGCATCTGGTTCGCGTAAAAAAGGTCAGGAATCTGATGGAGGAAGATGGGCACATAGTCCGCGCGCCCCTCATTGATCGCCTTCCGGTCGGCCGGGCCTACAAAAAGGGAGTTATGACGGAAATGCCCTTCCATCTCCGGTCTGGATAAGGGGTCTTCTCCAAGGAGGAGAACATGAACAAGCTCCACATCTTTCAGCTCATCCTTCCGCGCCGCTAAAGCCTTCATCAAAACATACGGCGTGGCTGCATTTCCGCTGATGTAGATGCGGTCGCCGCTTTTAATCTCAGAAACAGCTACCTCAGCAGTCACCAGCTTCTTTTTATAGTCATCGACCCAACTCATCTTTGGCCTCCACGGTCATCGCAGCGATAAAGCACTGACATTGACTATCTGAGTTTTAATCATTGAATAGCTTCTATCTTGCTTGTATCGGTCCGTTCGGGGAACGGACCCTCCATTTTCTAATCCGCTCACCTTGCCCGTTCGGGGAACGGACCCTACATAGTGTTATCGAATCACAACATTGAATTATCGGATTCCAGGCTACTTTTTTTTGGCTTTTGCCTGTCTTTTTCCTCTAACGGATGGCTTACGCTTTGTGGATTCTTTAAACCTGAGGTATTTATCCATCTCAGTGGCCGCTATCCGCGCATCCCCCATCGCCAGGATGACGGTTGCTCCTCCTCGAATGATGTCTCCTCCAGCGTAGATGCCCTCCATATTAGTCGCCATAGTCCCCCAATCCACTTCAACATTGCCCCATTTACCTACTTCCAGCTCAGGGGTTGTTTGGCCGATCAAAGGATTCGAGCTGTTGCCAATGGCGACAACTACCAGGTCGACTTCCATGATGAATTCTGATCCTTCTATAGGCACAGGACGCCGTCTACCAGAATCATCGGGCTCACCAAGCTTCATGCGGAGACATTCCATAGCCTTAAGATGGCCTTTATCGTTGCCGATGAATCGTATCGGAGTCGTCAAGAAATGGAATTCTATGCCCTCTTCTTCGGCATGATGGACTTCCTCTACCCGGGCCGGCATCTCTTTCCTTGACCGCCGGTATACACAGGCCGAAAATTCCGCACCCAACCGCTTCGCCGTCCTCACCGAATCCATAGCCACATTGCCTCCACCCAAAACTGCAGCTTTCTTTGCCAGAAAGACCGGCGTGTCATAGACAGGAAAATCATACGCACGCATCAAATTCACACGCGTGAGATATTCATTCGCGGAGTACACACCCACAAGGTTTTCCCCGGGGATCCGCATAAAATTGGGCAGACCAGCTCCCGTCCCGATAAAGAATGATTCGAATCCTTCTTTTTTCAAATCATCTATGGTGGCTGTCAATCCCACAACAAAATTTGTCTTCAACTCGACGCCGAGACTTTTGAGGAAATCGACCTCTCCGCTTAATATTTTTTTCGGGAGTCGAAACTCAGGAATACCATAGACCAGAACTCCTCCGGCCACATGAAGCGCTTCGAATATCGTAACTTCATGGCCCTTTAAAGCCAGGTCTCCTGCCACTGTAAGGCCCGCAGGACCCGCTCCCAAAACAGCCACCTTATGACCGGTCGATGGCGGAAGCTTTGGAATATGGACCTTCCCCGTCTTTCTCTCATAATCGGCAACAAACCGTTCCAGGTTTCCTATAGCCACGGGCACTCCTGTCGCTTTCTTTAGATTGCACACTTCCTCGCATTGTGTTTCCTGAGGACACACCCGCCCGCAGATCGCTGGAAGCACATTGGTTTCCTTTATTTTCCGCACGCTCTGCTCATAATCGCCGATCTCCACGAGCTTAACAAACGTGGGAATGTCGATCCCTACAGGGCAACCCAAAACACATTGAGGATTGGCACAGTCCAAACATCTTTTGGCTTCTTCCTTTGCAGACTTCTCTTCCAACCCACGATTGACTTCTAAGAAATCCTGGTTTCTCTCTTCGGGTTCTCTTTCCGGCATCTTCTGCCGCGAAAGTTTCATCCTCTCTTTCACAGGAATCGACTTGCGCAATTCTTTGCGCCAATCTTCGTTGTACCTCGTTCGGAGCTTTTCTTTAAGCTCAGGGAGCATCTCTTTTTTTTCGGCCATTTTGCACTCTTTCTAACCCATCTTTCTTAAGGAAAAGTCTTCTTTTCCCAGTAGCATAAAGATTCGATTTCATCCTCGAAATAGGATTTCCTTCGGATAAACAGTTCCTCCCAATCGACCAGATGGCCATCAAAGTCCGGACCATCGACACAAGCGAATTTTGTCCTGCCATCTACAGTGACACGGCAGGCACCGCACATGCCCGTACCATCGACCATGATGGGATTCAGGCTGACGGAAGTATGAATCCCCAGAGGTCTTGTGGCTTCGGAACAGGCATACATCAAATACGTGCAACCGATGGAGATAACGCGATCGATCTTTCCCTCTTTTTTGACAACGCTCTCAAGCGTCTTAGGGATGTAATCCTTACAATCGTAATAACTATCTCTCGCCGACACATAAAACTCATCACTCACAGACTTAAGCTTATCTTCCCAATAGAGGAGAAAATTCGCCTTGACATCCAGGACTGTAATCACTGTGTTCCCTGCATTTTTCAGGGCCCGAGCAATCGGATAAATGGCAGCAATCCCGAAACACCCGCCCGCACAGAGCACTTTTCCATATTTTTCGATCGTAGAAGGCCTTCCCAACGGACCGACAAAGACCGGGACTTCATCACCCGCATTTAACAGAGATAATTTGTGTGTCGACGTTCCGACCACAAGGAACACCGAAGTGATTGTTCCTTTGTCTGAATTCCAATCGGCAATAGTCAAGGGAATCCGTTCACCAAAATCGTCCACCATGATGATCACAAATTGACCAGGCTGGCATTTTTTTGAAATCTGAGGAGCCTCAATTTCGATGAGATGAATGTTTGGGACCAAGCGTTCTCGCTTTATGATTTTAGCCATTATCTTCCTCTTTTGATTTTTACAGGAATAGGGTCACAGGGATAATATCCCTTTGCCATGGGCAACATGACAGAGGATCCGGAGATACGCGCTTCCTCGCTCCAGGCGACCTGGGATCCAACCACGCCTTCAGGGAGTCCCTCCGACACCTTGAGCACACCCTCCATCTTCCCGTTTATTGACTCAACTACGATGGGGTCCTCGTTTCTAAGTCCCAATTTTTCCGCATCATTCGGATTTATCCGAATCCATCGGGAGTTTCTCAACGCCCTAAATCCTCTATTTTCTATACTCAGAGATAAGTTTCTGTATGAGTCCAGATTCAAGTCCATTATCATTTTAAAGGGAAATTTCTTTGAGGGATTTACACCTATCCGATCGAACCTCATAGGACTCAATCTTGGCTCTCCTGCAAAGTTTTCATTAATAAATATGCCTTTTCCCTTCTCTAAACCTGCATAACTGACCTTGGCAAAAGAAAAATGACTTCTTTTGATCTCCTTCAGAATATCCTCAGTCTTTTTATAATCAAATCCCTTGATCTTCATTCTCTGTGCAAGCTGCGATAAAATCCACCAATCTGGTTTTGCCTCCCCTAATGGGTCAATGACTTTTTGGAATTTCTGAACAAGACCCTCACCATTCACAAAAATTCCCTCAGTTTCGGCAAACGTCACTGCAGGAAGAATCACATCCGCTTGTTTCGCATCTTCATTCATATAGCTATTTTGTACGATTATAAACTCGGCCTTCACATTCTCAGGAAGCGAAGCTGAGCCCACAAGATACAGCGCTTTTAAATCCCCCTGGAAAACCATTTGGAGGATCCGATCTTTAGAGATCGCCCGTCTTCCGGAGAATCCTGCAAGTTCGAAAAGACCTCTTTCGTTACACTCCGAACCAAGCGGAAAAATTTTTGCCTTGCTCAACAGGGCCAAGTTCCGGAATGCAGAAACATTGACAGTTTCAGTGGGAAACTGAGCCATTCCGGCTCCAAAGAGAAATACGGCCGGGCGGCCATCCCTCAGGAGTTGAGCCACTTCCTCGAGGGACTGTTTTTCAACGCCGGTCAATTTGGCCACATCGGATATGGGAAGTTTTTCTAAAGACCTGACAAAACTTTCGTACCCGTCGATAGAGGAAGGTTCTTGAGATGGCGTGTTCTCGAGTAGCAACTTTGCAAGAAAACCGAAAAGCAGAGATTCTGTACCCGCATTGATCCTTAACCAGCGCCAGACAAAACGATTGAGGAGAAATTCGGTGGAGCTGACGACGACGAGCTTGGATCCACTCTTAACGGCTTTGAGCACTTCGAGCCAAATCAAGGGATGGGAACTGACGATGTCTGTTCCCGCAAGGACTATCGTTTCGGCTTTAGAGATATCTTTGATGTTAAAATTTAGCGCGGCCGGAGATTCGCTCTTTTGGCAGACACTGTGAAGGTCTTCATAGGGAGAAAAAAGATTTCGGGTATCGATATTGTTCGTTTTTAAGCTCAGTCTTGCAAACTTACGGACCACAAACGCATCTTCACAACCAAGTTGTGAGGATTCAATAAGAGCAATATCCTTGCCTTTGTAGTTTTTGAGCTTTGTGGCGACAAAATCCAAAGCCTTCTCCCAGCTCACTTCTTCAAACTCGCCTTTTCTCTTGATCAAAGGGGCCAATACTCTCAGAGAGCTGTACACAGCATCTCTGGCTAAGAATCGGCCTTTGACACAAGCTTGGCCACCATTGACTGCGCCATCTGGAGAAGGAGATGTGTTGAGGATCCGTCCGTCCTTCAGCCACACATCCAGCTCACACCCCATACTGCAGAGAGGGCAGATCGTTTTGGCCTCCCGGTCTGGAAGAGATTCATACTTGATCCCTCTCTCAGCCAATGACCCGGTGGGACACAAATCCACACAAGCTCCGCAGAACTGACATCCCGATTCTAACAGCGGCTTATCCAAGACAGTACCGACTACTTCTTCCGGCCCCCTGTTTACAAACGCAATCGCTGAGGCCCCTCTCAATTCGTGACAAACGCGGACACATCTGCCGCAGAGAATACAGAGATTGTAATTGCGATCAAAAAACGGATCTCCTTTTTTGACCTCAAAATTCCTGTAAACAGAGGCGAAGCTCACCTTCTCCAGCTGTATGGCATCGACAACATCCTGGAGCTCACAGCGACGATTGTTGGAACAAAGGACGCAACCGGTGACCTCCCCGACTTTTCTGATGGTGGATTTATACTCATCACAGTTTTCTTTCTCTGCACAAATCAGACAGGCATTAGGATGTTCCGAAAGGATCAATTCGAGGATCTGTCTTCTCAATTTTTTCAGTCTGGGAGTATCGGTCACGATCTCCATGCCCTCTTCCACATAAGTTCCGCAAGAGGGAGGATACCCTCTTCTCCCCTTGATCTCTACGAGACACAACCGACATCCTGTAAAAGGAGATAATTTCTCATGATCACAGAGAGAGGGGATATAGATCCTATTGTCCCGGGCAACATCAAGAATTGTCTTCGGACCTTCTGTTTCTATCGTTTTGCCGTTTATGGTTATCTTCATTTCTTTACTCTCTTGGGAGAAGCTTTTTTCAAAATGCTCGTTCTTTTTTTCCCTGTGTATTTGGATACAGCGCTTACCTTGGATGGACAAACATCAAAACACGCTCCGCACTTTATGCACTTATTCTGGTCGATGATATGGACCTTCTTTCGCTCTCCTCTGATGGCATCCACAGGGCAACTCTTCAAACACAACAGACAGCCGACACACTTGGCGGGCTCGATGTAATAACTGATCAAAGCCTTACAAACGAGAGCAGGACAACTTTTCTCCTTAATGTGTATTTCATACTCTTTGCGAAAAGACCGGAGAGTCGTGAGAACAGGATTCGGAGCGGTTTGACCTAACCCACAGAGCGAACCTGTTTTTATCGTGTTCGACAGGTCTTCCAGTCGCTTGAGATCTTCCTCCTCGCCTTCCCCTTCTGTGATACGCGTCAGGATGTTGACCATCTGTTTGGTTCCCAAGCGGCAGGGAACACATTTCCCGCAGGACTCCTCCTGGGTAAAATTCAGAAAATAGCGGGCCACATCAACCATACACGTATTTTCATCCATGACGATCATTCCGCCAGAGCCCATGATCGACCCGGCTTTGGCGAGCGTGTCATAATCAATGCGGAGATTCAACTTCTCCATGGGAATGCAGCCTCCCGACGGGCCTCCGGTCTGGACCGCTTTGATTTTTTTATTGTTCTTTATTCCCCCACCAATATCATAAATGATCTCGCGAAGCGTGATCCCCATGGGCACTTCCACAAGTCCTGTGTTGTTGATCTTTCCCACAAGTGAGAAGATCTTTGTTCCCTTGCTTTGTTTTGTCCCTATTTTCGAATACCAATCCGCGCCCCTGTTCAAGATCAGCGGAACATTGGCCCAGGTCTCCACATTATTGATATTCGTCGGCTTTCCCCATAGTCCTTTCTGTGCGGGAAAAGGTGGCCTCTGGCGTGGAAAAGCGCGTTTCCCTTCTATAGACGCCATCAAAGAGGTTTCTTCTCCCGAAACAAAGGCGCCGGCACCCTCGACCAAATGAATATCAAAATGAAACTCTGATCCCATGATGGATTTTCCCAAAAACCCGTGCTTTTTTGCATCCTTCAAAGCAATCGTCAAGTGCTCGACAGCCAGAGGATATTCCATCCGGACATAAATATAGCCCTCGGTCGCGCCGATAGCATAAGCGCCTATGATCATTCCCTCAATGACACTGTGGGGATTTCCCTCCAGAAGGCTCCTGTCCATATAGGCACCCGGGTCCCCTTCATCCGCGTTGCAGATGATGTATTTCTCATCGGACCTGACTTTTCGGCAGATCGCCCATTTCCGGCCCGTGGGGAATCCGGCACCACCTCTGCCCCTCAGCCCTGAATTTTCAATCTCAAGAATCACTTCTTCCGATGTTTTATCAAACAGAACCTTAGCAAGGGCTTGATACCCGTCCAGGCGCACATAATCTTCAATGCTTCTTGGATCGATCCGGAAATTGTTACCCGTGAGCAGCCGCATTTGCTTCCCATAGAAGGGGATATCCTTTTGATATGCGCTTTTCTTTCCGGTCCCTGGCTCTTCATAGACATAAGCGGGAAGCACCTCATCGCCAAAAACAGTTTTTTCCACAATCTCTGGAATATCCTTGGGCGTAAGCTTCCCGTAGAAAATTTCTTCAGGATAGATGACGATATTTGGCTCCAGCTCACAAAATCCATGACACCCTGTGATTTCAAGACCTACAGTTTCTCTCAGATGCCTTTTTTCCAACTCCTCATTAAGCGCCTCAATGACAGGTATGGAACCACTGGCTTGTCCACACGTCCCTGAAGATATGACTATCGTTTTTTTGTACGGAGGGCGCCCTAAAAGAATTTCTTCTTTCCACTCGTTAAGTTGTTCAGGATTGACTATTTTGTCCATGGTGACTACTCTTTATAATCTTTTAGAATCTCATCAATTTTTTTGACAGTGACCTGGGAATGGTATTTTCCATCGACGACAACAACCGGGCCTATGGCACAACACCCTAAGCAGTTTACGGTTTCGAGTGTGAACTTGTTATCAGCGGTTGTCTGGCCCACTTTGATGTCGAGCTTACGCTCCATCTCTTCGGCGATCTGAGGACCTCCTCTGACATGGCATGCTGTCCCCAGACACACCGTTACAATGTGTTCCCCTCGAGGCTCAAGGCTGAATGCCTTATAGAAAGTCAGAACACCATAGATTTCGCTCTCTGAAATATTCAGATGTTTTGAAATCGCGGTGATCATATCAGGAGGGATGTACCCATATTCGCTTTGTATTTTGTGCAGAATATGGATCAGTGCTTTTTGCTCTGTTGCGAATTCTTTCAAATATTTTTCCATTTGATCCACTTCAAAATTAAAATGATTTTTGGGTATCCAGGCCAAATCTCTCCGCGATGGACTGTCTCACCAGATCGCCGCGACAAACATAGGCTCCTCGGGAGAGGATCGCATTCTGTTTCAGCGCTTCATCGATTCCAAGGTCGCCGATCTGGAGCAGGTACGTCGTCACCAGGTTGGATAAAACCTTAGAGGATGTCCGGCTGACGGCGGAGGTGATGTTGGGAACACAATAGTGGATGATGCCTTCATCGACATATGTTGGCTGTTCCAGAGTGGTTAGACGGCTTGTTTCGATACACCCCCCCTGGTCTATGGAGAGGTCAATAATAACAGAGCCTTTCCTCATCCTTCTGACCATCTCTCGCGTAATCATCATGGGTGCCCTCTCCCCAGGCAAAAGCACCGCACCAATCAGGATGTCAGCGATCTGGACCATTCGTTCGAGGTTGTACCGACTCGCCATCAGAGTGATCGCCCTACCCGAAGTCATGTCCTCGATCTCTCTGAGACCCTCCATATTCCGACCCAATGCTATTGTGTGAGCCCCTGCACCCAACAAGGCCTTAATGGCACTTTTTGCCAGGATCCCGCTGCCGACTATGACTGCTGTCGCTGGAGGCACGCTCACGACTCCTCCGATAACCAAACCTCTCCCTCCATAGTTGCTTTGAAGATAGTGTCCCGAGATGACCAGGCACATCTGACCGGCGATCTCGCTCAAGCTCTCGATAAAGGGAAGACTTCCTTCGTCGTTCTGGACGATCTCATATCCGATCATGGTGACTTTCTTTTTGAGAAGTCCTTCAAGAGTGTTCTTTTTGGCCACCGCCAGATGATGAAAACCAAACAAGATCTGATTGTCTAGGACAAAACCGCACTCCTCGTCATTTAGAGGAGAAATATTGAGCACGATATCCGAGCGCCCGAAAACTTCTTCTTTTGTGAAGACGATTTTGCCACCCAAATATGTGTATTCTTCGTTTGTATATCCGGATTTGAGCCCAACTCCTGCCTGGAAATAGACCTCATGCCCTCTATTCGTCAACGTTGATACCGAGCTGGGTGTTAATCCCGCGCGGTTCTCGATCTTACTGCTTTCGTTGATAACGCCGATATTCATCTGACCCTCCATGAATCCAAAGGAGAAATAATCTAACCAAATATCACTATGAAGTCAACATCAATGGTGAATTCATCAAATCTCTCCCCTAATCCAAACACCCTGAAAAACGGGAAACAGCTCAGGTGAAGAACTTCATGGTGAAAACGAGGTAGACGAGGTAAATCGCGAAGAGAATAACGCCCTTTACCTTCGTCAGGCGGCAGCCTATCCGCATGCTTACGAGCATGACAGTGACAATAAGAATCATGAACGGAAATGCAAAATTGATGATATCCAGTTCGACGTGTATGGGCCTGACGATCGAAGCCACACCGATGATCCACAAGATATTGAGGACATCTGCACCGATGATATCTCCCACAGCAATTTCGCCCTCACCTTTGAGAGCAGCCATAATGCACGTGCTAATCTCAGGGAGCGACGTTCCGATGGCAAGGATGGTGGCACCGATGACGATCTCAGAGATAGAAAAGTACAGGGCAATATTTTCCGCTGACCAGATCACGGCCCGAGTGGTCAAAACGACGCCGATCAAACCTACTCCAAAAAGAAGTGTAGGACGTCGTAGCTGGGTTTTTTTTTCCAAAAACATACTCCTATTTTTCTGATCCGGACTCCTCTCGTCTCCTCTCGGATTCTCCAAGCGAAAGCACGGATTTCTGAGGATCAACACAAAATAGACACCGAGAAGACACATCAAGATCGCCCCATCTAGGCGACTGATCACACCGTCCCTAGCCAATCCATACGCGATGAAATCAATGGCAAGCAAAAATGGCCCGATTATCTTGAGCATGCGACAATTCACAAAGATGACGGTGGGTGCCAGAATGGCGGCAAACGCAAGAGCCACTCCATCATCACAGACCACAGACCCTACTGCATTTCCCAGGGCAAACTCAGGTTTTCCCAAAAAGGAGGACATCACAGACACGCCGAACTCAGGAGCTGTTGTCGCCATCCCTACAAGCACGATCCCAATAACCAGCTTAGGGATCTCCAGAATTTCTGCGATCTTCGAGGCCCCCTGGATAAAAAAGTCGGCAGACTTGAATAGAATGGCGAAAGCCAAAATAAGTACGGCAAAATACGTGAAAATCATTTTTTGTATACGATCTCACCGTTGAGGATGGTCATCAAAACCTCGGCGTCGAGGATATCTTCAGGAGGGATCTCGAAAAGATCGTGGCTCAACACCACAAGATCAGCAAGCTTGCCGGCTTCTATAGAACCTTTCCTATCTTCGGCAAATTCTGCATACGCTCCGTTTATTGTATAGCCTCTGATGGCATCCTCTAAGGAGATCTTTTGTTCGGGGATCCAACCATCAGGATTTTTCCCATCCAGGGTCCGACGTGTCACAGCGGCATAAATTCCGGATAGGGGATCGAGTGGTGCTACCGTCCAATCAGAGCCACACGCCAGGCGTGCACCTGCGTCCAGGAGGGATTTGAACGCATACGCGTGCTTTGCCCTCTCTTTTCCGATCTTTGTTTCCGCCCATCGGCCGTCATCGATCGCGTGATAAGGCTGCACAGAAGCAATGATGCCCATTTGTGCAAAACGTGGAATGTCTTCTGGGATCAAGTGCTGAGCGTGCTCTATCCTCCAGCGTCTGTCTCTAGGGCTTCCCTCAGCGATGACCTTTTCCATGATATCCAAGATGACATGGTTGGCCCTGTCTCCGATTGCATGGACTGCAACTTGAAGCCCGGATTTATCTGCTTCACGAATCCTTTGTTCCATGATCCCTTCTGGGTACATATCCGAAACAAAAATCCCGCTTTCCTCGATATTATCTGAGTAGGGTTCAAAAAAGAGAGCCGTGAAAGATCCTAAGGAGCCATCCACGAATCCCTTAAGGCCACCGATCTTTAAGAAGTCATTCTCATAGGCTTTATTTCGTTCTATTTTGGAATAGAGGTCCTTTTCAGCCATAGAAAAGTACACAGTGAGGCGGGCTGTGAGTTTATTCTCTTTGAGAAGCGCATGATAAACCTCAAAATTGGACGAGTAGGCCATCTCGTGGACAGAAGTCACGCCCATTTCATTGGCATGTCTCAAGGCTGTTTGGGCTGCCCTCTTTTTCTCTTCGATAGTCGGATCTGGGATGTGAGAGGAGACAAGACTCATCGCTTCATCCTTCAGGATACCAGTCGGTTCTCCTGTTTGCGGGTCCTTGAGAATTGCGCCGCCCGGCGGCGACTCTGTATCTTTTGTTATCCCCGCAATCTTCAAGGCAAGGCTGTTGGCCAGTGCCATGTGGCCATCATGGCGATTGACAAAAACAGGATTTTGAGGCGTGACCGGGTTAATCCACTCCTTTTTGGGCATCTCGGGAGGATCGAATTGTTGCTGATCCCAGTCCCCATTGAGAATCCACTCCCCTGTTTCGGTTTTCGTGACTCTCTCTTCAACAATGGCAATAAATTCTTCCTTGCTCGTTGCTTCTCTCAGCTGAATGCTCGAGAGTGCAAAACCACCGTCTAAAAAATGTGTGTGGCTGTCGATAAACCCTGGAAGGACTAATGCTCCCTTAAGATCGATCTCCTGAGTTTTTGTACCTATCAGAGATTTAATTTCCTCTGTCGTTCCCACTTTATGTACTCTTTCTCCACGTATGGCGACGGCTTCGGCCCATGACTGGCCAGGATCCACAGTCCAGATCTTTCCATTATAGAGGACTAGATCGACAACCCCACCCTTCCTCCCGGAATCGCAGCCGAAGAGAAGGCCTAAAAGGCCAGCTAAAATAAGGATATTCACTATCTTCATGCGGTCACTCCTGAATCCTGTGTTTTGGTCTCGTTCGCTTATCTATACTTTAATCCGGATAAAATCCTCGGGCATGATCAGATTTCCCGTGTAATTTTCCAGGATCTCTCGTTCGACTTCCCCAATCGGAAAATCGATCTCTCCAAAAAAATGGCAAGGGATCACACATTTGACACCCGCCTGCTGGGCATATTTTCCCAGCTCTAGGGCATGCGTATGCATGGTTTGTAAGCTGGGGAACTCTTTGAAAAATCGACTGGGCGCACTGCAATCATGAACGAGGAAATTTGCTCCCGCGGCGTCTTCCAAAAAAGGGGGATGTATAGGCGTGTCCCCGGAATAAAACAGCCGTTTCTCAGAGTTTTTGAAACGAAAACCGAAGGCAAGAGATGAATCATTATGGGGAACTTTTATCGCCAAACATTGGACAGAATCTCTGAGATCGAACTCCTGACCAGGATCCAAAGGGAGGAAGCGAATTCGACATTTTATCTTTTTTTCGAGAAGATGAAAAAGATGCAGAAGCCTCCGGCAAAAATTGATGGTCAATCGCGAGCCATAGAGATCCACAACGCATTCAGTGAGCATCAAGCTGTGAACGAACGAAGGCAGTCCATACACATGATCTGGATGGATATGAGTCACGAGGATGGATCGTATTTCGGCAGGCTCAAGGTCAAGTTTTTTGACCTTTTGGACAATACTACCCGGGCAGTCGACCAGGATCAAATCATCGGCATGTCTGACCAGAAAGGATGTGTTGTCCCTATCCACAGTGGCGACCGACCCGCCGGTGCCTAAAAAACATATTTCTGTCATCTCGTTTATTCACACCATTTATAGAGGAATTCCTCCTTTTAATCAACATTTTTGCGTAACCGCAGAAAATTTTCGTATGCCCGACGTATGACACCATTTCCTTTTGCTATAGAATCCGTTTCCCAAACGGAGTTTTTACGAAACGGTCCCTACACTGAAACGGGTAGAGGCGCATCGCTGTCTTGTTGTTCATTTCGCACACAACAATTGGGGCAATCAGAGGTTATTCATAACATATTGAGAAATGCCGATTAAATCATATTTGCAATTGTGAAAAAATTTTTGTAAAAAAAGATCAGGAAAATGAAAAAGCTCAAAGTTTCTGCACCGGGAAGGATCTGTCTTTTTGGCGAGCATCAAGACTATTTTGGGCTTCCTGTTATCGCTGCAGCCATCAACCTGCGCATAAGTATTGCAGGAAGAAAAAGAAGCGACTCCAATTTTATCATAAACCTGCCAGACATCCAGGACGTGGAGAGGTTCTCTCTTGGTGAAGAATTGGCATATGGTAAGAAAAGGGACTACTTAAGGAGTGTAGTCAACGTTCTTCGCAGAAAAAAAATTCCTCTCTCTTCGGGCTGGGATTGCACTGTCCAGGGCACAATTCCCATCAATTCCGGCACCTCCAGTTCTTCTGCACTCGTTGTTGCATGGATAAAATTCCTCCTGGAAGCAACAGAAAGTCACAAGGCAAAATCTCCCGAGGCCATTGCAGAGCTCGCATTTCAAGCAGAGGTTGCCGAATTTAAGGAGCCCGGCGGAAAAATGGATCATTATGCATCGTCCCTGGGTGGGATCGTGGATATCCATTTTGACGATCCATTAAATGTCACAAGGTTTAAAAATCCTCTCGAAGAGTTTGTCCTGGCAGATTCTCTCATCAGGAAAGACACCACAGGAACTCTGGGCCACATCAAAAGCCATGTCGTGCAAGGAGTATGTGAGATGCGGCGGCGGATACGAAACTTTCAATTACAGGATATAATCGGCGAAAGCGAGAGGTCGGAGATCGAAAGGCTGTCTCCGGATGTCAAGCGTCTGCTGAAGGGGACTCTTATGACAAGAGACATCACAGCAGAGGGAGAAAGGTTATTCAAAACCGACAGTTTTAATCATCAACGATTCGGACAACTCCTGACTCAACAACACGAAGTACTGCGAGATTACCTCCAGGTATCTGCACCCAAAATCGATCAGATGATCGAGACGTCTCTCGCAGAAGGTGCACTGGGAGCAAAGATCAACGGCTCTGGCGAAGGAGGATGTATTTTTGCCTACACCCCTCAGAGAGCGGAAGAAGTGGTTGAAGCCTTAAAGAAGCTCAATACAAAAACAAGCATCATCCGTATAGACGAAGGTGCCCGGGTTGAAATATAATCGTCAGTTCCGATCAAATCAAATTGATTTCTCCCCAGTGCTGGAGAAACGATCGATCAGTTTAAAAAACTGATGTAAGGGGCCGGAAAGTCTCAAAAGATGGAGGAGCAGTGATAAGCGCAACTCAGATACGAAAAGGCATGATCATTAGGGTCGAGAATGAGATCTACAAAGTCCTCGAGACAACTCATGTCACCCCGGGCAAAGGCCAGGCATTGATGCAAACCAAGCTCCGCAAACTCAGTGATCAGTCGCTCCATGATTATCGGTTTCGGTCCAAAGACAAGGTCGAACAGGTCTATGTGGAAACTAGCGATGTGGAATATCTCTATGCGGAGGGAGAGGAACACGTATTCATGAATCTGGAAAACTACGAACAACTCAAGCTCACATCCGATGTCATTGGGGACGCTGCCAGTTATCTCATTCCGAACGTCGTGTTCTCCATCGAGATGTTGGATAAAAAACCAGTGGGTGTCAATCCCCCGATGACGATCGAACTGGAAGTGGTCAGAACCGCACCTTATCTCAAAGGGGCCACGCAATCAGCCAGCTACAAACCAGCAACCCTGGAAACGGGAATCACGATAAACGTTCCCCAATTCATCAAGGAAGGGGATAAGGTGCGGATCGACACGCGTGAAGATAAGTACGTCGAACGGACAAAAAGCTGATCTAAAGGGGGAGGTTAGAAAGTAGCCCTGTGGACACCGACATTACCCTTGCTGTCTTCCACTCTGACCGTGATCATATCATCAAAATTGGGGGAGAGCGTCACGCTGAAGTCAAAGTTTTCCGACCTCGAATCACAGATCCCATCTGTAGGGAAAACAACCCGCCAATTGTCGGGCCGGACAAGAAATTTCACTTCTTTGATCGGTGAGAAGGAATCTTCCGCTGCAAAACTCACTTTGACCGTATTTTTCTCTCTCACAGCTTGGAAATTCCGGATGATGGGGAGGGAATTGTCGATGACGAGCGGCCGACTGATCTTTTCTGTTTTAAGCTCCAGCCCTAATGGATTGGAAGGCGTATCATGCGCTTCTATCTTGATAAAATATATTCCGTCGGGAAAAGAGAGTGTATCAAAAGCGAATACTTTTTCCTCCCACTCTCTCTTCAGGTATCGCCATTCTGACTCGTTTTCGTTACGGATGGCGATAGAATAGACTAAAAGGTCTCCATTTTCATCAACGGCATCCCATGTTATTGTCTGAAATCCCTTCCTCTCGTCCTTTTTCGAGACAACATAGCTCATACTTGTGTCCGAGTTTTTGGCCTTTTCTGTCAGATCCTGTTCAGCTCCCTGGATTTGTTCTTTCTGCTCAGGCAGCCTTAAAAAAACAACATTGGCCGGAAGAAGGTCGACATGGGATATAATAGGGGCCAGGTTTGTCTGTAAATAGACCAGAGAAGTCTTCTTAAGACGCGGAGAGACTTTGCCAGACTGTGATTTAAAAATGACCTTGAATTGTAAATACCGCGCCTTGGGGTTGAGTATCTGTTCACCCTCGCTCTTTTGATAGGGAGGAGACCAGTCACTCCAAGTCTCGTCCGGCTCGCTGGAGTTTCCGCTTCGTGTCTGAAACTGGAGCGACGTTCCTGAAGGCATTTCGGACGTCCATTCGATCCTGCCCCAAGAGGCTAGAATTTTTGCATCAAACACATTGCTTGTGTATTCGCCTTCAAAACGCTGCTCTGCGGAGATGATGCTTAAATTCGAAGGGTTGTTGGAGAGTGCATATATTCCCGTTCCGCCAGGCTGGAGCAGATAGACCTGCTCAGCTTGTTTTTGAATGATCAGAGAGACTTTCTCATCCCGGTCTATGGCATACACTCGCCCCTTATTCCCTGTCCCAAAGATGAGCTCTCTCTTGACTTCGTTCCAAAACAGGGTATAAATCAATTCATCGGGGGAGCTCCAGAGTATTTTTGCGATTCCTGTAGGGTCGACCCTAAAGATAGCGCTGGGTTGCGTCTGAGGAGCAGGCTTCACATCTTGAGTGCTCGCACCAACAGGAGTGACCGTGATCGAGACTTCCGCATCCGGACTGACTGCCACCGGCGGCTTCTCCCCTTTACTGGGTTTAATGGTGCTTCCTCCGGCAGCCACATAGATATTTCCAGCCCTGTCTAAAGCTATGCTCTTGATCTCTTCGAAGGGAGACTCATACAGGATAGAGGCTCTTTTCTGCGGAGAAATACGGTACAAGCGACCTTTTCCACCGCTGCCGGCGTATAAACTCCCATTCCCGTTCATCTCCAAACACAGAATGTGGTTTTCTTCTGAATTCAAGAATTTCTGGCCTTCACCGCGCTCGTTGATCGCGTATATCCCTCCGTTCTCCCCTACTGCAGCTAAAAGGATTCCCTTCTCATCAAATTTCAGGTCCCAAATGTACCGCTCCTGGGGATTAAAAAAGGGTTCCCCCTTTCCCTGGGCAGTGATTTTATAGACTTTTCCGTTTGGAGAACTTCCAGCATAGAGGTCTCCTTTGGAATCCTGAGCTAAACAATAGATATCCTGTTCCGGTACTTTGAAATACAGATCGAATTGGCCAGCATCGTTCATTCTGTAGATCTTTCCGTCATGTCCAGTCCCCAGATAAACAGTACCGCCCTGGGTGACGAGAAGAGATAAAAAAAACTCCTCTGCAGGCCCTTCCATCGTTCTTTCATTGGGGGATAAAGCCAGGACTCCCTCATAAGTAATGGAAATGCCGTCGAATTCACCTTTTAAATAATCATTGATATTCCGGAGTTCCCACTGTTGAGGCTGAACCGCCACTAAAAGCAGTGTCGCGAACATCACGACCGCACAAACACCTGTGAAAACCTTATTCATATTCTCAACTCCTTGAATTTCCAAAAATGCAGAACCCGATAGTCATGCCGAAAGGATGATCTGAATGGGATCTCAGTTTCAAATCAATTCTGGCTTCTATCTTTTCCATTCTGTAGCATGAATCCTTACATCCGAATTTATGATCAAAACTTCTGTGCTGTCCTCTTCCTTAAAAATCAGGTTATTTTATCTTTATGGGAATAAGAGTGGCACCTCTAAAAACAAACGGGATAGGCTGCTGCAATTGACCGAGCGTTGATTTCTCCAGCTCGGCGGGAGCCGACGATGCCGCTCGTGGAGATGCAAACATGGATTTCATCGTAAGTGGCAAATTGGGCATTTCCTCTCCCCTCAGAAAAAGACCGGGCTTGGACGCCAAGATCTTAAAATAGATGCGGTTATTTTTCCTCAAATTATTGAGCATTCGGATCACATGCTCAATGTTCCTTGGCATAAACTCTTGTCTCTTGTACTGACTCGCTTCCAACTGCTGCAAAGACAGGGCATCGGCCACGATGAGGTAGAACTCTGTGCCCTTGGGCAATTGGGGAGCAGGAATCACTCCCTCTATGAGCGAACTTTCTCCCCTGAAACTTCTGGTGTAGACTTTGATTTTAATGAATTCTCCTGGTGATGCATCATACTTATCGAGCCACACCTTCTCCAAGACTGAATACTTCACATCTTCAGAAGGTTTGATCGCAAGATCGATCCGATGAATAGGAAGATCTTGGAACTCATTAGTCATTAAGAAAAAAACCACCGCCGCCACGAGGCTCGAAAGGTCTGTAGCAGCCCTATCAAAAGTTCCGGAAAAAAGATCCTCCAGATGCACGCTCATTCCGTTGTCCAAGTAGACATCCCCGCTAAACTCCAGAGAAAGGTCACCGATGGCTCTATTTTCCCCGACGATGAGGCTTGAAACCACCATATTGACCAAAGCGGCAGTCAGGATCTTATCATCTGTGAGCTTAACGCTGAACTTTTTCTCTCCATTGCCGGTTATCATCGTGATGTTGAGGGGAATGAGATTGGGGACCTGACCGATCTCTCCAAAAAGACCAGACATCCGATCTTGAGAGAACTTTCCTACTGGAATCTCTTCAGACGTGAGCTTGTGAGAGATGTCGAGCTTAGGAACAACCGTCATGACGTTAGCTTTGGTCATCGTATAGTCAACCGTACCGAGATTGAACCAGGGATGGCCCCAGGCTAAAACCCTGTTTCCATCCACATATGTGACGGTGCCCACAGCAGACATGCTGAGGTCTCCTGTTACGAGCTGCGCGCCGACCGAGTCTCCCCCCTTTAAAGACAAATTAGGAATAGTGATCTTCTCGTTCGATTGACCGGAGAGGCTGACGCTCATCGGGGAAAAGCCAAGCTTTGAAAAAAAGTCTTTGGCCTTGTCAAAAACGTGGGGCGAGAACCCGCTGAAAACAAGTGGTATACTTATAGGGGTAAACGTGTGTTCTCCGCTGATAACTGAAGAATCTTTATAAAAATACGATTCATAGATCTCAAAAAGTTCATTCAAGGACAGGTGTTTTTTTATCGGCAGTCTCGGTGCAAAAGAAGATTTTGTTGACTCCTTCTCAGGGATCGCCATCATCTCCTCTATGGGAGTGATGAGCGCCAGTGGTTCTTTTACAAAAGCGCCTAGACTGTAAGAAAGAGCACCGATCAATTTGCCATCGATGTAAACAGGGCTTCCGCTCATGCCTTCGATGACACCCGCTCCTTCAATAGCATCACCAGAGATTCTCACCACGATCAAATCCTTTTTCGGTTGAATATTCCGCAACACACCCAGAACCTCAACGTCAAACTCTTCGATCGTATCTCCGAGAAAAACGCTCCTGCCCTTGCCCTTCATACCAGCTCTTATCTGGTCAGCGGGAAGGAAATTTTGAGTTCCGGCCGATCCTTTTAAAGAAAAGGCTTGTATCAGGGCAAGGATAATGGCAAGTAATCGAATTGTTTTCATCATGTTCATTATACTCTTTCTGAATTCACTTTGTTACTTAAAGTGGCGCTATCTGATCGATCATGTCTCCAAGCAGGCATGATAAGCAAGATATTATTAACCATGGAGTGGGCGATACCGTTCCAAATATCTTTTCATGGGCTGCTGAGTCGCCGCTGTGGCACCCAACTGACCACTCAACTCGTGAATAATCCAGACTATTTTATTATACCTAAAATCTTGCCGCATTTTTCGAAGCTCGACAGGACATAATCCAACTCTTCCTCTGTGTGGGTGGCGGAATAGCTCGTTCTGATGAGGCTCTGATCCTTAAGGACAGCTGGGTAGATCACTGGATTCGTAAAAATTCCATCTTCTCTCAACAATTTCCACAACATAAATGCCAATTCATCATTCCCGATAATGGCAGGAATGATCGGGGTTTCTGTAGGTCCGGTCTCATAGCCCATCTCCTGAAATCCAGATATCATCTTGCGTGTGATTTGCCACAACTTTTCCCGTCGTTCGGGTTCAGATTCGATGATCTCAAGAGTAGCGAGAACTGTCGCCACTGATGCGGGAGTTATGCTTGCGCTGAAGATCAGAGCTCGTGCATGATGTTTGATATAAGATATGACCTTATTTTCCGCAGCGATAAAACCTCCCAAAGCAGCGAATGATTTACTGAATGTCCCCATGATCAAGTCGACATCCTCTTCCACACCAAAGTGTTCGGTAGTGCCTCGGCCATGCTTCCCCATGACGCCGATGCCATGTGCATCATCCACCATCAGCTTCGTTCCATATTTTTTGGCCAGCTTGGTGATCTCCGGCAAGTTTGCCAGATCACCTTCCATGCTGAAAACACCATCCACAACGATCATTTTTCCTATATTCGGATCCAGAGAACTCAGGACTTTTTCTAAATCGCCCATATCATTATGCTTGAACTTGTGGACTTCTCCATAAGAGAGGCGGCAAGCATCGACAATACTTGCGTGGACCATTCTATCTGTGATAACCACATCTCCCCGTCCGACCAGAGTGGAGATGACACCTTGATTCGTCTGAAAGCCAGTGCTAAACGTGAGAGCCGCTTCTTTGTTCATAAATTTGGCCAGTCTCTCTTCCAACTCAACATGGATATCAAGTGTCCCGTTCAAAAACCTGGATCCACAAGTAGCCACGCCGTATCTATCCACGGCCTCCTTTGCCGCCTTCATAACCTTGGGGTGATCGAGTAAGCCCAGATAATTGTTGGAACCCACCATGATCATTTCTTTGCCATCAACTCTAACCTTGTTTCCTCTGACTTCCTGAATCGGCGTGAAATAGGGATAGAATCCCATAGCCATAGCTTCTTCCGCGCGGGTGAAGTTGTAACACTTCTCAAAAAGGTTCACTATTCGCTCCTTTTTTGGGAATATGCATCCTGTAATTATTCATAAATCATGCCGACACGACTATCTATTTTTTTCATATGTGCCCTTACAAACGGACTTGCAGGCAGGACATAACCACATTATCATTGCATATTTCTCATTTTATGTCGACAATCCTTAGCCTTCGGCCAAGGCTGATCTTCTAAGTCTCAATCAGTTCAGCCTATTTGCGGGAGGCATCTACAGCCTCATGGTCGCTTCCTCACAGACACAGCAACCTCGACTCGGGAATAATCCAGCTTATTTGAAATGTCCATCTAAAACTTTATTTTTCCCTCGCTCTGCAAGAACTCCGTTTGACCGTGGAGGACGATTCTTTTACAATCTAAATCATGAAAATTTTTGTAACTGGTGGAACGGGCTTCATCGGAAGCCATCTTGTTGATCATTATTTAAGTTATAAAGACGTTAAAATCTACGCCCTTGTCAGGGATTTGAACAATCTCAAATGGCTAAAAGGACTCAAGATCAATCTCCTCGAAGGAGATCTTTTAAATATCCCTTTACTTCCTCCTGACATCGATTATATCTTTCACGTTGCAGGCTCGACAAAAGCTTACAAATTAGCTGATTATTATACAGTAAACCAACAAGGGACAGCAAGTCTTTTTCATGCCCTCCGGGTTCAGAAAATCACCCCTAAAAAGGTTGTGTATTTGAGCAGCTTAGCGGCTTCAGGGCCCTGTTCAGACGGGACTCCGGTCAAGGAAGACTTTCCCCCCAATCCCGTTTCACCATATGGGAAGAGTAAACTTGCGGGTGAAATCGAAGCATTAAAATACACAGACGACATCCCGCTCGTGATCGGCAGAGTCAGTGTGGTGTTCGGACCGCGCGACAGAGCGCTGATCCCCTATTTCAAATTCATCCGGAAAGGCATCCTTCCTTCTGTGGGGTCCAAACAAAAGCTTGTGAGTTTGATCTATATCAAGGACCTCATCAAAGCCTTGGACCAGTGTATTCGCGCAGAAACTGCAAACGGCGAGATTCTTCATTTCGCCAATCCCAATCCATCCAGCTGGGAAGAATTGGGGAGAGAGGCTGCTGAAGCCATGGGCATCAAACTGGTCCAACTGAAATTCCCTCTCCCGATAGCCTATGTCGTATCATGCGGCGCAGAAATATGGGGCAAAATCCGGAAGGATCCAAGCATCCTCAACCGGCAGAAGTTTGAAGAATTGAGGCAAGACGGCTGGGTGGCAGATACACAAAAGATCAAAGAAAAACTCTCCTTTACTCCTCAATACACACTGCACGAGGCTATCCATGAGACGATCGACTGGTACATACAGAACAACTGGCTCTAGACTCCTCCTCTAGGTTATCTGCTCTATACACCCCATCCGATTTTAACGCTAATGTCATCCGTCACAAGTGTCGCTCTAAAATCCAGAACGATTGCAAGCGCAATCATCTGAATAAGATTCTCTTCTGTAGTGTGGAGGTATGGGATGGAAATGTTCAAGAATAGAGGGCACGACAGGATTGGCCTGTCCTAATGGGAAGAAACAGACTATTTCTTCTTCTGATAGATCCGAACTGAGGTGTAAAATGCAGAGGAGAATTTGGTTGTGTATTTGAGGCACCAGTCTTCGTCTTTGGAACAAGCAAAATATTTGATCTTTCCTCCAATCGTATGATTCCCGCGTTTGGCTTCCATATTGACCGAAAAGGGTATTTCAATCGGCCCTTTGAGATCCAGATATTCTTTTCCGTTCTCTTCCTTTATGGCGATCGCCAAATCGGAAGCAGAGTAAAAATTTTTGGGAAAAACAAGTTCATCCGATGGCTCAAGTTCAATGGTAAAGGATGGTTGAGCACTAATTTCGATCCCCGTCTTGACAGTAAGCTTCAAAACAACTCTTCCCTCTTCCCCTCTTCGTAATCGCATCGGATCAATGGAGGCATTCACTCTTAGAAGATCATCCCCCCCTGTTAAAACCAGCACAAACACAAAAAAAGGAAGAATGATCTGACAAATATTTTTTTTCATCTAAAACCTCTGTGAGATCTCAAACGATCCACTACTTTATATTTATATCGCAACTTTCAAAATTGTTCAAATCTTCATCCGCATTAATAAGCATCCTAATTTCGGAGATAAGGGCATTAGACATAAAAAAGAGCGAATCACTGTCCTTATGAATCGGATGGTGGTGGGTGCGGGGTCTTCGACGAATATGGACTGTGACGAACTCCTGCTATTATCATTTGACTTAAGAGCATCACGGAAATAAGGATGCTTCCTCCGTATTATAAGCGCTTCCAAATCCGTGATGACTCACATTCGAGTGTCCTAATTGGTGATTACGAAAACACGGTTTTCTTCACCTCACAATTGGGGCACTCAATAACGAAACTTGACCTGTCATTAAGGTTGCAGTCACATTTCAAATTTGATGTGCGATATAAAGAAAAAAAGGACCGGACAAAAAAATGAACAGAAATTTATAAAAAGTGTTTACAGATTGATCTTTTTTGTCTTTTTTGGTTTGCTATTTTGGGAATAAGAAGGCTAGATTTTTTCTCATCTATCAATTATTATAATCTTGGAAACAGATACCGAAATGAAAGCAGTAACAAAAATAACAGGAACGGGTCATTACGTTCCCCCCAAAGTGGTCACCAATTTTGACCTTGAAAAGATGATAGATACATCGGATGAATGGATCCAACAGAGAGCCGGTATCAAAGAACGACACTTTGCTGATTCTGGGATCGGAGCTTCTGAACTCGGCTACAAGGCTGCTTTAAAAGCGCTCGAGGACGCGCAAATCGATAAGGGTGAAATCGATTTTATCATCGCCGCCACACTTTCCCCCGACCATTACTTCCCAGGGATCGGCGTGATGATTCAAGAAAAACTCGACCTCGCGGATATAGGGGCCTTAGACGTGCGAAATCAGTGCAGCGGCTTCCTATACGGGCTAAGCATTGCCGATCAATACATCAAGGCCAAAACCTATAAAAAAATACTTCTTGTCGCTGCAGAGGTCCAATCACACAACCTGGATTTCTCGAATGAAGGGAGGGATATCGCTGTCCTTTTCGGGGATGGGGCTGGGGCTGTTGTCCTTGAGCCTAACTCAAAAGATGAGCATCATCGAGGGATTCTCTCCACTCACCTTTTTGCGGATGGCCGGAATGTTTCTGACCTATGGATGGAAAAACCAAGCCCCAATGACAATCCCGTTTTTCCTGCCAATTTTCTGGATTACAAGGGCTATTATCCCCGGATGAACGGGAAGCTCGTATTCAAGAATGCTTCTGAAAAAATGCCAAAAGCAGTCAGATTAGCTTTGGAAGCGAACCAATTGACGATCGATGAAGTCGACCACCTGATCCCCCATCAGGCAAATGATAGGATTAGCTTGATGGTAGCCAGGAATTTGGGTATCTCTGTCGAAAAAGTCATCAGAAACATCGACCGTTTCGGCAATACAACGGCAGCCTCTATTCCTATCGCTCTCGATGAGGCCCTGAAGGAAGGACGGATCAAGGACAACGATATTGTGGTCCTAACCGCTTTCGGGTCTGGTTTCACTTGGGCTTCAGCTGTTATCCGTTGGTGATAGCATTAAGAATTGAGGTTAATTATTGCCTTTTTTTATACTTTTGTGGTAGGATTTCAAATCGTATCTTGGGTGGCATGAATAACTTCCACAAAAAACGGCTTCGTCAGAGGAGGATTAAATGAAAAAACTTACGGCAGCTCTATTCATCCTTGTGTTCTGCTTCTGGACATCAGGAATATGTTTTTCTCAGCAGAACGAAGAAGACCAAAAATTCCTAAAATTCCTGGATAGCTATTTCGATGCGATGTGGAAATTTTATCCGACTATGGGAACTCTTCAGGGATACCACAAGTACGACGACAAGCTTGAAGACCTCAAAAGCGGAAATATCGAGAAGCGTCACGACGAACTGGACCAGCTCAATCAGGATCTGGTCGCCAAAATCGACAGAACAAAGCTGAGCCCTGAATTCCAGATCGACCATGCAATGATGGTGGACGGTCTGGACAGAGAGCTGATCAAACACGAAAGCTTAATTCCCTGGGACTACAATCCCCTATTTTACAATTCCATCATCAACAACTGTGTTCGAAGCTTACTCACGAAGGAATTTGCCTCTGCAGATGAAAGAGCCAAAAATGCAACGCAACGACTCAAAGACTTACCAAGACTCATCAAGCAGGCCAAAGAAAATCTGAAAACTCCTCCACAGCTTTATACGGAAACAGCCATTACACAGTTCGCTGCCATTATGGAGTTCTACAGGAGCGGGCTGCCCCAACTGATAGACCAAGCGCCGGATGCCCATAAAGCCAAACTCCAAGAAGAGCTGGCGAAGGTTATCCCAGCGCTTGAGAATTATCAGCAATTTCTCCAATCGGAACTCCTCCCGAAGTCAACAGGAAATTTCCGGCTGGCTGAAGCTCACCTCAGATTGGTTCGAGGGACATTCCAGAACAGTATCTCGATCAACGATCTTGTCGCCCGGGCAAGGGCAGATTACAACAATCTCCGCCGCGAGATGTTTCTTGTCTGTATTCCTTTCTACAGGATCATGTATCCCAATATCAACCTCGAGCAACTCACGACACAGCGAGGAGAAGAAGAAGTCAAAAATATTGCGATCAAAGGCGTGTTTGACAAAATAAAAGGCGATCACATTTCTAAGGATGAATTGATCGACAAGATAAAAGCCTCCAAAGAAGAAATTAAAAACTTTATCCTCGAACATCAGCTCCTGGATCTTCCAGAAACGGACTTCACCATCGAGACCATGCCGCTCGAATCTCACGGGGACAGATGGACACAAATTGTCCCCCCCGGGATTTACGAGACATCCGAAGACTATATTTGTTATATATCACCCATTCCCAAAACCATAGATGAACAGACCGCTGAGTCTTTTCTTGAAGAGTTCAACAATTTCTTCATTCCTTTTTTCACCTGTAGAAACGTCTATCCAGGACCCTTTGTCCCCTATTATTTCACCCGCAAAAATCCCTCTTTAGTCCGAAGAATGTATCCGAACATGCCTCTGCTCAAAGGCTGGTCTGTTTTTGTTGAAGAGATGCTGATGTATTCAGGGTATGGGCATTACGACCTCCGATTACGCCTCAACCAGCTGAAGAATCGGTTGAAAGCTGTTATTGATTTTAACCTCGACTTCAACATTCACGAAGCGGGCATGACCAAAGAACAAGCGATCGCCTACATGACAAGGGGCGCATTCCTCACTGAGGCAGAGGCCGAATTGAACTGGCTAAGGATCATACTGAATCCGGGCGAATCCACCTACACTTACGTGGGTTTTCAAGAGTTTCTCGACCTGGAACTGGAATACAAAAAACTCAAGGGCGATGCCTACTCCAAAAAAGAATTCCTCAACAGAGTCCTCAGCTACGGAGCTCTTCCTCTGCGCCAACTGAAACAAAAGCTTATGGAATAGCACTGCGCCTAAAACATCTTTTGCATCGGTAATAGCGAGCTAGTAACATAGAGCGGAAGATTTTCTCCTCACTGTTTGGAGTATAAAACAAGGCAATAATCAGCCTTTGATTCATTTCTATTCATTATTTCGGTAGGACATATTGCATTTATTAGTTGATTCCCACGCCCATCTCAGCGGAGAAGAGTTCGACAAAGACCGTAATGAGGTCATCCAGAGAGCTTTTCAGGAAGGTATTGGAGCCATCCTCTGCCCAGCTGAATTGGCAGATGCCACCAATCTGCAAAACACTCTTGACATGGTTCGCAAATACCCGAATATTTTTGCAGCAGCAGGCGTTCATCCCCACAACGCCCAAAGCATCAATCCTGAATGTGATCAAAAAATCGAAGAGCTTTCCGCAGCCAATACTATCATTGCCGTCGGCGAAATTGGAGTCGATTTTCACTACAACTTTTCCCCTCAAGATATTCAGGAAAAAGTTTTTCGGCAGCAGCTCAGAATTGCTCAGAAGATGAGTCTTCCAGTTGTCATCCACAGCCGCAATGCCAGGGATACCGTGCTCAAAGCCATAAAAGAGGAAAGATTCACTCAAGGAGGTATCCTCCACTGCTTCACAGAGGATTGGGAATTTGCGAAAGATATGATGGATCACAACTTCCTGATTTCTTTCTCTGGTATCCTCACATTCCCGAAAGCACAAGCGCTGCGCGAGGTGGCTTTGAAAATTCCATTGAACAAAATCCTTGTTGAAACGGATTCTCCATATCTTGTCCCAACACCCTACCGCGGAAAAATCCAAAGGAATGAGCCTGCTTATGTCAAAGAGACCGCCAGATTTCTAGCAGAACTCAAGAATGTATCAATGGACGAGATTGCGAAAAGGACGACGCGTAATTTCGAATCACTCTTTCAGATTGAAATAAAAAAACCGAGATGGTAATATATTTGCCGCACGATTGGCAAAAAATGCCTTGAGGCTGCCGAAGATGAGAGACGCGAAAACATTCATCAATGCGCAATTGAGACAAAATGTCTCTCTTAGAGAGCTGTACAGAGACATCCAACAAGACCTCGAGAGGGTCGAAGATGCCTTGGGGCTTTTCACTCAATCCGAGAATCCCATCATCTCAGAAATCAACGACTACTTGTTCAAAAAAGCTGGGAAGAGGATTCGGCCAGCACTTTTAATGCTCTGTGCAGGACTCTTTGGTTATGAAGGAGACGAGCACATCCTCATGTCTGCACTTGTGGAAACGATCCACACGGCCAGCCTCATTCATGACGATATCATCGATCATTCTGACGTGAGAAGAGGGCGGCCGACGGTGCATGCCAAATGGGGCTCTAACATCACTGTGCTCCTCGGAGACTTTCTCTACATCAAGACTCTAAACCTTGCCGTTCAGAGCAAACACAAAGAGATTATCCAGATTCTAACAGATACATCTGCCCAGATGATAGATGGAGAACTTCATGAATATTATGTGAGCGGAAATTTAGATCTGAAAGAAGCCAATTATCTCGATATCCTCGATAAAAAAACAGCTTCGCTTTTTCACGCCTCATGTCTGATCGGAGCGATCCTCTGTGACACGTCCGAAAAAGAACAGGCATTGATCGCGGAATATGGAAGAAACGTGGGAATGTCCTTCCAAATAGTAGACGACCTTCTGGACTACACTGGGGACACCGATACACTGGGAAAACCCATCCTCTCAGATCTGGAAGAAGGCCGGATCACCCTACCTCTTATACACACCCTGAATCATGACGGTAAAAAAAATCGGGATCGGATTACTCAACTGATCCGGCAGAGAGACCTCGGCAAAAAAAGCAAAGGAGAAATTCTCGAGATTGTCAGGTCAAACGGAGCGTTGGATTACACTTTCAGGAAGGCTGAGAGCTATGCGCTCAAATCCAAAGAGATCCTCGATCATTTCCCCCACTCCATCTATCGAGAGTCGCTTCTTTTGGTTCCAGATTTTGTGCTCAGCCGAAACTTGTGACCTTTCACGTTTCACATATCACGTTTCGCGGTGAGAAGAGATGCTGGAGATCGAAGTCAAGATCCAAATCGATGATGTAGTCGATATCAAAGAAAAGATACTGACTCAGGGTGCAACACTCGAAAAAGAACGGCATTCACACGATGACACTTTTTACGATCGGCCCTCTTTAGAACTCCAAAAAAAACACAATGCCTTGAGAGTCCGCAAGATCAACAAAAAAACATTCCTCACATTCAAGGGACCCGAACAAAAATCAAGAAAATTCAAGATAAGAGAGGAATACGAAATCGAAGTCAAGAATGAGAGGCACCTGAGGAAAATCCTCAAGTCATTAGGTTTTCAATCTGTCTTCCAGTACAAAAAATTCAGGACTGTTTTTCGCAAAAAAAAACTGACTATCTGCGTGGACGAAACCCAGGTGGGGAATTTTCTTGAACTCGAGGGTCAACAAAGCGAGATCGTGAAGTTTGCGCATGCGCTGAACTTTTCCAAAAAGGATTTCATCAAGCTCGATTATGTTCGACTCATACAGAGGGAGATGACTAAGGATTCGAATCTTGAAAATAGTCTATAAGAGAAGTTGGACAGTTTTAAGTTTTATGACTCAATTTCTTTTTCGGGGTTTTCGTCTTTGAGGTTTTAGCCTTTTTTTCAGCCTTCTTTTTGACTTCTGCTTTTTCTTTCTTTTTTTCTGCGGTTGTGTCTTCAGTGCTTGTTTTGATAATCGCCTCTTTGCCGATCCCCAGTTCCTCGCCGATGAAGGCTTCATCCTCTGAACCCTGGAACTCTTCTGCCTTGGGCTGGATGATTTCGTAATCGATCAGCCGTTGTTTGACTTCTTGTTGGGCAACGAGGATAAGATTTTTCGATTTTGTTTTGATCTTGGGCTTTGCTCCTTCGAGCAACTGTTTCGCCCTCTTTGATGCGAGAATAACAAACCTGAATTTGCTGTCGAGGTCACCGTAAACTTTCAACGAGTTCTTTCTCCGGATATGGAATCTTGATATAAACAAGAACAATATCAAAAAATTGAACACATTTCAAACACTTTTTGTCATAGAACCCCCTTTTGCGTGCTGAAGGAGCATTGCCCCCACTGCTAATATGCAGCAGTGTGTCATCTGTATCTTAGCCGTCCTTTTTAAATAATCTTTGTGAAAATCCCTTTTTTAGGTGAAAAAATATTTTTTGAATAGACTTTATTGAGTATATTCCACCATGGTTTAGACTACGGCAACAGAAAAGGGATACTTTGTTTTCAGAGCACGATTCTTATTTCATAATCAGGGTGAGTGTGTTAAAATGTTTCGCTAAAATGGATATCGAACCGAAGATCCCGATGCTCTCTGTGCATGCAGATTCTGAGAGGTCCATTTGGGCCGTCGGAGGGGGGAAAGGTGGAACAGGAAAAAGCTTTATCTCAGCAAGTTTAGCCATCCATCTCGCCTCCCTCAAAGAAAATG
The DNA here is from genome assembly GCA_964406575.1 of uncultured Eubacteriales bacterium. GTDB lineage: Bacteria > Acidobacteriota > Aminicenantia > Aminicenantales > Aminicenantaceae > WTAW01. The sequence goes on along the minus strand of CAYOSH010000006.1, from coordinate 4,921 downwards.
TTGTCCTCATTGATGCCGACCTGGGAGGACCCAACCTGCACACCTTTTTGGGGATGGAGGAGTCCAATATCGATCTTGGCCATTTCATCACGAACAAAGTCGAAAAACTCAAAGATACGATTTCGCTCACACCTTTCGAAGGATTGAAGCTGATCAGGGGAACAGAGAACGTTCTTTTCACATCGAACCTCAACTATTACAAAAAACTTAAACTGATAAGACACATCAAAGCTTTTGATACCAAGAGAGTGATCATCGATATTGGTACGGGAACTTCTTACAACTGTATTGATTTTTTTCTGCTTTCCAATCCTGGGATACTCGTCGTAAATCCTGAACCCACGTCGATCGAAAACGCTTACTATTTCCTAAAATCGTGCATCATCAGAATCCTCAAGTTCTACATCGACCATTACGGCATTCAAGACCTGATCAAGAGAGTCTCGGATCAGATCCAGGACACCTCAAAATCAATCTACAGCTTTTTCAGTGAGATCATATCCCATGACAGATTCTATGCGGATCTTCTCTACAGGGCGTTGCAGAGATTCAATCCATGTCTTATAATTAATAAAGCAAGGGATGAACGCGACGTTCTCTTGGGTGAGTCGATCGCCAATGTCGTCCAAAAATATCTTGTGGTGGAGCTTAAATTTATGGGAGCTGTTCCGTTCGATGAAGATGTCCACTGGAGCGTGAAGGGAATTACTCCATTCATGAGCACGCATTCGGATTCTGAGGCTGCCAAAGCCATCAAGTCCATCGCAGAAAAATTGACTGGCAGAAAAGAATCGAAAAGGATGGCAGCTGAGCCAAAGGTATCATGACTCTAAAAAAAATCGAAGAAATGAACCACTATGAAGTCCTGAACATCAACAGGAGTGCTTCTCAACAGGAGATCGAAAGAGCCTTCATCATCGCAAAAGCAGCTTACCAGAAAGATTCGCTTGCCCATTACAATCTCGTCCCTGAAATTGAGCGGAAAGAGATGATGACCCGGATCGAAAGAGCATACCTCATCTTGAGTCACCCGAGAAAACGGAAAAAGTACGATCTGAAAACATTCAACTACAAAAACGCAAATAAAGAACCCTCTTTTTACAGACAATCCACACAGAGATTACTCATCGAAGATGGCGAGCACAGGAGCTTCTGGACGAGGCTGAAAAACAAATTTCGCTTCATGAGGAAACCGTAAAGCTCTTCCCTCCATTAATATTCGGTCACAATATCATCCTTGGTGCCGAAAACCCCATCATGACCCGCCGAAGTGAGTCGAAAATTTTCGTCTGAAAGCCTTTCGTATTTTATTTCCTTTCCCCACCCATCCCATTTTCCAGTTGTGATAGCTGGGGAAAAGCGAACATCATCAAGGCTTCGTGGGGCAGTCCCTTGACTTACGATATAGGTAAGGATCTCTTTCTGCAGAGAGGACATGTTTGCCTCTGTCAGCTTCTGTTTTGCTGCAGAAAACGCTTCAATTTGTTCCGGGATGTCTTTATTTCCTCTGGATTTTAACGTGTAGAGGAAAAAGACCACTACAGAGACAAGAAGAATAATGACCATAAATCCTCTGATTTTCATAATTCCTCCCTTTTAGATTGTTTAAATACTCACCAGGACTATACGGCGATATATCCAATTTCACCTCGAAATTTTATCAACAGAATCTGCATGTTTAATCGGCACTTCACGTTTATTTTCCAGTTCTTGCGCAATAATTTTGGCGCGCATTCTGTAGTAAGGTATAAGAATGAGGATCACGATAAAGATCGTAAAAAAATAAGTCGTGTTGATTCCTTCTCGAATCCCATGAGCAAGAAGTATGAGGCTGCTTTGCACATGTATAAAAATCAAATTGAAAAAAATTAGGCTGAGCAACACATAATCCTTTAAAAGTTTCTTACGCCAGGGCTCTCTGATCCTTTTAGAAAGGACATGGGTGATCCCCATAAACAGGAAAATAAAAAGTGTCTGCACAATCGGGTAAACAAAAAATATCGGTGACTTCTCAAACATCATGGGCGGCTGGCCCAAAAAATTGATCCAGAGAGGCAATTGCTCAGGAAGACGAGGATACGAATACAAGGCCAGTATCCAGCTGACAGCTAAGAGAATACAATTAAAAATAAAAAGAATGAGAAGCGACTTTTTCTGCATCACCTTTAAAAGAGTCTCCAACTAAATTTTTTTCCCTTCTAAGAACTCCAGGAGATCGCCCTCGTTTATCCACCACTTTCTTCCTATTTTTTGGGCTTTGATCCTCCCCGACTGGACCAACTTGAGAGCTGTCACTTTACTGATCTGGAGTTTATCCTGGATATCCAACAGGGAATATTGTTGGATAACCTTACTTCCCAGCCAAATTGTTCTCATTTTTTTATCCCCGATCATTCATAAAAAATTTCATATTAAATGACTTGTGCATATTTAATTTGACTTATATATATTATATTATACTATAAAGCTTTCTAATAAAAGTCAAGTTTTTGTTCCGCCTGTCAGGTTTTTTCCGGGTATATATAAATCAACATTAAAAAAAATATATATTCAATTCTTTCCCCCAAAGAAACGACTAAATCCATGCAACGTGTTTAGCTTTGATTCAGGAGTAAAACAAAAAGAATACCTATGAAAGACCTAAAAGCACTGGTCATCGATCCCGATTTTGATTATCTCCAGATGCTTTCTCAATTCCTTGCGGCGGATGGCTTTCATGTGGTCACTGCCACAGACGGAGAAGAAGGTTTGAGAAAAGCGATGATCGAAAGCCCGGATCTCATCATCATGGAGCCCATGCTCTCCAAGCTTCATGGTTTCACTCTCTGCAACATCGTCACTAAGGAATTCAAGAAAAAAATTCCTGTGATCATCCTCACCAACCACTATCAGGAGCCACGTTTTAAAAAAGAGGCCATCCAGGTCTATGGCGCTGCGGCTTATCTGAACCGACCCGTAATGAAAAAAGAAATGCGGGCCACGATTTTTGATGTCCTGGGGAAAAAATCCATGGATGGAGTGCAAGAAATACCTGCTCCCGCTGAACCTGACGCTGAACAAGATAATGAGCAAGAACCGAAGGGAACCGTATTGCCAGGGGTTCTGACAGAAGATCCTCCGGTCGCCACTCAGGAACCACCAGAGATCACGGTGGAAGCACAACCAGGGGTGGTCATGAAAGAACAGGTTGGAGCTGAAGCAATCTCTAACCCTGTAGAGAAGCCCATAGAGTCTTCGGGAAACAACGGCAACGGCTCTAATGGGAAGAGCAAAGTGGACAAAATGCTCAACGATATTGTCTCAGAATTCGGCCTGTTCCCAGAAAAGAAATTATCCAACAGAAACCAGGATCTCCAAATCTGATCAGCTGAAGAGTGTATCCAAATCGGGTCTGACTGAAACTCGCCTTCAAATCAAGGGGATTTGAGACCCAACGCGTTTATCAAATTTTCCGGTTTTTAATCCCTCTTGTCTAAGGTCTATATGAATCTAAGAAAGATCAATGAAGGATTCTGAATAAACTGGATAAGAACGTTTAATGCAAAGCTTCGACGGCATCGATGCCAAAAGTGGATTCACCCGGCTGCATTCTGTAATATTTTGCAGGAAGATCCGCATTTGCGTGAGGTTTAAACATGATTCTGATCTTTTTTATGGATTTTAAGCTTCCCAGGTCGAATCCTTCGGGACTGTTTTTGCCAGTTCCCTGGCCTATTGCCTCCCATTCGCCACTCGTGTCCATTCCGAGAACTCCATACCAAAATCCTTCCCGATAATCAAACATCAATGAATCCAACGACAACCCCTCATCCTCAACGCCTCCGCGCATCATCTCTGGGGCACCTGAGAATCTTGCGTAGATTGCGATATCATCTCCTTGTCCGTTTTTTGCGTTGATTTCAAGATCAAGGACTCCCAGTATCGAAATCTCAGCGAATTGTCCATCAGGTTTGTTCAGCGCAAACTCGGGATTTTTCGTCAGCTCCGTATTGAATAAGACCTTTGTGGCGTGTTGACGACTTCCTAGAATATCGCGGCTTTGGATTTGCCTTGGGCTATTTTGTCGAGAAGCCGTAATATCGGATGAAGGAGAAGTCGTTCCCTGTCTTGGACGAGAAGTTGTTTGTTGTCGCGGTTGAGAACTTCCCAGGGAAGAGGAATTATTGGCTTGGATGGCAACTCCTTGTAATCTGTTGTGCTTCTTCAGATTCGCATTTGTCACAACGACACTTTCCTTCCCTTGTGCTTTGAGAGCTGCTCTTCGTTCTTTTTCTTTTTTTGCGGTTTCGACCAAGGATTGGGCAGATAGAAAAGATGCACACATGAACATGAAGCAAATGAAAAGCAAAGTTCTTTTTATATTTTCCCCAGTCATATCAATGCGTAATATACTCGTTATTGAGCGGAGAAGTCAATCTATGCTTTTTATGGATCCAAAATAGTGTCCCTTTAAAAGGTCGCTTGAAGAGGTGCGGTCCTTTACTGTATTATTGTGTCATCAACTGATTCAGCAAATTAAGGGAGGGCCCTATGAAAGATGAATCCCAAAATTTCGATGAAAAGAGGAAATATCCACGCAAAGAAGTCTATGCAAACATGAGCTATCGAGAGCTCGTGCCTTCAGGAGTTGAGGGGATCATTCAGGATATGAGCGAGGGCGGACTGTGTCTTATTTTGAACAAAGAATTTTCTCCGGGGGCAGTCCTTGAAGTGAAGTATGAATTACCTGAAGAAGAACATCGCTCCGTCGAAAAATTCGTCAGAGTTGTCTGGCAGAGAAAAACGGACAAAGGATTTCTGACAGGAGTAAAGTTCAGCCAATAAAATCGGCTATTTCCGCGGCAGAGGACTCTTTCTGCAATATGTGGCTTTGTTGCATGAATTGAAGACATGTTCTTCTTCTGACAAACAATTCTATTCA
>CAYOSH010000005.1:122482-166358 GCA_964406575.1 uncultured Eubacteriales bacterium | reverse complement strand
GACTAAAAACTGAGCATCCTTATTTCAGTGATAAGGGCATTAGACGTAAAAAAGAGCGAGTCACTGTCCTTATGAGTCGGATGGTGGTGGGTGGGGGGGTCTTCGACGAATATGGACTGTGACGAGCTCCTGCTATTATCATTTGACGTGAGAGCATCACGGAAATAAGGATGCTTTCGACCACTAATATTAAACATTGACTTGCTGAGAGCGCCTATCTATAATGAAATCAAAGTGAAAAGATACATTCTCCCCGTAATTCTTGCTTTTTTTCTTGCAACCCTAAGCTACGGATCTATCATCAAGATCACGGTCGACGCTCCTATTCACCCCATCACCTCAGAATACATCCTGAAATCCCTTGAAAAAGCAGACGCAGGGAACGCCAGCCTCATCATCATCAGTCTCAACACACCGGGAGGCCTCGACACCTCGATGAGAGAGATCATCGCCAAGATCCTGAATTCAAAAACGCCAGTGGTCGCTTTTGTAAGCCCCAGCGGCGCACGCGCTGCTTCGGCTGGATTTTTTATCGGAGTTGCCTGTGACCTCTTTGTTATGGCCCCAGGCACAAACACGGGCGCAGCCCATCCGGTGGGAATTTCGATCACAGGGCAGCAGATGGATGAGACCATGGCCGACAAGGTCACGCATGATGCGGCCTCATACATAAAGTCCATCTCCGAAAAAAGAGGGCGGAATGCAAAAATGGCCGAAGATGCTGTCCGGGAGAGCCTCTCGTACACAGAAAAGGAAGCATACGAGGGTGGCCTTATCGACTTGATCGCGAAGGACGAGCGTGAGATCATCGATTTTTTTAACGGTAAAACAATTCAAAGATTCGATGGAGAAGAGACCGTCCTGGATCTCAAAGGAGAAGAGATAATCGACCTTCCCATGACAGCCAGGCAAAAGTTCCTGCTCACCATTTCCAACCCTAACCTGGCATACATCCTACTCATGCTTGGCTTGTTAGGCCTTTATTTTGAGTTCTCAAATCCCGGAGCGATCCTTCCGGGCGTTTTGGGCGGAATATGTCTTCTTCTCGCCATCTTCTCCTTCCAGATTCTGCCCATCAATTATGTAGGCTTGATCTTAATCCTGCTTTCCATAGGTTTGTTCATTCTTGAAATCAAGATTCAAAGTTATGGCATTTTATCCGTAGGAGGAATCCTGGCAATGGTGATAGGATCTATCATGCTCATCGATTCTCCGATACCCGAATTACGCCCGAGTCTCCAGTTCATCATCCCTGTTGCGATCGGACTTTCTCTGATCTTTCTTTTCCTGATCATCCTGGCTGTGCGCGCTCACATGAGGAAAGCTTTGACAGGGAAAGAAGGCCTTGTGGGTGAGATCGGAACGACAATGACCGATCTTATGCCTGAAGGCAAGGTTTTCGTCCATGGGGAAATCTGGGATGCGGAATCTCAGGAAAACATCCCGAAGCGTGCGAAAGTGAAGATCACTGAGGTTCTCGAGAACTTGAAGCTCAAAGTCACCAAAGTGTAGGCATTTCTGATAGCTCTTTCTCCAGTCTTGTGGTATAAAAGCAAGCAAGAGGATAAAATTCAAAATAAACTTAGGGGTCGAGGAGTTGAAAGACACTCTGAAATCCCAAATGAGGAGGCAAAATGATAACTTTTCCAGTAATCGTCGTTGCCCTCATCATACTCTATCTCCTAAATGCGATCAAAATCTTGAGAGAATATGAAAGGGGCGTGATCTTCCGTCTTGGTCGTGTGCTGGACAAACCTAAAGGCCCGGGTCTGATTTTTGTGTTCCCCCCGATCGACCGGATGGTCAGGGTCAGTTTACGAATTGTCGTCATGGATATCCCGCCTCAGGATGTTATCACCAAAGACAACGTATCGGTCAAGGTCAATGCCGTGGTCTATTTTCGCGTCATGGACCCTCAAAAAGCAGTCCTGGAAGTCCAAGACTTTCTTTTCGCCACTTCACAGCTGGCCCAGACAACACTGAGGAGTGTCCTGGGAGAAGTCGAACTCGATGAACTTCTTTCAGAAAGGGAGAAGCTGAATCTTCAGCTCCAAGAGATCATCGACAAGCACACCGACCCCTGGGGGATCAAGGTCCAGCTCGTCGAAATGAAACATGTGGACTTACCGGAGAATATGATCAGAGCCATAGCCAAGCAGGCTGAGGCTGAACGAGAGAGAAGAGCCAAGATCATCCATGCTGAGGGAGAGTTCCAAGCCGCAGATAATCTCAGAAAGGCGGCAGATGTCATTTCAGGGAACCCACAGGCCCTCCAGCTCAGGTTCTTGGGAACGCTCACTGAAGTGGCCACCGAAAAAAATTCGACGATTATTTTCCCATTACCTATTGACTTATTCAGCGTTTTTATGCAAGAAAAGAAGAAAACATAAGAACAGAGAAAAATGGCTAACAAAGATTACAGAGAACTTCAGCTCTCCAGCTCCCAACTTGTCTTGATCTTTATTGCAATTATTGCGCTCGGCGTGATTATTTTTCTCCTGGGTGTATCCGTTGGCAAAAAGCAGGTTCAGCTCGCAGATGCCACCAAAATCACTGAAGAGCCTCTCGTAGAAAAGGTCACTGAAGAAAAACCACCTGCTGTTGATGAGCCGGAAGAAAAACCCGAGGAAACAGAGAAGCCTGCTGAACAGCCCAAAGATCTCATCGGTGAAGAATTGGTATCGCATCAAAAAGTGAAAGAAGAAACTCAGGCGATGCCTGCGCCTATTCCAAGAAGTACCGGCTATTTCATCCAGATCGGAGCTTTCAAGAGCAGGGAGTCAGCTTATTCTGTTGCTGAGGAATTGAAGGACCAGGGCTTCCCTATCCAAGTCTTCGACCCGGCTCCAACGGATAGAAATCCGCTCTACAAAGTTCGTGTGGGTGGTTACGAAACAAGAGCCCAGGCAGAAGAAGAGCTGGCAAAGGTTGCCCAAGCTCAAGGGAAGCAGAAATCTGACTATTTCATTTGGCGACGCTGACTGACTTTTCAAACACGAATTCTTGGAACCGCACAAGCCATATTTTTTTGCCGTTCGACTGAATCAGAGAAAAAACAGCGACGACAGGGAATGGATCCATGAAAATTAAAATTGGGGACATTCTTTGGGTTGTTATCGCCGGTGCAGCTACTGCTTTGGCTTTTCCCAAGTTTAACCTGGCCTTCTTCTCATGGATTTCTCTCATCCCTCTTTTTTTCATCATCTCCGATAAAACCCCCGGACGGTCATTCCTCTTGGGATGGATCGCTGGATTTTCGTACTATGCTGTATTGCTGTACTGGATTCCAGCTGTTCCCTCTCATTATGGAGGCCTGTCCATCTTTAGCAGCATCGCCATCTATCTGGGTTTCACCTGTTTTCTCGGATTGACCTGGGCTTCATTCGCCCTCTTATTCTCGAAAGTTCATGAGTCCTTCCTTATCCTGAGCTTTTTTTGTGCTCCCTTCTTATGGGTCTCTTTTGAGTTCATCATCACATACATACTCACAGGATTTCCGTGGGGTCTTCTCGGTTATGGCCAGCACAAAAACCTCTACTTCATCCAGATGGCCTCAGTGACAGGCATATACGGCCTCTCTTTTATCCTTGTGCTGTTCCAGAGTCTTTTTGTGCTCTCGATGAAACTGAGAAAAAGAGCCCCGTTCATGGCGGCTCTCGCTTTGGTCTTGCTTATCCACACGAGCGGATTTGTAAGTATAAAAAATATCCCCACCCAGGAGGATTCATTTTCTGCAGCCGTCATTCAGGGGAACGTCTCCTCGGACATTCAGTGGAGTCAGCTTTCTTTTCCAGAGATCGAAGCCCTCTTCGACCGACACATTCAGTTGAGTCTTGAAGCCGCTCGAACAAATAGCACTTTGATCATCTGGCCCGAATTTTCTGTACCGCTATGCTTCGGGTGTTCCTACGGAATCTACCAGGAATTCAAGGACAGGCTGTACCGTTTTGTCCAGGAAACAGGATGCTCTCTTCTACTCGGGACTAACGAAAAATCCGAGGCAGGGGGAGAGACGAAATATTTCAACACATCCATCTGTCTGCACCCGGACCTCTCCCAGAGTCATTATCACAAAATCCATCTGGTTCCCTTCGGGGAATACACCCCCTACAGGAAGATATTTTCATTCATATCTCGGGTGACCCATGCCATCGGGGACCTCACCCCAGGAGATCAGTACGTCCTTCACCAACACAAGGGCAATGCATTCGGAACTCCGATCTGTTATGAGATCATATTTCCGAACCTTGTGCGCAAATTTGCAAAGAGCGGTGGCAATTTTTTGGTCACGATCACCAATGACGGTTGGTATGGACGGAGCGCTGCTCCCTATCAGCATTTTTCAATGGCAGTCATCAGAGCTGTGGAGAATCGGCGATACCTCTACCGAGCGGCTACGACAGGTATCAGCGGGATCATCGACCCTTACGGACGGGTCCTCGCTCAATCTGAATTGATGACGCAGACATTCTTGCATGGCACCATCACGCCCATGCACCAGAAAACGGTCTATACAGAACACGGCGATGTTATCGCCTATATCAGCTTGACTTTGTCGATTGTTTTTCTTATCCTTGCCCTCATAAAGACGAGAAATGAAAAACACTGATTTTTCCCCTGATAAAAGCCTTTCCGAACTCCAGGAAAAAAGCAAAAAGCTATTCACCAAATTCGAGGAACTCAGAGGTTTTCTTTGACATAGGACCAAAAACTCAATCCCTCGAAGAGCTGGAGAAAGAGCTCTCCAAGCCCGAGATCTGGAATAACCAAGAAAAACTGCAATCTCTCCAACAAAACAAGCGGCAGCTGGAACGAGATATCCAAGCTTGTTCTGAAGTCATCGAGAAAAAGGAAGAGCTTGAGACCTTTCTTGAACTGATCGATGAGGGCGAAAGCGTCCAAGAGGACCTCAAGCAGGCGATCATTGCATTGGGAAAAAAGCTGGAGCAGACCGAGCTTCAAGCACTGTTCACAGACCCCGATGATTCAAAGAATGCGATTCTAACCATTCACCCAGGTGCAGGGGGGACTGAATCTCAGGATTGGGCCCAGATGCTCTTGCGGATGTATCTCAGGTATTCAGAGAGAAAGGGATACAAAACAGAATTGCTCGATAGCCAACCCGGTGAGGAAGCAGGGTTGAAGAGTGCGACTCTTCGCATAGAAGGCAATTATGTCTACGGCAACCTGAGTCAAGAATCGGGAGTTCATCGTTTAGTCAGAATCTCTCCTTTCGATGCGAACAAAAGGCGTCACACATCATTCGCAGCCGTTTTCACCTACCCCGAAATCGAGGAAGATATCGAAATCGACATAAATCCCGAGGATTTGCGTATAGACACCTACAGAGCCTCAGGCCGCGGAGGGCAACATGTGAACGTCACGGATTCAGCGGTGAGGATCACCCATGTCCCTACGGGAATCGTCGTCCAATGCCAGAACGAACGATCTCAACACAAAAACAAAGCCACTGCCATGAAAGTGCTCAAATCTCGTCTGTACGAATTGCAGAAGAAGCGAAAACGTGAAAAATTCGAAAAACTGGAAGATGCAAAGGGCGAGATAGCCTGGGGAAACCAGATCCGCTCTTACGTGCTCCACCCCTATCGCATGATCAAAGACCTCAGAACAGATGTCGAAACAGGCAATGTGGACAGGGTTCTGGATGGAGATCTGGATGAATTCATAAAGGCAGCTCTCCTGTTGCGGAAAACGAACAAAGCTTAGAGTTCGTGTCTCTTGAGTTGCTCCCAGATCTCGTCCATCTCTTTAAGGCAGGCTTGCTTGAGTGTTTTTCCCCTTTCGGCCAATTCATTTTCAAGAGATTGAAACCGCGCCATGAATTTTTCGTTGGCTTTCTTCAAGGCGATCTCTGGATTCATGCCCAACAGGCGTGAGACATTCGAAAGAGCAAAAAAAACATCTCCGACCTCTTGCAAAACACGCTCTTTGGACTCTTCACGCATAGCTCTTTCCAGCTCAGAGACTTCCTCCTTGACTTTCTCAAGCGCAGCCGCAGGGTTATCCCAATCGAATCCGCAGGAAGACGCACGGAGGCCGATCTGATAGGCGGAATGCAGCGCCGGGGCCAGCTTGACGACCCCATCAAACAGGGACTCTCTTTTCTTCTCCTGTTGCTTCCCCCGATTCCACTCATCCAAGACCTTTGAAGAGCTGGCGATCGTTTTCTGCCCGAACACATGGGGGTGTCGGCGGATCATTTTCTGATTGATGCCCTCTACAACCTCAGAGATCGTGAACGCCTTTTTTTCTTTGAATATTCTCGCTAAAAAGACAACTTCCATCAGAACATCCCCCAGCTCTTCAGCAGTGGAAGACATATCTCCAGCAAGGATGGCATCAATAGCTTCATAGACCTCTTCCAGAAAGTAGTTAGATATGGACATCTCATCCTGCTCTTTGTCCCATGGACATCCATGCTCTCCCCGAAGAGCATCCAGGATCTTGACCAATTGCTCGAATTTTTGGCCTGCACGTTTGGCATCTTCCATTTTTAACTTCCTTGAATTATTGATGCGATTGTTGTAAAATTTTTCTCCAACGCAATCAAATTATCTGAAACTGTAACAAATTTCAATCCCAACCCTTTGGATGAATGATCTTAAAGTCAGGAGGACAAAATGGCCGAACAACACAAGAAAAAAGAACGAAAAAAGGCAAAAGATAAAAAGGAACCGATAAAAAAGGATAAACAAAAAGAAGAACAGCCAGAGAAACAGCAAGAAAAACCGCAAGAAACGCATGAGGAAAGACCAAAGAAAATTCTACCTCCTCTTGATTTCAGCTCCCTAGCTCTCCCCTTCTTTACCCAAGCCTTAATCGAGCTTGGGGAAACAGACGATCCCAAAACCACGAATAAAGAGGAAAATCTAAAGCTCGCCCAGAGACTGATCGATCTCCTCGACATGCTCAAAGAAAAAACGAAAGGAAATCTAAAAAATGAGGAGGAGCTCTTCTTAGACCAGTGTCTCCACCAACTCCGAATGGCCTACATGGAGCGGGCTAAGATCATCATACTGTAGGAACATGGATATTATAAGGGGCATCAAAAATTGTCCCTCTTTTTCCAAAAAAACATCTGTCGCTATCGGGAATTTTGACGGCGTCCACTTGGGACACCAAAAGATCCTGAAAGTCTTGACAGCCGACGCACAACAGAGGGACCTTCTCCCCGTGGTCATGACCTTTGACCCTCACCCTAAAAAAGTCGTGGGTAAAGGGCAGACACACATGCTGCAGACCATGGATCAGAGAATCAAAGAAATCAGCCGCTTCCCCATTCACACGGTCCTCATACTGGATTTTGACAGAAAGCTGGCCGCTCGGTCCGCGCGAGACTTCATTGAAAACATAGTCCTCACACCACTCAAAGCCCGAGAGATCATCGTCGGAGAGAACTTTTGTTACGGAAAGAACCGGGAAGGCTGTGTCGACACACTCATCCAACTTGCCAAGATCCTTCACTTTCACGTCCGGTCCATCCCCCCCGTCAGAGTGGGACAAACCGCTGTGAGCAGCAGTTGTATCCGCGAGCTCCTCTTGAAAGGCGACATCGAAAAGGCCAACACTCTCCTCGGCAGGCCTTATGAGATCGAGGGGGAGGTTATCAAAGGAAAATCCCGAGGAAAAAGGCTCGGCTTTCCGACCGCGAACATCAAGACCGCCAATGAGGTCATTCCTGACGGCGTATTCCTTTCTGAGGCGCTTTTTGAAGGCCAGCGCTATCCTTCTCTCACCAACATCGGTCTTTGCCCCACGTTTCGTCAAAAAAATAGGAATATCGAAACCTATATCTTGAATTTCAATGCAGCCCTCTATGGGAGAAAAATCCAAGTCCGCTTTCTCAAGAAGGTCCGGAAGGAGATCAATTTTGACTCACCTCAAGCCCTTGCCGATCAGATCCAAAAGGATATCCAAACGGCTGAGGCCTACTTCTCTATCCATAAAATGGAAGGACCGTTGCCCAAGAGGTCCGTTCGGGGAACGGACCCTACACCATGAGGACAATGCGTGAAAATGGAATGACAGATTATTGACATTTCGGCGGAATTGTTGCATTTTTTTCTACGCAAACGCCCTTCACACGAGCGCTAAGAATCACAGAGCCGCTGAGTCGCAGGGTATTAAAAGAACAGGAGTCGCTTTATGGAAGAAAAAATAAAAGCCAGTGTAATGGACGCCCGAAAAATCAAACGATCCCTCCAGCGCATGACGACAGAGATCACCGAACGGAATCGCAATCTGAAAAATCTGGTGATTGTAGGAATCAGAACCAGGGGCGTTTACCTCGGAAAAAGGCTGTGCAAACTCATAAAAACTTTGGAAGGGATAGAGATCCCCATGGGAGTGCTCGACATCACGCTCTATCGAGATGACTTTTCAGAATTGGAAGCCCAGCATATGGTCAAAAAAACAGAGATAGACTTTTCCATACAAAAAAAAGATGTGCTTCTTGTCGACGATGTTCTATTTACGGGCCGGACAATCCGAGCAGCCATGGACAGTTTGATCGACCTCGGAAGGCCTAAAACGATACAACTTCTTGTACTCATCGACCGTGGGCACAAGGAGCTTCCCATACGAGCCGATTATGTGGGGAAAGTCCTTCCCACATCCAAAAGAGAGAGCGTACAAGTTCATCTGAAAGAGATCGATGAAAAAGACGAAGTCCTCATTACAGAACCGGGAGGGATCAAGTAGCAAAGAACGATTTCACAGGGCAAAAAGAAACGCGATCATTATACATCCGTTACCGATAAACAGAGGCATTGAACTGGCCGCAGATATGCCTGACTCCGTAGAATCCGTCATTCTTAAACAGCTCGAGAACGGGATTGCTCTGAGAATGGCAGGGCTCTGCTTGTTGTTAGGAGGAAAATACCGTGAAGACATTAATTAAAAACGGACGTGTCGTCGACCCTGCCAGCCGGACAGAAGAGAAGTTGGACATTCTTGTGGATAACGGAGTGATTGTGGATATAAAAAAAGAGATAAAGACAAGGTCCCAAGAATCCATCGATGCGACAGGTCTTGTCATTGCTCCGGGATTCATCGATATGCACGTCCACCTTCGCGAACCCGGACAGGAAAACAAGGAGACAATCCTCACGGGAGCGCGTGCGGCGGCAAAAGGAGGATTTACGTCCATCGCCTGCATGCCGAACACAGCACCCGTGAACGACAACTTGAGCGTGACTGATTTTATCATCTCTGAGGCCAGAAAGATTGCGATGGTTAACGTTTTTCCCATCGCGGCAGTCACCAAAGGGCTCGGCGGCGCAGAGCTCACGGATATGGCAGACCTGAAGAGAGCAGGTGCGATCGCATTTTCTGATGATGGCCAACCTGTGCACAACAGCGAGGTCATGCGCCGGGCACTCGAGTATTCCACACTTCTCGACACCCTCATCATCAACCACTGTGAAGATAAAGAGTTGAGCCGCGACGGTGTCATGCACGAAGGCTATTATTCCACCCTGCTCGGCTTAAAAGGAATCCCCGCTTCCTCTGAAGAAGTCATGGTTTCTCGAGATATCCTCCTTGCCGAAAAAACTGCGGCACACGTACACATCGCACACCTCAGTGTCAAACGAGCGGCCACACTCATCAGAAATGCCAAGAGAAAAAAGATAAAGGTCACCGCCGAAGTGACGCCCCATCACCTCCTCTTAGATGATTCCTACTTAAAGAGTTATGACACAAACTTTAAAATGAAACCTCCGCTGAGAAGCAGAACAGATGTCAAGGCAATGGTCAAGGCCATGAGAGATGGCGTGATCGATGTGATCGCCACAGACCATGCGCCACACACACCGGATGAAAAGGATGTGGAATTTGATCAAGCCCCCTTTGGCATAATCGGCCTAGAATCAGCCGTTTCGCTGATCCTCGACCGTTTTGTGCATACCAAGACGATCACTCTTACCCACTTTATCGAAATGATCTCAACGAACCCGGCGCGTATCCTAGGCCTCAATAACAAAGGGAGGATCGCCATCGGTGCCGATGCAGACCTTACCCTTCTTGACCTAAACAGAGATGTCGTCGTGGATGTGGATTCATTCGAATCGAAGAGTCGAAATTGCCCCTTTCATGGATGGAAACTGAGGGGATATCCTGTAAAAACGATCGTCAGCGGGAATGTCGTCTATCCCTTTAAACTTCAGTGATCGGTGAATTCAAGTGGCGTTATTGAGTATCCCAGACATCATTCATCACGGATCTGGAAATGCTTTCTGGAGAAGCTAGAGATTTGACTAAATATTGGAGATGAATAAAATACTTAGAGTCCAGCATATTGATCGTTCGACTAACTCATATGAAGGCATCGATAGAACCATGTTATGATAGGAAGCATCCTTATTTCTGCGATGCTCTCAAGCCAAATGATAATAACAGGAGCGAGGCACAGTCCATATTCGTCGAAGACCCCCCCACCCCCCTCCATCCGACTTATAAGGACAGTGACTCGCTCTTTTTTGCGTCTAATGCCCTTATCACAGAAACAAGAATGCTTACGTTATGATAAAATCTTCATCAAAATGGAGTGCTAAATAAAGAAGGATGAATGATGAGTCTATATATTGCACACTGTGAAAAAAAAATCGGTTATCGATTCAAAAATAAAGACCTTTTGCTACAGGCATTGACACACAGTTCCTATGCCTATGAAAACCAGCAAGAGGATATCTCGGATAACGAAGTGCTTGAATTTTTGGGAGATTCTGTCCTGGGTCTGATCATTGCGGACTTCCTCTGCCGTTCTTATCCCGAGCTCTCGGAAGGGGAGCTTTCGAAGCTCAAATCCGCTGCTGCCAGCACTTCCGCTCTGGAATACTTCGCCAAAAAAATCCGCCTGGACAGGTGTATCCGTTTGGGTAAAGGCGAAGATAAGAGCGGGGGGAGAAAGAAAAAAACCATCCTCGCAGGATCGTTTGAAGCCGTGATCGCCGCCATCTATTTGGACGGAGGGCTCGATCCAGCAAGAGGCTTTATCATCAATTACTTGAAATCCCTGTTTAAAAAGATCAACATCAATAAATTTTTTGTGAATAACTACAAATCTGCGCTCCAGGAATATCTCCAAAGGGAGAACTCCACAGCACCCATCTATAAAACTGTCACGACAAAAGGGCCAGACCACAAAAGGAGCTTTGTTGTCGAAGTTTTCGCAGAGGAAAAACTCCTGGCGAAAGCCAAAGGGAACTCCAAAAAAGAAGCGGAGAAAAAGGCCGCACAAAAAGCTCTCAAAGGCCTTCTCGGACGAAAAATAAAAGCATTAACGACAGACACTTTTCTTCTGAAGAAAAAACATGGTTAACGCCTATTCCTTTGGTCGGATCACCATCGAGGGCCAGACCTACTCTTCGGACATCATCCTGTTCCCCGACCGTGTTGACTCCTCTTGGTGGAGAAAAGAGGGCCACACACTTTCTCTCGATGACCTTAAAAAAATCTCTTTTGACGAAACGGACGCATTCATTGTGGGGACCGGTTTTTTCGGTCTGATGAAAGTCACTGAAGAGGTCCGAAAATTCATGCATGAGAAAGGGATACAGTTATTCGTGGACAAAACCAAGGAAGCCGGCCGCAAATACAATGAATTAGCTCCGCACACAAAAATTATTGCGGTTTTCCACCTCACCTGCTGAACACTCAGCTATTTTTTCCGAACCTCTTTCACTTTTCGTTTTTTATTTGATCTCCTTTAAATGGAGGGTCCGCTCCCCCAAACAGACCTTTTGGAAAATGGAGCCTTCAATGTGTTCAGGAGTGAGTGGATCGTATCCGGAAGCATCCTTATTGCCGTGATGCTCTCAAGTCAAATGATAATAGCAGGAGCTCGTTACAGTCCATATTCGTCGAAGACCCCCCCACCTACCAACATCCGACTCATAAGGACATTGACTCACATTTTTTTGCCTCTAATGCCCTTATCACGGAAATAAGGATGCTTAAATCGTATCCTGGGGTTTTGCATTTAAGCCCAGGCTGTATTATCATAAATTAACAAATGGCGAAATGCATTAAGTGCGATAAAAGAAAGGGAAAAAGACAGTGCCCCGCTCTGGGTCAAATGATATGCAGCCTCTGCTGTGGCCAGCTCAGGGAAAAGGAGATCCACTGCCCTCTTTCCTGCTCATTCCTGGCCCAGCACAAACCCTATCAAGACCAGCGTATTCTGGAGAAGACTCATGCCCAACGCCCTTCAGCCGCCGCCCGTGAGCCGGATATCCTCAGCGATGAAAAACTCGCCTGGTTGGTTTTTAACATCGAACTGCCGATCGCGCAAACCGCAAGAAAAGATAATGCACTTGTGGACAGAGATGTGCTTCTAGCCATCGAGTACGCACGGGAGAAAGTGGAAAAGGAAAAAGCACTGCTTATTATTCCCGGAGAGGCGCTGCAACCGAAAAACGAGCTGGGCGAGGCTATTTTCCAGAGGCTCCTCGAGTGCAGGTTCGAGAAAAAGATCATCGTGCCCGGGTCCCTCCAGATGTATAAGCGGGATGAAAAAATTCGATGCTTAGACAGGGTTGTCCTCGCTGTTAAACACCTCTCAGGCGACCAAATCCAGGGGAGGAGATACCTTCAGCAGCTTATCGACCGCTTTGCCAAGCTTGACGAAATGTCGCGCCAGCCAAAAATAATCGCACCTTCCTCCTAGAACGGTGAGGCACAGGCGAGAGAAAGTCACTATTTAGACATAAGTGCAGCCACTATCCCCAATTCAGGAACGTTGCTGCAGACGATCTTCACCATCGCTGTCATGGGTACAGCCAGGATCATCCCGGGAATCCCCCAGAGCCACCCCCAAAAAAATAGGGAGAATAGGATCACGAGGGGGCTGAGTCCTAGCCCGTGACCCATCAGCCGCGGCTCGACAATATTCCCCATGAGCTGATGTATGGTTGTCAAAATGACAAGTATCCAAACAGCGGGCCAGATCGTGTCATACTGAAATATCGCAATGGCCACTGGGAATACTGTGGCTATGAACGAACCAATGTTAGGAATATAGTTCAGAATAAAGGTGAGAAAAGCAAAAACGATGGCAAATTCAAGTCCCCAGAGCAAAAGAACGATTCCTGCGAAAATCCCTGTGAAGAAACTGACTAGCGTTTTGATGGCGAGGTATCTTTGGATCTGGCTGTCGATATTCCCGATGATATCAATAGCGCGTTCAGCTTTACCCTTCGACAGGTAATTATTGATCTTATTTTTGACTCGACCCCTGCCGGAAAGGATGAAAATGAGGAAAATAAAGATGAGGAATAAATTGGCTATGAAGGAGAAAAACGGACCTAAGGAGGATAGAACAAACCCCCCGACTTTACCCAGATCGAGCTGTTTCGTCCAATCGATGTCCTCCCATTTCAGTTGCGGCATTTTCATCTGAACAGAATTTATGATGGATTCGAGCCGTTGCCCATAGTTTGGCAGCTCTGAGGCGAAACTCTTCCCGCTGGAGTAAAAAAGGGATCCCAAGAGATAGAACAGGAAAAAAGTGCCGATGACCAGGAAGAGAATGGAGGCAGCTTTGGGAACCTTATGCCGTGTCAGGAAATCGAGAACAGGAGACATCAGGAAATACAGCAGTACAGCTAAGAAAAAAGGGAAAAAAACAGGCTTGGCCACTTTTAAAAGCAGCCCAAAGAGAAAGACAACGATGATGACGAGGGAGGTGGTGGCGACCTTGTTACCGTTCATTGCATCAATGAATTATGTGTATTATAAACTAAACAAATAATAAAAACCAAGAAGTTGACCTCATTAATCCTCTCCGATGAATTTTATCCCCCTTTAAGGTGACAATCAGGGGAAGAATATCACCCCTGTTTTCATCGACAAAGGCGATTGACCAAATTCCTGACCTTAATAAAATGGATAACGAAGACAATATTGGACCCAGATTATGGATTCGTAAAATAGTTCTATAATCCAAATGGATATATGAAACGATGTGTACGAAAGTATTGATCGCCGAAGACGACATCATTTCCTGTAGAGCTCTGGAAAAGAATCTGCAAGACTGGGGATATGAAGTGTTCGTTACCAAAAATGGTGAAGAGGCGTGGCAGATCATCCAAAAGGGAGGAATCCGGCTGGCCATACTGGATTGGAGCATGCCCAAAAAGGATGGTGTGGAGCTATGTCACCTGATCCGGAATGAATACCAGCCCAAGGAGGAGAAATACATCTACATCATTCTGCTCACTGGACGAGACCTGGAAGAGGACATCATCAAAGGCCTCTCCGCAGGAGCCGACGACTACATGACAAAACCCTTCAGCTATTTGGAGTTAAAAGTCAGGATCCAGAATGGTGAACGCATCATCGATATGCAGGACATTCAACTCCAGAAGGCAAACACAGACAGCCTGACACAACTTTGGAACCGGAAAAAAATCCTGGGAATCCTCGAAGAGGAGTTGAACAGAAATTTCAGAGATAACAAACCCGTGGGTGTCATGATGCTCGATATCGACAACTTCAAGGCGATCAACGACACATACGGTCATTTGATCGGTGATAAAATAATCATCGAAGTGACATCTCGTTTGCAGAAAAATTTGCGTTCATACGACAAAATTGGTCGATATGGAGGTGACGAATTGCTTTTGGTTCTCCCAGGCTTGGATAGGGACGATGCTAAAAAAATTGCAGAACGGCTCAGAAATTCTGTCTGTGCTGAAAAAATTCAAACTGATGCCGGAGCCCTCGAAGCAACGGTGAGCCTGGGTGTCTCTATATTCGACAATACATCCAGGCCTTCAGTAAAAAAGATCATCGAAGCGTCAGACAGTGCGCTCTACATGGCCAAGAAAAGAGGACGAAACATCTCTGTTGTGGATGAGTCCGAAGACTCAGCAGCGAAGGGCGCAAAATGACGGATAAGGTATTTTTCGATTTCCTTGAGGATAACAAGGAAAAGAAGAATCACAAAATCTTTCTCGACCACCTCTTGAGTATTACCAAAGAGGCTGTCATGATCGCTGACCAAGATGGGGAGATATTTTGCGTTAACGATGAATTCAATCATCTCTTCGGGATTCGCCCAGACGATGTTATCGGAAAATCCATCGAAACGTTGATCGGATCTCAAGAAAGCGAAGAGAAAAATATCACCATCTCGCAGAAACTTGCTGCAGGTGAGAAAGTTGAATTTGAGGCTGTCCACCAAGACAATGAGGGCAACGAGGTTCAAATCTCCGCTTTTGCATCTCCTGTTCTCGAGAATGGCAAAACCATTGCATCCTTTATCATCTACAGAATAAAGGGACAGCCAACAAGAGAAAAGGATCCGCCCGAAAGGGAAACAGCCAAATTTTTAGGGATGATCTCTGAAATGCAAGAGGGCGTGCTGTATGTAGATAAAGATAATCGTATGATGCAAGTCAATGCATCTTTCCTGAATTTTTTCAACAAGCGCAAAACGGATATCATCACCAAGAATCTTTTGGATGTTGATTTCGGACTCTCAAAAGAGGAGATCAAAAAGCACATCTCTCTCTTCAAAAATGAAACACAATCCTCTCACGCAGTGCTGGACAAAACCGTCAATGGGAGAAACTCCGTCATTCGTCTCCAACCCGTTTACTTGAGGAATGAATATCAAGGAATGATCTTTGTGATCAAAGACGCGACAGACCTCGTTGCCGTCAACCAGGAAACCGATTCCGCGACTACAGCAAAAAATGAATTCCTGGCGAATATCAGCCATGAGCTGCGAACACCCATGAACGGAATTCTGGGGATGGCTGAGCTAGCTTTGGGAACGGACCTGAATCCTGAACAATTGGAGTTTGTCAAAGGGATCAAATCATCCGCCGAATCCATGATGACTTTGGTCAACGATATTCTCGATTTTTCAAAAGTCGAGGCAAAAAAAGTCGAATTGGAATCCTCGACCTTCAACCTTCAGGATTTTGTTTACGGAGCCGTCTCCCCGCTCGGGCTTCAGGCACACAAGAAAAAGATCGAACTCATCTGTGACATTCCCGCGTCGATCAACTACAGCGTGATCGGAGATCCTGGCCGGTTGGGACAGATCTTGACGAATCTTGTCAGTAATGCCATCAAATTCACCGGGAAAGGTGAGATCGTCATCTCCGTGAGGGAAGAGTCCAAAACGGAAAATGAGGTGTCTTTACTTTTCACGGTGGAGGATACGGGAATTGGAATATCGGAATCGAACCAACAGATCATCTTTGATGTCTTTGCCCAAGCCGATGGATCGATGACGCGCAAATACGGTGGCTCAGGACTCGGTCTGGCGATCTGTTCACAACTTGTCGATGTCATGGATGGTAAGATCTGGGTGGAGAGTGAAGAAGGCGTGGGAAGCAAATTTTTTGTCTCACTGCAGCTTGGCCTGGATAAAAGTCCCAAACAAGACACAACACAACCTGATCCCTTCGACTTAAACGGCCTTCGTGCCCTTGCCCTCGATGACAACCCAAAGATTCTCAACATTCTTATAGAGATGCTCGGCCATTGGAATCTTCAAATCACCGGCTCACCCAGTGCCGGGGATGCCATGTCTCAGCTGGACCGCATCAACAGAGAAAATGCGGTTTTCTCGATCATCCTTTTCGACCCCTATCTGCCTGGGACCGACAGCTTCATGTTCATGGACTACATCAAACAGAATCCAGAACTCGCGAAATCCATGATCGTTATGGTGGGTTCTAGGGGAAGCCGCGGGGATGCAGAACCCTGGTTGAAATTGGGAATTCCGGCATTTCTGGGAAAACCTATCAAAATATCCGAGCTTGCCGATGCGGTGAGCACAGTCCTAGGATTCTCAAAAAAAGCAGAGATCCAACCAGATCCCCCGAAACCGCAACAGGCGACAAAGTCCCAGGATCGCTATCGGATCCTCATCGTTGAGGACAATTTGGTCAATAGAAAGGTGGCTTATTTTATGCTCGAGAAAAAAGGACATCAAGTGACGGGCGTGGAAAACGGAAAAGAAGCGCTCGCCGCCTTAGAGAGCAATAAATTCGACCTGATCCTCATGGACGTTCAGATGCCTGTCATGGATGGATTTGAAGCTACCGCATCCATCCGTAAAAAGGAAGAAAGCACAGGAGAACATATCCCTATCATCGCCATGACCGCGCACGCCATGAAAGGTGACCGAGAGCGTTGTTTAGAATCAGGAATGGACGATTACACATCCAAGCCGCTCAATCCTGAAGAAGTCTTCCAAAAAATCGATGACGCTATGGAAAAAAAGGAAACAATTGGCTTTAACCAGTAAGGAGAAGAATAGTGATACAAGTTCTCATCGCCGAAGACGACAAATTGTGCCGAACAATCCTAGAGAAAAACCTTAGGAATTGGGGTTATAAGATCATATCCACAGAAGACGGAAATGAAGCATGGAAAGTGATCCAAGAAGGAAATATCCAGATCGCCATTCTGGATTGGATCATGCCCAAAATGGATGGTGTCGAGCTGTGCAAAAAAATCAGATCGCATAAATGGGATGAATACATCTATATCATCATGTTGACGATAAGGAGCAAACAGACTGATATCAGGAAGGGTTTTGCCGCAGGTGTTGATGACTACATTACCAAACCATTCGACACCCATGAATTGAAGGCGCGCCTTCAAACAGGAAACCGGATCATCGGCCTGCAGAATCAGCTTCTCGATTCCCAGAAAAAACTCCAAGAGATCGCCACACACGACACACTGACAAATCTACTGAACCGATATGAGATCCTCAACGTCCTCTCCGATGAATTCCATCGGAGCCTTCGGGAAAATAAGCCTTTGAGCACAGTCATGCTCGATATCGACTACTTCAAGAAAGTCAACGACTCCTACGGCCATGATGTCGGCGATGAAGTTCTGGTCGAAGTGGCCTCCAGGCTGACAGGCACATTACGCCGCTACGACAAAGTCGGCCGGTATGGCGGAGATGAATTCTTGGCTGTCCTCCCCGGATGCGATTTGAAAAATGCCACCAGAATTGCAGAAAGGCTCCGCCGTGCAGTCTTCCAGGAAAGGATCCAGACAGAAGCGGGGCAGCTGTGTGTCACAATCAGTGTGGGATGTGCCTCCTCAGAGAGTCAATCCCATAAATCCATCGAATACCTTGTCAAATTCAGCGATAAGGCCATGTATCATGCAAAAAATATGGGTCGGAATTGTGTCATTGCCTCTTGATTTTTATGTCTATAAGAAAATGCCGATTCTGATTTTAAATAAAACAATGTCAAGATTTCATCTAAATGTATTCGATAATTATCGTGCTTTTAAATCTCCTCCTCTACCAGTGAACAATAAAAATAAATTCTTATAAAGTGAAGGATAAGGAAAAAATAATGATCAACAATGAATCTTCTCCAAAAAACAGTCCTATCGACTTTCCATCCGCACTGGCGCGAATCGGTAATGACAAAGAATTTCTCGCAGAATTGCTCAGCCTCTTCAAGACGGATTACGAGGCAAAAATGGTAAACCTCAAAAATGCCGTCGATCAGGAGGACTTCGTCTCCATCCAAGAATTGGGACACAGCCTAAAAGGCGCTTCTGCGAATCTGAGCCTCCCCTTCATGCAGCAGGCTGCATATGATATGGAGAGCGCGGGCAAGGACAAAAATATCAACAAGGCAAAGAATGCCTTGAGCACACTGGGCCGAGAGTTCCAGAATTTACAGGAATATCTCGCCTCCACGTCATAATCCCTTTAGAATTGATAGTCTTTCTGGCCATTCATCCCGCAGAACTCAAGACTCAGGCATGGGAAATGGAAGGATCTAACTCAGCGTCATAAAAATCCTGCAAAATCCAGATTTTTATAACTCCAAGTCAAATTCCCCCTAAAGTGAAGTTCGCCTCCTTATAACATACACATCAGGGTTTAATGGTTTTCAGGTTGTCAATGAGTGTTTTTAAATATTCGAGGCCGATCTCTTCTGAGCCATCCTCGATCTTCATCACGCCACAAAGCCTCTTGCCCAATTGAGAGATGTAGATGTTGTGGTAATACTTGTCCTTGACGTGGTACCCGGAAGCGATCTCCTGGACATTCTGGCTCTTCTTGGCGTCCAAATATTTCTGTAGCATCTCTGCCGCATCGGCATCGTCTTTGCCCTCTGCGAGAAAACAGTCAAATTCCTGATCGTCCAGTTTGTATTTGGCTGAGTACCCGTTATGGAGGAAACTATATCCCATAAAATTGCGCAAGATAAAATTTTCCGAGTTGGGTTGTAATCCTTTTGATGGGAAAGCCTTGAGCAAAGGAGGGAGATCCCCTATATGCCCCACCTTCTCTACGATCTTTTGAGAAAAAGTTTTGAGGACTTCCTCGGATTGGTCCTCACATTCAAAACAGAGAAGCTTGACATAATACCTGCCCACGAGAAAATTCAGCGTCCCTTCCTCCAGATAACCCTGAACCCCTATTGGGATAAATCGATTGTCCGGATAGCGCTCAGCGCTGTAAATGCCGAAAGCATTTGTCCCATTCCCCATATCATAGATCTCTATGGCCACATTCATCGCCGATTGGTCCTTATTTTGCTGGGCGACGATCAGCTCCTTGAACTCATAGGAAAGATAGATCTCTGCCGCTCCGTTAATGTACTCGAAGAGGTTCTCCGGGTAATAGTTTTCGGGCGTTTCCGTCAGGCTCCACGAATCCACCTCGGGGAGAAGAGAGAGCAAATCGGACTTTTTTTCATCCTCTGGCACATCCCCTAAAGCGGTTCCCAAAAAACAAAACACAACACAAATGGCGCATATTTTGAGTATGACTTCCTTCATTTTGTCTTCTCCCTAAAAATTTCGATGTCTCCCGTTAATATAATCGCTAAACGCTATTTTTTCAATCATCAATCTTGGTGCGGCCGCATCTCCAAATCCGTGGCTGTGTGAACACGCGTTGCGTTATTGAGTGTCGCAATTGCGTGTTTTTTGCGATAACATATTGGGACACTCGGATATCATTCATCATGGATATGGAAGTGCTTGCTTTTGGTGTGCTGGCACTCTCAAAGCTAAGAGAAAGTTGACAGAGATTTGAATGAGGAGTACTTTTAAATTGAAACCTATGAACACGTCTACGGTTGTCATCGTCAAGAAATACAGCAGCCAGAGCCCTGGGAGTATCGGTCCAGAATCACTCAGAGAAATGTATCTTCAAGGCTTGTCAACCCTGGCTGGCCAAAGAGATTCGAAGGACACCGTCTTGGCCTACTTCAAGGACAAAGACAGAGTTGGGATCAAGATCAACACGATCGGTGGAAAAAAAATCTCAACGGCACCCGAGACATCTTTAGCTCTAGCGAAACTCATTACAGAAAACGGATTGGCCGAAAACAATGTCATCATCTGGGACCGGACTAACCGCGAGCTCAAAGATGCAGGATACAGTTTGAATATGAATCAGAAGGGGATCAAAGTTTTTGGTACGGATTCAAAGAGCGTGGACTACAACCGGAATCTCATTTCCTTCCTGAGTATCGGGAGCCTTTTCTCATCCATCCAGGCTGACACCATCACAGCTTCTGTAAGTCTGGCCGTGTTGAAAGATCACGGATTGGCCGGTGTAACAGCAAGCATGAAGAACTACTTTGGCGCTATCCATAATCCAAACAAATATCATGACAACCACTGCAATCCCTTTGTGGCAGAGTTGTTCGCCAGTCCTCCGATCCGCAACAAACACAGGATCTCGATTCTTGATGCTCTAACGGTCCAGTATCATCGAGGACCATCATATCATGCCACTTGGGCGGAAAATTACGGAGCCCTTATTTTTAGCAAAGATCCTGTCGCTGCCGACACTGTCGGCTGGCAGATCATTGAAAAACTCCGGCGGAAAAAAGGACTCCCGTCTCTCAAAGAAGAACAGAGAGATCCGGTGTACTTACAGACAGCTGAAAAAATGGGGCTGGGCACATCTAACCCTGAGCATATAAATATTTTAGAAATGGAGGTATAGCGGCCGACTTCGGGCATAAAATCTTGGGCGTTCGAGATCCCTCAGGATTCTCACCCGGAACCTGACGCGAGAAAAGATGAACAGACGGAGGTTCCTTAAAACCACAGGATGTGCGGGGCTTGCCATGGGTGCCGGCATGAGTGGTTGGCTGATGGATCTTTATGCGTTCGGGGACGAATCCAACCTCTCTGAAGTGGAGGCCCGCTTCTACAAAAAACACCCCGATCGGGAAATCGAATGTGTTCTATGCCCTAGAAACTGTAAACTGGGGGATAGGGAAAGAGGGTACTGCGGCGTTAGAGAGAACAGAGATGGAACCTACTACACATTAGTTTATGGGAAGGCCTGCACTGTTGCTGTCGATCCGATAGAAAAAAAACCCCTGTTTCACTTCTTGCCCGGAACTTCAGCTCTGAGTCTGGCATCTGCGGGTTGCAACGTGAATTGCAAGTTCTGCCAGAACTGGGAGATCTCCCAGGTCAGACCCGAACAAGTTCGCCACGTGGATTTTCCACCGGTATCTGTAACCCGTGCGGCCAAGCAGTATAACGCGCCGGTGATCGCATACACCTACTCAGAGCCCATCGTATTCTATGAGTACATGTACGACACTTCTGTCGAGGCCCGGCAGAGAGGCATTCGAAATGTCGTCATCACAGGTGGATACGTCAATCGAGAACCCCTTGAAGAATTGACCAAGGTCGTCGATGCCATAAAAGTCGACCTGAAAGCCTTCACTCAAGATTTTTATACGGACTACGTAAGGGGTGAGCTCCAGCCTGTGCTCGACACCATCAAGACTATTGTTCAAAATAAAATCTGGATAGAGATCGTCTATCTGGTCATTCCCACTCTAAATGACAGCGACGCAGAGATCAGACGCTTAAGCCAATGGATACTCAAGGAGATAGGACCCGATGTCCCGCTCCATTTTTCTCGATTCCATCCCATGTATCTCCTGAAGAACCTCCCGCCCACTCCGATATCCACGCTAGAGAAAGTGAGGAATATCGCCCTCGAAGAAGGGATCAACTACGTCTACATCGGAAATGTTCCTGGACACGAAGCGGAAAACACATATTGTCCCGAATGCTCCAAGATGTGTATCGAGAGAAGAGGCTACACCATCAAGAAGGAAAACCTAAAGAACGGAAAATGCAAATTCTGTAATCATCCGATCCCCGGCGTTTGGACTTAGCCTTCAAATCCTTTATGTCTCATGGTTCATTGGACAAATATGCCCCCTGAGAGGAAATCAGGGGAGATGGACGCCGCGAAAAAATCAATGAATGTCCTGGATTCTGGATTCTGACTTCTGTATCCTATGCATGTAGCGATGCGTGATAAGGGCCCCCCTTTGTTGCTGGGATTTATTGCAATTTCATTTCAGATCGTTCTGTTGAGAGAGTTTTCCGCTTTTTTTTATGGGAACGAGATCACCTTCGGCATTGTCCTGGGGGCCTGGCTCCTCTGGGGAGGTACAGGCAGCATCCTCGGTGAAAAAGTCAGGTATTCTACACGGAGAGTCGTTTCCGTGGTCCTGGCCGTTTGCGTCCTTTTTCCCATCTGCCTGCTCTGTCTGAGATTCTCTCGTTTTTGGCTGAACATCCTGCCAGGAGAGATGGCCGGCGTTTTTTCCATGATTTTAGCCGCATTGCTGCTCACCCTTTTTGTCAGTTTCCCTCTCGGCGTGCTTTTTGTGTTCAATGTCAAGTATCTCGGGGGCGATCTTTCACAAACCTATTTCTTAGAGTCCGCGGGGGCATCGTTTGGTGCTCTTTTGATCTATTTTGTCTTCATCCCTTTTTTCTCCAACTGGCACACCACATCCATCATCTGTATTCTCGGATCATTGTTTGTATTCCTCGTTTTCAAAATCGGCTCAAGAATGCTTATTTTTGGCGCTCTTTTTGTCCTTTTTGTGGCATTTTTTATGTTCGATCTTCCCAGTCAAAAGATCTTCTGGAAACCCTTTGCACTCATCCAGAGCCTGGACTCCCGCTACGGTAAGCTCCAGGCGATCCAGGCGGAGGAACAGGTCTCGCTCTACAACAACAATCTCATGGTTTTCTCATACCCTGACCTGGCCACATCAGAGGAGTCCGTGCATTTTGCCATGCTCCAACATCCAGACGCAAAAACCGTTCTTCTCATCGGAGGGGGTGTCGGAGGAAGTTTGGAACAGGTCCTCAAATACCCCACGACCTCCATCGACTACGTCGAACTCGCCCCAGAGATCATTCGATTCGCGCTCGCCCATCTTCCCCAATCAGAAAAAAACCTTATGCAGAATACGCGCATCCAAGTCCACTATCGAGATGGACGGGCATATCTTGCCCGGTACACCAAGGTATATGATGTGATCATCCTGAACCTCCCCGAGCCCGCCACAGCTCAGATCAACCGCTTCTTTACCAGAGAATTCTTTCTCACAGTCAAAAACAGGCTTTCCAGAAAGGGAGTCTTTTCTTTCCGGGTTCCCTCAGCCGAAAACTACATCAGCCCCAGGCTGCAAGACTTCTTGTCTTCTCTGTTCTTCACCCTGAAAGAAGTTTTCCCGTTTGTCGCTGTCATCCCAGGAAACACCAACGTATTTCTCGCCTCCAACGATCCTCTCTCTCTGGAATACGGGAGAATCGCAAAAACGATCGAAGATCTGGGATTGGAGAATACTTACGTCATTCCCGAAATTCTCATCGACCGACTCTCCCCTTTGCGGGTCGAACGTTTAAGGGAGACCCTCTCCAGCGGCAGAGGACAAATCAATCGAGACCTCTCCCCCATCAGCTATTTTTACGACTCGGTCCTATGGGGCACTCAGTTTGGAGACACCGAGGCCAGGCTTTTTGTCTTTCTCTCGCGTCTTAGCCCTTTTTGGCTGTTGGACCTCCCGCTGATCCTCGGCATTGCGTTTTTGTTTTTTCTTGGCATCCAAAGGAAAAAAACTTACCTTTATCTGACGCCCTTGGCTATAATGGGATTCACCACAATCGTCACCGAGATCTTGCTGATCATTTCCTTCCAGACATTCTACGGATACCTTTACCAAAGGATCGCTCTTCTCTTTGCGGCATTCATGATCGGCCTCAGCGTGGGTGCTTTTTTTGGGAAAAGCAGAAAATCAGCACGGTTTGTGCATGTTCTCCTTATCCAGTCCGGATTTATTTTTCTCCTCTTTGCCTGCTTTCTGCTGTTAAAACTCCGGCCCCCTGAGGTTCTGTTTTTTTGTGTTCTTATGTGCTTAGGGTACTTTGGGGGGGAGTTCTTTATCGTTTCCAACCGGCTTTATCTCAAGGAGAAACAAAATTTTGGCATGGGCTACGGCTTGGATCTGGTGGGCTCCTTCGCCGGAGCTATACTCGTGTCCTCAGTGATTTTTCCCCTGGTGGGCCTCTTGCCTCTTTTGAAATTCCTCATCCTCCTGAATTCATTCTGTCTTCTTTTCCTGTATTGGGGCCTTAAAAGCACTCCCTAAATAGAGACTCATTCGCCCAAAAATGCAAAGCCGCCGATCGCGATGAAAGCATCATGCAATCCACACAAACAATGCCGAGAATCCGGGCAAAAAATCAATTTCAAGAGTCCGTATCTGAGGGAATACACTTATGTATGGCCAGTTTTATAGGGAATCTCCAAATCCGTGATTGTATGAATACACGTTGCGTAATTGAGTGTCTCAATTGGCGGTGGAGAAAACCGTGTGGAGGGCTGGACGGGCATGGCACATCTCCCTGGGGGAGATGTGAGGGAAGCCCGGAACCGAGCGAAGTTTTCTCGCTGGGGAAACTGAGCGTGTTTTCGCAATCACCAATAGGGACACTCGGACAGCATCCATCACGGATTTAGAAATGCTGGCGTTTTATGAATAGAGCCGAATAGACCTTGACAGGTATGGACAATTATGTTTTACTGTCATGTTTTAATATGATTATATTAATATGATTATATTAATATGATTATATATATATCTTTGACCCCCGAATAAGAGGAAGGATTT
The DNA here is from genome assembly GCA_964406575.1 of uncultured Eubacteriales bacterium. GTDB lineage: Bacteria > Acidobacteriota > Aminicenantia > Aminicenantales > Aminicenantaceae > WTAW01. The sequence goes on along the minus strand of CAYOSH010000005.1, from coordinate 141,375 downwards.
CTAACCGAAAGGTCAATTCCCATGAGAGTAAACATCTCAAAAAAACGAATCAGAGCTCCTTTTATCCAAAAAGTGGAGGAATTGAGCGGACAAAATCTTATGGTCTGTTATCAGTGCGGAAAATGCTCAGCAGGATGTCCTGCTGTCGAGGAGATGGACATCCTGCCCAACATGATCATCCGCTTCGCTCAACTGGGCTTAAAGGAAGAACTTCTCAAGTCCAATGCCATCTGGGTGTGCGCCTCGTGCTTAACCTGCAATTCCCGATGCCCCAAGGGAATAAACATCGCAGAAGTGATCGAGGCCATCCGGCAGATCCTTCTCCGGAAGCGGGAGGACCACGTGAAAGTCGAAAAACTCACGGATAAAGAGAAGGGAGATGTTCCTCCCATTGCTTTGATCAGCAATTTCCGTAAATTCACATCATAAATATTCTCATGTTCCACAATTCAAACAACTTCAATACATTAAGGAATCATCATAATGAAACTAAGCTACTTTCCTGGGTGTACGTTAAAAAACCACGCCAAAAACTTTGAAGATTCAGCCATATGCGCTCTTGATAAACTTGGAGTCGAGGTTCAAGAGCTGCACCGTTGGAATTGCTGTGGGACTGTTTTTTCTTTTGCCACCGATGACCTGATCCATCATGTGGCTCCCATCCGGAATCTCATCCGGGTCAAAGAACAAGAGTCCGATAGAGTGATGACTCTGTGCGCCATGTGTTACAACACACTCAAAAGAGCGAACGAACGGTTGAAAAACGACCCGGAAAGCCTCGAGAGAATCAATGATTTCATGTACAAAGAAGAGGTTAAGTACGAGGGAGATGTTTCCGTTTTTCATCTACTGGAGTTCCTCAAGGAAGAGATCAAATTCGAAAACTTAGCCAATAAAGTCGTCAAGCCCATAAAGAACCTCAAGGTCGCCAGCTATTACGGCTGCCTTTTGGTGCGCCCGAAAGAGATCGGGTTTGATGACATGGAAAATCCCGTAATATTAGATAACTTGATGGAGGCTTTGGGTGCGGACCCGATAGATTTTCCCTATAAGACTGAATGCTGTGCGGCTTACCAAACCGTAGATAAACCCCAGATCGTTGCAGACAGGACCTACCATATCCTCACCTCTGCCCAGGAGCAAGGTGCGGAAGTTGTTGTCGTGAGTTGTCCCCTGTGCGCTTTTAACTTGGACACGCGGCAGAAAGAAACAGTCAAGAAGTATCCTGATTTCAAAAACATCCCCATACTCTACTTCACACAGATCCTCGCCATAGCCCTGGGGTGTCCGGAAGAATCTTTAAGGTTGGACCTTCACTACATCGACCCAAAGCCCATCCTCAAAGAAAAACAATTAATCTGAGGTTCCAATGGTACACTTCGGTGATTTAAAACCAAAAAAGGGAAAAATTCACATCAACAAGGACAGGTGTAAGGGATGTGGGTTCTGTGTGGAATACTGTCCTGAAGACGTCCTCGAGCTGTCTGAAGAATATAATGCTAAGGGTTATCATCCCCCCTTCGTCAAGCATGAGGACAAGTGCCTTTACTGTCAACTCTGTGAGACGATATGCCCTGAATTCGCCATATTTGTAACCCTCAAGGAGGAGGAAGAACGTGAAAAAGACGAAAGCAGACCCTAAGGGAGTCTTGACTGGAGCCCACTACATGGATGGAGATTACGCCCTTGCTGAAGGAGCTTTGGCAGGCGGTTGTCGCTTTTTTGCTGGATACCCCATCACTCCTTCCACAGAAACCGCTGAGAGGTTTTCAACCCGGATTCCCACCGTAGGAGGAGTATTTATCCAAATGGAAGACGAACTCGCTTCCATTGCTGCTCTGATCGGTGCCTCGTGGGGAGGGAAAAAACCTATGACCGTGACATCGGGTCCTGGATTCTCCCTTATGATGGAGAATCTGGGCTTGGCGGCGATGATGGAAACTCCGCTTGTCATCGCCAACGTCCAGAGAGGAGGCCCTTCTACTGGGCTGCCCACTCTCACCGGGCAACAGGACATGATGCAGGCAAAATACGGATCCCACGGCGACTATGAGATCATTGCCCTCTCGCCCGACTCCCCCCAAGAGTGCTTTGACCTGACCATAGAGGCATTAAATCTTGCCGAGACCTACAGAGTCCCTGTGCTCATCATGACTGATGAGTGTGTGGGGCACATGCATGAAAAAGTCATCATTCCTCCTGCTGAGGAGATCGAGATTGTAGAGAGGAAATGGTACACGGGTCCCAAAGACGAATATCTTCCCTATAAAAACGACAAGGACCTGGTCCCCTTCATGGTCAAAGCCGGAGATGGATACCGTTTCCACACCACTGGTTTGACCCACGATGAGCGTGGATACCCGGTCATCACTGCTGAGTGTCAAAAAGTCAACGTCACTCATCTTATAGAAAAGATTAGAAAAAATGCGGATAAGATCATCAAGATCGAAGAGGACCAAACGGATGATGCCGAGATAGTGGTCGTCTCTTATGGGATTACATCTCGAGTTGCCGTTCGTGCTGTGCAGAAGGCAAGGCGGGCCGGTATTAAGACCGGGACATTGCGACTCATCACCGCCTGGCCCTTCCCTGAGAAAAGGATCCGCGCGTTGTCGAAAAAAGTCAAAGCTATCGTCGTCCCGGAGATCAACTACGGGCAGATGGTGAAAGAAGTTGAGCGAAACTCCTTCGACCGTTGTAAGATCTACAGTATTCCTCACCTTGGCGGTTGGGTCCACGATCCCGAAGATATCTACAAAGTCATTAAGGAGGCGTCAAAATGAAGAAAGAGGACCGTCTCGAAAAAAACCCGATGGAAGAATATTTGAGAATGGATAGAATCCCCCATATCTGGTGTCCCGGATGCGGTATCGGCACAGTTGTGACGTCTTTTGTCGAAGCTCTAAAAAAGAACAAAGAGGACCTGGATAAGGTCGCTGTCGTTTCCGGGATCGGATGCACAGGAAGGGTTGCAGGATATGTCAAACTCGACTCCTTTCACACCACCCACGGCAGGGCTGTGCCCTTCGCCACAGGTCTCAAGCTCGCTAAGCCCGACATGAAAGTTGTGGTTTTTTCAGGGGATGGCGATATCTTCGGAATTGGCGGAAATCATTTCATCCATGCGGCAAGACGGAACATGGACATCGTTATCATCTGTGTCAACAATTTCAATTATGCGATGACAGGCGGCCAGGTTGCAGCCACAACCCCGACTACAGCCAATGCCTCGACAGCGCCCTACGGGAACTATGAATATCCGTTCAGCCTCCCCTATCTCGCAGACGCCGCAGGTGCGACATATGTGGCCCGCTGGACAGCGCTTCACATGCGACGGGTCACCAAATCGATCCAAGAAGCCCTCAAACACAGAGGCCTCTCTTTGATCGAAGTGATCACACCATGCGTCACCCTGTATGCACGGAGGAACCGCCTCGGAGATGGCTTAAACCTGCTGAAATACTACTATGACAAGTCCGTCATCGAGCACGGTGCGGATACGAGGACGCTTGATATCTCGTATCAAGGAAAGCTCGTCTGCGGCAAGTTTATCGACAAAGAAAAACCAACATTCCTGGATGCCATGAATACACACCTCTCCAATGTCTTGGGAGACGATTACGTACTTTACGGGAGAATCAACAATGACAACGACTGAAATCAGGTTTTCGGGTTTTGGAGGACAGGGAATCATCCGCTGCGCACTCATCTCCGGAAAAGCGCTTTCACTCTACGACGATTTAAACGCGTCGATGAATCAGAGTTTTGGACCTGAAGCACGGGGCAGCGCCTGCAGCTCACAGCTCGTTGTATCTGACGAGCGAGTTCTTTACCCCTATATCACTCAGCCTCAGATCCTCATCTCCATGTCTCAGGAAGCCTACGAGAAGTACGAACCAGAACTTCGTGATGATGGGATCCTCATCATCGATACGGATCTGGTGAAATCAAAGCCTCTCCGTGGAAAAATAAAAATGTTTGCGATCCCCGCTACACGATTCGCCGAAGAATTGGGGAACCGGATCATCGCCAATCTGGTCATGCTGGGATTCTTCACAGCGGTCACCAAAGTCGTCACTCCTGAAGCCATGAAAAAGGCTCTTCCCGGACTGGTCCCAAACAGATTCCTCGACCTCAACATCAGGGCCTTTGATAAAGGCTATGAGTACGGTCTCCGGATCCTCGAAGAGTCCAAACAAAAAACGACAAAGGCAAAACCTATGGCTAAGCCAAAAGCAAAACCGCAAGCCAAAACAAAATCAGCAGCCAAAGCAAAGCCTAAAACAACGGCAAAAACCAAAGAAACGCCCAAAGCAAAACCAAAGGCTAAAACAAAACCAAAAACCAAGACAAAACCAAAAAAAAAGTAGAACGGGAAACATGAGACAAAAATTGTATGGTCCATTCCCCGAATGGGCTGACACTCAAATGAAAAAAAACAAAAAACACACCGTAAGGATTAAAAAATGAAGAAAAAAACAGGTGTTTTTGTTTGCCATTGCGGCATAAACATCGCGGGCACAGTGGATGTCAAAAAAGTGGCCAAAGACCTTGCCAAACATCCCAGCGTTGAACACGCCGAGGATTACGTCTACATGTGTTCTGATCCCGGACAAAACCTCATCATAGATGCCATTAAAGAGAAAAAACTGGATAAAGTGGTCGTGGCCTGCTGCTCTCCGACACTGCATGAGACGACATTCAGGAATGCCGCTAAATCTGCGGGTATCAACGAATTCCAGTGTGAGATCGCCAACATCCGCGAACAGTGCAGCTGGGTCCATAAAGACATGAACAAGGCCACGGACAAAGCCACTAAAATAACTCGAAGTGCAGTGGAGAGAGTCCAGGGCAACGAATCCCTGGAACCCTTCAGCATTCCCGTGACCCGAAGAGCCCTTGTGATCGGAGGAGGGATAGCCGGTATCCAGGCATCTCTGGACATGGCCAACAGCGGCTATGAAGTTGTCCTCGTTGAGAGGTCCCCCTCCATTGGCGGCCACATGATCCAGCTGTCGGAAACCTTCCCGACTCTGGATTGTTCCCAATGTATCCTGACACCAAAGATGGTGGAAGTGTCTAAACACCCCAAGATCAAACTCCTGACTTACAGCGAAATCCAAGAGATCTCCGGGTATGTTGGGAATTTTAAAGTTAAGATCCTGAAAAAACCTACCTATGTGGATCCGGATAAATGCACACTGTGCGACGAATGCACAAAGGTCTGCCCTGTTGTCGCTCCCAATGAATTCGACCTCGGTTTGACCGGACGCCGTGCCATCTACATCCCCTTCCCCCAAGCTATCCCGGCCACATACACGCTCGATATCAAGAATTGTCCTGGTCTCCTTCCCATCGCCTGTGGCAAATGCGCGGACGTGTGTGAACCCGAAGCCATCGATTACGACATGAAACCTGAGATCATCGAGGAAGAAGTGGGAGCGATCGTTGTTGCCACCGGATTCGACCTCTATGAGAAGGAAAACCTGGCTGAATACGGATATGGCAAATACCCGGATGTCCTGGACGGACTCCAGTTCGAAAGACTCTTATCGGCATCCGGACCCACTCAAGGGAAAATCCTGAGGCCATCCGACCGCAAAGAACCCAAAGAGGTGGTGTTCATCCAATGTGCGGGTTCTCGCGATCCCGAGCTCCATTGTGCTTACTGTTCTAAGATCTGCTGTATGTACACCGCTAAACATGCCATGCTCTATAAACACCATGTGCATGACGGACAAGCCTACATTTTCTACATCGACATCAGGTCCGGAGGCAAAGGGTACGAAGAATTTGTCCAGAGAGCTGTCGAGGAAGACGGCGTCCTTTACCTTCGTGGAAAAGTCTCCAAAATCTTCGAAGAAAAAGGAAAGATCAAAGTGTGGGGTGTCGACACCCTTTCAGGCAAAGACATAGAGATCGATGCAGATATGGTCGTTTTAGCTACAGCCATGCGGCCCTCTGTGGGGGCACAGGATTTGGCGAAAAAACTCAAAATCGCCGTGGATAAGGATGGATTCCTGGCCGAAGCTCACCCCAAATTGAGGCCTGTTGAGAGCGTTACTTCAGGAATGTTCCTCGCAGGAGCAGCGCAAGCTCCCAAGGACATTCCCGAAGTCGTAGCGCAGGCAAGCGGAGCGGCGGCGAAAGCCATCGCCATCCTGTCGCAGGAGCGACTCTTTCACTCGCCCAATGTGGCCAAAGTGAACCTCCATCTCTGCACGGGATGCGGAATGTGTGTCGATGTCTGCCCCTATGAGGCGATTTCCCTCAAAGACGGGAAAGCAGAAGTCAATGAAGTGTTGTGTGAAAGCTGCGGAACGTGTCAGGCGACCTGCTTGAGAGCAGCGATCGCGGTTAAGAACCTCACCCCGGCTCAGGTCAATGAAATGATCACAGCAAGTCTCGGAGGCTGATAATGGCAGAAGAATTCGAACCCAAAATCGTCGCCTTTCTCTGCAAGTGGTGCTCTTCAGCTGGAAGCGACCTCGCAGGCGTTTCCCGGATGGAATACCCTCCCAATGTCATCCCCATCCAGGTCATGTGTTCAGGCAGTGTGTCCCCTCTCTACATCTTATCGGCCTTTAAAAAAGGCGCTGACGGAGTGCTCGTCTCCGGTTGCCATCCGGGTGACTGCCACTATATCAAAGGAAATTTCTACGCGCGCCGACGCATTGCTCTGGTGAAAGAGCTATTGGAGTTCGTCGGACTCGACCCCGAACGTTTCCAGATGTCCTGGGTTTCAGCTGCAGAAGGGGTGAAATACACAGAGATCATCAAAGACCTCGTGAAAGAACTCAAACCCCTCGGTCCCCAAACAAAGTTGAGGAGAAATCCGTAATGGTGAAACTGGAAGACCTCAGACAAGAAGCTGCAGGGATTTTGAAAAGCGGCAAAGTCAAATACATCATCGGTTATACAAGGGGAACCAATGGTTTTCGGCCCATTCCCGCCTTCATCAAAGATCCTGACGATGTCGAGAACCTCATCTGGAATCCTGCTTGTGTGCATAATCTAACCAAGTTTATCGTCGACGAGAAAAAACGATTAAAAAAGGAAAAAAATCCGGACAAAAGGCCGATAGGTATTATCGTCAAAGGCTGTGACAGCCGTGCCATAAATGTCCTCCTCCAAGAAAAATACATCAACCGTGAGGATGTCTATCTCTTGGGTGTATCTTGTGAAAAAACGGGTGTTCTTGACGAAAAAAAACTGAATAAAAAGCTCAAGGGTCGAAGAGCCCTTCAAGTCGATTTCAAAGACAATGGCAGCTGGCTCGTCACCACAGACAGCGGCCAGGAAAAAATCCAAGCCGAAGAGCTCCTCGCTGATCGATGTATTGAATGCAAAGCCAATTTTCCCGTTGTATATGACATTGTTTTTGGAGATAAATCACTGAGAAAAACGGATCGACCATTCCAATCTGTCGAAAACATGGAGAATCTCTCCCAGAAGGAACGCTGGGAGTTCTGGAAGGAACAGCTGGATAAATGCATACGCTGCTATGCCTGTCGTTCCGCCTGCCCCATGTGCTATTGCGACGAATGCGTGGTGGATACGATCAGTTTCGCTGTTGAGCCGGATACCCCAGCTGAAGAAAAAGCTCAAAAGATCAAATGGATCGAAAAATCACCCAACCTTTCAGAAAATATCATCTATCATCTGACCCGAGCCATGCACCTTGCCGGGCGCTGTATAGATTGCGGTGAGTGTGAGAGAGTCTGCCCTCTGGATATTCCCATCCGATTCCTGAACAAAAAAATGGAAAAGGAGGCCAAAACCCTTTTCGATTATGAGGTCGGGTTTGACCCGGGCAAACCCTCTCTTGTCTCAAGTTTCAAAGACGAGGATCCCGAAGATTTTATCAGGTGAGACAATGGAAAAGATACTGACAAAAAAATCCTTCCCCGAATGGGCGGAAAAACTCAAGGCCTACAAGATATATGCTCCGATCTTGGATGACGGGACCTGGAGTTATGAAGTTATCAACAAAGCAGGAGACATAGATCTCGATTTTCCCAATACCGTGCAGGCTCCCAAAAAGATCATCAATCCCCAGAGAGAGGTTTTTTTGGAATTCGGACGCTCAGATGAAGATACGCCAGAGATCAAAGAGGTCCTTCCTGAAGAAAAACCCGTCGTCATCTTTGGTGTGAGGCCGTGTGATGCCAAAGCTTTGACTTTAACAGATATGGTCTTCGACGGCGATTCTAAGGACGTGTACTATTTGAAGAGAAGGAATCAGACTGTGATCATCGGACTCTCCTGTAATACTCCCCCTTCTCCCAATTGCTTCTGCACCTCTGTCGATGGGTCCCCCCATTCCGAGGAGGGTTTTGATATCCTGTTAACGGACTTGGGAGACCGCTATTTTGTTCGATCACTGACCAAAAAAGGAGACACGCTCATAGATCTGGGAAAAGCATTATTTACTGCTCCAAAGGCCAACGATAAAAAAGAGTTGACCAAAATACACACGGACGCAGAGAAAAAACTGAAAAGAGAAATCAAGGATGTTGCCAAGATCCCGCCCAAACTCAAAGAGATGTTCGAATCTCCCCTTTGGGATGACGAATCCATGAGCTGTTTACGGTGTGGCATATGCACATACCTTTGTCCCACGTGTCATTGTTTCGACATATCCGATGAAGTCACGTCCGTTTCCCCGTTCAAGGGATACAGGATCCGAACATGGGATAACTGTCAGTTCCCCGATTTCACTATGCATTCTTCCGGACACAATCCCAGGCCCGATAAAGCTTCCCGGCTCAGACAGAGGATTATGCACAAATATCAGTATTTTGTGGAGCGTTATGATCATTACCAGTGCACGGGTTGCGGCCGCTGTGTTTCAAAATGCCCAGTGGGAATCGATATCATAGAAGTACTCAATAAGGTGAGAGACTATGGATGATACAAATGTCTATATCCCAAAACTTGCCAAGATAATCAACATCAAAGAAGAAGTCGGAGGCGCCAGGCCCATAAAAACATTCCGGACTCAGTTCCTGACGGAGACAAAATTTGCCCATGATTGTGGCCAGTGTGCAATGCTGTCTGTTTTCGGAAAAGGCGAATGTATGATCTCCATTTCGTCCTCCCCCCTTGTACAGGATTATCTCCAGTTCAGCATTCTCAAAACGGGGCGAGTGACCACAGCACTCCACGACACGCAGGAGGGGGATATCATCGGGATCAGAGGTCCATATGGCAATGGTTTTCCGGTCGATGCGTGGAAGGGCAAAAACCTCATCTTTATTGGCGGAGGCATCGGCCTCGCTCCGATCTGGTCGGTTCTGCAAACAGCGTTGGGGCGGAAAAAAGACTATGGCAATCTGATGCTGATTTATGGTGCACGAACGTCCAAAGACATCGTTTTTAAGGAAGAATTGGAGGAACTCCGGAAGGAGATGACCGTCCATCTCTCTGTGGACGTGGAAGAAGAGGGATGGAAAGAGTTCGTCGGATTTGTCCCGCAAAATGTGACCGACAAGAAACCGTCGCAGAAAAATGCGATCGCGATCACCTGCGGTCCTCCCATCATGATCAAATTCGTCATACAAGCCTTGGGCGATTTGGGGTTTAAAGACGAACAAATATACACCACGGTTGAGAACAAGATGAAATGCGGCATTGGTATATGCGGAAGATGCAACATCGGCATGCACTATGTCTGTAAAGATGGTCCAGTCTATTCCTGGGCCGAACTGAAAGAATTGCCTCAAGAATATTAAGAAGGAGACAGCAAGATGGCAACAAAGAAAACAGCTAAAAAGAAGCCCGCAGCCCCCAAAAAGAAAAAGACTAAAAAAGGAACTTCTCAAGAACTCATGGCAACAGTCTTTATTATGGGAAAAGCCCACAAAGTCCCCGCAGAGGCGACCATTATGGGAGCGATCGAATATGCTGGGTATCAACTCAAAAGAGGAGCAGGCTGCCGCGAGGGTTTCTGCGGTGCGTGTGCGACTGTTTATCGGTTGCCGGGAGATTACAAGATCTACACCGGCCTTGCCTGCACAACTCTTGTCAAGGATGGGATGTGGCTGGCACAGCTCCCCAGTTTTCCGGGCCAGAAAGCGATCTATGACATCGATAAGATCAAACCCAATGTGGAAACCATCCAAATGCTCTATCCTGAAGTTTTTCGCTGTGTCGCCTGCAACACATGCACGAAGTCCTGCCCCCAGGATCTGGAGGTCATGGACTACATCCAAGCTGCGATGAGAGGTGACATCGCCACAGTCATGGACCTCTCCTTCGACTGCATTTCCTGTGGGATGTGCGCGATCCGATGCCCGGCAGAGATCGTCCAGTACAATGTGGGCCTTCTGGCCAGGAGGCTCTACGGAAAATATTTAAGCACAAAGAGCAAAGCGCTGGAAAAAAGGCTCGGCGAAATGAAACGCAACAAATACGCAAAAGAGTATAAAGAGCTGATGAAGACAAACAAAAAGGATCTAAAGAAAAAATATTATGAAAGAGATACGGAGTAGGAATATAGAAAGGAGTGTCCGATGTATCCAGATTATATGAGTGAATCACTGCAAAAAGTCACCCAATCCCGAAACAAGCGATTCGAGCTGGCCAAATCAGGGAAAGCTGTCTTCCCCCCCATGAACGCTGAGGAAAGGGAGGATGTGCTCAACAAGTTTCATCCTGATTATAAGGCCGAATCTAGGCGCAAAATCAGGATAGGCCCTAACAAAGGGGAGCTGCTCACCACAGAAGTTGCGGACATACTGGAGTCCCACTCCAGGATCACATCCAAGCTCTTTGACCTGTCCACCCCAGATTACGAAACCGACATTCTGATCATAGGCGGTGGTGGGGGTGGGTGTGCAGCGGCCATCATTGCCCAACAAATGGGGGCCAAATCCATAATTTCCACCAAACTCCGTCTGGGAGATGCCAACTCCATGATGTCCCAAGGAGGCATGCAAGCCGCTGTCACTCCGCAGGACCCCCCTACCAGACACTATCTGGATGCGATCGGTGGCGGACATTTTGACAACAAACCGGAACTCGTTAGAGCCTTGACCGAAGACGGCCCGGAAGTCGTGAAGTGGCTCGAAGATCTGGGTGTTGTCTGGGACAAGGCTGAGGACGGCACTCTGCAGGTCCTTCACGGTGGCGGCACATCAAGGAAGAGGATGCTCTCATGCCGCGACTACACGGGAGCCATTATTCTACGGACACTGATGGATGAGGTAAGAAATCACCCGGAGGAGATAACTGTATTGGAGTTCATGCCGATCATCGAGTTGATCCTGGATCACAAGGGCCAATGCGCAGGAGGTGTTCTCTACAATCTAGAGACTGAAGAGTATTTCACAGTCAAAGCCAAAGCGACGATTATCGCAACCGGCGGATACGGCCGCCTTCATATCAGAGGGTTTGACACCACCAACCATTATGGCGCCACCGGAGATGGACTTGTCATGGCGTATAAAGCAGGGGCCAGACTCCTCTACATGGATTCCGTTCAATACCATCCCACAGGGTCTGTTTTCCCTGAGCAGATCGCAGGATTTCTCATCACCGAAAAGATCAGGGGCGCGGGAGGACAACCCATCAACAAATACGGCGAGCTTTTCGTTTTCCCGAGAGAGCCTCGAGATGTGGAAAGCTCAGCTTTCATCAGGGAATGCCTCGAGCGGAAGAACGGTATCAAAACACCCAGCGGCCGCGTCGGGATCTGGCTGGACTCTCCGCTTATCGAGATGCTCCAGGGAGAAGGCTATATCAATAAACAATTCCCCGCCATGCACCGCCAATTCATCCGGTACGGGATCGACATCACAAAAGAACCGATGCTCGTTTATCCCTCTCTCCATTACCAGAATGGGGGCATCGAGATCAACGAAAAAACCGAGACCAACATACGGGGTCTTTTTGTGGCGGGCGAAGCATCGGGCGGTGTACACGGCCGCAACCGGCTCATGGGAAATTCGGTCCTGGATTACAATGTGTTCGGTCGCAGGGCTGGAAAATACGCTACAGACTACATCAAAAAGGCCAAAATCGGCAAATTGACCTTGGAGCATGTCGATAAATACGAGAAAGAATTGAGAGACGCACGCATAAAAACGGATAGAGTTGCACCCGTTCTCTTACCCTCTTACACTCCAGAAGATGTGCGAAAGAGGCAGCTCACCGCCTGCTACGAAGGAACCTTGCGCTAGTCAACAGCCACAAATTCCTTAAAGCAGACATAAAATTCTGAAAACCTGGAGACTCCTTTTCTGCTTGGCTCTATTCTTTATCTATGGGTCAAAAGAGCAAGTCAACTCCTTGTGGTGAATGCCAGGGTCTCAGATGTTTTACCATTTTTCTCCCCCACTGCCCGACAAAATTAGAAAAGTATATGCATGTTTTTTTTTGACATTTATTGCAAATTTGATATATGCTATCTACCGACAAAAGCGTACGTCACCGCTTAGAGCAATGCAGGAGGAATTTCATGGAGTACAGAGGGATTGAAAGACGGACTTGTATCCGGTTTGAAATTCCAGGAGCTACCCTAAGTTATAAAAAGGACAAAGGCCTTCTCCCTGATGCAAAATACGGAGCGGAATTCTGTCCTATTCTGGATATCAGTCGAGGCGGACTTCGTTATCTCACTCAAGAAAACCTCAAAATCAACAGCAATGTGATATTAAAGATATCTCTTCCCGGAGAAAGAGTTCCGCTTGTCATGAAAGGCCAGGTCAGGTGGGTGGCAATCAATGCAGGTAAGAGTTACAAATACCAGATCGGTGTTCAATTCAATCCCTATGGCGAAAAAAAGGGACAGAACTACCCCGGTGCTCTCGTCAAGATCATTGCTCTTGAGCAGAAATTCGCTCCAATGGAGAAATCCGACACAGATACAGAAGGGGGCGATTTCGAGATCGATACCGAATAACTCGCCTCTATTATTTTAAAGATCTTATTATCTTTTTTAGAAATACTCCCCTCCCAGAACTGTCAACCTGGATTATACATGAGCTTAGGTTGCTGCAAAGGCGAGGCAGTGGCCCATGAATAAGTATCGACATTTTTTATGAATAATTCAGGAAAAATGGCTGGATTATTCAGATACGACGACCTTCGAATAATCCGCAATTTGGTTGAGGACTTTACTGATAGCCTGAAGAAGTGCCAATCGATTCCGCTTAAGCCTTTGGTCCTCTTCCATGACTAATACATGATCGAAGAAGCTGTTGATGGATGAACGCATACGAAAGACCATTCTTTGGGCCTTTGCGAAGTCCCCGTCAGCAATCATGGAAAGAACATTCTCCTGGATGATGGTAAAAGTCGTGTACAGCTCCCGCTCCTGCTTCTCGAAAAGCAAGTCTGGATTGATCTTGTATCGGGGTTGATTGCGGAGAATATTGTTCACTCTTTTGGCGATGAGGATCATCGGCTCAAAATGAGCGCTTTCCTTGAGGCTGTCTAAAGCCTTGAGCCTGAGATAGGTGCAGTAAATGTTGTCTATTCCGGGACTGAGGGCGGCATTCACAAGGTCGTAGCGAAAGCCCTGGCTCTCGAGAATGTGCTGCAGACGCCCCTTAAAAAACTCCAGGCAGCGGTTTTTGACGTCTTTTTTGTCTATTTCAAAAATATCCCCATAAATGGCCAAGACCTTATCCACCAACCGGCAAAAATCACAATTGATTTTTTTCTCCAAGATCGTCTTACAAATTCCCTGGGCATTCCTGCGCAAGCCGAACGGGTCCTTCGATCCGCTGACTTCCATCCCGATTCCGATAGCGCCAATGATGGAATCCAGCTTATCCGAAATGGAAATGATCGCACCGTTCAAAGAAGAAGGGACATTGTCATCCATACTCTGAGGCAGGTAGTGTTCATAGATGGCCTTCCAAACATCTGCAGGGTATCCCTCTTCCTGAGCATACAGCCCTCCGACTTTGCCCTGGAGTGTGGGAAATTCCCTCACCATTTCGGTCAGAAGATCGGCTTTACACAGTTCCGCAGCCTCGACCGCAGGCTTCTTGTCTCCTTTGGCCTCGAGTTTGTTTAGGAGATACGCGGCGATCTTCTTCAGGCGCTGAGTTTTATCCTCATAACTTCCCAGTTTCTCATGGTAGATCACACGGTCCAGTCCCTCGGCTCTCTTTCGGAGTTTGACCTTCAAATCCTGATCCCAGAAAAACTTCGCATCTTCCAAACGCGCCTTGAGCACGCGTTCGTTTCCCGCACGAATGAGTTCTTTAGCATCCCTAGGAACATCAGCGACTCCTAAAAAATAGGACAGTTGTTTTCTTCCCTTGACTACAGAGAAAAGACTCTGACCTTCCTTCATGGCCGTGCTCAAGACATCCAGAGGCAATTTGAGGTATTCTTCGGGAAACTGTCCAAGTATCACGCAGGGAGACTCCACATCAAAGGACAGTTTCTCTAAAAGTTCATCGTCAGGATACATCTGGGCACCTAGAGATGACAAGATTTTTTCAGACTGTTTCAGAATGATTTGTTTTCGTCTCTCCTGGTCCACGATAACATGGTTTTCAGCCAATGCCTTGTTGTATTCAGAAAAGCTCTTCGGCCTGATTTTTTCCGGAGAAAAGATTTTGTGGCCGGTCGTGAAATCAGATGCCCGGATCTCATCCACTGAAAAGGACAGAGGGCTCTCTCCGAACACACACAGGATGTTCTGAATGGGCCGGGAAAATCTCAGAGAGCTTTTGCCCCATCTCATCATTTTAGGAAAAGAGAGTGAGGCAATGATCGTGGGGAGGTTATCCGTTAAGATATCCTGAGCACGGGCTCCCTTTGTGATCTTTTTCGCCCCAACGTATTCTCCCCTCTCTGTTTTGAGCACGACTAGCTTTTTGACGTCCAGGCTGTGTTTCTTGGCAAATCCGACAGCAGCCTGAGTGGGAATCCCGTCCTCATCAAAAGCTACAGTTTTGGGAGGGCCGATGATATCCTCTACCCTGTCTTTTTGCTCAGGAGAAAGATCGCCAACAACGACAAGCCTCCGGCATGTGCCGTAACTTCTCATTCGGGAAAAAGAAAGACTCGACACATGGAGGGCCTCTTTCAATTTTTCCTCGAGCTGTGATAGCCCAATTTTCACATGGGATGAGGGCATCTCTTCGGTGGTGATCTCCAGAAGGAATTCCATCAGGAAACATCCTCCCGGGACGTGTATTTTTCAGCGATCTGATTGACAAGGATCCTAATCTGGGAGATCATTTTCACTCGTTCTGTCACGCTGATAGCTCCCCTTGAATCCAGTAGATTGAACAGATGGGAGCATTTGAGACAGATGTCGTAGGCCGGAAGGAGCAGGCCTTCCTTGCTCATTTTATGCCCTTCTTTGATCCGCATATCAAAAGATTTTTTGAGAAGCTTCACATCGGCCTGGTTGAAATTGTACTCGGAAAACTCCTTCTCCTCAACGAACCTCAGATCCCTGTACGTCACGTCATCAGACCAATCGAGATCGTACAGATTGTCTTTCCCTTCCAAGAACATCTCCAGTCTCTCCAGCCCGTATGTGATCTCAACGGGGACAGGGAATGTGTCGATCCCTCCCGCTTGCTGGAAATAGGTGAACTGAGTGATTTCCAACCCATCCAGCAGGACCTGCCACCCGACACCCCAGGCCCCAATTGTCGGGGATTCCCAATTGTCCTCATCGAACCGCAGGTCGTGATCTTGCAGGTTAATGCCCAGTGAGCTCAAGCTCTTCAAATACAGATCCTGAATATCTGCCGGTGACGGCTTCATGATCACCTGGTACTGAAAATGCTTCTGGACACGGTGCGGATTCAGTCCGAACCGGCCATCGGTCGGCCGCCGCGCAGGTTGAACATAGGCAACTTTCCATGGCCTTCGATCCAGCACTCTAAAAAATGTATCCGGAGTCATCGTCCCCGCCCCCACTTCGAGGTCGTAAGACTGGGCAAGATAACATCCCTGATCTGACCAGAATTTCTGGAGATTCATTATTAACTTTTGGATCGACATTTGATTTTACCAATATATCATGTTGTGTTCGTTATGTCCTTTAAGTCTGCGAGGATTTTTCAGATCGACTTCCTCATGATCCGTTTTTATCTTTTTCATTCACCCCGGAAGTCCAGCGGAGGATGGGTTCCCGCGCTGCTTTGGTCTCATTCAGCCTTCGCACATAAGACGTGTGCGGCGCTTCCTTGAGCAGTTCGGGATTGTCGCGGGCTTCTTTGGAGATCTGTTTCATCGCCTCTATGAACAGGTCAAGATCCCTTTTGCTCTCCGTTTCCGTCGGCTCGATCATCAACGCTCCCGGTACGATGAGCGGGAACGACATCGTCGGCGGGTGAAGTCCAAAATCGATCAGTCTTTTGGCGATATCGATGTTCTGGACGCCAAACTCTCTCTGATATTTATCCGAAAAAACACATTCATGAAGAGTCGGTGCCTTGTATTTCAGATGATACTCCTCTTCAAGGCTCTTCCGGATATAATTCGAATTCAACACAGCGATCTCAGAAACCTCTTTCAATCCCTTCGGGCCTAACGAAAAAATATAGGCCAGCGCTCTGACGATAACCAAAAAGTTTCCGTAAAAGCTTCTGACGCGGCCGATACTTTTTGGCCTGTTAAAATCATAAAAATAAGCATCCCCGTTTCTCTTGATCGTGGGGATCGGAAGGTAAGGCTCCAGCACTTTTTTCACGCCAACCGGACCCGCACCCGGCCCTCCACCACCATGGGGAGTGGAGAAGGTCTTGTGCAGATTGATATGGATCACATCCACACCCATGTCTCCAGGACGGCATTCTCCCACGAGAGCGTTCATGTTGGCCCCGTCCATGTACACAAACCCGCCCTTTTCATGAACGATAGCGCAGATCTTGGCGATATCGGATTCAAAGACGCCCAAAGTATTCGGATTCGTAACCATCAATGCTGCCACATCCTCTGTCATTGTCCTGGCAAGATCCTCCACGTCGACAGTGCCTTGCTTGCTGGACTTGATCTCCTGCACCCTATATCCGCAAAGATGCGCGCTTGAGGGATTTGTTCCGTGCGCTGAATCCGGGATGAGAACGATCTTCCTCGGATCGCCCCTGTCTTCAAGACATGCCCTGATGAGCATCATTCCGACAAGCTCGCCTTGAGCCCCCGCCGAAGGCTGCAAGGTGAAGCTATCCATGCCCGCAATCTCCATAAGGAATTCTTCAGCAGTTTTAAGAATCTCCAAGTTTCCCTGGACAAGCTCTTGAGGTGCAAAAGGATGGGACTGGGAAAGCCCCGTCATCGACGCGATTTTCTCATTGATCTTCGGATTGTATTTCATCGTGCATGAGCCGAGTGGATACAAGCCGACATCGATACAGAAATTCGTCCGGGAAAGCCGCGTAAAATGCCTCACAACTTCGATTTCTGCAACCTGAGGAAATCCATCCACACATTCCCTTGTCCGAACTCTCTTTAGGACATCCTTTTTTTCCGGGACATCGAGCTTGGGCAGCCGATAGGCCCTTTTGCCCGTGTCGCTGATTTCAAAAATCAATGGTTCTCTGATCATGATTCACACACAGACGAGCGGCCTCATCAAGAAACGGGCCTTACATCGCCTCCTTTAATTCTTTAACCAGTAGGTCGATATTGTCTTTAGAATGGATTTCTGTCACACAGCAAAGCACACAGTTTTTCAACTCCGGGAAGAATTTATCCAGGGCAAGTCCACCTATCACTCCCTTCTTCAACAAAGTCCGGTTCACATCATCCGCAGGTTTGGCGAACTCTAAAACGAACTCATTAAAAAAAGCACCGCTGAACTTTCTCTGGATTCCCTTGATTTTTTCGCATTTTTTAAGGGCATAGTCGGCTTTCTGGACGTTGTGCCAGGCTAACTCCCTGATCCCGCTTTTCCCCATCGTTTCCAGGAAGATAGTGGCTCTGAGGGCACACAGGGCCTGGTTCGTGCAGATATTGGAGGTGGCCCTTTCCCGCCTGATGTGCTGCTCTCGTGTTGACAACGTCAGGACATATCCTCTTTTGCCCTCAATATCGACAGTTTCCCCCGAGATGCGGCCCGGGAACTGACGGATGAACTCTTTCGAGCACGCCATAAATCCCAGGTATGGCCCTCCATAACTCAACGGCAGGCCGAAAGACTGAGCCTCCCCTGTGACGATATCTGCGCCCTGTTTTCCCGGAGGTTCCAAAAGGCCGAGAGAAACAGGCTCAGAGACGACGACAACAGACAGTGCTCCGTTTTTGTGTGCCACCTCTGAAATTTTCTCAAGGTCTTCGATCATTCCAAAAAAGTTTGGAGACTGCGTAACGATGGCGGATGTCTCGCTGCTGACTTTTTTTCCAAGATCATCCATGTCCACAGTCCCATCCTGCGAATAACGGACAGTTTCCACAAGAATCCCTAAATTCTTGGTGTATGTGTGTATCGCTTCGCGATACTGGGGATGACAATTACTCGCGATTAGAACATTGGGTTTCCCTTTAAGGCGATGGGCCATAAGCACAGCCTCAGCGGCTCCGGAGGCGCCTTCATAAAGCGACGCATTCGCAATATCCATACCCGTCAATTGGCAGATGAGCGTCTGGAATTCAAAAATGATCTGAAGGGTCCCCTGACTGACCTCGGCTTGATAGGGCGTGTAGGGACTGACAAATTCACCCCGGCTGCTGAGATAATCGACCAGAGCAGGGATGATGTGCGGATAGGCTCCACCACCCAGAAAAGAAAGGTGGTCTCTGTCGGTATTTCTCTTCGCCAGATCTTCAAAGGTGGTGATCAATTCCTGTTCTGACTTCGCCTCAGGGATAACGAGATCTCTTTTTAATTTGATATCTTCAGGGATCGAAACGAACAGGTCTTTGAGCGAAGAGAGGCCGATCTTCTCGAGCATCTCCTTTTTGTCTTGATCACT
>CAYOSH010000005.1:114223-122382 GCA_964406575.1 uncultured Eubacteriales bacterium | reverse complement strand
CTCAGTTGCTGGTCCCCTTAAGGCTTAGTAGTCGCGTTTATAGAACGGGAGCGGAATAACCTTGGCTTTGACGCGTTTGCCGCGTATCTCGATCTCAAACTCTGTATCCACCTCTGTGTGTTCGATGGGAAGATAAGTCAGCCCGATGCTCTTTTTAAGATAGGGAGAATACGTCCCGGATCTCACTTCCGCAACCTTGTCTCCCTCTATAAAAACAGAGTAATGAGGCCTGGCGATGCCTCTTCCAAGTATCTCAAAGCCCGAAATTTTCCGGGCAATCCCTTCTTCCTTCTGTTTGAGCAAAACGTCCCGTCCCAAAAAATCGCCCTTCTTGAACTTCACAAGCCAGCCAAGCCCTGCCTCCAGGACTGTTGTCGTCTCGTCGATATCATTCCCGTAGAGCATCAAGGTGGCTTCCAGACGAAGCGTATCTCTGGCCCCGAGCCCGATTGGCAAAAGGCCCTGTGCTTTTCCTTCATCCAGAATGGCATTCCAGATCTTTTCAGGTTTTTCGGATTGCGTGTAAATCTCGAAGCCATCTTCTCCTGTATACCCTGTCCTCGAGACCAGAGAGCCGACACCCGCCACACTTCCCCTTGCGGCCCGAAACGCCTGTAGCTCCTCCAAATTCACTCCCGTCAGAGGTTGAAGGATCGTCAGCGCCTTCCGCCCCTGAAGAGCGAGTTGAGTGTACGAATCACTCTGGTTCTCGACAGTGACGTCAAAATCGTTCTTATGATCGAGTATCCACTCAAAATCTTTATCCGTGTTGGCGGCGTTGACCACACAGAGATACTTTTCCTCATCCAGACAATAGACCAGCATGTCATCGATGAAGGTGCCCTTCGGGGTTGTCAGGGCCGTATATTGAGCCATGTTGGGCGACAGACGGGCGGCATTGTTCGGCGTTAAATACTGGATAAAATCCAGAGCCTCTCTTCCGGAGATCCGGATCTCCCCCATATGACTGACATCGAACAGACCGGCTTTTGTGCGAACGGCCATATGTTCTTCGATGATACCGGAAAACTCGACCGGCATCTCCCAACCGAAGAATTCGATCATTTTCGCCCCGAGTTTCTTTTGGGAAGAATTGAGTCGTGTGGTTTTCATGGCACTCCTCTTCGTATTAAACCTGAATAATTCACGGGTCGTGGTGATCGCAGATGCGAGGCGTCAGCACAGAAGCTGTGGTCATCCACCGCTAGTGGGCCGATACAGATCCAATGCAGAATATTTTGATAGCATTGTGATCATAATGACTATCGACATACCTTGTGAATTATTCAGGATATTTAACTACCACATTATGACTGCCGATGCAAGAGAAAACACCTCAAAATCGAATACATCCCCTAAACCGTGATGACAGATTTCTCGAATGATCAGATCGGTGAATTCGAAAACAATCAACGAGAGTACGTACGGCTTTAATGTAGGGACCGTTTCCCAACCGCTCCGTTTTATTTCGGTCCATTCGGGGAATGGACCCTACATCAAAAGCTGCTGGCCAAGCCCAAAGAGCGTTTGATGTAAATTGACCTTGTTCCATGAGACAAATTTGTTATAATGAGAGACCAGAAATGATCAAATTGAAAACGGATTTAAAAGAGAACATCTACAAGCTCGTCAGCGAGAACTATCCTTTGGACCGCTCTGATCTGGAGATCGATTCCACCCCCAGCATCGAGATGGGCGATCTGGCGCTGGCCTTCTCTTTCCAGCTCGCCAAAAAACTGAAGCGCAATCCCAGGGAGCTGGCTCAAGAGATCGTGCCGCTCCTTGTATCGCTCGAAGGTATTCAAAAAGCAGAAGTAGCCGGAGCCGGCTTCATCAACCTGTTCCTGAATAGGCCAGAGTTTTTCCTCCAAAGACTCCGGCGGATCGGCCGATCGAGCTTATCCCCAGAAGAGAAAAGGATCATCATCGAGCACACCAATATTAACCCCAACAAAGCCGCGCATATCGGACATCTGCGCAACGCCTGTCTGGGAGACACTCTCGGCCGCTGCTTGAAATTCAAGGGTGAGACCGTAGAGATCCAGAACTATATCGACGACACAGGGGTTCAGGTTGTGGATGTTGTTTTCGGATTTATGGACCTCGAGAAAAAAAGCCTGGAGGATATCATAAACCTCGAGGGGAAGTTCGATTACTACTGCTGGGACCTCTACGCCCGGGTTTCTGTCTATCTTGAGGAACATCCGGATGCACAAAAAAGAAGGTCAGAGATTCTGAAAAGGATTGAAGAAGGGGTCTCCCCTGAGATCCATATTGCGGATCATATTTCCCGGAGGATAATCAGAGCCCATCTCAACACCATGAAAAGGCTCGACATCAGCTATGACCTCCTTCCCTGTGAGAGCAGCATACTGGCCCTAAAATTCTGGGATCGCGCCTTTGCGCTCCTGAAAGAAAAAAAAGCGATAGAATTCGTGGAGGAGGGCGAGAATAAAGGCTGTTGGGTGATGAAGCTGGAAAGCGAGGCGGACAGAGAGAAGATCATCGTCCGGTCCGACCATACAGTCACTTACGTGGGCAAGGACATCGCCTACCAGCTCTGGAAATTCGGCCTTCTGGATAAAGACTTCTATTACGAACCGTTTATGCAAATTGGTGACAAAACCATTTGGATAACCACATCCACACCCCACAACGATTCCCCGAAGTTCGGCAGGGGGACACTGGTCTATAATGTGATCGACACCCGTCAATCGTACCTCCAACAGGTTGTAATGCAGGGTTTAAGGTCCTTGCAGTTCACCAAACAGGCCGAAAAATCCATCCATTTTTCCTATGAAATGGTGGCTCTATCGCCGAACAGCCTGAAAGAACTCGATTTCATCGTATCTGAGGAGGATAAAGACAAAAGTTTTCTCGAAGTCTCGGGGAGAAAGGGCCTGGGGGTCAAGGCCGATGACCTGCTCGACCGGCTGGAAGAAAAAGCTCTCAACGAGGTGGACAACAGGAATCCAGACCTCGATTTAGAACAAAAGGTCGAGATCGCCCATCAGATCGCCATCGGCGCTCTGAGATATTTTATGCTTAAATATGCACGCAATTCCCTGATCGTCTTCGATTTTGAGGATGCCCTGAGCTTCGAAGGCGAAACAGGCCCTTACCTTCAGTACACGTGCGTGCGGATCAACAGCATATTCCGTAAGCTCGAGGAAAGAGAAGGTATCCGCATCGAAGATATCCTCTCAGATCTGCCGGAAAAAGAGTGGCCGCTCTCCACACTGTCCGCAACCGAGCTCACCGACTTTTGGGAGATTTTCCTCTATGCGTCACAACTGGATGAAGAGATCCTTCACACCATCCGGTCGTTGGAGACGTCTCACCTGGCAAAATTCGCGTTCAACCTGAGCCAGAAATTCAACACCTATTACCACAAATATTCGATCCTTGCGGAGAAAAACATGGACATAAAAAAAATCCGCATTTTGACCATATACACTATCAGGGAAGTCATGATGCAGGCTTTATCGCTCATGGGGATCCCTCTGCCGGATCGAATGTAGTTGTCCTGAAACGGCAACGAATAAAGAAGAAATCATGTTATTATCAAAGTAAAGCCTATTGCATTTCTTTGAAATTCTTCTAGAATATTTACCTTGACGATCCATAGACGTGATTTTTGAATCCGATGATAAAAAGGACAAGGAGGTAATGGATGATCGAAGTGGAACACCTCACTAAAAAATACGGAGATCTTGTGGCTGTACGAGACCTCAATTTTAAAGTCGAGAAAGGGAAGATCTGGGGTCTCCTCGGCCCAAACGCCGCGGGTAAAACCACAACCATGAGGATCCTCACCGGGTATCTTCCGGCAACTGACGGCAAAGCGACTCTTTCCGGTTATGATGTCTTTGAGCAAATCAACGAAGTCAAAAAAATCACCGGCTATCTCCCCGAAACGGTTCCTCTCTACACCGAGATGACCGTCGCAGAATACTTAAAATTCGTCGCAGACATCAAACAGATCCCCGCAGCGAAAAAACAGGAGGCTGTTGATAGATCCATTGAGACGAGCGGGCTGAAACTTGTACGGAACCGACTCATCCAGAATATATCGCGCGGTTTTAAACAGCGTGTGGGTATCGCACAAGCTCTGATCCATGACCCTCAGATCCTGATCCTGGACGAGCCGACCATCGGCCTCGACCCGGCACAGATCATCGAGATCCGGCAGCTCATCCGTTCGCTCAAGGGAGAGCACACCATCATGCTTTCCACACATATTCTGGCAGAAGTCACCCAGACCTGTGACGGCGTGGTCATCATCCGAGATGGGCAGCTCATGGCCTCGGGTTCTCTCAAAGAGCTGACCTCTTCCCTCACAAAAACAGACGGTGTCGTTATCAGGCTTAAAAAAGCCGAAGAGGAACTGATGCCCTTTTTCAGAAACCTCCCCGGAGTTGAGAACGTCTCCCGTGTGGATGACGGATTTCAGATCGAATGGGGAACAGATAAGGACCTGAGGGATGTCATCACCCGGCATATCGTGGACAATGACTTGGGACTTATCGAAATGAAATCTCTAGGGATGAATATCGAAGACCTCTATCTCAAGGTTGTCTCAGGAGGCACGGAACAATGAACAACATATGGGCAATCTGCAAAAGGGAGATTAGGACATACTTCACTTCCCCCATCGCCTATGTGGCCATCACTGTCTTTTTGGTCGTCACAGGATTCTTTTTCTACAGCCTCATCCAATGGTTCAACTTGCAATCCATGCAGATGGCCAGAAATCCCCAGTATTACCAGCAGTTGAACATCAATCAAATGGTCTACTCTCCCCTATTCCACAACATTAGCATTATCCTTCTATTTCTCGTTCCCATTCTGACGATGAGGCTATTTTCTGAAGAGAAAAAGAGCAAAACAGAAGAGCTTCTCTACACATCTCCGATATCCATAAACCAGATCATCCTGGGAAAATATTTCGCTTCTCTGTTTGTCCTTTTGGTCATGCTCTTTCTGAATTTCCTTCTCTCTGTCTTCGTGTTTGCTTTTGGCAACCCGGAGGTCCTGCCACTCCTTGATGGTTATCTCGGGCTCTTTTTCATGGGGGCGGCGTTCATGGCGATCGGGATCTTCTTTTCCTCTCTCACCGAGAACCAGATCGTCGCTGCATCCCTGGGTTTTGGCGTGTTTCTGCTCTTTTTTGTCCTCAACTGGGCCTCTCAATTTGCCGGAGGAATATGGCAGAGTGTTCTGAATTACCTCTCTTTCTTCGAGCATTTTGACGACATGACCCGCGGCATTCTGGACACCACGGATATTGTCTATTATTTGAGTTTTATTTTCCTCGGATTATTCCTCACCCATTCTGTGATCCAATCACGGAGATGGAGGTAGACAATGGACAACATCAAGAAAAATTTGAACTATATCGGCATAATCCTTATATTTGCAGCATTTGTGCTGATCCGGATCTGGCCGTACAAAAAAACGTTCCCTTACATTTTGTTCGCTCTGGGTATCGTTGCGCTGCTGGTGTACGTCTACTTGAACCTCTCACTCCTCAAAGAAGGCCTGACGCGCAAATCATTCCTCTACTCGAGCAATCTGTTCTTGATCGTTTTGCTTGTCCTCGGAATCCTTGTGCTCATCAATTTCATCTTTGCCAGGTACCATCACCGGTTCGACTTCACTGAAGCCAAACTGCACTCTCTTTCTGACCAAACCGTGACCGTGCTCAAGAATCTGAAGAACGAGGTCAGGATCAAAAGTTTCTTCCTCGAAGGCAATTACCAGCGGAACACGATGCAATACCTGATGGATAATTACACCTATCACACCTCCAAGATCAAGTACGAATTCATAGATCCCGATAAGAATCCCGGACTGGTCAAAAGGTATGAGGTCACAGAAGACGGGACTTCTATCTTCGAATGCGGGGACAAGGAAAGCCGTATCACCTCCACAAGCGAGGAAGACATCACGAACGCGATCATCAAGATCTCGAGAGAAAAAAAGAAAACCATCTATTTTCTTGAGGGTCATGGAGAAGGAAGCATCGAGAATACGGAGGATAGTGGATATTCTCAGGCAAAGGCCGAACTGGAAAAGCTTGCCTATGATGTGAAAAAATTGAGTCTGGCTCTGCCCGACACATTTCCTGGTGATGTCGATCTCCTCATCATCCCGGGCCCGAAGAAGGACCTTTTTCCTGACGAGTTGGAGACCATCCGCAATTATCTTCACAAAGGCGGACGTGTGTTCTTCATGGTCGATCCGCAGACAGCGCCAGATCTCACTGAATTCCTCGCCGAGTTCGGTGTACAGCTCCAGAACGATGTGATCGTGGATACTGTCTCGAGGCTCATGGGAGGCGATTATTTCATGCCCGTGGTGAGCGAATATGAATACCATGAGATCACGAGCAAATTCCGTTATGCCACATTCTTTCCCTTTACCCGTTCTGTGGAGACGACTGAAGCAAAGCCGGAAGGCATAAGCACAACAGTGTTGGCCAAAACCAGTCAAAATTCCTGGTCTGAGAGACAACTGGACGAACAGAAGGTGACATTCGATGAGGGAAAAGACAAAGCCGGCCCGATCTCTCTCGCCGTGGTCGCCACGATCAAGTATAAAGACGATGAAGCAGAAAAAGGATCCGTAGAGAGCCAGGAGACCGCTGAGTCAGAAGCAGAAGTCAAAAAAGAAAAAGAGCAGGAGGCGGACAAGACAGAATCTGCAGAGGAGACCGAAGAGGAAAAACCCAAGCCCGAAGGCCGGTTGGCCGTGTTCGGCGATTCGGATTTTATGTCCAACCGTTATTACTACACCTCAGGGAACGGCAACCTTTTTCTCAACACGGCAGCCTGGCTGACAGAGGAGGCAGACCTTATATCCATACAACCCAAAACTTCTTCGCCAAAGACGATCCAGCTCACACCCTCTCAAGGGAGGATGATCTTTTTTGTCTCTCTCATCATCCTTCCTTTGGTGGTTCTCGTGACGGGGATCACGATCTGGGCAAGGAGAAGGGCGCTATGAAGTTCAAGACCACACTTATCCTTCTTGTCGTATTCCTGGCTCTTTTGGCATTCATACTCCTCTTCAATGTGAAGGACGTGGGGAAAGAGAAACCCGGAGACAAGCTGGTCGATCTCTCATCAAAAGACATCGAGAGGATCGTCTTCAAGACCGGAGAGGAAACGGTTACCTTTAAAAGAGAGGGAGAGGACGAGTGGCTTATATCCGAACCCATAGAGGCTAAAGCAGATAAATATGAAGTGGACCGCATCGCCAATGATTTTTCGAGCCTCGGAATAGACCGGGTGGTCGAGGAAGAGCCTTCAGACCTCGAGAAATACGGGATCCCCAAGGAAGAGATCTCTCTTTACTTTAAAGGCAAAGAGGAGCCTGTCAAGATCCTGGTGGGCATGGAGAATCCCCTGGACCAGAAATTCTTCGCGAAAAGAGAGGACGAAACCCGTGTGGTTCTCATTTCGAGCTCGCACAAGACTCTTTTTGAAAAGAAGCTCTTCGATTTCAGAGAAAAAAGCATCTTCAAGTTCGATACGGACAATGTCATGGGCATAAAACTCCGTTCGGGGGACATCCAATGGGAAGCGGAAAAGAAAGAGAAGGAATGGTTTCTCAGAACACCTGTGGAGTCGCTGGCAGAAAATAGCGATATCACATCCCTCCTCAGCTCTCTCTCGGATTTAAAAGCCAAAGAGTTTGTATCCGAAGCGAAGACAGATGAGGAATCTAAAAAATTCATGTTGGATGCGCCCGCCAATACGATCACGCTCCAAATGCCCCTGGAAAACCAGGAGGTGACATTTTTTATCCAAAAAGTAGAGGATAAGGTCTATGCCACAACATCTCTGTCCACGAAGATCATCGAGGCGGAAGATACGATCCTGTCCAAGCTGGAGAAGGATCCCCGGGAGATGAGAGAAAAGCAGGTCGCAGATTTTTACACCTGGGAAGTGAACAAGGTGTTTGTCGAGAGCGGCGACCTGAGTCTCACAGTCATTAAAGATGATGAGGATAAATGGCACTTCGATTCTGCAGAAAAAGAGGAAGCGGACAAAGACAAAATCGACGAGTTCATCCGAAAGATCGAAGCGCTCCAAGCCGAGGGATTTATCGACCCGCCGTTAGATCTTAAAGAGTATGGACTGGATCCCCCAGAG
>CAYOSH010000005.1:0-114123 GCA_964406575.1 uncultured Eubacteriales bacterium | reverse complement strand
GGGATTTATCGACCCGCCGTTAGATCTTAAAGAGTATGGACTGGATCCCCCAGAGGCCAAAGTGACAGTCTGGGTTAAGGAAGACGAAGACAAGTCAAATAAAATATCGGTTCTGATCGGGAAAAAACTCAAGGATGACGTCGAACAGGAAAACACAAAGAAGGCCGAATCGGAAAAAACTGGAACTGAGGCAAAAGATAAGGAAAAAACAGGAGAAGAACTCAAAGCAGACGCCAAAGAAGAGGCCGAAAAAGCAGAAGACGCTGCGATGAAGAAAAAGCTCGTTGTCGTCAAAAACGCCCGTCTGGACTACCTCTTCAAGGTGGATGCCGGATTTCTTGACCAAATTCCTAAAAAGCTTGAAGACTGGAAAAAAACAGCGGAAATTGACACATGATATCCCCTATGCTATAAAACTCATGAGGTAAGCCAGCGCTTTTTAGATAAATGGGGAAAACTATCTCATGACGATCTCTATCAAGAAGATCAAACACTACGAAATTATCGAGCCTATAGGAAAAGGCGGTATGGGCGAAGTATACTTGGCCCTGGACACGATCCTAGACCGAAAAGTCGCCATCAAGTTTTTACCGGAAGAAACACAGCAAGACCACACCTCCCGGGAGAGGTTTATCCGCGAAGCCAAATCTGCTGCCGCGCTTGACCACCCTTTCATCTGTAAGATCTACGAAGCTGGAGAGATTGACGGGAAAGCCTATATTGTTATGGAGTACCTTGAGGGAGAGGATCTTGGGCAGAGGTTGAAAAAAAATCCCCTCCCCTTAAGAGATTCTCTCAATGTGGCGCTTGAAATCGCTGAAGCTCTGGAAAAAGCGCATAAAAACAACATCGTTCATCGCGACCTGAAACCTGGCAATATCATGATTACGCCTCAAGGTCATGTTAAAGTTATGGACTTTGGCCTGGCAAAAAAAGTCATCCCTGGTGGAGTGGACGGAATAGCTAAAACCATTAGCCAGGCCCCTCTCACAGAGCAAGGAATGATAGCAGGAACATTAGCCTATATGTCACCAGAACAAGCGCGGGGAGAGGATGTTGACCCAAGGAGCGACATTTTTTCACTGGGAATAATTCTCCAGGAAATGTTATCGGGAATGCATCCCTTTACAAAAACCAGCGCCATAGAAACTCTCAGCGCAATCCTTAGAGATCCTGCTCCGTATCCCAACATCAAGCCAAAAATGATGAATCCAATCCTCTCTCCTATTTTGAAACGTGCCCTTGCTAAGAATCCGAACGATCGTTACCAGAATATTTCAGATATTGCGCAAGATATCCGGAAAGCGCAGAGAGAGATCATTGGAGGAGTTTCGTTTTCACACCGTGTGTTGCCCATAACCGCTGCGAGTATCGTCGTTATCGCCCTGCTTATTTTCACTCTCCTAAAATTCACACGCCAAGTAAAAGTGCCTCCCACAGAATCCACCCCTGAGCCAATATCTGTCATTATTGCCGATGTTCAAAATCAAACAGGAGACGCTGTATTCGATGGAGTCTTGGAGAAATTGTTGAGTATCAGCTTGGATGGTGCATCCTACATATCAGTCTACGATAGAAAGCAGGCCATAGAAAAAACAATGCAATTGAAGCCAGGTTCTGAAGGAAAACTGGACATAGAAACGGCTCAACTCCTTAGCCGCCGAGAAGGAATCAACGCTGTCATTAGTGCCTCGATCAAACAAAACAGCAACGGCTATCTTCTCAAATCGTGGGCCTTGGATGCCACTAGCTCGAATAAGATCGCTGAAGTCAGCCAACATATTGGATCTAAAACCGATATACTAAAAGTGGCAGATCTTCTCTCAGCAAAATTAAGAGTAGAACTCGGCCTCATTTCTCCCGACTCAACAGAAGCACTCATCAAAGAGACCTTTACGACTACATCTTTAGAAGCGATGAATGCATATGCACGCGCCCAAGAGCTTGACGACTACGGTAAGCCGGATGAAGCTCTTAAAGAATATTTAAGAGCAATCGACAATGATCCAAATTTTGGACGTGCATATGCAGGCCTGGCAGTCATTTACTATAACCAGGGACAATATCAAAACGCTAAAAATTACTATCAAGAAGCAATGAAACGGATAGATCAGATGACCGATCGGGAAAAATACAGGACCAGAGGCGGATACTACTTGATGATAAGAGATTTTAATAAGGCCATCGAAGAGTACAGTGCATTAGTGGAACAACATCCGAAGGATTATTCAGGACATGCAAACCTCGCCCTAGCTTATTTCTTTGCTCGAAACATGCAACGATCGGTCGAAGAAGGACGGATCGATGTTCAACTCAATCCCCAAAGCATTAATGGTCACTATAACCTGGCCTGGTATGCTCTAGGAGCGGGAAACTTCCAAATGGCAGAGAAAGAAATGCGCTCAATTGTGGCAAGTAATCCTGATTTTGTAGAAGTGTATGTATGTCTTGGATTGGCGCAAATCGCACAGAATCAAATAGTGCAAGCGACAGAGACATATCGCAAGCTCGAGACTATAAATTCATTCGGACACACACTCGCAACGACTGGATTGGCTGACCTTGCAGTCTATGAGGGACGACTTACAGATGCAATCAATATTCTTGTTAAAGAGATAACGTTTGATCTTGAAAACAAAAGACCATACAATGCCGCTGACAAATCGATTATCCTTGCTAATGTGTACCTGCTACAGGATAATAAATCCCTCGCTGCTCAAGCAACAGACCAAGCCATTTCTGCCAGCACAAGAGAGGAAATATTATTATCTGCAGCCTTAATCTATCTCAAAGCTGACAAAGTAAGTGAAGCGCGAGAAATCGCGGGAAAGCTGAGTAAACAACTTTACTCTGAGCCTCTTGCTTATGCAAAACTGGTTGGAGGAGAGCTGAGTATGGGGAGAGGGGATATTTCCAGTGCCATCCGTCTCTTTCAGGAAGCTCAATCTCTGGTTGATACCTGGCTTGGCCATTTTCTTCTGGGGTGTGCCTATCTAGATGGAAAAGCATTCACAGAGGCATATTCAGAATTCGAAACTTGTATAAAACGTCAGGGGGAAGCCGCCTCCGTGTTCCTGAACGACCTCCCTTCATTCCGCTATCTACCGCCAGTTTATTATTATCTCGGACGCGCCCAGGAAGGTCTTGGAAGCGATGCGGCCACGGCTTCTTATCAAAAATTTCTTCAGATCAAAGAAAAAAACGAAGGCGATTGGATGGTCAAGGATGCCCGCCGCCGCTTTTCTATCCGGTGATTTTTATCCTTTAATATGCCTCTTTATAGGTTGTCCCAATGGGATGGATTTCAATGTCATAGTGAGAAGGATCAGAAAGGAAACCTATCAGAATGGAACACTTTCAATCTTTAAGATAAATCAGTGAATATATTTCACTGTGGCGTAATCTTTGGAGGTTCCCACTCCTTGGCTGCTTCCCGTCACAATAACATTTCCAAAATGATCAATGGCAATGGCCTTTCCCCTTGAGAAAATATTCCCTCCGCCATTAAAGAGAAACTCTGCGGGATAATCGATCCCGCTTGCAGGACCATTATATCTCTCACTCCAAACCTCGACTCCTGAGCTGTCATATTTAATCGTGAAGAAGTCATAGTGCGTTCCGTTTCCTTCACTTTTCCCGGTTACGCAGATGTTTCCTGAATCATACAGAATGACTGCTGTAGCGATATCATCGTTTCCATTATCATATCTTGCTATCCCCTTAGGATTAAGGACGGGATCTTCCCAGACTTCATTCCCATCGAGATCATATTTTATTGTCACGAAATCGTTATCGGCACCTATAAAGCTGGAGCCCGTGACAATGACGGCAGAACTATTGGCGGCAATGGCAAATGCCTTATCATCGCCGCTTCCATCATAACGCGCAACATTTCCTGATAAATTCGTCCAGGCCTCATGGCCATTCAAATCATACTTAACGGTCACATAGTCGTTATTCAATCCGTTCGAACTGTAGCCCGTTACATAAACTCCAGAACCATTGACTGCAATGGCAAATGCTTTATCGTCGCCGCTTCCATCATAACGCGCAACATTTTCAGGAAAATCCGTCCAGGCCTCATTGCCGTCCAAATCATACTTAATAGTCACATAGTCGTTATTCAATCCGTTCGAACTATAGCCCGTTACATAAACTCCAGAACCATACACCGCAATTGCGGTAGCCACATCATCCTGGCCTATTCCCTTCCCCTCATATCTCTTCTCCCAAAGCAATTTGCCTGAACTGCTGTATTTGGCTGTCAAGTAATCGTGGGTTTTTTCTGGATCGTCCTCCAGACTTTCCTCGCTCATTCCTGTCATGTAAACATTGCCTGAATTATCCAAAGCAAGGGATAAAGGAACATCATTCCCATTCCTTCGAGCGTCATAAGTCTCGTCCCACAATAGATTTCCAGAATTGTCGTATTTCAGGAGGCAATAGTCAGCATGTGCCACTTTATTTCCACGATGGACATAGCCCGCCACAAAAATGAAGGGATCTCCAGGTGAATTTTCCCAAACGGCAATGGCTGTCCCATAATCACCCAGGTGTGAAGGCCCATCATACCTGTGTCCCCATTGAAAATCGCCGGCACTATTGTACTTGATCGTGTAGATATCAGGTCCAGTGGTTCTGCCTGTGCTGTACCCGGTGATATAAATGTTTCCTGCACTATCAACCGCGATGGCAGTGGCTTCCTCATCTCCGCTTAAAGAGTCGTTATTATATCTTCTGACCCATTCTTCCCGAAGCGATGCCATATAGTCCTCATTTGGTATCGAACTGACAGAATATTCATAAGTTCGACTCGGCGGAGAGAACACGTATCCAGGCTTTTTCGGAGTCACTGTCCCACTCCAACCGTATGGCACAACCGCAGTATAATCGCCATCAGCGTCGGTTGTTATTGTGTCGGCGAAACCTTCCATGATTACTCCTTCAAGAGGTGTTAAGCCTTCGGCAAGTTTTACTTTTCCAGAAATTGTAACCGCATTGCCGACAAAATTTGCAGTGATCGTTTTATCTCCCGTCATGTGGACTATCAGAGGATTTTCCGTTCCTGAAGCATCCCCGCTCCACTGGGCAAAGGAAAAATTTGCGTTGGCTTCGGCCGTCAATACCACCTCCTCGCCCTCCATGTATAATTCTTTGTCCGGAAGCATAGTTACAGTGCCAGCTCCACCCGGGTATGCATCAACAGAAAGTGTATAAGTGTTTTGAATCGTGATACTCAACATCTGGATATCGAATTTTCCACTCACCTCATCAGTCACTTTTACCTTAAACACAAAGAGACCAGAGACGCTCGGAGTTCCCTTCAATTCTGCCGTTCCATTGTTTGAAATCAAGTTTAAGCCATCGGGAAGGGGCTCATTCATCGGATCGTCAAGCGACCAAGTCAAGTTCCCTTTATCGCCAAAGGCCGTAAGCGTTGCGCTATAAGGAATGTCAACAGCACCATCAGGGAGGGCGGTGGTAATGATCTGGGGCGGAAAGTCATAATAGACGTCATTCGGATCAGGGGCATGGGCCACGAATGCTGCACCCACTGTGTTCGGATCGAAAGGCTCACCGGTATCCGCCACCGATAGAGTGCTGGAGCCCTGAATCAAACGTTTATCGAAGACCCGTAAAATGACTCGGCCCTCTTCCTCTGGCGGAAGGAAAAAAGTGGCGTTACGGATGTTGGGATTGCGGATGTTGGGATTGCGGATGTTGGGATTTTCGTAATTCGGGTTGTTCGGATCAGGAAAAGGATTGACGAAGTTAGGATTTACAATGTTCAAAATCAATTCATGATGCTCTTCCGTTTCGAGGTTACAGTTATTATCCACAGGGGTTTCATAGACTCTGTAAACCAGAAGCTGGGCATAGAAGGGTTGATCTTCTTCTTGCGGATCGGGCAAAGGCTGGGGTTCCTCTCCCGCAACTGCGGTGGAAACAAGGTTAAATGTGTAGGAAGAGGTGGTGTTCCCTTTGTTTTTAACAGTCCATTCGATGTCTGTCAAACCCTCAAGGCTAGAATTACGGATGTTGGGATTGCGGATATTGGGATTGGCCGCTTCATTCTCTGAAATGTCCGGGGAGTTGGGATTGACGATATCAGGATTAATGAGAGAATTCATATACTCGTCAGAATACACTTGCTCATCCGGGATATTGGGATTGCTGACGTTCACATCCCCCCAATTCACTATGCTCAGGTTTCTGATATTGGGAGTGTGAAACTCAAACTCCGAAATATTAGGAGGAGGAACTTGAACATCAGGATTTTCAATCAAGGGATTTGTGTGGTCTGGATTCAACACCACAAAGCTTTTAAGACCATTTGGAAGAACAGTGCCTCCCGAATTTGTTTCCTCAACATAGATCCATAAAGACGCATAGGTGCCCGAACTCAAGGAAACGACAAAAACCGGCAGGGACGCAGAAGAGAATGCAGCTATTGGAACATCCAGAACATCTTCAGCCGGCTCTGTAAGAGGGAAAAATGAGGCATTGACATAAGGGGAATCGATCGTCAATTTGAAATATTTATCTGTAGGAGTCGTGTTTTTCACTATGACAACAAATGTTCTTGGGATGTTCAAGGGTTTTGTGTTTCCCGGGGATTCCACGACGAGACCCTGAGAAATGCGTGATGTGTAGACGTCCTGGTTCCTCATACCTGTGCAAGCAGGATTGCACGGATTATTTTGAACATTAATAGGTGTGTACTGGGTCCAATCTCCCCACCAATCTCCACCAGGCGGATAGACATCGCGATTATCTGTCCAGGCAACATGATATAAAGGTGTTCGATATTGAGCTTGATCCATCACTGCGCCAATCTGAAGCGCCGCGCCATTAAATCGCCAGGCTCCATTTTCAAAGACAAACCTAGGAGACGGAGCAAGATCGATATAATCACCGATGAATGGGACTGTTCCTCCCTTGAATAAAGGCAGGTTTGGAAAATTCCACTGGCTCTGAACAAGGACCATTCCGTTCAGCGTGTACAGGTATCGCGAGACACGGATGGAAGGCTCGAAACTCGGAGGTTGACCCGGCTCACCTATGGCAGTCCGAACATCGATGGTATGACGTATCTGTGAATCTTCAATATGATAGTCAAAATCGTTCGAAATGTCGTCGCGCTGATCAAACCATGCTGCCATCAGCTTTCCGGCTGCAAAGGTTAAGGAGGGCATGAATTGATGACCGCTCCCCTCGTATGCGTCTATAGCAGAAGGAGCGGTCCAACCTCCTCCATTAGTCGAGGAAGTAACGAGAACGCGAGCGGTTCCTTGCTGTCCTAATCCACGCTCTGACCAGGCCACATAGACAGTCCCGTTATAAGCAGCCAAAGCAGGCAAAGTGCTCGTCCTGAATGAAAATTCTGTTGTCCCTTGATCGAAGGGATTGATATGAGCTACTTCTGTGGCTTTGGAAAATGTCTGACCAAAGTCTTCTGACTTTGAAATAATAATGGCATCAGCGTCCTGGCCCGCTGCAAATCGTCTCCAAGCGACATACACATGCCCGTTAGCCGGATCGATAGCAATCGTAGTTCCCTGATTCACATGCTGGCTCTCACTCAGTTTGATGGGATTACTCCAGGTAACTCCACAATCTAAGGATCTGGAAAATAGGATTTTATTATGAACATTGTTAACATCATTTCCGACGAACATGCTGTATACAATATAAACATTTCCACAAGACACAGATTGGTTGTTAAAGATTCCCATGGCATAACTGCTTTGGGGCTGGTCAACAGCGATCCACGGTTTATCCGTGAACTGCCCGCTCGTCCCTGCATCGATAATGGAAGTCCCAAGATACCGAATCGTATCGCCGAGCTCTTTATTGTTATCATCCTGGAATCTCGATACAAAAAGGACGCTATCCCCGTTTTCTTCCCTATCAAAAGCGATACCGCTGTAGTAAAAAAGCCCGTTTGTTCCCGCACGGACGGTTGGATCGGCGGCGGCCGTAAACCCGTATAGCGGATTTGGTTTAAGATACGAAGGAGTCGTATCATAATAGTGATATCCTGGAAGCAGGCTACTCGACCAGGTCTGACCTCCATCAAAGGACTTAAAGACGCCCAACCAAGCATCCCCCTCTCCTTCAGCGGTACTCAGCACCTCTCCAGGCAGGGCACCTTCTGATCCAGGAAAATCCACTGTGCGGTAGTCGTTAGCACCCGCTAAAAGATGCATAGTGTTGCGTGTGGAAACTGCAATCGAGGGTTCATTTTGACGCTGAAGAAAGGGATCTCCTCCCGGTAAACTTGTGCCATGGACCATATTTATATTTTGTCCTGCAATTAAAGAGTTCCCGTTCTGGGTAACACGACCCCAATATTGAGATTTGAATGGGATAGCAGCCATAGTCATAAAGCCCATCACTATAAGAAGCAAAAATAAAGCGCGTCTTCCTGACATAGTGAATTCTCCGTCTTTTAATATTTCATATTTTACAGGTATATATTATAAATTTACTGGGAAAGATCAAAGTTTTATGGCAAGATTGGATAATTTTTAAAAGCCCTCCTTCTTTGAGCCAAAAAGAGCTGCACTGATACTCATATAGGAGGATAGTATTCAGATGTGGGAAATCGACTCTCGCTTCAGTTAATCCTCCTGGCAACCAAGGTGTATAAAAGATACTAAAAGCGATACCCCAAGTCAAGCGAAAAATGATTTAAATACTTCATTAAGAATTGGTTCTATGGGAGGGGATAATGTGGGCTAATCCAACACCTCGTACACCATAATTGCTTCTTTTTTCCCCTTGAGCTTTGTCGGACCGATCTTATTGATCTTGAACTTTTTGCCCATGATCTGTTTGTAGGTCTCCTCCCCTATCAGGATCTGATTGGGCTTGGCGAACGATTCTAACCGGGAGGCCGTATTCACCGGGTCTCCGATCACCGTATAATCCAGCCTCCTCGGAGACCCTACATTCCCGGCGACCACACGACCCGTGTTTATCCCCATCCGGATGCTAAATTTGGTCTTGGAAGCCGACGACTCTATCATATCCAAGAAATCTCTTCTGATTTCCAGTGCCGCCTGCACCGCTCTTTTTGCATCATCCTTCTTTTCCATGGGGGCCCCAAAAACCGCCATAATTCCATCCCCCAAATACTTATCCAGCGTTCCATTATGCGCGAACACAATATCCGTCATCCGCGAAAAATGCTGATTCAAGAGCTGATTGATCTCTCGAGGATGCATCGTCTCCGACAGGCTGGTGAACTCCACCATATCCGTGAACAAAATTGTCGTCGTTAACTCCTTTGCTTCCATCAGGTCATCTTTTTCCCCTTGACTCCCTTTGATGATCATGTCGATGACCTGAGGCGAATGGAACCTCTCCAGCCGGCGTCTCATCTCCTCCTCTTCCTGGATCTGCTGATTGAGCCTCGCCTGCCCGATGATCATGGCCATCTGACACCCGATCGTCTTCAACAATTCGAGGTCGTCCATGGTAAACAAGTTGTCCAACCGCGTGCTGTTCAACTGAATAGCCCCGATGACCTTATCCTTATCCCAGAGAGGCACACACAGGGCGGACCGTATCCCTTTGGTCATGATGCTCGCTGCATCTGCCAACCGTGAATCCGACATGGCATCGGAAGTGAGCAGGGCCACCTTGTCCTTAACAACGTGTTCGATAATTGTCCGGCTTATTTTCAATTCGCCTTTGGCCTTTTTACTTTCGCCCCTGGACTTCATAACGACAGGCACAAGGTCATCATCTTTTCCTTCTCCCAACAGGATCAATGACCCATAATCGGCATCGATGACCATAAACAGAAGATCCATGATCTTATTCAGGAGCTCATTAAAATCCAGGCTGGAGTTCAACTGCCGGCTCACTTCATAAAGCACAAAAAGCACCTTGTTCATTCTTTCGATAGCCGAGACACCCGCACTGGCTTCAACGGTTTCCTTTTCCTTGAATAAAGGGATGGGGCGGCCCATAATTTTATGTTTTTTCCCGGGCACAATCGTCGCTAACAACTCTCCAGAATCCTGGAGACAGCTCTTCTGGGGGTTTATCTGTATGGTCTGCTGTTGCCAGTCTTTGTGATCATCCTCCTTTGCCAGGACAAAAGTATCGCTCTTGGAAATAACGGTGCCTTCTTTGATTAGAAAGACGAGTTTTGATTGGCCGATCTGGATCGTGTCGTTCTCCTCGAGCCGTACTTCTTGGATCAGTTTTCCGTTCACCTTTGTGCCATTGTGACTCCCCAGGTCAGTGAGTACATAGCCCTTTTTTTTCTTCGTGATCTTGGCATGATAGCGTGAAGCGATCGGGTCAGGAAGAACGATATCATTGTCCTCGTTACGCCCGATGCTGACCTCGTCCTTATTAAGGGAAAAATCCACGTTCTTTCCATCTCGGAATGTCATCTGAAGAAGCGGCATCTTATCGTCCCTGCTTTACCCAAGGAAATATATCAAACAGATAGGCTTTTTGTCCAGCAAATCAGAATTTCTATGATGAGATCGATTCGATCCCATTGTCTCGAAAAACTCACTCAGCCCAGGATCAGCGCATCGCCTTCAATCGCTCGATCTCTACATCCAACTCCCTGATACGGTTTGCCATTTTTTCGACGATTCGGAAAGCCAGAGATGGATCTGCACTTATTCTGCGCAATAATGTCCTTTTATCTATGGTTATGGCTCTCACCTCACCCAGAGCTCTGACAGTGGCCGAACGGACTTCTCGCTCGAAGATCGCCATCTCTCCGAAAAAATCTCCCTTGCTCAATACGGCCAGGCTGACCTCATGTCCATCTTTTTCCCGGAGCACTTCGACCGTTCCCTCAAGGATCTCGAACATACAATCTCCGGTCTCCCCTTGCCGCACTATGACTTCTCCATCGTTATAGACTTTACCCAGGACACCAGTCTTCATAGCTCCTCCTCGATCGATACACTTTTTTTAAAGGGCCAGAGTTCTACGGCGAAATTCCATAATAAATTCGTAAGAAAGAAGGGATGAAGAGTGCGGAAAAAAACCTCTTTATATGGGGCGCTACCTGTGAACATATCCCACAGCACAGCGCTCATCCTTCGATTCTTCCCCTCTTTTTTTTGTTCTTTGGAGACCATCCGCAAAATGGCTCTACGAGCGAGTTTGATCTTCTGGAGTAGGCCGACTATGAGAAAGATCAGCTTTCCTATGGAATTATCATTCTTGAGTGACTTACATGTGGGCCAGAAATGGTTCTTGAAATCCTCGCTCGAAACGCCCTCGAAGAGAGCTGTCCTTGCCGCCGCCTTTGCCGTCCGGTAAGCTGCGCCGATACCATCCTTGTATAAACGGCTGACTCCGGAATCCCCGAGGAACACGATACGGTCTCCAAAAGGCTGAATGGCTGCTGAGACATTCATTCGCGGTGAGCACTGACACGCAGCCGTGGCAGGATCCCAATCCTGGGGGAAATTTTTTTTGACGGCAGGATTCTTCAGAAATGATTGGACGAACTCCTTATCTATCTTGTACCCCAGCATACAGACTGTTGCATAATTCCCTTTAGGAACGATGGCCGCGAATTCAAGCCTTGGAATATCGAGGAGAAAGGTATGCATTGAGCTGCCTAAATTATGTCCGACCTCATCACGTCCTAAAAAATATTCGCAGATGTACGTTTTTGTTGTTTCTGGAGGCTTATAGCCCAGGTTCAGATCTTGGAAGAGTTTGAGCGTCGGGGAGTTCACCCCAACGGCCACAGCGACAAGATCATAGGACCGGACTGTCCCCCCGCGGGTCTCGATCTCAGGCCGGCCCTCCGACCAGGAGACACCCACAACTCTATCATCGACCCGTTGGGCTCCCTTGTACAGGGCCAATTTCAGCAAATACCCATCAAAACTTCCCCATTCCTGATCCCTATTCCGCTTGGGGCCTCCACCCCTGTAAACAGCAGCGATCCTCATTTCATGAAGGGGCGTCTCGATCCGAACACTTCCCACATCCATATGGAGGAAGTAGGAATCTACTCCTCTTTGAACGACGGTGTGTGGAAGTTCGATACCTTCAGTCGCCAGGGTCTGCACTAATGTTTCGGAGATGATGCCTCCGCACATGTTACAGCCAGGGGGGCCCGTACTGTTAAAATCCCTGGTCTCAAAAATATCGATATAGAGGTCAAGCCCCACTCTTTCTGCCATGTTCAGCAGAAAATAGGCAAAGAAAGACCCGGAGGGCCCGCCCCCGATGACAGCCACGCGCGAACCCTCTTCAAGTTTAAAATCAGGGGGGATTTTCTCGGAAAAAGTGGGGACCGTTTCAGACGATTCTTCAGACGATTCTTTGCTCTTGAAATCAGATGTCATACTCTAAACTATCGGTTTATTCAGGATGGATACTATCACTATCATTCCGAAAACAGGTTGTCAAGCGGAATAACCAGCCGCAAGTAAACATTACCTGCGGTCCTGGACACCCACAAGAACACCAGACATTCCGGTTCTTATGTCCGCCGCATTGGCTTCATCGGTATCGATATGCATGCTGAGGCGATAATCGGGATGCACCCTCACCAAGACATCTCCAAAGATCAGCTTCCTCTCGCCCTCCACGTGGACGCTCACGATATCCTTGTCTTTCACACCGAATGAGAGAGCATCCTCCGGAGACATATGGATATGGCGGAGGGAACAGATCACGCCATGAGGTATGGTCACTCTCCCTTCGGTCCCCTCGAGCGTGATTCCCGGACTTCCTTTGAGGACTCCGGATGCCCGAATCGGGGCCTTTATTCCCAGCTTAAACTCTTCTGTCATGGAGATCTCCACCTGAGTTTCGCTGCGTGAGGGCCCCAGGACCCTCACCCGCTCCACACGCCCTTTCGGTCCCACAAGATGGACGGCTTCTTCACAGGCGAACTGCCCGGGCTGGGAAAGGTCAGAACGATGGGTCAATTCGCGATCCGGGCCAAAGAGATTTTTTATATCATTTTTTGACAAGTGGACATGGTGTGCAGACACCTCAACCGGGATCTTCCGTTCCTTTTTGATCTTCATAAGTTCCGAAACCGTCTCGTTTTCTAGAGTCCGCATGGTCTCTCTGGCGATCATTTTTCCTTCATCTGTGGGGACGACCAGCACTGTGACTTGAGAGGCTTTTTCAGATATGCTCCTCACCTCACTGGGCGAAGCAGGCGCTGTTTTGTTCAACACACTATCCACATGAATCCCCATGGGAGCCAAACCCTGACAGGAAAGACCTCTCACCCATGCACTCCCCTCCCCAATTCCTCCGGTGAAAACGAGGACATCCAACCCGCCTAAAGCAGCCGTGTAAGCCCCTATATATTTTCGTATTCGGTAACAAAAGACTTGTATGGCGATCAAGGCTCTTTCATCCCCTTTATTGGCCCTCTCTTCGATCTCACGAAGGTCGCTGGAAATACCCGAGAGTCCCTTGAGCCCGCTCTGTCGATTCAGGATCTCATACACTTCATCCAAAGAAAAACCCTTTTCTTTGCACAGATGGATGGCTGTCGATGGGTCGACATCTCCACAACGGGTTCCCATGATCAGCCCTTCCAACGGAGTGAGCCCCATGGTGGTATCCACTGATCTCCCGTGATCCACGGCACAG
The DNA here is from genome assembly GCA_964406575.1 of uncultured Eubacteriales bacterium. Lineage (GTDB taxonomy): Bacteria > Acidobacteriota > Aminicenantia > Aminicenantales > Aminicenantaceae > WTAW01. The sequence goes on along the minus strand of CAYOSH010000005.1, from coordinate 100,506 downwards.
ATGGAGGCTCCATTCCCCAGATGACACGTGATGATTTTCATCTCTCGAAAATTCCGTTTCAGATAAGCCGCAGCTTTTAGAGCCACATAATTATGGGAGATCCCATGGAAACCATACCGACGGATCCGGTCCTCTTCATAAAGCGCGTACGGAAGACCGTAGAGATACGCATGCCGGGGCATTGTCTGGTGGAAACCAGTGTCAAACACGGCAACTTGGGGAACCTTGGGCATGAGGCGAATACTTTCTTTGATCGCCATGAGGTTTGGAGGATTATGGAGCGGCGCTAAGCGCGAAAATTTATCGATATCCCGAATCACATCCTCATCGATGATGACCGGATGGCTGTAGGCATCGCCCCCATGGACCACACGGTGTCCCACAGCACTGATCTCTTTGAGGTTTCGGATCACGCCTTCCTCAGGGTCCGTCAGAGACTCGACAACGGCTTTAAAAGCCTCTTCGTATCCGATACTCCCGAGCTCCCGAATCGATTCCTCTTGACCATGTTTTTTAATGATCCGTGATGTTTCGAGCCCGATCCTTTCGACCATCCCGCCGCAATTATGAGATGGCTGTTCCGTATCATAGAAATTGTACTTTAAAGACGAACTCCCACAGTTGATCACCAGGATTTTTTTCGGCGTCGGGGATGACAGCTCTAATCCATATCGATCGGGTAAACTCTGCCAGGCATCCTCAACCCGAATCTGCTCCTCCACATTCTGCTGACGGGCTCTTAATCTTTCAGTGATGGTTTTAGCCATGACCCTTACAGATTGAGGGTTGACCGCGATAAATTTCGTGAATATCTCGGGAGAAATCACAAAGATCTCGCACTCCACACGGGCGATCACATCTGCATTTGTGGGTTCTCCGGTGAGCAGAGAGATCTCGCCGAGAAAACCCCCTTGTTTTATCTCTCCGATCTTGATGCGTTCCCCCAATTTGCTTGTAATGATGGCATCGGCCTGACCATCGACCATGATCCCAAGAAATCGTCCCGGTTGTCCCATTGGAATGATCATTTCCCCGGGTGCATACGTTTTAAAATGACAGTTTTCGACAAGCTCTCCAAGCGCTTTTTCGGAAAAAGCCTCGAACAAAGGCAATCCTGCTAAAAACTGCACTATGTTTTCCATTAACCTCACCTCCACGACAACGTTCTTTCCATAAATATTTCTATTTGCTCGAGTAAAATCCTTCTATTTCATTGAAATGCCTCATAAGATCATCCCATTCCCGATAAGTATACCTAAATTTGCAAAAAGGAAAAAGCAATAGTAATCATCCTTATTATCGTGATAAGCGCATTAGACGGAAAGAAGAGCGAGTCACTGTCCTTATGAGTCGGATGGTGGTGGGTGGGGGGGTCTTCGACGAATAGGAACTGTGACGAGCTTATGCTCTTAGCATTTGACTTAGGACCATCAGGAAATAAGGATGCTTCCGAAGCCAAAAGAGGACGCTCATGTGCATTGAGAGTCATTGACATCGGATTACGGCTGTGTTATTTTTTTTAAAAACAAGTCGATGAATCTCAGGGAAGAACTCATTAAGGGGAAAATATAAATGGATAAAGACAAGGAAACCCTCAATATCGATGAATATGTCGAGCTGTCAGCGTTTGCTGATATTGACATCGGTGTCACAGCTGCCAAGACGATCAACGAAGCCATGGATCAAGTCATGAAAAAGATCGGAGAGATCTTTAATCCTGTGACACACATCCTTCTGCTTCGCGATAAAGAGAAGGATGAGTTTTATTTAAAGCTCGTAGAAGGTCGGGGTGCCGAAAAACTCAAAGGAATCATATTGCCCAAAGCCGAAGGCCTATCCAGATGGATCGCCAGCGAAGGGAAAGCGGACTTCATCTCAGACATCAAAAAAGACGGCCGTTTCAGCAAAACCATTACAAAAAACATCGATTTCACCGCATCATCCACGATCGGAGTGCCCCTTGAGGTGACAGAAAAGATCATCGGTGTGTTCCAACTGATCAACAAAGAAAACAATGAGGCTTATACGGCTGCAGATCTCAACATTCTTAAGACGATCGTCGAGTATGCCGCTATGGCCATAGAAAAGGTCTATTACTTGAGCGCCCTCAAAGACATGGATAATGTCGATTCCCTCACAGGAGTCTACAAGAGGAAGAATTTCAACACCCAGTTCAAAAAAGAGACCGAGAGGTGCAAACGTTATGGTGATCCGTTGTCCATGATCATCGTGAATATCAATGATTTTAGCGCTCTGAATGAAAAATTCGGACACCAAGCTGGTGATCAAGTGCTGAAGGACCTGGCACAAACTTTAAGGAGAAATGTCAGAAGAGTGGATATCGTTGCCCGTTATGGCGGAGATGAATTTGCCGTCCTCATGCCCAACACATATAAAAAGAATGCAGAGATCGTCAAAGAACGGATCCTCGGAGATATCGAAAAGGAGGCTAGAAAGAAGAAACCGAGCTATAGCGTAAGTATCGGGCTGGCCTCGGTCGGAGCCAAAGATTCCGGTTCCCTCCTTGAAAAAGCGGAGAAAGACCTCCTCAAACAGAAGCCAAAAAAGAGCGGCAAAGAATCAGGAAAAACAGAACAACCTGAGAAAAAAGGAAAAAAGCCTCGAGGGAAAAAATAAATATCTCACTCTAAGAACCCTCTTGACCCGCGATCTTAAACACCTGGATCCTGTTATTGCTTGAATCAGAGACATAGACGAGCCCATCTTTATCCACAGCGACCGCAGAGGGCAGATCAAACCTGCCGATCCCTGTTCCGGGTTCCCCCCATTTTGTGATAAAAATTCCTTCACTGTCGAATTTCTGGATCCTGCTGTTAGCTGCATCAGCGATGTAAATGTATCCATCCCTGTCAATTACGATCCCTTTGGGATTCCCGAACTCACCGTCCTTCGAGCCGCGTTCTCCCCATGCAGAGATGAATTTCCCTTCTGGAGAGAATTTATAGACCCGGACCTTATCGAGGATCCAGACGTAATCATCCGGTCCCACAGCGACATCAACGGGTAATCCCATATTTTTCGGCTTTTCCAGAATGCTCTGGAACACGCCAAGGCTGGAATAGACCTTCACGCGCAGGTTTCCCGAATCAACGACATAGACATCATTCTTGCTGTTGATTGAAATTCCCGTGGGCCTCAGTATCTCATCCTGTCCGGTTCCTTCCTTTCCCCATGTTTTGATAAAGTTCCCGTTTTTATCAAATTTCCACACACAATGCTCTTTGACATCCGTGACATAGACATAGCCCTCGCTGTCAATAGCGACACCGGAGGGATTCTCTATCCCCCTGTAACGAGAACCCTTCGGCGCCCAATTGAGGATAGGCTTGCCCTCGATGGTGAACTTCCTCAGTTTCTCTTTGCTATCATCAACAACAACAACATTATTGTTTTCGTCAAAGGTAATCCCTTGTGGATTCTTGAACAAGCTCAGGTTTGCCCCCCCCCATTTCATAAGGTATTCATACGTTGCTCCCGTCAGAACGGCATCCATGGTATAGGGATCTTTGCTTGCCTCGAGAGTAAATCCTTGGGTCCAGCCCACATAGCCCTCTTTGACGACCTCCACTGTATATTCACCAAAAGGAACAAAGGGCAGCATACAATTCGTCACTTTGCCCGTGTCTTTTCCATTTAGATAGACCTTTGCACCTGGAGGGTTTGACCTGATAGCTACGTTCCTTCCCAGGCTTTCGAGTAAATATTCTTTTTTGATCTCGTTCAGGGTGAGAAAAAACTCATCTTGGATGGATTTATAACCATCTTTGGTTATCTCGATCTTGACGATGGGGGAATCGTTTTTAAATATACCTGGGCTGGAACCCACTTCCTTGTTGTTGATCTTGATCTGTGCGTTCTCTGGATCGGTCACGATTTCCACCGAATATTCGGTGATCTTCCCTAAAAACGCATTCTCCGCATTGTGGATGAGGCTTACGATCTTCGGATCGAAGATGTTTTTGGTGCTTTCTTTAGCATACAGATAGTCCACCTCGAACACATTCCTGATCTCCTCCAATGCCCGCTCATTTTGATTCAAACCAGCATAACCCATCCCGATCCACAGGAAGATCTCTGCAGCGAGCTCCCTCCGTGTCTGATCATCCGTCAAACGAAATGCTTTAGCGATGAGAGGGCGTAGAGAGACAACGGCGGTTTCAAGATCTCTATCAGAGCGGATCAGATCCCGACTCTCATCCAATGTGCTCTGTATTTCCACAATGATCTCTTCTTGGGTTTTTTCCAAAATCGGCAGACTCTCCAGCACTCTGGCTTCCAATTCCTCTGCGCTCACAGTCTCCACCAAAATCTCATGCATATATCCAGTGATTCTTGCGCCTTCGACCTCAAGAGAGACCTTGTACCATTCGCCCTCTTTGCCTTCTGAATCCAAGATCGTATTCAGTGATAAACGGGCGAGTGTTTTCCCGTTGATCTCAGGAGTCTCATTCACTCGGGCATCATCCATGATGACTTTAAGCTTGATTTGGCCCGTTCCCTGGCCCAGGAAGACGAGGACAAGGAATAAAACGATCAATATCTCGGGTTTGCACAGATGTCTATTTCTCATCATTTCTCACAGCCGTTCTCAATTATAAATCAATCAGACTAAATGCTTTCCCTGCTATATTCCACAATTTTCCAGGCATTGCCTTGCTTTTCCATCGTTAGGGTGATTTCTCCCTCGAATATCACCTTTTTTCTTCCCGTGGCTTTGGGAACGGCAGAAACGAGACTGGGGAATGTGATCACAGCACGGTTTGCGCTTGAAAAACGGACTGACACTTTCGAAACAAAAACCTGGATATTATCATAATTGTTGAAAAGCTCCCGTGCCTCGGTTGTCCTTTGCTGAGTAAGGGATGGGGAACCGATGTCGCTGAGCAGGGTCAAAAGGTCTTTCTCTTCCTCGGCCTTCCTGTGGCGCTCCACGATAGATCTGATCTCCGCCTCTGCTATTTTCTGATTGGAAAGATTGATGTATCTCCCTGCTTCTCCATTATTTCGGTCCAGATTCAGAACTTCCCGCATAGTCTGCAGGCTCATTTCATAGTTTCCCTGACTATAGAAGTTTTTCCCTGTTTGTAAAAGCGCAGCCACGGACATTTCACTCAGCTTTGCTTTGGACGAGTCGAGATAGGACTTCACTTTTGTGTTATTTGCGTCATCCACGAGTATCTCTTCTGCAAGGCTAATAGCCCCGCGAAAATCCTCTTTATCGACAAGCTCTTTTAATCTGACCAAATTCTCATCGAAGACATCCAAAGCATCCCCAAAGTCCCGCGAAGGTGGGGGTGTCTCCGGGACTTCGATCTCCTTGCTCTTATTAAAGAGCGCAAGATTATCCCTCAAATCGGGCACGAGATAATACGCCCCCACTGCTCCGCATAAAAGGAGAATCACAAGGGCCCCCACATACACGAGGACAGGCCGCTTTTTTCCTTTTTTTTGCAGCCCGAGCACTTCTGACCGCTCAAGGCCTGAGGTGATGGTTCTATCAGACCCCACGGCAGCATTCCTCAAGTCCGTAGCCAGTTGCTGACATGTCTGATACCGCTGCTGCGGATTCTTAGCAAGCGCCTTTTTGATGATGTGCTCGAATCCTTCAGGTAGGCCCCTTTTCATCTCTCTGATACTCTGAGGTTCTTCATTCATGATCTTGTAGACGATCGTGGTGATATGATCTCCCTCGAAAGGCCTCTTCCCCGTCAGCATCTCATAGATGATCACCCCTAAAGAAAAAATATCTGCCCGGGCATCCACGGTATTCCCCATGATCTGCTCTGGCGACATATAGCTCGGAGTGCCAACGATTGCTCCCGACTGTGTCATTGTCGACATTTCCACACGGGCCACACCAAAATCCACAATAAAGGGTCTCCCCTGTTTGTCCAACAAGATATTCCCAGGCTTTATGTCTCGATGAACGATCTTTTTCTGATGAGCAAAATCCAGAGCATCACACATACGCGTCATCAGATCAATGACTTCTGCAGGCGAAAACCTTTTTCCAGAGGAAATGGCCTCTTTGAGGCTGTATCCATCCACATACTGCATGACGATAAATGTCTGGTCGTTTTCTCTGCCCACCTCATAGATCGTGATGATGTTAGGGTGATGCAGATTGCCTGCAGATTGGGCCTCCCTGATAAACCGTTTGACGGTATCCTCTTTATCCGCGTCATCAGGAATCATATCAAAACGAATGAGCTTGATCGCCACCTCTCTGTTGATGTCCGGATCGCGAGCCTTATAGACGATGCCCATGGCTCCCTTCCCCAACTCACCGATAACTTTGTATTTACCGATTTGTTCCATGGCATTCAGATAGAAACGTCCGTCCTAAATATCTATTAAAGAGGATAAATCGCCCTCCAAAAATTCAACCACGGATGTATAATAACCTGGCTTTCTCTAGAAAAATAGCCTAGCCGGACAAGAATGTCAAGTTCAAGATGACAATCGTAAGCATCATTCAATCCGTGATGAGTGTTGTCCGAGTGTCCCAATTAGTGATTGCGAAAACACTCTCGGTTTCCTCCACCACACAATTGGGACACTCAATAACGCTTTGAAGCGTTCATGCCATCAAGAAAATAAGGATACTTACATGGAAAAATATTGAATGTTAACACCCAAGCCCGTACAATAAAATCGCCGTGGATAGACATGCCCGATTTTCCAGGAAATTACTCAAATGGTACTCTGCTCACCACCGGAAACTTCCCTGGAGAAAAACGCAAGACCCCTATAAGATCTGGATATCCGAGATCATGCTGCAACAGACAACCGTACAGGCCGTCATTCCCTACTATGAAAAATGGATACACCAATTTCCCGATGTCCAAACGCTGAGTGCTTCCTCCCTTCAAAGGGTTCTCAAGGCGTGGCAAGGCCTGGGATATTATCAAAGGGCCAAAAACCTCCACAAAGCATCCCGCATCCTCATGGAGAAATACAAGGGGAAGATTCCCAGCGATTACGAGGAATTGATTAAACTCCCAGGGTTTGGTCCCTACACGACCGCAGCTGTCCTCAGTATTGCCTACAACAAGCTATTTCCCGTCATAGACGCCAATGTCCGAAGAGTATGGATGAGACTCATGGGAATGGCCAAAGAATCCACTCCCAAAGTCGATAAGGCCATTCAGACATTTATGCAGCCCTATCTTTCACCACAAAAAATGGGGCAGTTCAATCAAGCCGTGATGGAACTGGGCTCTCTTGTCTGCAGGCCGAAAAACCCGCTGTGTCTCCTCTGCCCGCTACAGGATCACTGCAAAGCCTTTCTTTTGGGCGAACAAGAGATCATTCCCCGCCCCCAAAAGAGGAATACCCGCAAGATCGAAGCCGTGATCGGCATCATGGAAAAACGGGGTAAATACTTGATCCAGAAACGGCCTCCCCAGGGATTGCTCTCTGATCTTTGGGAGTTTCCGGGGGGGAAAAGACGGAAAGACGAGACACTCGAACAGGCCCTCCGTCGCGAGATCAGGGAGGAACTGGGTGCCGAGATCGAAGGGATCCAGCTTCTGACTCAAGTGAAACATGCGTACACACAATTTCAGGTGAAACTTTCTGCCTTCCAGTGTCGTCCCAGGACTGCCCCGTCCCTGTCCAGAGACGGCCATCGATGGGTCACCCTCAAGGGAATGAGGAAATACCCCTTCCCATCGGGGAGCGCTAAAATCATTCAGTTCCTTGAAGACAGAGAGAACAAACGTGGAGACATTCCATGAAGAACGTTTATATTTTATTATGTCTGGCAATATTTTTTGGTTTTGTTCCCTCTTTAGGTTCTCTGAACATGACTTCACAACCTGAGGAAGGACTTCAAACGCTCTTGCCCCAATCGGAGGAGATCGGTGCATGGGAAAGGAATCTCGACTTTGAAGAATACAAGGGTGATGACCTGTTTTTCTACATCGATGGGGGTGCGGAGATCTATCACGAGTATGGTTTTGAGCGGGTCATCGTCCAAGATTATCAAAGCCAAAACGGGAAGTCCGCCTCTCTGGAAATTTACAAAATGACCTCTCCGGAAAGCGCCTTCGGCATGTACACTTTCAAGTCCGCAGGAAAAGGAGAAGAGCTCGATGTAGGCCACGGATGTAAACTCCAGGACTACTATCTCAATTTTTGGAAGGGACAGTATTTGGTTACGATAACAGGATTCGACGCAGAGAGAGAAACTATAGAAGGGCTCAAAGCGATCGCGAAGGCTGTAGATGCCAAAATTCAGGACCAATCTGCCGGGAAAAAGCCGGGTTTGTACGCATGTCTCCTCCAGCAGCAACTGGACACACAGAGCGTAAAATATTTCAGGGGAAATCTCGGGTTGGTGAACAGTTACCCTTTTGCAAATATGGATGTTTTCAGGGTCCGGGAGGGCATCATGGGCGCCTACACACCCGGATATGATATCTATATTCTGAAGTATGGGGACATGGAGGAAAGCAAGCAGGCATTCCACAGCGCCAAAGAGGATTTCAAGCGTGAAGCCAAATATCCGAGCGTATGGATTGGAGAGGATCGCATTGAGCTCAAAGACGATTCAGGAATCTTGATCGTCGTCCAGCCATACAGGACGTTTATCCTGATCGTGCTCGGCGCTGCAAGTCCTGAACAGGCGTCTCAAATCCTGGAAGACCTTAAAGACCACCTGAGATGAATTATTCATAAAATCTAGCGATCCCTACCTTTGAAAGCCATTTAGCTCTTATTATGGGCGGTCAGAGGTGCATGATCTTTGAGTTGGCGAAGTACTCAAACTTAAAATCTGTCATCTCTCCAGCTTTTTTCCCCGGCACGGGCATCAACCTTGCCGAGAGAGGCTTATCGAGCTTCTGCGAAAGGGTGGCGATATCCAATAGCAGAGCATAGAGTTTTTTCTCCGGTATATTCCCCGGCAGGGGGATTGTGTCCAATCCTGTGCCGCACACAGCGGAGTATGTCAAAAGATTGATCAAGCCATACATTCCCTCTGTGTTCCTGCGAGCCAATCCAAAGTCTTCGAGCACAGGAAGCATCAGCCCCGAATAGCCACATGTCTTTATCCCTAAATCTTTCAGGGTATCGGTGATGATCTTGGCGACAGAAAGTGTTCCCGGCTCTCCAAATTTTCCGAGTCCCAGCTTCTCAAACGCGAAGGCGATACTTTCTGTGGCTTTTACGGAGCTGGCGATGGAGACATCGATCCCGCCAAACTTGATGTTTTCCTTGCGGCTCAGCCGACGTCCGACCTGTTCGATCTTCTTGAACTCCGAAGCCAAGATCTCCTTGAGATATTGTCCTGCTTTCCGGATAGTTTTCGCCTGCGCAAAGGCCTTGTACACCAGATCGCTGTTTTCTGTACCCACGGCAAAGGAATCCGGTCCTTTATGGAAAGCTCCCGGATAAAAAGGACTTCCCGGCTTTGTGTTGAAAATGGCCGCAAAGCGCAGATTCGTAAAACCATCGGCATCCAAAACAGAAAGCCTTTTGATGGTTCGTGCTGCAAGACGTGCCGCATCTGTGTTGATAGCCCTCTCATCTGAGACCGTAACCGTACAGAATCCCCGCGTTGTGTTTCTGATCAACTCGTAAACCAGAGGGATGTCTTTCGGGTCAAACGTAGTCCCCATGTTGAAATAGTCGATGTGGTATTTGTGTGTCAGAGACTCCAGCTGTTTGGCCAGTTCGATGATCTGTTTCCGCGAGATAAAATACTCCTCCCAGGGTTGGGTGGCTACACGGACTGTTTGGACAGTGAATCCTGCACCTTCGAACGCTTTTTTTGCTTCTTGAGTAAAACGAGCGATCTTTTCAATCTGTCTCTCTTGCAGAGGAAGTTTCAGATTAAATCCGGTCGTAATGGTTCTAATTTTCATGAGTCCGCGCCCGCATCAATCAAATAACTCAAATATAAACTGTCGTATTTTCCAAATATCTTTGAGACAAAATGGCGGAGAGGGTGGGATTCGAACCCACGGTACCGATATTGGTCGGTACAATCGCTTAGCAGGCGACCCTGTTCAGCCACTCCAGCACCTCTCCGTTCCACTCTGTGGTGATAGTTATTTTATCATGTTTTTAGGAAGAATTGAAACGGAGGGAGAGGGATTCGAACCCCCGTCACGATTGCTCGTGAAGCGATTTTCAAGACCGCCGCCTTCAGCCGCTCGGCCATCCCTCCGCACTACCTTTTTCAGGGATTTTTATTCTAACATTTTCTCCCCGAGTCATTCCAGTCCTTTGGTCGTTTTATTCCATGCCCTCACTTGGTCAAATTGTTCTCAATGTCCATCGCGGTCATTTTGTACGCCTTCTTTATTTTTGGGGCTTTATTTTGGCACTCTGGCCCTTTTGCTATTCTGAAAGTCAAGAAATGGGGTTCTCAACGATAACATGAGTCCATTAAAAAATATAATCAGAGGTGATAGCTCTGCTTCAGCAACTCATTATTGTAGTGAGCCATAAAAGGCAGCCGCATGGATTCAGGGGATGAGGTGCTCCAGAACAAATTCAAGAATGCAGTCTACACACGGGTGATACGTTCCAAGCCATCCATATAAGGTCGTAAGGCTTCAGGGATAAGGACAGAGCCATCCTCTTGCTGGAAAGTTTCGAGGATGGCACTCACAGTTCTCCCCAAAGCCACACCCGAACCGTTGAGCGTGTGGACAAATTCGGGCTTAGCCTTCGGCTCCCGCCGGAAGCGAATGTTCGCTCGCCTGGCCTGGAAATCCTCACAATTGGTGCAGGAGGAGATCTCCAGAAATTTCTTTCTCTGAGGCATCCATAGTTCCAGGTCGTATGTCTTTGCTCCTGCAAATCCCATTTCACCCGCACAAAGGACCACAACTTTGTAGTAAAGGCCTAACCTTTTCAGGACTTCTTCGGCATCAGTGGTGATCTTTTCCAGCTCCTCATAGGATTTCTCAGGAAGGGCAAAGCAGGCCAGCTCGACCTTGTTGAATTGATGCTGGCGGATCAATCCTCTGATGTCCTTCCCGTAAGAGCCGGCCTCGCTCCGGAAACAGGGTGTGTATGCCACAAATCTCCGAGGAAGAATGGCAGAATCAAGGATCTCCTCTCTGTACATATTCGTGAGAGGGACCTCTGCCGTGGGGATCAGGTACCAATCGGTATCCTTGAGCCTGAAGAGGTCCTCTTCAAACTTCGGCAGATTCCCTGTTCCCGTGAGGCTCTCTTTATTGGCGATGAACGGCGGTATGACCTCTGTGTATCCGTTCTCTCTTGTGTGGATATCGAGCATAAAGTTGATGAGGGCTCGTTCCATTAACGCACCGGCACCCAAATAGATGGCGAACCTGGATCCCACGATCTTTGAGGCTCGCTCAAAATCGAGAATACCCAGGTCTTTTCCGATCTCCCAGTGGGGTTTCACAGGAAAGGAAAAGGCAGGTTTTTCGCCAAAGGTGCGGACCTCCACATTTTTGTCCGAAGTTAAACCCTCAGGAACGGATTCATGAGGGATGTTGGGAATGTGCAAGAGTAATTTCTGGAAGTCGCTCTCTATATTTTTGTATTCCTCATCGAGGCTTTTGATCTCGTCGGCGATCTTCTTCATTGCGGCGATGTCATTAGTGGCATCTATCCCCTCTTGTTTCATCTGACCGATCCGCTTAGAGGTTTTGTTCTGCTCGTAACGGAGGACCTCGATCCGGCGCAAAAAAGGCTTTCTTTTCTGGGAGAGTTTCAAGAATTCATCGAGGTCGACATCCATCCCCCTGAGAGCTATCTTTTGCCTGACAAAATCGGGCTTTTCTTCCACCAACTTTATGCTTAACATGCCGCAGATTATAGCACAAAAATTCTCCCCATTGCACCCCCAATATCACCTAGACAGGACAATAATTTTTGTTCATGAATCACTTCATTGATTTACTGCTATTTTGAGTGAGCGAAAGGATTTCCATGATTCGAGACGAAAATATTCATTAATGCCATCACTCCTTCATGGATGCTTACCGTGACGGCCAACAGTTGACTCGATATGCGGTTTAAAATATAGTTTAGGCAGATGAACACAAAGAAAAAAAAAGAAGATAGGCTAAAAAAAACATTTAAGGGGTATATCCAGATCTATACTGGCACAGGAAAGGGAAAGACAACCGCCGCACTTGGACTCGCTTTGAGAGCCGCCGGGCATGGACTGAGAAGCCACATTGGCCAGTTCCTCAAGGGACAGGACTACGGGGAGCTGCATTCTGTCCAAGGATTGGCCTCGTGGATCACCATTGAACAATACGGCCGCAAAGGTTTTATCCATGTGACAAAGGACCCCGACAAAGAGGATTTCCAGAGGGCCAAATCCGGCCTAAAAAAGAGCCTAGTGGCCATGCTCTCCGGCCGATACGACATCATCATCCTGGATGAGATCAATGTGGCCCTGCATTTCAAACTCATCACCGAGAAGGAGGTTCACGATTTTCTGGACAAAAAACCCAATGAAATCGAAGTAATCTTGACTGGAAGATACGCTCCCGAATCTCTGTTGGAAAGAGCCGATCTTGTGACCGAGATGAAAGAGATCAAGCATTACCATTCCAAGGGCGTTCAGGCAAGAGTGGGGATCGAAAAGTAAGAAAGATATGCGTCGCCATGGACAAGAAAAAATTTGAGGGACTTGTCGAAGATGCCCTGGATAAGCTTCCTGAGGAGTTCCAAGAGCTTGTCGACAACGTGACCGTTATCGTCGAGGATCGCCCCTCAAGAGAGGTCTACGAAAGAACTGGAAGCCCACCGTTCAGCTATATCTTCGGACTCTATCACGGAGTGCCCTACAAACACCGCGGGCCTTTCTACGGAAATCTCCCTCCGGATGTGATCGTGATCTACCAGGAACCCATCGAACGGTTTTGCTCTTCAGAAAAAGAAATCAGAGAAAAAGTGACAGAAGTCGTCAAACACGAAATAGGCCATTACTTCGGCATGAAAGATCCGGAACTCAAAGAGATCGAGAGTCTAAAACATGCACGTAAGAAATGAAAAACAAAAGTGATGCCCTCAAACTCAATAAGTCTGAATCCATCATCACTCATCCATCGAATAGAGAATGAAAGGAGATATCGGTTATGAACAGAAGGTTTAAGGGGATCTATGCGCCCCTCACCACACCGTTTAAGGATGAAGCTGTCTATTTCGAAAAATTTCAGGAAAACATCCAAAAATACAATACATTTGACCTGGCGGGTTACGTCATTTCCGGTTCGACCGCAGAAAGCGTATATCTCACGGATGACGAAGTTGAAAAACTGGTGATCTCTGCCAAAGAGGTAATCCCCGCTGACAAACAGATCATTGTGGGAACAGCCAAAGAATCCACGAAGATCACTCTGGAATTCTCCAACCGGATCTCATCCCTGGGCATAGATGCAACCCTGATACGGACGCCCAGCTATTTTAAGGCATTAATGACTCCGGAAGCTCTCAAAAAACACTTCCTCACCATCGCAGACCATTCCCTGAAGCCACTGATCATCTATCATATCCCTCGTTACACTGGCGTAGAATTGACACCAGAGCTTCTTGTCGAGCTGTCCAAGCACGAGAATATCGCCGGGATCAAGGATAGTTCTGGAAATATGGCCTTCCTCGATAGAATAATCCCCAGCCTGGACTTTAGTTTCGATTATCTTTTGGGAGCGGGAAGCATGCTCTTCCCCGGGATTGTGATGGGGGCCTGCGGGGGTGTGCTCGCTCTCTCAGATGTCGCGACCTCTCTCTGCATTGAGCTCTTCGAACTGTCTATCGCTAAAAATTTGAAGGACGCCAAAAAACTCCAGCATGATCTGGCCCCTCTCAACCAGGCTCTCACTGCTGAGCACGGCATCCCCGCCATCAAATACGCCCTTGACCTGATGGGATTCTACGGCGGTCCATGCCGGCTTCCCCTTCAACCCCTCGATGACTCCTCCAAGCAAAAGATCCAGACCATCCTTCGGGCACTCGATCTCATCCAATAGCCATATCATATGGTGGGTCCGGTCCCCAATCAGACTGATGGTTTTAAATGTAGTCTCTCCGAATAGAACCTTTATGTAAGAACTCTCGTGAGATCATAAATAGGATAATCGCAGCCCTCAACAATTTCAATCCAATACCAGTTCTCGCATAAGGTAATTCTCCGACTAAATAGTCAGTGAAATTATAAATAGTAAAAGAATTCTCAAAAGACAGAGCGGTCTTTTGAGTGAACAGGAGAAAACAATGATGGATTATAAGTGGAAGATCTTGACGATAAAATTGAAAGACAATCCTTGGTTCTTGCGAAAGATATTTTCAATGGGAGGCCTTATTTTTATGGGCAAATACAAGACTCCATATTGAGAGATCCCGAAATAAGTGCTCAAGCAAAAGCGCTCTTTGGACTACTCCATACTCATTGCTTCAATAAATCACTAAACAGCTATCCGGAGGTAATTCTAACGAGGAAAGCTATGTCAGAAGAGATGGGCGTGAGCGAAGTTACAATTCGGTCTTGGATTAAAGAATTAGAAAAAGCCTTATGTTTGGAAGTTATCCGGCAGGGTTACAAGAAGCCAAATAAATACAGGCTTTATCCAGTGGGCGGTAAGTTGCTCATGGATTGGAAGAGGATAAAGAGGATTCATCTTAGGCTAAATTGTGATCATGAGCTAATCAAGAGGTTGGAAGAGAGCTTGTATAAAGAATCATAAATTCTAGGATCATCTCTAATTGAGACTGTAAAGCATTAAGTGATCAAAAACAGGTTTATGCCAAATTATCTAATTTAGATATTCGGTCAGTTTCTTAAACAGCTATGAAAATATTTCTATCTCTCTTCGGTCTTTTCTAATCCGTAACTTTTTATATCTTCCTCAGTAGGGGATCGAAATTCATTCCCCTTCAACTCAACGTCCTCAATCTTAAGGTCAAAAAAGCGTCCGTTTTTTGTAACTTTAGCCTTCCATAATATATAGAAGGGAAGTACTAAAATTTTTTTTCCCTTTTTGTTTCAGGTGACCGGAGCCCTCCACAAAAAGTGGTCGGAATAGATCGGAATTTGCAATTAAAGTTAAATCAACAATATTTTTATTACGCATTTGCAACTGTAGGGAGAGATTTATTTACCTCATGGGAATGATGAACCATATCGGCAATATTTTGTTAAATAAGTGCTTGACAATACGCTAAGAATAATCTAGGATTACATAATATCTATCGAATCGATAGTAATTATATTTATTGTAGACATTATTCAACCATCGATGTTAACCGAAATGGAGGGAAAATGAAAAAATTAACATTGTGGATAATTTTATTGTTCACTTTCTTTGGATTCTATTTAATGGGCAAAAAATCCTGGGCAATGCCCAATTTCGCGAGGAAATATGGTGTCGAATGTTCTCTCTGTCATACGGTTGTGCCAAAGCTAACCCCAACCGGTTTTCGTTTTCGTGCGGCAGGATTCAGGATGCCTGAGGAACTAGCTGAGGAACAGAAGGGAGATTTTAAACTCGGAGATTATTTCTCTGCACGGATCCAAGTACGCGAGGATGTAAAGCAGACCAAGGTTGACTCTTCCTCCGAAACCTCCAATCAACTGACATTCCATGAAGTTACCTTTTATCCTTTAGCCGGTGCTTTTGCTAAGCACTTCTCTTCGTTAGTAGAAATGTCTTTTGCCAGTGAAGAAACGGCTGAAATTGAAAATGCCTATTTAAGAGCAAACTGGGGAAAACCAGAGTCTTATTTGAGTGTTCGTGCTGGCATTTTTCATCCATTTGAAGGCTTTGGCGCGTCAGATCGACCGCTAAGCCTGAGCCGTCCTTTGTTCCAAACAAATCAAGCGATTCATGATCAGAATACTTATTTTAAAATTTGGGGCTTTGACCAAGCAGGCTTGGAATTAGGTTATTCATATAAAAATAGCTTCTTGCGCTTAACAGTTTTTAACGGGATTAATTCTGAGGGTGAACCAGCACAAGGAGGAGATCTTCAAAAGAGCGACGATTCCCCTTCATTCAATAATAAAGATGTCCAAATCACTTTCACTCAATTGTTGGGAGATTCCGGATCAGGTTTAGGGGCATATTTCTATCATGGCGCTATTGATCTTCCTATTGGCAATAACGATATGCTGTGGAAAAATACCTTTAATCGCTATGCTCTCTATGCCAATTATGAGTTGAATGAAAAATTTAATTTTTTAGCAGGTTATGCCAGAGGCAATGATCATAAATATGACCTATTCTCAAACACATCAAGTAGCGATACATTCTCAAACAATGGGTACTTCATCGAAGGTGACTATCTTTTCCATGAGTTTATGGGAACTGGAGTACGCTATGATTGGTTTGATCCCTCGAGTGATAAAAGCGACAATGAACAACGTGCAATTACTGCCTTCGTAAATACACCTTTAAACAATGGAGTTCAATTCATAGCGGAGTACCAGAATAAATCTATAAAACAAGGGTCACTTCCAAACATAAATATGAATGCTTTCCAGATACGACTTATTGTAATTTGGTAATACAAGAATACAAACTGTCAAAACTAATATATTTCTTTTCACTGTGGTGCCCAGTTTGGAAAAATGAGTAAACTTGAATATTTTTGTTGATGCTAATTAAACAAAAAAATTATAATTCACATCCTTTCATTAAGGGAGAATGGATAAAAATAAAAAATTATCTTAGTTACACATACTTTCTTACAATTTTCGGTTATACAGCTCCGAAAACGGATGTTGAGGCAAGAAAACTTCTGCTCAAAGCATGGAAAGAAAATCCAACTTTTAATCTCGCACAAATTGATATCTTTGATATAAAAGCAGAAGAGGAACTTACCGAAACATGGGAAGAATTTTTTTGCCGCGATCACTACGGCATTTTTGAGTCCATTTGGAATTCATATTTATTTTCACATCCACGAAGAAGTTGTGAAGCTTTTGCCATGGCAAACCTTCAGAATTTTCCTTGGGAGAGCAATCCATTTCCTCAGACAACTGATCTGCATAAATTGCAGCATTGTGCACGACTTCTTTGGTTCGAAGAAAAAGAAGGGAAACTCTCTGGTGAGCCGTTTGAATTTTCATAAATTTGGCTGGATTTTGAGATTATTGCGTGCAATATTGAGAACATCATATAAACAAGTCTGCTTTTATATTGTGTTAACAGCTCGCCTCAGCCGATCTCTTTATTTGTCTCAATTCATACACTAGATGTGTATCTCTAAGAATCTTAATAAGGTTGACCGGTAATCACACGGTTTTCTCCAACACACAATTGGGGCACTCAATAACGCAACTTGTGTTCATACGATCACAGACTTGGAAATGCTGTCCGGATAAATTCATTGTATCCGACCGCGATATTGAATAAACTAGACTGTTCCTAACCGGAGGGAAAATCATGGAGCAAACAAACAGACGGAAATTCCTGAAAAGCCTAACGCTCGGGGCCTTTTCCGTGCCGTTGTTGCCCAAAAAGTGGCCGGCACAAGATCAAATGGATCGTGTTCAAAAAGGCAAGATGTTCTACAGGAGGCTGGGAAGGACAGATCTTCGGATCTCAGAAGTCTCCCTCGGGGGAAGCCCCATTCCGGACTGGGCTATTCTCACTCAGGCCATTGAACGCGGTGTCAATTACATCGATACATCTCATTCCTACTCGAATGGGAACAGCGAAAGAGCGATCGGCCGGCTCTTCAAAGAGGTGGGGCGGGACACTGCTTATGTGGGAACCAAGTTTCATGCCAGCAGGAACTGGAATGAAGAGACGATCCTTAAATCCGTGGAGGAAAGCTTAAAGAGGCTGCAAACGGATCATATCGATGTTCTCCTCATCCATGGTGTGGACGATGAAGAGATCCTGACTGATGAGAGGGTTCTCTCAGCCTACGAGAAATTGAGAAAAGAGGGGAAATTCAGGTTTACGGGAATCTCCTGCCACTCCAACCATCACAAAGTCGTTAAAAAAGCCATCGAATGCGGTTATTACGACATAGTTCAACTGGGTTATAACGTGTTTGACATCCAAGAAACAGAGGAAGAAAAAGACATCGAATCGTATGACGATTATCTGGCAGAAAGCGGGATCAGACCGCTCATTTCTCTGGCAAGAGCCAAAGACGTGGGAATCATCGCTATGAAGGTCCTGAAAGTCGGGGGAAAACGGCAGGACCTGGAAAAATACAAAACAGAGAACAGCTCGATCTTTCAGATCATGCTGAAATGGGCTCTAACCAACGCAAATATCTCCGCGGTTGTGACCGAAATGCTGACCTTCGAACAACTGGAGGAGGACCTTGCTGTGGTTCAGCATTCTCTGAGTGCCGGAGAACAACGCTCCCTGTTCCGTTACGTCGCTGAAAACTCCCAGGATTATTGCCATATGTGCGGCCAATGCGAATCGCACTGTCCGGCAGGAATCAAGACAACGGCAATTCTTCGGTACCTGTCTTATTATGAGGGCTATGAGAAATTCGCCCGGGCCAACAGAGGTTACAGGAGCTTACCTCCCGAAGAGAGAGCCCCTTCGTGCCAGAACTGCGGCCAATGCGAAGACAGATGCCCTTACGGAGTCTCGATAAGGAAAAGGATCGCCTACGCCCACCAATTGCTTTCTTGATCGCCGCAAAAATTAGATTTCAGAACCGGTGCGTAAGCACCCCTAAATCCGTGGTCGTATGAACATGAGTTGCATTATTGAGTGTCCCAATTGTGTGGTGGAGAAAACCGTGTGAAGGACTGAACGGGCATGGTACATCTCCCAGGGGGAGATGTGAGGGAAGTCCGAAACCGAGCGAAGTTTCCTCGCCGGGGAAACTGAGCGTGTTTTCGCAATCACCAATTGGGACAATCGAATGTTACTCACTAAGCATTTGGGGATTCTTCCAACAGGTGCCGCTAAATTTGGCGGACCTCACTTCGCTAGTTTTGCCAAACCATCCAGATCGAGCATTTCTGCGATCTCTTTCAACTCAGAGGTATCCGGAATGTTATCCTCCTCAAGCTGGACCACGAATCTGTCTGCCACAAGGAGCATGACCTGTCCCTCTTTGTCCTCATACGCATATTTCTCGATGCCGGGGAAACCCGTTATTGTGACTTTCTTGACATATTCCTCGGATGTATCCATCTCAAAGTTCATCGCCATTTTGATCCCTGCATAAGCCATCTGGGCATATGCCCCATCGATGATCGTTATTCGGAGCTCTTTTTCTCCGGATGAATACTCTCTCTCCGCTTGCGAAACCTTATAGGTCCCCATCGTCATCGTCGAACCTTCCGCATTCCCTTCCGCCTCAAAGCCAGGCACATCCGTAAGGAATGGAACCAATTCTCTCCAGTTTACAGGGTCAACCTGCTTTTGGGTTTGAGAGAAGAGAAGCACTGTGGATAAAATAAAAAATCCCGCAAGGATCAAAGCCTTATTACCGTTCATAACGGTTTTCTCCTTTTTGGCTGAACTCTAAACATAGACCGTGCACCTTGCTCCGACAGGACTCCCCCTGCGTTATCCATGCAGTTAGCTCGGGCAAGGCAAACCTGCAGCACAAGAAACAGCACTGCTACCGCTGCTACCTCCCGGTCCTGACGGGGTTTACAGAGCCTTCTTTGCGCAGGACCCGTACCGTCATCACCACTTACACAGACACTAAACAGAAAAAGCTCAGCCTCGGCAAGGAATTCGACCCTACTGTAGCGGATTGTAGGTGACAGGGCACCGCTAGCTCCCCATCTAGCACGGTCTTTGAGGACTTGACTCAAACAGCCGAGTCTTTAGTGTACACCTTTTGAGGGATTAAAATCTATAGAATACGCCGGCACGAAACAAGATGCCGTCCCAGAACCCCGCTTCGGCATTGAGATAGACATTGGGTGTGATCCTGGCGCGTACACCCAGGTTCAACTGGATCAGATAAAAAATGCTGGGAATGTTCTCATCAAACTCCCATTCCACATCTTCAAAGCTCAAAGCGTCCGAGCCACTCAGTTGTCCGGAAAGATTTTTCCAATTGTATGTGCCCACCCATTCATAATTCACGTCACCCACGAGGGTGCCCAAGCCAAAACCGCAGACAAAATAGGGAGAGACTCTCCATGCTGGATTGATATCCCAGCGAAAACTCAGATTCATTGTCAGCGGACTGGTCGTGATGTAACCCAATCCGTCAACAGTGGACGTCACACCGTATTCATAATTCTGGGTGATGGGACCTTCCGCTTTGACCTTTATCTTAGTCTTTTCGACGGAAAATCCAAGGCTGAACGAGCCTTGTTTGCCTTTGGGATAAAACCGTATCTCTACGCCAAAGTTGCTGCCGCTCGAACCAAAGACCAGCGCATCCTCATACCCGCTGACAAAGTCTCCAACACCGGGGTAAAGCTTGCTGAGCTCATCGTTCACCCGCTTCCGGACTTCTTTGCTTATCTCTTCGAGGAGGTCATCCTCGAAGTAATTTGATATTGGCTTCAGTGACCAGGGACCGTAATGAATTCCGATCTCCAGCTTGCCAGCGAAACTGTCCTTTTTGACAGTCTCAGAGAGGTCCACCTGCGGCTCTTGCTGCTGGGCATGGGCAAATGGCACAAAAAGAAACCATATGAGCACGAATAACGCGTTATGTTTTTTTATCCAATTCATTTTTCTCATGTTTCACCCTCAGAATCCTAATGACATACACTAAACGATATACACTAATTTTGTCAACATGTTAGACGAGCGTGTCCATTCTTGTGGGCACATTGACTGAGTTTAGTCGTGGAAAATGCGTCTAAATTGCACCAGGGTTTCTGTGCCGAGACCTTTTGATCACAAGCCTTCAAGGAAACATCCTTATTTCCGTGATGCTCTCAACTCAAATGATAATAGCAGGAGTTCGTCACAGTCCATATTCGTCGAAGCCCCCCCACCCTCCACCATCCGACTCATAAGGACAGTGACTCGCTCTTTTTTGCCTCTAATTCCCTTATCACGGAAATAAGGATGCTTACAGCCTTCAATTAATTCTTGACAGAGGATATAGTAGGTGATAGAAAATCTTCATTAGCCTATTGGCCAAGCTCGCCATTGAATTCTATAAAAAATTGCTCCAACAGGCACGACGGATCCAATGGACAGACCAGGTCAATAATGAAAGGAGGCCTTCATGAGTAAAAAGATTCTGTCTGTTAGTCTTCTGGTTTTTTTTCTTGTCTCCTCCCTTTTAGTAGCGCAGACGTCTCCTGAGGAGTTTCTAGGCCACGAGGTCGGCGCAGACCGCAAACTCGCTGATTACGACCAGATCCTCGCCTATTTTAAAAAGCTCGATGAGGAATCAGAGAAGATCAAAGTCTTTAATATCGGAGAAACCGTGTTGAAGAAACCCATGATCCTGGCTGTGATCACTGCCGAGGAGAACATGGCACGACTCGATGAGTACCGGAGCATCACACGAAGGTTGCGTGATGCCCGCGGCCTGACCCCTGAAGAGGCCAGGCAGCTTGCGAAGGAAGGTAAGGTTATCCTTTATTTCACTTGCAGCCAGCATGCAACGGAGATAGCCGCATCCCAGATGTCGCTAGAATTTGCCTACAATCTGGTCACGGGCAAGACTCCCTTTAATGCTGACCAGGTACTCAAAGATGTGATCGTCCTTCTCTCACCGAGCATAAATCCTGATGGACACCAGATGGTCACCGAGTGGTTCCGAAAATATGTGGGCACTAAATACGAGGGCGGCCAGATGCCATGGCTGTATCACCATTATGCAGGCCACGACAACAACCGCGACTGGTTTATGTTCAACCTCCCTGAAACACAAGCCGTGACGAAAGTCCTCTACCATAACTGGATCCCTCAGGTCCACATCGACGAGCACCAGATGGGTTCCACAGGTGCGCGCCTTTTCGTCCCGCCCTTCATGAATCCTCCGGTCCCCACTGTGCATCCTCTTGTCTGGCGAGGAGTGGCCCTTTGCGGAACGAACATGGCTTTCGACCTGCAAAAAGAAAACTGCTCAGGAGTTGTCTATGACCGCAGCTTTACGGGGTGGTGGATCGGTGCGTGCGATGACACGTCCTGGCTGCACAACTCAATCGGTCTTCTCAGCGAGATGGCCTCTGTGAACGTTGCGGCTCCCATCTACATAGACCCCACGGAAGTCTCTGACTCGTACACAGAAAAACAGATGCAGTTCCCAGACCCCTGGCCAGGAGGGTGGTGGAGGTTGAGGGACATCGTCGACTACGAGCTCGTCCTCTCGATGAGCCTTGTTAAAACGGCATATCTCTATAAAGAGGATTTTCTGTTTGGCTCCTATCAGATGTGCAAAGATTCCATCGAAAAAAGAGAAGAAGGGCAACCTTTTGCATTTGTCATTCCCAAAGAACAGAGGGACTATCCCACAACCCTGAAGATGCTGGAGATCCTGCAAATGGGTGGAGTTGAGCTCCATCAAGCGAACGAAGATTTTATCGCCGATGGAAGGGCTTATTCGGCCGGGTCCACCGTTGTTCTTCTTTCCCAACCTTACAGACCCTACGCACAGGCTTTGCTCGAGAAACAAAAATATCCTGACATCCGCCAATACCCGGGCGGTCCGCCAGAGCCTCCCTACGACAACGCGGGTTGGACACTCCCGCTCCAGATGGGCGTTCGCTGCGACCAGGTCAATAATCCCTTCAAAACAGATCTAACACAAATTGACATAATAACCTACCCTTCCGCACCAACTCCCAAATCGACGGCTCCTTATGTCGTGCTCGATTCCAAGAAAAACGCCTCCTACTCTGTTGTCTTTGCACTCCTCAAAGACAACGCAGAGGTCTACCGTTCCAAGGAGGGCATCCAAAACGATAATTTTCAAGCATGTACAGGTAGTTTTATCGTGAAGCACACACCTCAGGTTCAAAATATGCTTCCCGGCTTGCTGGAAAAGTGGCATGTTGAGGCTTATGAAGTGGACAACATCGAGAATATTCCCATGTCCCCTCTCAAAAATACCCGGATTGGGCTCTATCAATCCTGGCGCTCCAACATGGACGAGGGATGGACGCGTTATGTTTTTGACGACATGGGAATTCCATTCACGACCATGCACAACAAGGATTTTAAGGGAACAAAAAAAGAAAAGATCGACTTAAGGGCTCAATACGATGTCATTGTCTTTGCGGATGAAGATGCCGATATGATAAAGGAGGGAAAACCAAGCCCGACCAGCCGTTTTGCACGCTATTTCCGCGGACTAAACATTCCGCCGGAATATGAGGGCGGTATTGGCAAGGAAGGCGTTGACGCGCTCAAAGCCTTTGTGGAAAAAGGCGGCATACTCGTCACACTGAATAGCGCAACCGGCTTGGTCTTCAAGGATTTTGATGCCCCGGTCAGCAATGCCCTGGAGCGGGTGGAACGTGATAAATTTTTCTGCCCCACATCATTGCTCAAAATCAAAGTGGACAACACCACTCCGATCGGATACGGAATGCCCCAAGAAGCTGCGGCAATGTTCTCCCGAAGTCTTGCCTTGAGTACCCGCGTGCCCTCTGGGGAGTGGGACAGGACTGTTGTTGCCAGCTACCCCAAAGAAGACATTCTCTTGAGCGGGTGGCTGCTGGGAGAAGATCAGATCGCCCGGAAAGCAGCGGTCGTGGACGTGAAATATAAAGAAGGACACATCATCCTCATCGGATTTCGGTGCCAGCACCGTGCGCAATCACACGGCACATACAAATTCCTGCTCAATGCACTGCTCTATTCACAATTGGACTAATTCTCTTAAAACTGCCGGTAACGATGTAGGGTCCGCTCCCCCCCAGCGGACCGTTTAGGAAACGGTCCCTCCATATTCTGCCGGTTCATTCTCCCAATAGAGTTTCATCTCCATCGAAAAGACAGTTCGTGACGAATCCTTTCATGGCATCGCTGTCTTTGGATTTCATGCGGTCGCACGCTGTTTATTTTGACACGGGATTAAAATAAGCTATAATAAGTTTCGAATATTAGAATTATTGCGTTTGCCTAAAATTTTTAAGGCTGGAGAGATGAAAAATAAAGATTTTTACAACATTCACTCCGATGTGTGCAAAACCCTTGCAAACCCCAAAAGACAAGAGATCCTGGACAATCTCCGGGAAAGAGAAATGACTGTCAACGAGATTGTCGAGATTACGGGCATTTCTCAGGCAAACCTGTCGCAACATCTCGCCATATTGCGCACCAAGGGTATCGTGACTACCCGCCGGGATGGGATCAACGTGTTCTATTCGATCACCAACTCAAAGATCATTCAGGCCTTCGACCTCATCAGTCAGGTCCTTAACGACTCACTCGCCTCCCAAACGAAAACAGTCAAAGCCGCCATCAAAATGGACAAATAGCCCCTCAAGACAGAAACGCTGACTAGACAGAATCCCTCCTTGACATCGCTTTTCTCCACCAGGGCCTCGATCTCTGGCGTGATGTTCAAAAAATCACGCTTCTGGGGCACATGAAAAGTCAAATGTTCAGTCAAGGACTTTATTGTTTCCTCTTCCGCGAGATCAACACACCACCTCCCCCAATGATCAGAAGGATCAACGATTGAACGAACGTCCTCCATTGGATAGGATCAGACAAAAGGAGAGAATAAATAAGGAAATAGACACCTGAGGCGGCAAGGATAAAATAAATGCCCAGCATGATTCTCCACGCGCGGCGGTTCGTTTCCGGTGTATCTTCTGAAAAAAACTTGTTATAGAGCAACATCCCACCAAGGCAGACAATGCCTAAGACAGCGAATATCAGCCAGAAGATCTTGATCTTCCAGAGCACGAAGGGGTCGAGAGCCACTCCTGCAGCCAGTTTCTCAGAGTCCGGCGCCAGAGGTTTGAGCATTTTTTCATAGAGGATCGCACCGAAATTGCTGCCAAAAAGACTTCCGAATACACCATACAGGAACGCGTAACCCATATAAGTCGCCACGTTATCCTTGGGTGCCACAAGACCCACATAGCTGTAATACTTGGGATGAGCTGTCATTTCACCTATAGAAAACACTGCAATGCCGAGTATGAACATCCACGGCGAATGTGTAGAGGCCAGCACAATAAAACCACACGCCCCAAAAATGATCCCGGCAGACATGACCGGCAGGGCTTTCATGTTCTTCGTGATGCGGCTCACAAGGAGAACCAACAGTATGATGGTCCCTGCGTTGATGACCGTAACAAATTCTGCGTCGAACTCAAAAATGCGCAATATCGCGATTTTTTTCATGACTGCGGTCACGGGTGTGCGGTTGATAAAATCACGAAGATACCAGAGAACAGATCCGAACATCTGGAAGTAGAGGATCCAAAAACAGGAATACACCAGGATCAACAGCATGAAACGGGAATCGCTGAGCACCAACAGTGCCTCTCTCAACACCTGTTTGATTCTCTTGGTGCTTGCGGGTCTTTCAGGTTCCTTGTACACAAATATCGTGGGCAGCAGCATCAAGAAACACCAACTGGCCGAAGAAAAGAACACATACCGCCAGTCGAAACCCTTGATCCAGCTGACGAACAGAGGCGCAATAAAAGCCCCCAGATTAATACACCAATAATACACGCCAAAACCGAAGCCACCGCTCTCTTTGGTCGTGGTTCTGGCAACTGTGCCTGTGATAATCGGCTTGAACAGTCCGCTTCCTGTGGCCATGAGCAGAAGGAAGAGGAATATCAATCCGTAGGTTGTCACATTCCCGGCGGCAAAATATCCGATGGAGAGCAGGGAAAAAGCAACCAGCAACATTTTCCGGTAGCCCAGCCTTTCCGCCAGAGCTCCCCCCAGAATGGGCACGATGTATGTCAATGCGTAGACAAAACCCTGGAGGAATCCTACAGCCTGATTTCCGAAGCCCAGGATATCGACCAAATAGACAGCGAGAACGGCATTCAATCCATAGTAGGCCCCGCGTTCGAAAAACTCCATCATGTTGGCCACCCAAAACGTGGCCGGGAATGACCTTAAAAGACCTTTTCTCCTAGGTTCTTCAGTCATACGAAACTCCCTTCATGTGCGAAACTCAGAAGCATCCAGATATTAGTAAAATCCCCGATAAACTTCAACTTGTTTTCCGTTCCCGGTAACTGGAGATCTCGAACGACGAGGAGGACAAGGACGATAAGTGTAACCAGATCGCCACAGCCTCTCAGTTATTACAATTGATCTCCTGTTAAAGACTGAATGGGAGAATGGAAGACAATTTAAGATTTTAGAATCTTGAGAGCCCTGTTGATATCCGAGACATCCATGATGACAGCTGCGCTCTTCCCTTTGGAACTGAGTGTCCCGTAGCAGTATTCGATGTTGATCCCTTTATCTCCGAGCTTTGTGGCGATTTCAGCCAAGGAGCCAGGTCTGTTTTCGAGATCGACCCTGAGCACTTCCCGGATATCTGTCTCATAGTCCAGCTTGTTCAAGATCTTTATCGCCTTGCTGACGTTTTTGACATACAGTTTGGCGGAGTCTTGAAAAAGTCCGATGGCGTCGATATTGATCCCGTTTTCAGACAAATGGCTGCACAGTTCACCCAAAGTCGAAGGACGATTTTCCAAAACCACAAAAATTTCTGAGATTCTCTCCATTTTACCCCTCCATTTTTAATCTATCTGTGTAAGGCCTTTGCGACCCATCCAGTCCATCCGGACATTTTTGTCCCCTCTGCATCATTTCGTTGAATAGGCCTTGAGATACTGAGCGCGGAAGTATGCACTCGCCTCGCCCATATCCTTGAACATCAATTCCTGATGCCTGAAAGACAGCTCTCCCCTAAAATCCTTGATGCTCTCGAAACCATGGAGGCCCATCCAATCCTTCAGGCTATTGAGGAGTTTTTGTATTTCTTCCAGCCCTTTCTGTAGAAAGAGCGTGCAGGCCTGGACCGCGGACGCACCGGCAAGGAGTTGTTTCACCACATCCTCACCGGTCTTGATCCCTCCGGATGCGGCGATGTCACATTCCACCCTTCCCGACAGAAGGCCCACCCATCGCAGAGAGTGATAAAAATTGGCTTTTCCGATCAGCGACCTTGTCTTCATAGTCTCGATATTGATATCCGGTTCAAGAAACCAGTTAAAGAGGACTATGGCATCACAGCCCAATTCTGCCAATTGCTGTCCTAGGTGGGACACCGATGTGATCTGGGACATGAGCTTGATTGAAATGGGGATAGACAGCTCTTTTTTAACCGCTTTCAATATCTCCAGATGTCGGCCTTCATATTCAGAGCTCGGTATGGCCAAGCTTATGGGGTGGAAGGAGACATTGAGCTCCAATCCATCCGCTCCGGCTTCCTGGATCTGCCGCGCAAAACGCGGCCAGAGTGATGGAGTTTGGCAATTAATGCTGGCGATAATGGGGATTGAAACGCTTTTTTTCGCCTCTTCTATCAACTGAGTCAGGCCTTGCGGCGCGTACTCGAACAGGCTCCCAGACCGCATATAATCCAAGGCTTCAGGATGGACATTATAGTCACTGTGCGGGATTTCTGTGTCTATCAAGAACTGTTCCTCAAAAATCGATTTCAAAACCACAGCTCCAGCACCCGCCTCCTCACACTTTTTAATGCCTGATACAGTCTTGGTGAGATCGCTGCTGGAGACGATCACAGGATTTCTGAGTTCTAATCCCATATATGACGTGCACAAATTAGCCATGAGACTCTCCTTCTTGAGTTATCCATAAAAAATGTCGGGATGTTTATTGAGGTTCTTTGATTTCTGCAAATGGAGGCTCTTCACAGTTAAGCCTCATAATTATACCAGGAAAAGGCAAAATAATCTAAACTTCCTGGTGCGTGAGGAGCTAATCAAAGATCTTACCCGGATTTAAAATATGGTTGGGATCAAACGCATCCTTGATCCCCCGCATGAGGGAGATCTCCGTCTCGCTCAGCACATAGGACAGGTAGGGTTTTTTAACAATCCCGATCCCGTGCTCCCCTGAGATCATGCCTCCTCTTATTTTACAATCTCTGTAAAGGTCTTCCCGGACTCTGGCCAGCTTTGGCTTCCACTCCTCTTCCGGGATCGGGACAATTTGTTCGTTCTCATAACGGGCTTTCATGATATGGGTGTGGACATTCCCGTCTGCCGCATGGCCAAAAGTGGGCAGCCAGATCTGTTGCTCTTCCGCCACTTCCTGCACGCGCTTGACATGGTTGGCAATTTCGGCCCTGGGAACGACAACATCCAAGATTTCAAGAGTGTGGGCTTTAATGGCCTCATAAATCTTGCTCCGGATCTCCAGAACCTGTTCTTGTTTCTTCGGGTTGTCTGCCACAAAAACATCCAGGGCCCCTTTTTCCAAACAGACCTCCGCGATAGTCTCAGACATCCTGTCCAGCTCGTCCTCACTCGTGGCAGCGATGATGATCAAAAGATATGTCTCCCCGCTAGAGACAGGCCACTGCTTCCTTAAAAACTTCGCCGTGATCTCGATGACTTCCCTGGGAACGAACTCCACAGCTAATGGGAGGATCTTGTGCTGCATCATATAGGGTACGGTCTCGATGGCTTTTTCAAGATCTTCGTAGGGAATGATAAGAGAGCGCGTCATCTGAGGTGTGGGCATCAGCTGGATGATGGCTTTTGTGATGACTCCAAGAGTCCCTTCGGAACCGATAAAAAGATTCACTAAGTTATATCCGGTGCTCGTCTTCATCAGTTTGCCGCCCGGATGGATGATCTGGCCCTCCGGCAGTACAACTTCAAGTCCTCGGATGTAGTTCCGGATCACACCGTATTTAACCGCACGAGCGCCCCCTGCATTAGTGGCAATAAGACCTCCGATCATGGCACTCTCTTCGCCGGGATGTGGCGGGAAAAAAAGCCCGGTCTCCTCAACCGCTCTGTAAAAATCCATGAGCCGGACACCTGCTTCTACGACCGCCATCTGGTTGGCCACGTCGACCTCCAGGATACGGTTCATCCCCTCAAGAGACAGCAGAATCCCTCCGAATAGAGCCACGCAACCTCCACAGAGCCCCGACGCCCCTCCCCGCGGGGTTACAGGGATCTTTTCTCTGTTTGCGAGTTTGAGTATTCCTGAGATTTCCTCTGGAGACTTGGGTTTGACCACGACATCAGGAAATTTGGAGATATCCGAGAGTGAGAATTCATCATGACTGTAGTCGATCATCTCTTCTCGATCGACGATCATATTGTCTCTCCCGACGATCCTTTGCAAATCATCCAGAGTCCTTTGGTTGATTTTGTTATACACGGCGTGTCTGTCCCGTCTCATTTTTTTATCAAAATCGCAGGAATATCGGCCTTTCGTACGAGTTCATTGATCGCAGGGAGGTCCTCCTTCAAAACGGCTTCGAGCTTTTTTATCTGAGCGTCGGCTTTGGCCGATAATTCTTCGAATACTGTGTAAGACTGATCCGTGGGCCGGGCATCGGCACTGGATACAACGGAAACAAGAGCGGCGATTTTGTTATCGAGCAGTATGGGGTAGTTGAGGGGATCTTGGCCGCTCTTGGATTTTGACTGGATGAGAACATCCTCGACCTTTTTGAGTTTTGCCTTCAAGCTCTCACCGGCCTTCTCGATCTCTGTAGCGTGGGGATTATCCTTGATCTTCTTCAGAAGGTCATCGACCTGATCCCTGATCGTACGGAGTTGATTGATGGACGCGTTGACTTCTGACAATTTGTCGCGGATCTTGATCAGGAGATCGAACTGCGCCTCAAAATCCCCCAGTGAGGTCTCAAGACGGGGATCTTTTTTCCACTCCCAAGATTCGGTCAGAGACTCCTCCCCTACGCTTAGTTTCACTTGATAGACACCGGGCACGGCCAGGGGCCCGTTGAGTCTTCCCGCCCAGAGTATGGCACCGGGCACACGTGTGGCGTCCGGATATTGCATATTCCAGACGAACCGGTTCATCCCAGGCTCAGCGGGCACACTCTCTGAACGGCGTTGATCGAACCTCGATGGAGGCACTTCATCGAGTTCTTTGTCCTCCTTTTGGCTGGTGAATTTCCGGATGAGTTGACCTTCAGCATCCAAAAATTCAAGAGATATCGTTGTTTGTGGTTTCTCTCTGAGATAGTAATAAAAGACAGAGCCGCTGGGTGGATTTTGGCCGACATGAGGCCTGGGAAAGTCGCGGCCTCCCATCCTGGTGGCATTGCGAGGCTTAAAAAGAAAAACTTCGGCTTGAGCCACATCTTCAGTGATCTGATGAAGTGGAGTGAGATCATCCAGAATCCAGAAAGACCGGCCGTGGGTAGCGACCACAAGATCGCTGTCCTTGACCACCATGTCATGGATCGGAACAACGGGGAGGTTGAGCTGAAGAGACTGCCAGCGGCCGCCATCATCAAAGGAAACATAGACCCCTGTTTCTGTCCCTGCATACAGGAGGCCTTTTCGAGCCGGATCTTGCCTCACAACACGGACAAAAGTGTTTTTCGGTAATCCGTCGGTGATCTTTGTCCACGTATTCCCAAAATCCTCAGTCCTGTATATGTAGGGGCCGAAATCGTCCAGTTCGTGTCTATCCACAGCGAGATAGGCTGTTCCCGGATCAAAAGTTGAAGTTTCGATCATGCTGATCAAGCTCCACTTCGGCATCTGTTTGGGCGTGATGTTCACCCAGTTCTTGCCTCCATCCCTGGTGATGTGGACAAGGCCATCATCCGATCCGACCCACAGGATTTTCGGGTCGTGAAAGGACTCTGACACCGCAAAGATCGTGCAATAGTACTCCACGCTGGTGTCATCATGGGTGATCGGGCCCCCGGATTTTTGTTGCTTTGTCTTGTCGTTGGTCGTGAGGTCTGGGCTGATGACTTCCCAGCTCTGTCCCTCGTTCGTCGTCTTGAACAGGACCTGGGCCGCATGATAGAGGACGTTGGAGTCAAAGCGCGAGACGACAATGGGAGCGGTCCACTGGAACCTGTATTTGAGGTCTTCGGCTCCCCATCCCATCGGATTCTCCGGCCAGGCTGTGATCACCCTTTCCTGACGGGTCGTGTAATCCCACCGTGTGATGAGGCCTCCATAGCTCCCGGCATACACGATATCGGGATTGTCGTGGCGGGGAGCGACATGGCCGCTCTCCCCTCCTCCTACGGAATGCCAGTCGGACGTGTCGATACCGCCCTCAGTGGTGCGGCTGACGATCCGGACAGTGCTGTTGTCCTGCTGGGCTCCATAGACCATGTAGGGAAATGAATCATCAGTCGTCACATGATAGAACTGAGCCGTGGGTTGATTGTCCTGGGCGGTCCATGACACTCCGCCGTTTGTGCTCACATTCGCCCCGCCATCGTTCCCGTTGATCATCCGGCGGGGCTCTCCGGGGTCGATCCACAGGTCATGATTATCTCCGTGTGGCACACGGATGGATGTATACGTTTTTCCAGCATCTACCGACCGGTAGAGACCCGTGTTGAGCACATAAACGGTGTTGGCGTCCTTGGGGTCTGCATAGATCCGGCTGTAGTACCAGGCACGCTGGCGCAGACGGCGATCGTCGTTCATCTTCAGCCAAGTCTCTCCGCCGTCGTCTGAACGGAAAACGCCTCCGTCTCTGGCTTCGACAATGGCCCAGACTCGATCTCTCTGAGCTCCCGACACGCATACACCGATCTTCCCGAGTATGTCTTCAGGAAGCCCCTTGTTGCGGGAGATCTCTGTCCAGGTGTCCCCGCCATCGACGGTTTTGAAGAGTCCGCTTCCTTCACCTCCGCTCGTCAGGCTGTAGGGCGTCCGGGAGGCCTCCCAGATAGAGGCATAAAGCACCCGTGCATTGAACGGATCCATGATGAGGTCTATGGCACCCGCTTTATCGCTGCGGAAAAGGATTTTTTCCCATGTCTTCCCCCCATCCTTGGACCGGAACGCTCCCCTTTCTTCGTTCGGACCATAGACATGACCGAGTGCGGCCACATAAACCAGGTCCGGGTCACTCGGATGGATCCGGACTCTTGTTATCTGGCTTGTGTCCGCCAGACCGATAGGAGTCCATGTTTTCCCGGCATCCGTGGATTTGTACATACCGTCCCCGTGAGAGACGTTTCCCCTGATGGGTGCTTCTCCCATTCCCACGTAGACCACATTCGGGTCCCAATCGGAAACCGCAATGGCTCCTACTGAACCTGTTTTGAAAAATCCGTCAGAGACAGCTTCCCAGTTCAGTCCGCTGTCCTCGGATTTCCAGACACCCCCTCCCGTTGCGCCGAAATAATATGTGTTCGGAAGGCTGGGGATACCCGTCACAGCCGTCACTCGTCCTCCACGGTAGGGACCGATACAGCGCCATTTCATAGCTTTGTAGAGAGCCTCATCATAGATCGGCTTCTGCCCAGAAGATCTATCGGAACTCCCGCTCAATCCTGTGGACATTCCGACCCAAAGAACAAAGACCATGCCGAGATATATGATTTTTTTGGCCAATCTCATGAGTAAACCTCCTCTCTTTTATATCCACACCATTTGTGGCTTCATGTTTTTGTCTTTTCACTACTGCTCTTAGTTGATGACGTAGTGCTGGGTTTTGTTCTGCGTCTTTGTCGAAAAGCCATCACGATGAGGGGTGGCGTGACAACGGTTGTGAGCAGGGACATTCCCAAAACGACACTATACATATCGAGTGAGATCGTCTGAAGACGGAGGCCGACAAGCCCGACGATGATCCCCACTTCACCTCGCGGAATCATACACACTCCAGTCTGAAGCCGTGTCTGCCAGTCCTCATTCAGACAACCGAATATCGCTCCGGCCATTTTGCTGGCCACCGCCACAACAGTGATAAATAAAGTCAGAAAGAGCAAGCTCGGTGAGAGGAACGCTCTAGGGTTCAGATGGGCGCCCATCATCACGAAGAAAAAGGGCATCAGAAACTCGTTGACATACTTGACCTTATTCTCCAAGTCATATACGCCAGCCAGCTCATCGATCACGACCCCCGCCATAAAAGACCCGATGATGGCCGCAAGCCCGATCACGTCCGCCAGCTCGGCCAGCCCCAGGCAGAGGATCACAGAGAGGACAAACGGCCCTTCGGGGATATTCAGCCGTTCCACCCATCTGCGCGTCCGGAGCGAGAGCCGGGGCCCCCAGATCGTCAGAAAACCGACGAACACGAGAGACTCGATGACCAGAAGGATAAATTCCACGACATTAAATTTCCCGCGGGCCAATCCTTTGACAAGAGCCAGCACGATGAGCGCCAGAATATCATCCAGAACTGCCGCGCCGAGTATGATGTAGGCCACCTTGTGTTTGATCAAACCCATATCTTGAAGAACTTTGACGGATATCCCGACGCTCGTTGCCAGAATGGCGGTTGCGATAAACAGGCTCTCTACGATCTCGTACCCAAGGGCGAACATGACTCCAAGGCCCATGACTAATGGGAAGATCACACCGAGAATGCCCACGAGGATGGCTGTGCGGCCCACGGCAAAAAGATCTTTGACGCGGATCTCCAAGCCCACATAGAACATGAGGAAGATCACGCCGATCTCGGCAAAGGACATCAAGACGTGGTTAGACGAATCGATAACTCCCAGCACATAATTCCCCAAGAGCACACCTGCGGCAAGTTCACCGATGATGGGCGGCATTCTGAGCCGAACGCTCAACTCTCCGAGGATCTTTGCAGAAGTGAAGATGATGAAAAAATAAAACAGGAGATTACCGACTTCCACCTTACTTGACTCTTTTCTCCGATTTTCTTCGAGTTACCAATGCTTTATAAAACAATAATCCGCCCCTGTCAAATACAGCCAGGCAGGCCGATTCCTCCCTACTCGATAACCTCGAGCTGCAGGGGCAAAAAAACCAAAATCTGAGGTTTTCCCCTGTAGGTTTCCAGGAAACCTTTCACGGATAAAATTTGTCCTTCCAAGGAATGAATCTGAGGAAACAGAGAGACCTGTGCCTGCGGGATGAGCGCTGAAAAACCTGCTGAAGAATCAAGAAAGGTAAAATTCCCTCTGGTTCTGACCTTCGAACAATAAAATTTCACGGACAATAATGTCCCCACATGATCAGGGACCTCTTCCACAGAGATGGATCTGAAAGGCTCTTTCTGCCAGAAGCCCTTTTCAAGATCCCTGGCGCGCTTTTCAGCCGCAATGAATCGCTCTCTGTACTCCCGTTTAAAGGGAAATTTTGTAAAAACTGAGGCAAATCCCTCGTTCAGGATGAATTCGTTGAAGAGCCCAGCGTTCTCTGTCCATACATAGACGAGGATCCTGCCGTATTTATCCACGCGTTCCCAATCATATTCCAATTGCACGCGTTTACGGTAGAGATGGAAAAAGGCAAATCTCTTCGATGTCCGGGCCAGAAACTTCACCTCATCCCTCTCATCCTCGATCTCAGGGGCGTCGATGCCGATAAGCCTTGCCTTTTGCACACTCCCGTCGTCAAGCCTGACTTTGATCGTATCCCCGTCATACACAACAATAACCACGCCTGTGTCATTAGAGCGAAAGCTTTTTGGTCCCTCATTGTCATTTGAGAGACCTGGCATAATGTCAAGAATGAAGAAAAGCAGGACAGGCAAAAAGACACTAACACTTGGAATACGCTTTTTGATACGTGTCATTTGGAGAAGATCTTGCCCAAAAGGTCCTCTGTATGGTCCATTCGGGGAACAGACCCTACATCACATTATAGAGCTGTTTTTTCTATGAAAAGACCCACCAGTGTTTACCTCTTGCGGCTTTTGATGAGGGACTTCACGGCATTTTGAATGTGTTTTGCGCTTATTCCGTATTTATCCAGGAGTTCATCCGGCTGTCCCGACCGGGGAAGATCCTTTATGGCGAGATGCACGATTTCGGCACATCCTCCCAGAGCTGAAGCGACGGCATCCCCCAGCCCCCCCTGTTCGAAATGGTCTTCAACAACAACGACTTTTCTACCCGTTTTTTTCACAGCCCGCCGTATATTTTCCCCATCGATAGGAGACACAGAGTAAGCATCTATAACGCGCACAGCGATTCCCTCTCCTCTAAGCGCTTTATAAGCTTTGAGGGCTTCATGAAGGGTGATTCCCGCGCCTATAACAGTTGCCTTATCCGTGCTGCTCTTTTTCACCACTTTAGAGCCGCCTATGGGAAATTTTTCATCCCTGTCGTAGATCAGAGGTGTGCCAGGCCTTGTTGTCCGGAGATAGGACAAACCCTTGTGTTTGGACATCTCGGACATACAGGCTTCTGTGGAATAGGCATCCGAAGGATAGAGCACCACACAGCCCGGGATCGGCCGAAATATGGCCAGATCCTCGAGCCCCATTTGCGAGGGTCCATCCGCTCCGATACTCACACCCACATGAGAGCCAACCACCTTGATGTTGGCGAAGGAATAGGCGGCCATTCTTATCTGGTCATGAGCCCTGCTCAAGAAGGCAGCAAAGGTTGCCAGATAGGGCTGATATCCTTTGGCTGACAGGCCAATTCCCACACCCACCATGTTTTGCTCGGCAATATACGCCTGGAACGATCTCTTGGGGAAAGCCTTGAAAAAATCTTCAGCGTACGTGGAATTCTGGACATCTCCATCGATGCAGACAACTGCATTGTTGATTTTTCCCAGATTTAAGAGAGCATTCCCATAGGCGCGTCTTGTGGCCGTA
Organism: uncultured Eubacteriales bacterium; assembly: GCA_964406575.1. Lineage (GTDB taxonomy): Bacteria > Acidobacteriota > Aminicenantia > Aminicenantales > Aminicenantaceae > WTAW01. The sequence goes on along the minus strand of CAYOSH010000005.1, from coordinate 64,903 downwards.
CTTTTCTCATAGTGGGTTCTTTTAAAGTTGCTCCTTTTGGTGAGTTGAGGGCCTTTGACTTTTTTCGGCTTTTTGACGAATTTTTTCGAATCGATCTCTGGCATAGGACCGATCTCCTTGAGCGCCCGCATCAAATCATTGTCTTTGAGAGGTTTTCCATGCCAGCCGTTCTTATCCTCAAGAAATGAGACCCCTTTCCCTTTGAGGGTCTTGGCCAGGATGGCTGTCGGTTTCTTCGACTGTCTCGCCCATTCGAATGCTCGAAGGATCTCTCCGATACTGTGCCCATCGATCTTCTGGACATCCCATCCGAACGCTTGGAACCGCTTCTCATACGCAGAGATATCATGACCGAACATCGTTGCTTCAGACTGTCCCAATCTGTTGATATCCACAATAGCACAGAGGTTATCAAGACCCAGATGCGAGGCCAGATTGGACGCTTCCCATACGGCCCCCTCCGCACATTCGCCATCTCCCATCAAGACGTAGACTCTGCGGCGTGATTTTCCGAGCTTCATAGCGATCGCAAGCCCGACACCCACTGAGAGGCCTTGTCCGAGAGAGCCAGTGGCTGCTTTCACCCATTTCATCCGGGGGGTGGGATGTCCTTCGAGGACACTGGTGATCTTCCTCAGGTTCATCAGGCTTTTTATGGGGATGATCCCGGCCTCGGCATATGCCGCCCAAAGAATAGGTGCGGCATGGCCTTTGGACAACACCAGCTCGTCATTGGCCCAGTCAAAAGGATCAGCGATGTTGTACGTCATCTCCTCGAAAAAAAGGCAGGCCATAATATCAGCGATGGATAAACAGGTTGTCGGGTGGCCCGAACCCGCTTTGCTGGTCATCCTCAGCGAATGGATGCGCAATCTTTTCGCGATCTTTTCTAAAACGTCTCTTTTCTCCATGCGATTGTTCCCTCCTTTTTCACCTGAAAACATCTGTATAATGAGATCGATTGTATAGAGAGATATTAAGGGGAGAGAGGCTCTCCTCCTGTTCTGATTTCTTGCAACTGTCCAGTTTTGATAGATATTTGCAACAAAAAAGAGACTATTATAAAGACTTCCTTTTACCTTCTCAACACTTATCCTGAATTATTCATAAAATTTGCTGACACTTTAAATCAAAAAAAACTCCACATCTTATTGTCAGCATCTTTTACCCTTCGGGCGAACCGATCTCACTACAGCGTCTTCGTTGCAGCCCACTCGCGGTAGTTCACTACAGCTTCGTGGGCCACTGCCTTGCCGCAGCAGCAACCTCGGTCCGTGAACAATCCATCTTAATCCTGAATTATTCATAAAAAATCCAAGTCCATTATCTACGAATTCGATTTCATCATGCATCTCGTCGGAATTGACCACACCCACAGATTTATGAACGATTTCGAGAACCTCAAAAAGGCTGCAGAGATCGATTCGAGCAATGATCAGGTCCGGCAGGTTTTAAGCAAGGTCCCGGATCGCTTTTTCATACCAGACGCTGGTGTATTTTTCTCTAAACCCGAAAAAGTCATACAGTGCGAAAGCCGGCCGGTTATCCTCATCCACCGTCAATTCAACGGCCTCAAATCCTTTTGTTTTCATTTCCTCGAGGCCGATTCTCATAAGTTTTTTGCTCAAACGCCGCCCTTTAAACTCTGGAGTGATCCCAAACATGTGGATGCGCCCAATTTTTGAAGCGGATTCTCCTCCGAGACTGGCATGCGACCAGAGATAGCCTATGATGTCCGTTCCATCCTTGAGCAAAAGGATATCCCTCAGCCGACACTGAGTGAGCTCCAGGTAATATTTGATTTCTTCTGCCGTATTCGGACAGAATCCCCAACTCCCCTTAAAAATCCGATTCTGGAGTTCTGCGAGGAGGAGCTCTTCCCCCTCCTTAAAAAAAGTCCTCCGGCCCATTTTGGATTCTGGAAAATCAGGTATTGTGTTCTTTAAGTCACATACCAGTTCGACGAATACACGTACGGGTGAAAATCCGGATTCCGAGAAAAAACCTCTGGCAAGTTTGAAATTTTCATGAAGACAAACATGGACCTTTTCTCCACCGATCTCTTTACACCGGAGAATTCCCTTTTTCCACAAGGCTGAGAGTACGCCCTGATAGGAATAGTTGTGATGGAGTTGACAGCTCAAGACAATTCTTCCGATCTTAAGTTCGGAGATGATGAGCAGAAGTCCCACAACGGTTTGACCCATTTCAGCAATAAAGAGATCTCTTCTGGGATCAAAGTGTGGCTTGCCGAGCATGTTGGTCAACAATTGTCGTCCTGACTTCCCAGAACGAAAAACACCGCCGACCATCTCTCTATAAAAATCCAAAAGCCCTGGAAACATTTTATCGGAATAATTCACAACTTTGTATTCCATGATCTCAATACACCCTCTTGAGGCCGTTTTCCAAACGGTCCTCTGTGCAGTCCGTTCGGGGAGCTGACCCTACAATACGATCAACATCATATGTCGGTCCGTTCGGGGAGCTGATCCACCATCGCAGTATCGTTAACCATTCAGAGTGTAGGGACCGTTTCCCAAACGGTTCTCCTTGTGGTCCACTCGGGGAGCTGACCCTACATGTGAGGACCCGATAGAATAAAGAATTGTAACAGAGGGAACAATATTATACAATTTTTGAAAGATAACTTATCAAAGGTCCGTTATGGAAGATAAAAAAGCAGACATCCTGGTCATAACACCTCATCCTGACGATGCCGAATTCGGGGCAGCGGGTTCGGTTGCTACTTTTATTCAACAGGGTAAATCTGTCGTCTATGTGGTTTGTTCCAACGGAGATAAAGGAACGGACGACCTCAATGTTAAACCTGAAGAACTCGCTAAAACAAGAGAAAAAGAGCAGCTCGCAGCAGCAGAAGTGCTGGGTGTGAGAGAGGTCGTTTTCCTCAGATATCCCGATCAAGGCCTCGAAGACACACCTGAATTCCGGAAAGACATCGTCCGTCAGATCCGGATATTCAAGCCAGACCTCATCATCAGCGCAGACCCCTACCGCCGATACTTCTGGCACAGGGACCACAGGATTGTCGGACGCGTAGTCCTGGATGCGATATTCCCCTATGCACGAGACGTGTGGGCCTATCCTGATCTGATCGAAGAAGGGCTCATGCCCCATAGAGTCGATGAAGTCTGGCTCTGGGCCTCTGAGGGTGAAGATATCAACCTCCGCAAAGACATCACCAAAACCTATGACCTCAAAGTCAAGGCGTTGAAGTGCCACAAAAGTCAAGTCAAAGAGCCATTCTCCAAAGAGATTGAAAAGTGGCTGTGCACTCGAGCGAAGGAATTGGCCGAAGGCGAAAAATTCAAGCTGGCTGAGGGCTTCCACCGGGTCGAAGTATGGTGGTAGCGAACTCCCTCCGCATAAGAAGGCCGCTCAAAACCCTGTAGGTCTCCTCTGCGGTCCTCTCCCAGGAAAATGTGTTGATGATATCGCTGCGGATGTTTTCCTTGGGCCAGAGCTTTCCTTTGTTTGCGTAGAAGTATTTGATACACTCCGATAAAGAGTCCGGAGAATTGGGCAAAAAGCAGAACCCATTTTTCCCTTCTTTGACGATGGTTCTCATCTTGCCGATCTGAGAAACAAGCACTGGCGTTCCGCAGGCTAAAGCTTCTAAGACAACGAGCCCGAAAGATTCGTACAGGGAGGGGACGATCAAAGCATCGGCCAGGGAATAGTATTTCTTCAGTTCGAATTGCTTCTTGGACCCGAGAAAGATGACTTTATCCTCAAGTCGTTTTTTCCTGATCATGTCCTGGATCCGGATGATTTCTTCATTTTTTACAAAATCGCTCGTTTTATCTCCGCCACCGACCACGACCAACTTCAAACGGCTAAAAAGAGGGGCGTGATTCTTTTGCAGGATGTCTAATGCTTCGATTACGGACATGAGGCCCTTGACAGGCTCAATACGGCCGACATAAAGGAGAATGCGGTCCTGCTCCACAGAGCCAATTTCCGATAGAACATTCTTGTCCCCGCTGGAGCAGAAGAGTTCCTTGTTGACCCCAGGGTAGATGATCTCGATCTTTCCTGGATAGATTTTCGAATTTTTGACCAGGCTTTGTTTTTCCTCTGTGGATGTAGAGATGATCTTGTCTGCATCATTCACCAGATCATGTTCTGCTCCGACACGACTCGTGTGTTCCAATCCACCCATGGCTCTGTTCTTGAGGAAGGCCAATGTGTGGTAGGTATGGACAAGAGGAATGTTAAAGCGGTACTTCATCCAAGCTCCGGCTAGGCCCGAAAGCCAATAATGAGAGTAGATAATGTCATAGGGTGTATCTTCCCCGAGGATAAAGCGTTCCAGATGAAATGCGAACTCTGGAAGATGGCCGCAGAGCTTCTTTCTATCGATGGGAGACTCAGGTCCTCCTTTCAAGTGGATGACACGGAGCGAAGAGGCCTGTGTTCTTATTCCTTTAATTCCCGGATTCTGCACTCGGGTGAATATATCGACTTCAGTATCAGGAAAATCTTTCAGCCTGGAGCACAGCTCCCTCAGATAGACATTCATGCCGCCCACACCATCTCCGCCGATCTGCGAATAGGGACAGCAGTGGAAGCTCAGAATACAGATTTTCACTGGGTCGATTCTCCTGTTTTTAAAGTCAAGCTGTATATTTTACACTCTTTGGCACCAAAATCATATTTGTATTTTTCCCTGCCCCTCAAAAAATCGACGCGGCTTTTTTTCTGGGAAATGGCCTCGACGATCGACGCGTGGAAGAGATAAAAACCTGGGCTGTAGGATGCATAATCGGGATCGTAGGCCACATTGTAATACAGCACTTCATCCGCGTACAGGAAGTTGAGAAGAGCGGCGATAAGCGAATCTCCCGAGTAGAGGAAGTTCAGCTCCACCCACGATTTTTTATAAAACCGATGAACAACATCCCGGAAAAAATCCTCCATCCCATCTGTTTTCCAAAACGCATGTTTTTCAGGGCTGCTTTGTCTGTGGAGAGAAATAAAGTCATCGATGGCAGGCCGAATGTTTTGGACGCCAGTGATTTTTTTGGTTTGTATTCCATCGAGAGTCTCTATCCGCTTCAGCTTGCGCCGGAGCTCGTGCCGGTTTTTCCGGTTGAGACTGGAGATGTAGTTGTCATAGGTCGAAGGAATCGGAAGGAGCGGTGCAACCTCGGCTTCTTCCAGCTTATAGGAAAAGCCATGATGGGAGGCCAGCTCAGGAATAAGAGCGCAGCTGGGAGAGGAGGCCTTGATATTAATGAATTCCATGCGTGTTTGATCAGGATAGTTTTCACGCAAATAACTGAGCAGGTATTTGTAAAATTCTTCTTTGCTGTCCCGAATAGACAAAAAATCACAATAATCCGTCACCTCATGACTGGCCATGAAGCGAAGATTCGGACCATCACTCATCAGGGGAGCGATCCCCACGATTTGGCTCTTCGTATCCTTGAAAACAAGAACCTCAAGGCTCCGTTCCCCAGATAAATGCTTCCACCAGGAGCTAAACCACTCGTGGGTGAGGAACACACAATCCACATCCGAGGAACGCAGGATGGCATTCCACTCTTCGGAGAGGTCTTGGAAACGTCCAAACTCCGTGATCCGGTCCACTTTCATGAGGTCCCTATTTTAGCTTGTATCCATTCCACAGTAAACAGAATAACAATGTATAGGGTCCATTCCCCGAACGGATCTCACGGAGGACCGTTTTGGGAAACGGTCCCTACACGGTGAACGGTTAACGCAATCGCTATGTAGGGTTCATTCCCCGAAGGGATCGAGACATAATGCGCTGTAGGGTCCATTCCCCGAACGGACCGCATCCAATAACGATGTAAACAAAAGACGCTGTAGGGTCAGCTCCCCGAGCTGACCGATGTTTTATTACGTCGGCTGTGCTATAATAAATAGCTAACAAAATCCTCAAACGATCCAAAGAAAGAGACTGAGGAGGGCAGATGAGCGTTGTTTACACTCTCAACCGGGCGATACTGCTCGAGCAGAAATTTGCGGAATGTTATGAAAAAATGAGTGAGATCGCTCTGGATAACTTCCTCACCGAACAACTCAAGATCCTCTCGCAGGAAGAGATCTCTCACGTGAACCTTCTCAGGACAGGAATGCACCTTGCCACCAGCGAACCCGATCTTTTCCAGGACATTCGCATCTCCTCTGTAGAAATCGATAGAGGAATAAAATTACTGAACAGTCTTATTGAATCATTGATGGCCAAAGACATCGACATTTTAGATGCCATTTCTAAAATTTACGACCTGGAGATGATCTTCGAAGATGTTCATCTGAACAAAGTTGCCGAGTTTGAAGAATCCTCGATGAAACAGCTTTTCGAAACCCTCTCCAAAGGCGACAGGGCCCACAGGGAGCGCCTCGAAAAAGTCGCAGCTCAAATCCCCTGATTGAAAAAGGGGACAGTCCTATTTTATTATCGGTCCGTTCGGGGAACGAACCCTACATCGCTCCGTCGCAACGCCGTTTAGGGCTTGGGGTAGGATTAAAAGACGTAAGTCACCTTAAAAAACAACGTGTGTCCCTGAGTCCCCTTCTCGCCGAACTCTCCGGTTCCCTTTTGGTATGCCAGCTGCACAAACCCGAACGGCGGCTGGAACCGGTAGATAAACACAACCTGAATGTTCTGCTTATCGATGGAGGTATTGACCTGGTAGAAGAGTTTGATGAACAGGTCGTTCGTGAAATAATAATCAGACCTGACCACATGAATCCATGTGCTCTCATTCTCTGGATCGGGATCATAAAACAAACGGGTCAACTGATAAAACAGTGAAAAATCCTTGGTCAGCTTGTATTGGAAAGATCCCTCGACCAGCTGAAAATCCAGGTCAAAATTGCGGCCGAAGCTGTAGGAGACACTTGCCGATTGCCATTCTCTGGTGTTGTATCCTAATTTGAACTCAGTCTGATTGTTCCAAAATTCCTTCTCGTATAATTTGTATTCCAGGTGATATTCCGTTTCGAGGGACAACCTATTCTGAAAATCAAATCCAAGCTCCTGGTCCACCTGCCAACTGCGCAGAATTTTATCCATTCCCCAATAAATATTGTAATTGGAACTGTAATTGATCCGGTCGAACAATCCTTTCTTCACCCAGAAGATTTTCGTTAGGGCCGAATCAAATTCATGGCGGTTGTCATCCCGGATATACCCCACCTCATTGGCATTATCGCCAAATGTTCGACCGAGTTGTGTGTACCGGAGATGGAAATGAAAGGTGGCCGAATCATAGCTCGGCCTCAGAAAAAAAGCGAGATCTGTGTCATAATCCCCATAGCTTAGAGCAAACTGCCCTGTAAACTGGAGTCTATCCGTGAAGTAAAGAGCTGTGTCCAAACCCGCTGTCCCTTTGTTTTTTCCATTGATGAGTTTGTTGGCCGCAAGAAAACCGATGGTTGAGGAGGTCATAACATCTCTCTTGAGCCGAAACACGGTGTAATTGGCCGAGTCGAGGTCGATGGATTCGTCCTTTTTTGCCTGGGTGGTCAATCCTTGATACTCGTATCCCCCGGACTTTCCATAAACCTTCAGCCCTCCATAAATATCAGCGATCCTTCGCGAGTAAAACAGGCGTATCCTCTGCTGGTAAATCTCTGAGCCCTCAAGGAAGAAATTTCTCTTCTCTGTTAGCGAAAGTTCGAACCGTGTCAGGTTGATCTGCTCCTGATCGGCTTCCACGGTGGCAAAGTCGGGGTTGATGGTGAGGTTTCCAGATACGAGCTGAGAAAAAGCGTAACGCCCATCCAGTCCTGCGGCAAATTCCGAAGGTCGGGCCTCCTCCACTTTGAAGATGACATGGGGGATGATCTGCGATTTTTTTATGACTGCGGCCAATTCAAGCCCTGTCAACTCACCAAACTGGCTCACTTTTTCCGTGGATTCCAAAGGCCCTGTCCAAAAACTGTACTCAAGGATGCGCGGGACTCCTCTTCCTAAACTCAAGCCCCAAGTTTTATCTGTTCCAGGTTCGTATTTGACACTGGTCAAGGCAATGGCGAGCTCTGCGCTCCATCCAAAATCCGTTTTCTGCGCCGCAGATTTCCAGATTCCATCCCATGTATCATCAGACGTCCGGCCATTGTCTGAGATCCTGCCGTCCCACTGTGTCCCGAGGAGATTGCTTCCAAAATAGTAGCAGCTCTGTCTGTCATTGAATGTATCCAGTAGAACATAGACCGAATCATCAGGCCTGAGATCGGCATCTCTTTTTCCCAAACGGGCTGCGATATTTTCCGGTTGAGGGTCATAACAGAAAAAGCCAAAATAGATGAAGTGCTCATCATAGGCCAATTTGACGATCGTCTGGAATTGAGCAGGGTCGCCCCTCCTCGGCTGAAACTGGATAAAATCGCCGACTTCTGGAGCGTTTCTCCAGGCATCTTCTTCTAACACACCATCAACAACGATAGGTTCGGTGATTTTTTTCGCTGTTGCCTGTTTCAGCACCCACTGCCCGAAAACATCCGAAATAATACACAGCAAGGAAACAGATAGATACAGCATAAAAAATGGAACCTTTCTCATGAACCGCACTCTTGAAAGACAGGTCAATCTATCACAAAATTGTTATATAGACAATTCAGTTCTACTCATATATATAGCGCTAAGACCTATATATTCGAATTGTCCGAAGCCTATTTTCCCCCTGCCCTGGAAAAATTGACAGAATAGTCCCCTCTTTGAAAAGAGACACTGTAAAAATAGAATATTAGATCAGGAGAAAATCTGGCTTATAGAACCCTGCTTCACTTCATTTTTTTGATCTTAAAATACGACGTACTCCCATCACTAAAATCGAGGGCACTTCCCACCAAAACCGGTTTGCTGCCGGATGTATCCAATGTTGAATCGGCCACGCCGATAACCATCCCTTCAATACTCCATATCGCCCTGAGCTTATTATCTTCTCCTATATACCCCGTACCACTGAAGTAAGTTCTGCCAAGCCCGGGAACAGTGACCCGAAACTCTGCATAAAAGAGGCCTCCGGCCTGATAGGTGATCTCAGCCACCATGTATAATCCATCGATAACAGTCCCGTCCGGCAGGATAGCCGTGCCGTCACCTCTCCAAGTCCCCACGAGATCCGGATACTCTGCAAAAGCAAAACTGACTAAAAAGAAGAGAACAACCAAACCAAAACCCGCTGCCTTTTTCATTTAAGGCACCTCCTTAGAATTGAGATAGATTAAAAAACCAAATAGCGTGAAAACATGTTTTGATGATAAAACGTCTTACCAAAGATATCGCTTAATCCTGCTATAGTGAGTTTATTAAAAATTCAAATGGATTGTCAACCGAATCTTTGCCATGTTTTTTCTGCATCTGAGGGACTTCTCATTCTTTAAAAATCCCATTTTTCTAAATTTTGCCTTTCGTGACGACTAAAAGAGTGAACCCTCCATTTTTGCTGGCTGCGCAGGGTGCCATCACTTCAAACCTCGGCTAAATCCTCACAGCCAGCTTTTTTTTACAAAATCAATTCAAGCGATGATGGATAAAGCCTGCGGCAGAATTTTGAATTGAATGGTATTGAACTGAGTGGAGCCGTCGGCTCTGTGCACGATCTCTCCATCTGTCTGGACCTCAAAAGCCTCCGCGGACGACATCTTAAACCACGGTGATTGGAGGATCTCCACTTCTTCGGCCGTTGTGTGGCGTCCTTTTTTCGCCAACAAAGCGATATAGGCAAAGCGAGACAAAGAACACGTATCAATTAGACACCCGTCGAGCTTCCCATCATCAGGTTGGGCGCCCGGACAGAGCAGCCTTCCCGTTGCCCAATAGCGGATGTTATTGAAGGCGGCCAGGACAAACTCTCCGTGGATCTCCTCCGCTTCAGATACGATCGTTAGATGAAGAGGGACTTTATTGGATCTGTAAGCGTTATAAATTCCCGAGATCCCCGAAACCGCCTGCACTCGCGCCCACCTGGATCTCCGGTTTACCATCTCAGTGACGTGTTCGGTCACAAAAACACCCAATCCCACATTGGCCTGGCCGATATAATAGCGCAGCACTTTCGTGTCCTCTACAATACATCCCAGGTCTATCCGTCTTGTGCGTTTCTTCTTTAAAGCCGAGCATGCTTTATCCAAAGATTCGAGATTAAATTCTCTGGTGATATCGTTCGATGACCCCAATCCGATCATCCCGAAGATGACACCCGCACGGCTTTGAATGATCTCATGGACAATGATGTTGAAGGTGGAGTCACCGCCGACTCCGACAAGAGTGGAATATATTCTAGACTTTTCCCTGGCAAGCGCTTTAAGGTCGTCTTCGCTTTGAGTGACGAAGAGATCATGCGGAATATTGTATTTGTGCAGCAATTTTTCCAGAAGGTTCTTTTTTCTTAAAGCTTTTCCTTTCCCCGCTGAAGGGTTGAAGAGAATCGCTGCTTTATCTGTTTGCATAAGATTTAGGCGCCATATCCGAATCGGTCCTGACGATCGATGTGCGATGGTCCCTTTACACGTTATCTCTTAATATCTTACATTTAATCCAATAAATTTTCATCCTGTTAAATTCGATGGTAAGCATTTCCAAAACCGTGATGGTGAGGAATCGCGTTGCGTTATTGAGTGTTTCCATTGTGTGGTGGAGAAAAGCGTGAGAAGGGCTGGACGGGCATGGTACATCTCCCGAGGGGAGGTGTGAGGGAAGCCCGGATCCGAGCGAATTCCCTCGCTGGGGAAACTGAGCGTGTTTTCGAAATCACCAATTGGAACTCTCGGAACGTCATTCATCACGGTTTTGGAAATGCTTCCAAATTCGATAATGCATTTTATGTTTTGTAAGAACAAATATCACACTTCTTTCCTATTTCGTATCAATGAAGCTGCTGTTTCAATCCCTTCGCGCGCTCTTCAAGGATTCTGTGCACATTTGTCAGATCTTCCCGAATGTGTGCAAGAACCGGAAGCCAGAGAAAGATGTTGAGCACCCAAAAAACGAGCACAGACCACATCGCTGTCCTTAAACCCCAGATTGTGGCCAAATATGAGGCCAAAAGAGGCCCGATCGCCTGTCCTAACAAGTCCATGATAGAGGCCAGTGAGATCATCGTGGCCCTGTGTTCGGGAAGGTTGATGTCCGTAAGGCAGCTGTACCAATTGGGGTTGACACCCTGATTGATAAACATGGCCGCCACGATAGCGACAATGAGAACTCCCACACCTGGAACCGCTAAAGACTGCAAAAGAGTGGCTCCTTCAGGGATCCAAAAATCGGCAATTACAAAAAGTATCATGAAAAGGATCGGAAATGAGTTGCATACAAGCGCAATGAGGACTTTGGCCCGCTTGTCCCTCTGGAAGCCCCAATCCCCTAACCGCCCGAAGAGGAGCGCGCCCAATGCGCCAAAGATGACAACCAAAAAAATCACAAAATTGACCGACGTTGCCTCCATGTTGTGGACGTCTTTCATATACTTAAAGATAAGAAAGATAAGGATGGATCCTGGAATAACGTCGATGAAATTCACGATCAGCCAAAAATTGCTCCGGTTTGCCCAGAGGTGTTGGACATCTTTTTTTGCAATGCGGAAGCGATATTCCGCTCCCTCAACGATGAGGTCATGCAATTCTTCCTCTTGAACACCCCGTTTTGGTTCGGGAACGAGGATCAGTCCAAACGCGAGAATGAGGCCCGTGACGCCCACCATAAAATAGGCCACTCTCCAGTGGTCGGCAAATGACCCTGCGAGCACAAATCCTGCCATGCGCCCGATGAGGATCGCCGCAGAGACGAACCCGAAGGCTGTGGAGCGCCTCTTAGGGTCGGAAGTATCCCCGACTAAAGAAAAGATCGTGGGGATGATCGCACCGATGCCGATGCCATTCATGGCACGAGTGATATAGAAGAAGATATATCCCAGCTGACCATGAGGGACAAATATGGTCAGTGCGGAAGAGATACAAAAGACCAGACAGCCGGCAAAGCAGATCTTTATGCGGGATTTCCGGTCGGCATAGATGCCCGCAACGATCATGGAAATGGCCGAAAGGATCGTGAACGTGAAGGTGATCCATCCCAGGGGAACGACATTCGTTGTGTCCCGGAAAAAATCCTTCAATAGGGTATTGATCAGAGGGGGCAGCAAGGATTGATCAGCAAAATCCAGAAAAAGGATGGCTAAAAAGAGGAAAAAAGACAGGCCTCCCGCTATTCGAGAGATATTTCGTTCACGATTCTCCAAAGGACTCAGTTTATTAGGTCAATGGTATGTAACAGATCGACCGATTTTTCACTCATTTTTCAACCCAACCAACCTCTCCTTCGCATCTGCAATTTCATCGATCCCTGCATCAGCGTCTTTCCACAATTCGAGGAATTTTTCATAATTTTTTATAGCTTTTGATCTCAAGTCTCTTTTTTCGTACAACTTGGCCAATCTGTAATAACAGAGAGGGTGAATAAGGCGTCTCTCCTGACTCTCCGGATGAAAGATGATCAATCTCTCATACTCTGTGATGGCTCTGTCCAAATCCCCATTTTTCAGATAGATCCTGGCTAATACATCTCGAGGGAAAGGTGTATTGTACAAAAGGATCAGCCAACTGTGCATGTAAGGCACTTCCAGGAGTGACTCTTCTTTAAAGACGGAAATAGCTTTCTCCAGAGATCCGTTAGCGAGTAATACTTCTCCATCGAACACTTTAAAATCAGACAGAGCCACCCGGCTTTTAAATACAGGGTCTATTTTGGGCATAAGAGAGTCCATTTCTCTCAACCTGGACTCTGCGGATTCAAGTCTTTCCTCATTTATATCCCCTAGCCCGAGAAAATAATTATACTCTGCCGAATAAAATTCTGGAGAGGGTGCTGGTCTGTATGAGTGAGGATGTTTTTTCATCAAGTCTAGCCATTGCTCCATCTGACTCCGGAATGTCTCCATGTCCCCTTTGTCATAATGAATCCAGCCATCTATCCATGCTGAGAAGGCCTGCCCAAAGTTATTTCCGACACTTTCGGCCTGTTGAGATGCCACTCCGAGTGCGCGAAGAGATTGATCCAAATTTCCTGTCCAATAGTGATAAAAGGATTTCCACAGATATGCCTCAGCGATTATCCCAGGAGAAGGGGCTCTATCAATGAGCTGCTCTATCCAACTGAGTGCCTTTGGATAGTCCTCTTTTAAAGCATAAACATAAGCCATTCTCCAATAAGCCTCAAAATAATCAGATTGAGCTTCAATAGCTGCCCGATATTTATTTATCGAATCATCGAGCTTCCCAATTTGAAAATAGATCTCCGCCATCGAATCCAACGGATTGGCATCTCCAGGAGACACGGCCGCATACTTTTCAAAGGATTCAATGGCCTTCTCATAATTGCCCATGTCCGCATATGTGTATCCCAGTCCATTCAGAGCCGATCCGAAATTCGGATCCAATGCCAAAGCTTTGCTGTATTCATCGATGGCTTCAGAAAACTCCTTATTATTCCAGTAGTGAATGCCCAAGTTATAGTGAACGCGTTTCTCCCTTGGATACTTTCTTGCGATCTCCTTCAGAATGCGAATCCGTTTCTCCACGTCTTTTTCAATGAGTTGCGCATAAAGTGCTTCTATATTAAGCCGATCCTTCTCATTCGTCTTCGCAGCCAAGGCTTTGGCTTTTTTCAGGGCCTCGGTCGTAGCATTCGAATCGCCTAACTTCCCATAAACCAACGCAAGCCATTCATAGGCTACAGCAAAATTCGGATCGATATTTATGGCTTGTTCGAGGAATTGCCGTGCCTCTTCATAATAATACCTGTCATATTTCTCTACTCCTTTTAAAAAAGCGTTATAAGCATCCATCGAATTTGTAGTGACATCAACGATCCTCCGGCTAACGGCTTTCATCTTACGCTCTGAAACACCTATGCCCTGGGTGATCTCTTTGCTCAACTCATCGATCTGGCTCTCAAGGATACTTGCCTCGCTCTCGCCCCTTGCACTGGCACTACGAAGGAGCTCTTTGCTTTGCACACCCAATATTTTCACATCGGTGGCGAACACATCACCGAGCTTGGTAACACTTCCCAAAACAATATAATCAATATTGTCCAGACGACATAACTCAAAACCTAAATCTCTGGTAATGACCTCTGTATCCTCCCTCCCCACCTGCTTGAGAAGATCATACATCCTTTCCCATGTGACCACATAGAAATTCCCTGACTGCTCAAGACTGGTAATGAGCAAGTTTGGAATGATCTTTCTCAATCGATCATAGGCTTCATCGCCGGTCTGATTCTCAAAGGTAATGACTGCGATGGATGGCATCGTTTCCAAAGAGATTCCAGCTTTTCCATGTTTCAAGACTTGCCATAAAATCACTGCGATAAAAATAAAAGTGACCGCAATTATGGCTGGAAAACGCAGCTTTTTTAGAGCGAATGTGACCGTGATCTCTCTCGATGTGCTTGGCTTTTTCTCTGGAAATGTTCTTTCTGCGGCGGGAATTTCCTTCTCTAAAGACAATAATTCAGAACACAGTTCGTCAGCATTCTGAAACCGCTTTTCCTTGTCTTTTTCCAAACATTTCAGAATAAGCCGATTCAGGTCATCGGAAATCTGAGTGTTGATTTGATTCGGTTCCACAGGGGGTTCATACTTTTGCTTGTGAGCGATACTTAAGAGTGTGTCTCCTTCAAAGGGAACCCTCCCTGTAACCATTTCATAGAGGATGATCCCGAGTGAATAGATATCGGAACGCTGATCGATCTCTTTACCCTCCACTTGTTCTGGGGGCATATATTTCGGAGTCCCGATAATCACACCTGTCCCAGTGAGCTCCTTCGATTCCCGGGAGCGAGCGATCCCAAAGTCCATGATCCGCGTATTCCCATCCTCATCCACCATGATATTCTGAGGTTTCAAGTCTCGGTGAATAATCCCTAATCTATGGGCCTCTGCTAACCCTTCGCATATCTGTTTGGCTATCGGAACAGCCTGTCCTGCGCTGAATTGCCCCATTTTCCTTATCAGCCTTTTTAAATCCTCTCCTCTCACATATTCCATCGTGATGTAGTGAGTTCCGTCCTCCTCGTTAAGATCGAACATCCGAGCGACATTTTTATGACTGATCTTGCGCGCTGTTTTTAGTTCATGGCTGAAACGTTCAACTGTTTTTTTATCCAAGGATATCTCTGGTTTTATAAGCTTGAGAGCAATTTCTTCATTCAATTTTTTATCCAGCACTCTGTAGACTCGTCCCATACCACCTTTGCCCAATTGCTCAATGATCTGGTATCTTCCTGCAAAAATGGAGCCTGTGGGCAATTCTTCTTTGGGGGCTAAAATTGTTTCTGTAAGAGAAACAGAGATGTCATCAACTGTAATCAACTGACTACCGCAATCGGCACAAAACCGGGAAGTTTCAGGATTATCGGAATGACATATCGGGCACTGAGTTGTCAAAATTGTCCCTCTTAGGTCTATTGCGAAAAAGAATATCAAGGAATGAGGGAGGTGTCAAATTCAAGTGCGGAGACTTTTGTGGTCTCGCCATCTGTTCATATATTTTTGTGATGTTGAAATCGAGTTTGGAGCGTTCCTCAAAGAAATCTGACGAGTCCATCCATCGCATAGACAAGCGGGACTCCTGCCAGATAATTTACTAAAAGAGTCAACTCATTCACGATCATTCAAGATGATCATTCAAAACGAGACACTTCATGGGCTCAACGACATTTCTATTTTGCCTTGACATTCTATTCAATAGACTTTGACTCCAGTTTTATTCTATGCTACAAAACTTTTATCTCATTCAGGAGGGCGCTCACTATGGTAATGCCTATCGGTCCATTGATGACGGAACACCGGCTTATTGAACGTATGATTGCATTAATGAAAACGGAACTAGAGAGAATAAAAAAAGAAAAAAGAGCAAATTATGAATTTATAGAGATCGCTATCGATTTTATCCGGACGTACGCTGACCGCTTACATCACGGGAAGGAAGAGAACATCTTGTTTCGAGATCTTAGAGCGAAAAAACTTGAAGAACAACACAGGAAAACGATGGAAGACCTGATTGAAGAACACCGTTGGGGAAGAAAAAAGGTCAAAGAATTGATGGATGCGAACAGAACATATAAAGAAGGAGATGAGAATAGTCTCGAAACAATCACAAGCTGCTTACAGGATTTAGTCAATTTTTATCCTCAACATATAGAAAAAGAGGACAAGCATTTTTTTATTCCCGTGATGAATTATTTTGACCGCTCAGAACAAGAATCTATGTTAGAGGAAGAATTAGAATTCGACAGAAATTTAATTCATGAAATATATAAGGGAAAAATCAACGACATTCATATGATCCTAAATGGAAGATAGATATTGGTGCGAATTTCCTCCCATTCTCCATTAAACAACAAGAACATAATTGAAAAAGAAGTGCGGTTCTGTTTTACGAATTGAGTTTATTTGTTTTTACGGCTTTGGATTACGCCGGATAAGCTCCACACAACAAGCACGAAAAATCCAGCCATACATAACCAGGCAAAAAAATCTCCCATCTGGGCATAGAATGTGGGAATTCCTTTCTTTGGAATCTCAGTGATCATGATCTTTCTCGCTGAAGTGAAATGGTCCATTACAGCCTGCGTTCTGCCCAAATAATCAACAGCAATGGATAAACCTTTTCCTGTTTGACGGACCATCGAAAATCCGTTCTCAATTGCCCGGAACACAGCCATGTGGGCGTGAAGGGGATCAATGGCCTTCCAATCCCAGGCAGGCACTAGCATAATGTCGACACTGGATTTGCCGGCTTGATGTACAAGACCTGTGAAATCCATATCATAACAGATGACTGATGACACCCGACCAAATGGAGTCTTTGATAACGGGACGATCCCATCACCGGCCTTGTCTGTCGAGCCTGGTACAGGATGGGTTTTGAGATACTCCCACTCCACATCACCCTCTGGATTGATGAAGACTGTTTTATTCTCACCCAAAACCCGCGGATTCTTCTCAGGTATAACCAGATATGCCATAAGGAAATAAATTTTTTCAGACTGCGCTAGATTACGCCCCTCACTGATGAAGGCCGCTTCGTTTTCTTCCAAAACATCGATCATTCCTTCCGGCCACATAACGACAGAAACTTCAGAACGTGCGACCTCTCGTGTTCGTTCCAATACATTCTCATAGATTTTGTTCAAGATCTGCCGGAGAGACTCTCTGGCCTCAATGGCCGCTTCGATGGATGAGGAGAAACCAATCATTTCCAGTTCATCCTGAATTTTTTCCAGCTCCTGAGAAGGCGTCAACGAGGCTATACGAACTGTTTCCGATGGAGCATATAACATCCCCAAACGAAGCCCTCCGTAAATAAGGACAATACTGACGACACCTGTATAAATAAGGCAACCCTTTTTGACTTTCAACCACTGAAATCCCTGGTCCCAAAGCCAATTGAAAAACGATCCAAACCACATCACGAGGAATGTTACACCCCAAATCCCAGTTATGGAAGCTATCTGCACTAGAGGAAGATTGGGGAACTGGGTGTAGGCCACCGATCCCCAGGATCCGAATAAAACTGTATTCAAATACTCAACTCCCACTGCCGAAAGAGGAAAAATGAGGGTGCCGATTAATCCTTGACTCCTTTTGTATAAAAATTGATAGGTTAGATAAGGCAAAAACCAAAGTACAGCGTAGTAAAGAGTGAGCACATAGGTCAGAAGACCAAGCATTGAGGGGATGATTCCATAGAGCATAACTCTTGTGGACACCACCACTATAAAAAACAAGATCAAAATCCCCACCCAGGACTTTTGTGTTTTTAAATAACGCAGGAAAAAAACGGGAGCCAACCAAGCACAAACAGGCGCGATCCATCGTCCGTTTGAGATTAGAAATAGGAGAGTTCCTATCAATAGCCAGAAATATGGACATAAAATTAGATCACTGATTCTTTGCCTTTTCTGCACGCTATCCATGACCGCTCCTAAAAACACATAATCTTCCTGTAAAAATTAAATAACGAATGTGTGTCGTCAAAAAGTTTTCGGCTTTCTCTCTTGCTATCCTTATTAATCCATCCATTCTTAATTCCCCCTTGTGTCTTTATTATAGATGAAACAAGGTAATTAAATCAGCCAATTCGACATTAGTATGTTATTGTTATGATTGCCATATCTGCAGTTAGATTACCCCTCTCACCTCCTCATCCCTCCTATTTATAAATCGGGACCTACTCTCCTTGCTCATTGATACTATTCATCGCCCTTTTCTATTGACATGTATATCCAGGTTTGATTGAATTATTAGCAAGTACAAGAGGATTTCTTATTAAGAGACAAGGAGGGACAATATGAATTTACAGAAAAACTTGCTTTGGATCCCAGTAGTGTTCGCATTGGTGTGGGGATTATGCGAGTTATTTATTCCAAGGACAGTAATGAGATTTTTGAATATCCCATCTGAAAACATTAATCCGTCTCATATTTCAACTTTCATGGTGCTAGCAATAAGCCAAATCAGCCTGGGGATTATTGCTCTTTGGATGCGCAGCCTAAAAGATAAGGATGCAATGTCGGGTGCAATGACAGTCGTTGCGGTGGTTTTTTTACTTTTTGGCTTGGAAGCAGTCTTGGTGGATTTCGTAGTTGAGGATTTGGCTAGAAATATGCTCCTGTCCATTCAAGGCATTGTTTTTATCATCCTTGCGGTTCTTTTCTACCTAAATAGAAAGCCAAAAATAAATGTGGAATAGTAATCCGTACTATTCTGATTGAAAGATAGTTCATTCTCAGAAAACTCAAAGAGAGCATTTCCCCATAAATTGACACAAGGGCTTTATAAAAAAGGCCAATAGACTGGATAACGCACTGCTAATCCAGTATTTATAAATCACAATCTTTATTGGGAGGGGAAATATGAAAAATCAGGGGATCCACGTCTAGCAACATAGCAATTATCTCCGACTAATTGGGAATAACATATTAAGTGTTCCGTGAAGGAAGAGACAGGCAAAAAACGCCTTCCCAGCCTACTGAAAACAAACAGGTTACAAGGTGTTCAACAATGTTCCCAAGACTATTGTATAGATATTTCATAACACTTTTGGAACACTATTTTATATGGGGGGAAATAAATATGGCTAAAGATAAACAATATCTTTCTTACCATAACCTGCTCCCTTTTATAGGAAAAAATTTCATGCAGTTTTCTGATGAACAGAAGAGAATTAGGGGGAAGTAGGGATAAGCGACAAGAATTTAGGGTGGGTTCCAATTCTTCCCCCCTCTTCTCTTAGTTACATTGAAACCTAGGTTTTTTTAAAAGCTTCTATCAATAGTCCAGTAATGGCGAAAACAAGAAGGCCAACGATCAATACCATAAATGCTTTTACCATGATTTCTCCCTTTCAATGAGAATTGCCTATTCACATTCACTCATCTCTTACCGAGAAGTTTTGTTTTTATTGCTGCACTTTAATGCGGTTTTAACAAAACCGAAGGAGTTTCACACTGAATGCATTTCAAATAATAATTTTCAAACTTCTTTTTATCTTTCTCATCCAGAATCACAAAGCCCTTTATTTCTACAAACTCTATCCCCCCACACACCGGACACTTCCTCTCCTTCACCTCAAAGAAACGTGCGTCACATTGCTTGCAGTATTCATCAATTTTTGCCAGATCTTCTCCCACCGGCCAAAGATTTATATCCTGCTCATTTTTCAGTTTCCCGGGATACTTAAAAACACAAACATCGGAATGGCAGTTTATATTCCCCCAATTTACACAGTCAAACATTAATCCCTCCATCGCATTCTCCATGCTAAAAATTTCTTCTATTTTCTCCGTTATTCTAAATGAGGCAGATGATGCTAAGCGAAATTTTATCAGCGAGAGGCTTAATAAGCTTCCACACACAAAGAACAAAACACTGAGACAACAATAGAATCAGCACAAGTTTAATATGGTGCATATTTAACCCCTAAGTATTTCAAAAAGACAATCTATATAAATATATGCAGAAAGTCAAATATAAAGTTTTCCTTATATTCTAATTTAGTATCACATATCCAAGAGAGGTTTACCCCGTGTGGCATTCTCTACAGGGGATATGAGTGGGGATTTGCACCAATAACATGGTTCACATCTTATCAAGGAGGGCAAAATGAAAAAAATACTCATTAGTCTACCTTTGGCTCTGATTCTATGCTTCATGGTCGGCTGCCAGGACAAGGAAGCGATAGCAGAGCTTGAAGAGTTCAGAGCCCAGGCAGCGGTTGAGGAGCAGAATATAGAATTAATACGGAATACTAACGAAACTTGGATGAAAAGAGACTATGAGAAAATTAGGGAGTTGTGTGCTCCTAGCTTTGTTTACTACTCATCCAATTCAAAACCATTAAACCTAGATGAAGTAATAGAACATGTTGAGACGTTTCTTAAAACTTTCCCTGACTATACAATAATCTATGAAGATATAATTGCCAAAGGGGATAAAGTTATTGTCAGAGAGATTACCCGATGCACTCATCAAGCAGAGTTTTATGGCATCCCACCGACCGGTAATAAAATTGAATCTACTGGGATTTCTATATTCCGAATTGAAAATGGAAAAATTGCAGAGGTGAGGAGCGAATCAAACTCTTTAGGTTTTATGATGCAACTCGGCATGGAGCTTAAGCCGAAGGAGGGGGAGAAATAGATTCTAAATCGCGCCGTTCAGTACATTCCGGGTATCACCGCGACGATAAATCCCAGGAATCAGCGTAGCTAGTACACCTTCAGTGTCTAATCATTAGATATTTTCCTCTTTGCTCTCTTGACTAGTATCTCTATCTTCCCCCGAGCCAATAGATGAATACATGCTGATTTTTGAAATTTGCCATTGTCTTTTCACATTTTTTTTTGATATAAATATCCATCTTGGGGATTAAATCATGGAAGACCTAACTTATATGTATGTTCCTATTGGCGACTGTCCCGAGTGTGGGAATTCAATGATTTTCAGGCTGTCTGATCTCGGTGAAGGCAAGCCTTTGAGTTGTCCTGGCTGTGGAGGCTGTAATTGACAGGGATAGAGAACCTTGGATTGAAGTTATCCCCTCCATTAGAAAGCTGCACGAGAAAGCCAATAGCAAGATCAATCTGTAGCCTTAATTGGAAAAAAATTAAATTTCTAAAAAAATACTTGACATGTGCAAAAATATACGTATATTATGTATGTAGATAAACGTGCAAACAAACGCGCAATTAATTAACAGATAAATAGGAGAAAACAAATGGCAACACCCGAACAAAAAAGAATGAATTTGTTTATCCCCTCTTCTCTATTCGAGGAGATAAAACGGATAATCTCTCCTACAAATACTTCACAGAGCGATTTTGTTAGGACTGCACTGAATGAACATGTTAATAAAATTAAATTACAACAACTAGAAGAAGAACTGAAGGAAGGCTATATAGCCAAAGCAAAATTGAATCTCAAAATTTGTGAAGACTTTAAACATGTTGACGGAGAGAATATTTAGTGGGAAATGACTTAAAAAGGGGGGAGGTAGTTTTAGTAGAACTTGACCCTGCAATAGGGGCCGAAAAGAAGAAAACAAGACCCTGCCTTATTATTCAAAATGATACCGGAAACAAGTTTTCTCCATTAACAATAATCGCTGTAATAACTAGTCAAAAAGAAATTGACAAAAAATATCCGACAGACGTGTGGGTTAACCAAGGCGAAGGAGGCTTAGACAATCCAAGTGTTATCCAGTGCGATCAAATAAGAACAATTGATAAAAGAAGAATAATTGAGCGCTTTGAATGTTTAGATGACACTAGAATGGATGAAGTAGACAGGGCATTAAAAATAAGTCTAAGCTTGATTTAGTGTAGTTGAGAAATTTGAGTTGCATCTTAGTTGGCGATATATCGAACCAGAAAGCTTCATCCGCTCTTTGTCTCATTTTTTTTGTCTCAATAAGATAAAAAAACGTGGTCAACAAAAGCCCAAATGTTATTATTGCTAATATAAAATTGGAATTATCTTTGCTCGCTTCGCACTTATAAGCCCGTCAGTAACAGTATTTTCCAATCCTTGTGGATTCCCTATCACCACGATCTTTTCGCCAACATTGATAACATCAGAATTGCCCAATTTCACTGTAGGTAAATTCCATCGCTTTATCTTTATTATTGCAATATCTTTCCTTTCATCAGTATCAACAATAGCAATATTATCATAAATATCACCATTAATTAGCTTTATCAAAGCTGGATACGCACCTTGAATTACATGATAATTAGTAATAATTACTCCATTTGGATTAACTATAAATCCACTTCCTAGGCTTAATGCTCCTTCAGTTTCTTTTGCTGTTGCTATTAACACTACTGCCTTCTCGTTTTCTTCAACAATTTGAGAGATGGTTTTAACTCTAGTTTGTAGATAAAGGCTCTTGAAGATAAAAAGAAAAGCTAGGATTATAACAAATAATCTTGTTCGATAATTCACAATTTCCCCCGCCCATTATATTCAGTTTTCTTTATATGCCAAGGAATTATAAAAGTCAATCCATCCGAGGCCTGGCACTCTCTCGCTGAAAAGCATCAGGGGAAAACAGATTTTTCCATTTGTCCAATGATTG
This sequence comes from uncultured Eubacteriales bacterium, assembly GCA_964406575.1. GTDB lineage: Bacteria > Acidobacteriota > Aminicenantia > Aminicenantales > Aminicenantaceae > WTAW01. The sequence continues at coordinate 42,265 of CAYOSH010000005.1, read as the reverse complement.
GACAGTTGTATTTCGTATAGACTTCTCCCTCCGTGTCACGATAACAGATTTTGCTTATTCCCGCTTAATCTGGCTTAATGGTGCTTAAAGGAAAACTTGGTTTTACAGGGGAAAATGGCACGCCTGGGGCGATTCGAACGCCCGACCTTTGGTTCCGGAGACCAACGCTCTATCCACTGAGCTACAGGCGCACTTTCTTTAGAATCAATGACTTATAATTCATTCTTCCTGGTCACTTTTCGGAATTGTGACCAATTGTGACTATACATCCCTGGCGTTCCGCTGTCAACTCTAGTGTTGGTCACTCCACATAGAACAAAGGCTACTTTTTCAGTTCCGCCAGCCTCTCCCTCGCATCATCCACCTCAAGGATACCAGGTCAGCGTCCTTCCACAGCTCGAGAAATTTTTCGTAATGCTTTATGGGTTTTCCTTTGTCCCCCTTATCTTCATACAAGTTGGCCAGCTTTTCTTTCTAACCTTTGAATTCTTCGCCTCATTGACCTTCCTCTTCATCCTATGTTATATATACATGCAAATGAGGAGTAAGTCAGTCTGTTTGTTTACCAATCTACTTTGATAACATGAGGTGTATGACTCACGATTTGAAGATAGCACATGCAGAAAATCAAATTTCGTTTCAACGCAGACCATGTCGATTCCTTTGCCACGCTCGGAGAACTCAGGGCCGTTTTCATTGATCTGATCAATCAGTGCAACCTGAGCTGTAAATATTGCTTCAACTCTCGAGCCCTGGAGTCGCCCCCCATGCATCTTGACCTCGAATTAATCGAAAAATCACTGGACTCAAAACTGGCAGAGTCTGTTAAAGATTGGTTTTTATCGGGTGGAGAGCCGATCTTATACCACCATCTCTTCGAGGCGCTAAAGCTTTTTCGCGATCGTGGAATCGGGCCCAAGATTGCTACAAACGGGACAAAGCTGACCCCGGAGATGCTGGATATTTTGGCCGGATGGGGAGTCCCGTCGGTTCAGTTCTCGTTGGACACTCTCAGGCCCGAACTGCACGTCAATCTCAACGGCGGCCGACCACAGGGCCACGCGGCTATCCTTTGCAATCTCGAGTATGCTGTCAAGTCTCCTCTCCGCGTCGTCGTCTCGAGCGTGTTGACCGAGGCGAATAAACGGGAAATAAAAGAAATCATGGCTTTTTGCTTCGAGTCGGGAGTGGATTCGTACACTCTTTATCCGAACGTTCCTTCAGAAAAGCTGAATGAGGATCTCATCGTGCCTTTTCCCGAGATATTGGAACTGATTGACGATCTTTTTTTAGAATACAGCTCCCTGTCTTCGACCAGGGTCATCGATATCACTGTTCCCTGTTTTAGCGACTCTTCTGCCTACGCGAAGTGGAAGGACATCCTTTCCCTCCGGTTGCATTACTGTGCAGCGGCTCAGTTTGCCCTCAAAATCACCAGCAACGGCAGGGTGTCTGCTTGCATTTGTCAGGATAGTGATCCTTTCATTATCGGCGATCTCCGCAAGGACGGATTGGATGATATCTGGGTTTCGGAAAAAGCACAGGAATTCAGGTCTTTGTATGAAAAGATCTCCGAGTGCAGCATCTGCTCTCGGAAGGACATTTGCAGAGGCGGATGCAGGAACAACGCCTCTTTATTCGGTTCAAAGGGAATCAACTCTCTTGATCCGTATTGTCAGTATTTCAAATCCTGTGTAGAATAATTCCTCTCAAGCCCTTTTCTCAAAAAGAGACAGTGAAGGAGACGGCTTTTACATGGAAAAAAAGCGTTCTCTTTTAATCGATTCCCTTGTCCAAGTTTTTATAAAACCGCGCGGCATCCTGAAAATGAGCCAGATTTGGCTTCCCTTGTGTTTGATTTTAGTTTCCGGAACCAGCATGAATCCGCACATACAAGTTTATACCTCTCTTTATCTCCTTGCGGCGGTCTTGAGCAAAGGGTTGTCGGCCATTCTCATCAACGACCTGACCGATAGGGAGATAGACAGACGTGCGGGCAAAGAGAGGTGGATCACGTCCATTCCTCCGCTGGCAGGCGTGATGATTCCAGTTTTTCTCCTGGCCGCGGGTTTCTTTGCCCTCATTAGAGCGGGCGGCGACATTCCTGTTTTTGCCTCATTCACGGTGACGGTGCTTATGGGAATCCTCTATTCCTTGAAGCCCATTCGTTTCAAAGATCGCGGTATCTGGGGAATATTGGCCTATTCTCTGTCTGCTGCCATCCTGAACGTCATCGTCCCCTGGACCCTCTTTCGTCCCGCTTCTTTGCTTCTTCCTCTTCTTTTCACTGTCGTGTTAGGAGATAAATTGATTCAGATTCTCTTCCACCAGATCGCTGATTTCGATTCCGACAGTGCAGAGAAAATCAAATCTTTCGCCGTGACTGCAGGCCGGAGCAAGATTGACCGGATTCTTCGCTCCGTCTTGAAGATTGCCATGGCGGCGGATACCTTGCTCCTGTTTTATATTTTATTCGAAATGAAAGTACAACCCCCGTTCTTGTGGTTTATAGGCCTTACATGTCTCCTTGGAGTTTTCGCATCAGGTATCTACGTAAAGATCATCTCGAAAAAGTTTAAGATCTCGACGGAACTGACAGAAAGGCTTCCCTGGACCTATCTCGGACTTTCGTACGTTCTTTTTTATATTCTCCCGCCGCTTTTGCTCTTTATGCTCGCTTTACGAGAGCACGGGATGTGGGTATTGGCGACGTTCTCCACTCTTTCTCTCCTCGGCGTTTCCGTCAATTTTTTCTCTTACGATCCCAAAAAATAGAGACGCGAGCTGTAACTCTTCAGGCCAGCAGGACAGTCTCTGGAAGCAGGGCCTGATTCCAATCACTCAGTTTCTTCGGCGTCGCTCCGGACTCCACCGAGGCTCGGATTGCTGGATAAGACCGATTCGGAATGCTCCCGGAAGGCCTTTCTCCCCTCCGGTTCTCCCATCGGGCAATTCCCACGGTAATCCAGACGCAGAGTATCCACATGCCGTCTCCAGATATGGGCAAGAGACTCGTTTCGCATATTGCCCATCACATACGGTACCATGGGACAGGGCGTCACTTCACCGGAGGCATTGACGTAAATGATCGACTTTTTTGCTGCCAAACACAGCGCTTCCGATGTTGGGAACTCGATGAGAACCAATGGAGAGCTCATGAATCCTTGGAGTCTGCGGAGACGTTCCATATCGTCTTCAGAGAACATCTCGTCGAAGGATTCGGCCCAGCGTCCGGAAGCATATGGAAAATTGATATGGACCGATTTCACCTGAAGCAGCTTAGCCAAATCCAATATGCGCTCCAACCCTTGCGGCAAGTTGCTGTGGTTTGCGTAAGTCATGAGCCTGCTTTCGATACCATACTCATGAAGGAAACGAAATCCCTGAACTGCTCTGTCGAAGAGTCCGTTAAGGCCTCGCAGCCGGTCATGTGTGGCCGGGTCTGCATCATCGATGGCGATTCCGCACTGGTTGAGTCCGGCGCGACTCAGTTCAGCGACACGATCCCTAGTGAGCAAGTCGCCGTTAGTGGAGATGCGCGTGATCAGGCCGATATCGTGGGCATGGGCAATAAGGCTGACAATGTCTTCTCGCAGTAGAGGCTCGCCTCCGGTTAAATTGAGATGGATAGCTCCGAGAGCCTTTACCTGGTCGATCTTTGCCTTCAATTCTTCTGTGGTCATTTCATAGACATTTTTGCGGCCTTTCACGTCGGCATAGCAGGGAGCGCAATTACATTGACAGCGATAGGTCGCCGCCAAGAAGACTGTTTGCGGAAGAGCCTGGCCCCTAAGACGGCGAAGAATGTACGATGTCCCATGGACCCAGGCTCGCCATGAGCCGTTTTTAGCGTACAGCCGAATCCCTCTGTTTAATGTCCTGGCGGCTCTTTCTAGTGACCGAAGCCACTCATTCAAAGATCCCATGCTCTAATCCGGGCTAATCCTCTGATGTCTCATCACCTGTCGAATTTTAAATGTTATACTTTTGGATTTCAATGGATAAGATTCAATTTGGTTTTCTGTGCTTTGATAGAGTTCTGCCCAACTTCAAATTGTCACAGAATTGTCACAGGAATGGACATGGCGCATCATGATCGGCCGCATGTGGGGCGAACAGCTCCCAGCGAGGGTTCTCCTATTTGAATTCGAAAACGTACTCCTGGATGCCCTGACGCAACAGGAAGGAACAGGATACAGTGAATCGTGCCATGAGTCTGACGATATCCCGCGGCTGATGGCGTGGGCATGGTCTCGTTTCCTGGGTTGGAATTTCGTGGATCATCTGTTCGCGGTTGAGAATTCTGAACATCGTGGGTGACACAGAAATGTTCGGCAGAGATGAGATCAGCGCGAAAAGCTTGGTCCCCGGACGGCACCAGCAGCTTAGCCTCTGAACAAGCACCCCGAGTTCCTGCAGATCAAAGTAATTAAAAAGGTCCCAGGCAAGGATAATGTCAAAGACCGTTTCGTCACTGAACGGAAGCAGTACGGATAACGCTGCCTCCTCCAACTCCTCCTCCGGCTCTATCTCTGCTTTCCGCTCCCGGTAACTGCGATAGAAGTCCTGGATATGCAGCCTGCAGGAGAATTGCGACCAGAATCGCACATTTTCTTCCAGGGCGGGGCCAAGATCCAGGATAGAGTAACTTTGATCGCCCCGCACCGTGTCAAGCAGCGCCTTCAGTCCGAGCGATTTGCACACTGCAGGCGAAACCACCGTTTCTCGAGGAACATTCAGAGTCATGGGATGCTGCGTCGAAAGTTCTCTCTGCGGGCCGTCTCGTTTCGTTGGAATTAAACCTTTTCCCCGGACTTATCTTGTTTAGGCGCCTGATATGACAGAGGCTTCACTGCAGCAATGTCTTTTTGTGACGGTTTTGCTTCCACTGCAGGTTTGGAAGTCATGTCGATGCTGCCCTTGAAGTCCGACCCGTCCTCCAGGCTCACACGTGGAGAAAAAAGGTCACCTCGCACTTTGCTGGATTTCCGCAAGATAATCTGCTCTGATCCATAGAGATTACCTTCGACCTCTCCCATAACGACAATGCTCTGTCCTTGGATATCAGCCTTGATGCGACCGGTCGTGCCGATTGTGACGTTGTGCTGATCCAGATCGATCTTTCCCTTGACTCGGCCTTCCACAAACAGATCCTCGCCGCCCGAGAGGCTGCCCTCGATCTTGATCGAAGAACCGATCAAAGCCCGTTCCTTGGCAGACGGCGGCTGACTCCGCGGCGCCGATGTCTGTGGCGGCGGTTGAATGAGAGTCTGGGAGGGAGGGTTGTCCTCATCCGATTTTTTCCAAATCATTGTCTACTCCTTAACTTTAGATTCAAAGTGAAAAAATGCCATCTTCTTCACTAACTGAACAAAACCTCCTGCCCAAATTTTACCCTAGCCCGTGCTGACAATAATGATAGATCGAAGCACTATCGAATGTCAAGCCGAGAAGATCTTGACATCGTCAGTGTTTTACGAAAATATAATATTTAGAAATCGATGGTTAAAGCGACAAAATAGCCGATTTGATCATAAGCTAAACAAATAGGGGATTTTTATAACAAAAGGTGGTTCAGGCAAAGACAATGTTGAACTCATTAGTCCATCGATCCTATTCATGGGGGAATGAAGAGATGAGAAGAGCTAACACTCCAGTATTTTTTTGTTTATGGCTTTTTTGTGTCTGTCTGCTATCCAATCCCAACTCTGCATATGCCACAGACTGCAATTCTTGCGTGCGGAGAGTTCTGCTCAGGACCTATTCTGATGCCGATCTGAATTTTAATGCCGCAATCTTCCTTCAGCATTTTGGCTCAATTTTTCAGTCTCCATGCGTTCTGTTGGGAGAGAACATACAAAAACCTGACTACGCTCTCACCGCAACTCTGGCTAAAGATGAGGAAGTTGGTGTTATTGCCTTGGGGATCACACTCGGGTTCACGGGAGGAAAAATCGGAGAGCGCAGTGGAAGATGGGAATATATTTCCGGGACTCGAGTTTACTACTTTGGCAATTTGATCCACATCCAGACCGTCTGGCGAAAAGGCGATTCACTTGAAGATGTTATTGAACCCATGAAAAAAGAAATTCTCGAGCCGATCGAACAGACGATGCGCAGGTTTGAGCAAATCCCAAAAAGCGCTGAGATCGATGAAGATCTCGACTGTGAGGCCGAATCCCGACATACCCAATACATCAATTTAAAGAGCTATGAAAGCGGATATCCGAGGATTGGAGGAGTCCCCGGAGACGTCCTCTCCCCCTCAGATCACTATAACCGGGTTGTCGTTCACGCAAAAGAAGGGAAAATAACAAACGGGACACCCCTGGAAGATGACGAAAAATACAGAGTTTTCAAGCTCACGAGTCAAAAAAATAGCGGCCAGCTTATTCAAGTTGATTATCAAGCTCCCGAAAGTGAAGACAAATCGGACACAATTATTTTTTATAACTCCTGCGATATCCTGTATGAGGAGGTTCTTCCGCTGGGAAAGACATCAAAGAACAAGGAAATTGCCAGAGTCGAGCTCAACTGCAAATTTGAAGGGACTATAGAATCTGCCTTCAAAATAGACACCAAGGGAGATGAATCCCTCATATCATCGGCTCTTTTAGCGGGAGGAAAGTTCCAAGCCAAAACGAACTGGACAATGGATGTCGTTTTCAAACTGAACCGGGGGAATGAACGGGTGAAAATTTACGAATTAGAGTCAGCACGGCTCAAGTTTCTGGAGGAAGACGAGGGCGAAGTCAAGATGCAGAAGGAAGGAAGAGAAGTCATTATGGGCGGCACCGGCGAGAGCCAAGTCAAAGGCCGGGAATTGTCCCGCTCGGAATGCGACCTTGAGCTTATTATAAACCTGGAGAAAAAAACGTACAAAATCGAAGGACTCCTTCGAGTGGAGAATATACCTGGCAAAGACAAAGGGAAATTGAAGATCGATGTGGGACCCATTCAGCAGGATAAAAAGGAATCCGAAGATGAGACCGATTCATACAGTGAACCCATTCTCATCAAGGGAAGATTTTCTGAAGGCTTCCCGAATGTTTTGAAGGGAGGTGCGGATGAGTTGAAGGAAACGCCCCCGGAATTCCAGGATTTTCTGGAGGCCTTAGCAGGGGACGTTACGAGCAAACTCCGTTGGAAGCTTGAAAGAAAAAGCAAAAATTAAGAGCTGTTCTCGATCGAGAAATAGCTTACATGAATAGGCCAAGCGAGATAAACAAAATCAAGAAAAAGGAGGAAAAACAAAATGTTTTCAAAAAAAAACATCAAGACTTTTGGATTATTCATCATTTCAGTCTGTGTGATCATTCCTCTTACAGTCCGGGCAGACGTATATATCAAGCAAAAGAACCACACGGATGCCTTCCAGGTTATAGGGCAGAGTCAACCGGCCAAAGACGAGATATTCGTGACATGGATGAGCAATGACAAAGCCCGGCTCGATCATGGCGAAAACGTATCGACTATTGTCAGGCTGGATAAGAATATGATGTACATGATCAATCATGACGAGATGAAATACATGGAATTTCCAGTAGGCGGCACTGAAGATATCATCTCGAGTGCCATCGCCGGTTCTGGCCTTTCAGGCGAAGAAAAGGCCCAGGCTCAGAAAATGATGAAAGGATTCTCCCAAATGATGAGCCCGAAGGTGACAGTGACAGATACAGGAGAGACAAAAAAGATCAAGAACTGGAGCTGCAAAAAATACCTTATGAAAATGACGATGATGGGGACGACATCCACTCAAGAGATATGGGCTACAGAGGATATTAAGATCGACTACGAGCTCTACCGCACGCTTGGATTTTCTATGATGGCCCAAACTCCAGGAGCGGAAGATATGCTGAAGGAAATGAAGAAAATAAAGGGATTAACCGTGATGTCAACAGGAAGTACTTCCATGATGGGATCGGAGGTTAAATCTTCTCAAGAACTTTTAGAGTATGCGGAACAGCCTGCCCCCTCAGGAACCTATGAAGTCCCTGAAGGATACAAAAAAGAAACGAAGTGATCAAATTAGGAAATTGAAATTAGGTGAAATTAGGGACGGACCTCAGTATTTTGTTTTATATCAATAGATTAGCTCATAAATCCACGCATTAAAAGCTCTTAGAAGTGGTTTTTTTAAGGGAAAATGGAACCTCTAAGAAAAAACCGGAGACATTCACGAGCATTTTAATTTAAAAAGACACTTAGTTTTTCGTCAATCAGATACTTGTCAGGGCTCTATGACAAAAAGTGTGAAGAAAAAGTAAGTCGATTCCAATTGGACTCTGTGCTAGAATAAAAATTAGGACATTTGCCATGCGTATCGTGCTTTTTACAGGAAAAGGAGGAACGGGAAAAACGACCCTTTCGGCAGCCACAGCACTCCTTTCTGCCCAGAAAGGCCATAAAACACTTGTCATCTCGACCGATGCTGCGCACAGCCTTTCCGATTCTTTCGAGTTCCAGCTCTCGAATCGTCCGAAAAAGATCACTACCAATCTTTACGGCCAGGAAATAAACGCCCAAGAGGAAATTGAGGAAAAGTGGGGAGAGATCAAGAACTATCTGTCTGCCCTGTTCTCATCCCAGGGCATTGGGTCGATCGAAGCCGAAGAAATGAGCCTCTTCCCGGGTATGGAAGAACTTTTCAGCCTGATGAAAATAAGGAATTACGGCCTGACCGAGGAATATGATGTTGTCATTGTCGATTGCGCCCCCACCGCCGATACGCTGAGGCTTCTCAGTGCTCCGGAGATTACCCATTGGTATCTCAAACACATCTTCCCCATCCAGAGGACTGCCGCAAAAGCCGTGAGGCCTGTTGCCAAAAAGGTGCTCCCGTTTCCTTTTCCCGAAGATGAAGTCTTCAGTGCGATGAAGAAACTCAGCACACAACTGGCAGAAATGAAGGAGATCCTCGTCGACAGCCGAAAGACATCCATCCGTTTGGTGATCAATCCGGAGAAAATGGTCATTAAGGAATCTCAACGGGCTTTCACTTTCTTCAGTCTCTTTGGATACACTGTCGATATGGTCATTGTGAATCGTGTGCTTCCTGAGCAAGTGAAAGATAGCTATTTTAAAAAGTGGAAAGCCATCCAGGAATCCTATATCCAAATGATCCACGAAAGCTTTTCTCCGCTTCCTATAAACAATCTTGAATTGTTTGACCAGGAGGTGGTGGGAAAAACACTTTTGAATAAAATCGCCAAACGGATATACAACACCAAAGACCCAACCCAATTTTTCTATTCTGAAAATCCCATAAGAATCGAAAAGGTTAAGGATGGATTCGACATGCTCCTGAAGCTACCCTTTGTGAAAAAGACAGACTTGGACCTCCTTCAAGACGGCGAAGAGTTGTATATTCGTGCGGGAAACTATAAAAGAACCATTCTCGTGCCGCATACATTGCTCAACTGTGCCATAGAAGAAGCCAAGTTCGAGGAGGAGAAACTAAGGATTCGTTTTCGCAAAGAAAACGCATAAGCAATAAATATCACCCCTATGAAGGAGGTGGAACAATGGTGGAAAAAACAAAAGAGATCCGAATCAGCATTCCCGAAGACCTGTTCTCCCTGTTCATCCCCGAAAAAACCGTGGGTCATCTGATGAATGCCAGGAAGGAATTGCTCCTATCCGTTCGCTCTCTCATCGATGCCAAAATCGAGGCCATGGAGAAAATCGAAAAAAAGAGAGAAACAAAAAAGAAAAAGATCAAGATCGAGTAGAATCGCATAGAATCCTTCCCCGAGCTGAATCCCTTTTAAATCTATCGAATGATATCAAATGGGCGTGTTTTTTTAATATGAAGCGGAAATGAGATCAATGATTACCGGGAGATGGTCTGATGCCTTATACAATGCATCCGCTATCTTGGGGCTAACAACGTTATTCTCCGGATTATTGATGGAGTCATTGAGATGTTTCCCATCATTTCCCCATACGACATCGCTGCCCGGCATATAAGTCAAACTAAAGCCAAGTTTCCCTGATATTTTAATATTCGAAGTGAGATCATTCCTTGTTATCCTCTTTCGGCAGGAAATTCTCCATCACCCAGACCTCAGAATATTTTATGGCCCGACCGAATGAGGAAAATGCGATAAAACGGCCGTCCGGGTGGACACTCAAATTCACGAATCTTGCCATATTTATATCTAGTTTTTGGGGCTGCCCATCATCTATAGAGACCCTCCACATGTCCCACTTATCGGGAAACCCCGACTTTTTCAACTCTAAATCATCGGCCGACTCGGCTGGCAAAGGAAGATAGATATATTTACCGTCCGGACTCCAAGCCGGAGTAATAGTATAATTCCCCATTCCCTCAAAGCTGTACAGTTCTTGCGGCTCACCTCCCTCAGCAGGAATGATTCTCAAGCTGCGTTTTTCTTGCTTTGCTTGAATTGCACCTTGATTTAATAGGACCAAAGATTTGCCATCAGGGGAAATATCGATGTCTCTAGCATCATTCGGCGATCCAGGAAGTTCCTGATCCTGCCCGGTATTCATATCATGTACGCGGATCCATGAGGTTTTTTCCTTGGGTTTTCCCTTGGTATAAAAGAGGGTTTTGCCATCGGCCGACCATCTGTGAGAGTAGATCTCTTCATCCTCTTCGATTTGGACGATAGGAGACACGCTTTCGGAATCGATGTCCATTAGATAAATTCCCTTCCCGCCCTCTCCATCAGTCCCTTCGAGGGAAATGGACTCTCCATCCGGATGCCACTGGGGATAACTGAGTTTTCCGGTTCCGGGATAAAATTCTTGGATGTTTTTGTCTTCGAGAGAATAGATACAAAGGGCTCTCTTTCCCGTGGGAAAGGTGCTCCGGAGGGATACGTAAGCCAGATATTTTCCGTCAGGCGAGTAGTCCGGGGCGAAATTATGGCCCTCGTAATAACGCACTTCCCTTTTTGGCGCAGTCAGGACTTGACCCGAGTTTGGATCGATCTCAGCGACGTAGATGTCGCTGATTTGGCTGCTGTAGGCGTAATAAAATTGATTCTGCCGGGTGCATCCAAGAGAAAAAGCCGGACCAATGGCCGCTTTGACAAGACGAGGAGATCCCTTCGCCTTTCCATTTTTAACTTCAACAATCCATGCTCCGCGATTACCGGTCCTTTCGCTTCCGAACAGAAGATATTTCCCATCCGAAGTCCAATCGAACACATAATCCAGAGAGGGGTGGTCAACCAGCCGCTGCTCTGTCCCATCCGCAAAAAGGAGAAAAATATCGCGATTATTGGGATCTTGCTCCAACCGATCGTCATAAGCAATGGTGTTTCCATCTGGGGAGATAACAAAACCCCAGGGAGTATCCTGAGCATAATTACGTTTAAAGGTTTTCAAGATTTTCAGATTTCCATCCGCAATAGAAACGTATCCGACCACAAACGTATTTCCTCCTCTATAGAAGCCGATGAGCACTTGTTTCCCGTTCGGATGCCAATCAAAGGGCTGGACATATTCAAAGTCGTTGGTTTGATACAGGACTTTGGGTTTTGTCCCATCTATACCAACTAAATGGATATCAAATCTGTCGCCCTTTGGATTGTACCAGTTATAGAAGACCTGTTTTCCGTCGGGAGACCACTTCGAAAAGAGTGCAAATTCCCCAGATTTCATCCAGGATCCTTTGTTGGTCAAGCGGCGATTTTTTCCGGTTTCCAGGTCCCGCACCGCCAGGTCACCCGTATTCCAATCCGTAAAGCAAAGATATCTGCCATCGGGTGAGATCTCTCCATCAGTATCTGTACTCCGTTCCGACCAGACGAGTTGAATTTTTAATCCCAGATTCTCTTTTTGAGCGACAGCTTGAACTCTGGCTAAAGTTGCCAGTTTTGCCCTGGCCATTCCTGCCATCTCTGCTTGATCGGGATATTCCTCGACGATCTTCTGAAAGGTTGTTCTTGCCTTTTCAAGGCCCAATTTTTCATAACATACCCCGGTATGGAAAAGTGCCTTGGCTGCGGTCGCTCGTTCATCCGGAAAATCCATCGCAACTCGCTCATACAACTCGATAGCTTTCTCTAAATCACCCCTAGTCTCCTCAAAATATAAAGCTTTCTCGAAGAGCTCTTTGGCTGATTCCTGCGGGATGAGATCCGAAAAAAGGAAAGACACGCCAAGCAGCAAAAAGATCACCAAAACAGAAATTTTCTTTTGTTTCATCCATCTTCTCCTTAATGAGTCATGTTGATAAAATAATCCTCTCGAATGATTTATGTGTTTAGGAGATATGGAAATAAAGTGACAGATCTTCCACAAAATCATTTGCTGCTTCTTGACTGATATGGTCGGCATGATCTATCCATCTATAAACTTATAACCGATACTGTGGACACTTAAGATGTATTGAGGATTGGAATGATCCTCTTCGATCTTTTTTCGGATGTGTGCGATATGGCTGTCCACTGTTCTGTGTGAGACGCTTAGATTCTCGACGCCCCAAACTTGATCGAGGAATTCATCTCGAGTGATGACCCTGCCTTTGCTTGTGATCATAAGCTTAAGGATCCTGAGCTCGAGAGGAGTCAAACCCAGATCCCGCCCGTCTTTGCGGGATTCGAATTTGTGGAAATCCAGCTCGACATTCCCAAAACGGTAGACACTCATCTCATCCTGGTAATCATCGACGCGGCGGAGAAGGGCTTTTACCCGGGCGGAAAGCTCTTTTAAACTGAAAGGTTTTGTCACATAATCATCGGCTCCCAGCTCCAATCCCAAAACCTTATCCACTTCCTCATCTTTAACGGTCAGCATCACAATGGGAGATGTGATTCCCCCTTTGCGTAACCTTTTGCATATCTCAAATCCATCCATCAAAGGCAGCATCACATCCAGGATGATAAGGTCGGGCACCAATTTTTCGGCCAACTCCAATCCCTTCCTCCCATTCTCCGCTGTCACTACACGATACCCCTGGGATGTGAGGCTGTCCTGAACGACCACTCGGATCCCGGGGTCATCCTCAACCACAAGAATGTTTTTTTCCATACGCCCTAGCCTCCTTTCCCAACCGGCAAGATTAGGGAAAAAGCGCTTCCTTCTCCCGGTCGACTCTGGAGGACAACATCTCCTCTGTGAGCCTGCATGATATGTTTGACCAGAGTCAGGCCGAGACCGGTTCCAGTTGGGGCTACTGATGAAGCCTGCTTCCCCCGGTAAAACTTCTCAAAAATTTTTTTCTGTTCATTTTCAGGAATCCCGATTCCTTTATCCCGAACAGTAATAATCACCACATTTTTTTCGAGAGAGACTTCGACATGGATGTTTTTCTCCCCGCCGGAAAATTTTGCCGCATTGTCCAGGATGTTGTGCAAAGCCTGGCTCATGGCCTCCTCATCAGCAAAAACAGGGGGGATATCATCATCTATTGTGATCTCAACGCTGAAACCATCCATCTCATGTTCTCTCTCAAAATTGTGGAATTCTCTACGAACCAGGTTGACGATATCGGTCGATACCAGCCGGTACTCCCTTTTATTCTCTTCGATTTTCGTAAAATCCAGAACGTTTTTGACAAGTCTTTTTAATCTTTCTGAATCATGACTCAGAATCCGGTAGTATTCCTTAGCTTTTTTGGGATCATTCACTTCGCCGCCCAGTAGGCGCTCCAGGATTGCTCCCATGGCAGTGAGAGGAGTTTTGAATTCATGGGATACGGAGGCGATAAATTCAGACTTGAGATTGAGGAGATTCACCTCTTGAACTATGGTACGGATGATGAGGGCCGAACCCAAAAACAGGATCAAAAGCAGCGCCAGGATGATCCAGAAAAAGATATTTTTGTACAAGAAAAACTCGGTGGGGCCGCCCTCGCTCTGATAGACCTCCATCCGCCATGGTGGAAAATTCTCGGGGAAAAAATCCGTAAAAACTGGACTCGCATCCGCACTTGTGACATTCCCGAAGATGATCTTATCTGAAAGCGTTGAACGGAGAAAAATCGAGATATCTGGTGGACTGTTTTCTGTGACTAACGAATCCATCTCCTCTTTCAGATCCCTGATCCGGATAAGCGAACTAAGGAATTCTCCGTAATCATCCGATTTTTCTTTGTCCAAGGGCAACAGGAGAACCAATACATCATTCCCGTCAACTTCGATTGCTTTTTTTATAATTTGTGGGATGTCACTCCTCAAATTCTCCATCTTTTCATTAATCCCGGACAGGACATTCAATCTCACGGCTTCTGCCATGCGCCAGATCTCCAATTTTTTTTCGATCAAAACCTGAATATTTTCAATGGAGCCGATATAATTGTCTGGAGTATCAACTGTAGTATTCTCAGCAAGCACCTCATCGATCATATTTTGCAGCATAGTCGCATAGATCTTGACCTGATCTCCAGCCAGAGACCAGATATTCTGCTCTAACAGTTTATAGGTCACAAGAGATTCTGGGAAGAAGAGCTCAAGATTGTCTTCTAACCGAAGGGCATCCAGCAACTCCAGACGCGAAACCAGCCCTAGAGGGCGGCCCGATTCTGTGAAGGAATCAGGGAAGTCTGATATGATCGTACGGTATGTCATCACAGCTTGGCTGAATTCCTTCTGTTTGAGCTCACAACGCGCGATACGGCTTTGAAGCCAGGCTTTGACCTGGTTATCTTTGGATCTGCGCAGGATTTGTCCGTACAAGGAGGCGGCATCGGAAAAATTTCGGCGCTGGAATTCGGCTCTTTCTGCTCTCGCTAAATCAGGCTGCCATCTCTTCCATTCTGGGGGGGCGACCAAAGCTCTCGCACCCGGTGGATAAGCCTGAAAGCCGGGAAGCCAGGATGGATTTTTGGACTCAAAGACCGCAATATTCCCAACCAACGATTTTGCTTGGACTCTTTGTGAAATCAAATCAATAAACGCTCGATAATCCAAATCGATGAAAGCCCGGCTCGTTGACAGCTCCCTTAAGCTCGATGAATTCCTCTCGATGAGAGAATGGACCTCAGCTTGAAAATCTTTGACAAAGCGTCTTTGCTGTTCGAGGTTCTGCTGCTGGAGCTTGTATCTTTCATTCTGGATGGACCTGATCCCGAATATGGCCAGGATGATGGATGGCAGAAAAACGATAAAAAAGAAAATGGCGAGGAATTTTTTATGCTGAAGCAGGACTAATTTGAGATTGCCTAGCATACTACCCCACCTGTCTCCTTCCTATGGAATATAATATATCAGGAAATCCGATAAAACGTTAAGGAAATGTGGAAATTATATTCGATACATCTTTATTAGATCAGAATCCAATCGAGCCCAACTGGAAAACGAAGGAAGATTATCTCACCTGGGAGTTTTTTATATCGAATCTCTTAGAATCGTCTAAGAGTTGTGTTTTTATATATAAAAAGTGCCCTTTAAGACAAAAAACGGCATGATAAATGTGCTTATCTTCTTTAAATTTAAGAAGTTAGAACAGTCTGAGCAGAAATTCCTACACAATAATTTGACACGACCTATCCTTCATTAAGCCGATACAGGAAGCATGACTGTTCGAATGCGGATAGGAGTTGTTCAAAAATGAACATATCCTGCTCAGAAAGCATTCGAATAACCCAGGAGATCGTGTTGGCATATTTTATGCAAATAATTGTAAAAGAGAGAAAGACAATGGCAAACGGAATATGGAAATCAAATGAGAATATGAAAGCTGGAGGAATGACATACATCCATCCAGCCTGGTTCTCCTTCATCAAATATTGTGAGGACATAAGGTATGGGGAGATCGATAAACTCAAGATCCAGGACGGCCTCCCGATGCTGGCCGAAGAGGTGAAGAAAAAGATTAAATTTCCGGGATAAGGAGAGACACCGTGGCGACCGAACACTATAGACCAAGCCCGAGCACCCCTCAGTATGAAAGACCTATCGAGAGGGAATATATTGAAAGCGATTCTCACGACAAGATCAGTCCTGAATATCTCGATGAATGGAAAGAGAGGACTTTCCGCAAGGAAGTGTTCGAGCTTTTTATCGAGTATTTTTGTATCCGGCAGAGAGTCCCCTTCAAAGAGCTCATCGGCAGTGTAGAAAAAAAGATTTTGATCCGGGCTCTGCTTCAATGCAGAGGAAATCAAAGGAGTGCGGCAAAATTCCTGGGCATCAATTACACCACGCTGAACGAAAAGCTGAAGAGATACAACATCCGTTTCGATAAAAAACCGTTTTAGAATTTGGAGTCAGATCTACAGTCTTTAGCGTATATATTATGTATGCGTATATAATATGCGTATATAATATATTTATGTTTATCCCATCGATATGTTTATCCAATCGAGGATTTCCGTGCAATTGACTTTCAAATTTCTGTATAATATATCTTTATGAATCATTTGAATGCAGATTTTGTGATGGGAAAAATCTGAAAAAAGGAGAAAGCTTCATGAAAAAATGGATTGTCTGCGCGATTTTTTTCTGCCTGGTGTTCAATTATTCTGCCATTGCTGAGGAGGGTATGTGGCTTCTCACCCAGCTGAAACAGCTGGAGCTCGCAAAAAAAGGGCTCGAGATCAGCGTGGAGGATATCTATGATCCGAACAAGACATCCCTCACGGATGCGATCGTCTGGTTGGGCGGATGTACGGCCTCTTTTGTGTCGCCCGAAGGTTTGGTGCTCACCAACCATCACTGCGGTTACGGCGCCTTGCAAAGAGCATCCTCGGAGGAAAATGATTACATCAAAAACGGATTCCTCGCGAAGAACCGGTCAGAGGAAATCCAAGCTATAGGGACTCGAGCTTCTGTCCTCGATCACATCAAGGATGTCACACAAGAGGTCCTGGATGCTGCCAAAGGCATCGAAGACCCTGTGGAACGGGAAAAAAAGATCGATACGAAGATCACTCAGATGACCGAAAAGATCGAAAATGGGAGGGACGACATCCTCGCTAATGTCGCTTCCATGTACAACGGAAAACAATATATCCTTTTTGTCTATAAGCGCTACCAGGACGTCCGCATCGTTTATGCCCCGCCAGAATCCATAGGCAATTATGGGGGCGATATCGACAACTGGATGTGGCCCCGCCATACGGGAGATTTCACCTATCTGCGGGTTTATATGGCTCCGGATGGTTCAGGGGCACAATACAGCCCTGATAACATTCCGGTAAAACCCAAAAATTACCTTCGAGTGGCGAAGGGTTTTTTAAGGGACGGTGATTTCACCTTCATTTTAGGATATCCCGGAGCGACAACACGCTGGCGCACATCCAATTCCGTGGGCTGGAATCTCAAGTACAATTACCCCGAGACCATTCAGGAATTCAAGGAAATCTTAGACCTTATGGCCACTTACACCAAGGACTCGCCTGAGGGAAAAATCAAAGTCGCCAGCCTGGATGCCGGTTTGAACAACACTATGAAAAACTATCAAGGAAAAATCGATGGGATGACAAAAACCAATTTCCTCGCAAAAAAGAAAGAATTCGAAAAAGATTTGATGGCATTTCTCGATAGCAAGCCCGAACTCAAAGAAAAATACGGAGATATCCTGGACCGGATCGCAGCCCAGTATGAGGAGCTCAAAAAATTCAAAGCCAAGGATGATGCTCTAGGCCTGTTCGGATTTTCCAATGGCACGCTCTCTTCGTTGGCCAGCCAAATCTACGGGATATCGAGAGAGAGAGAGAAGCCCGAAGAGGAGCGCAATCCCAATTTTACAGAGAGAGGTGTGGAACAGACGAGCAAGAACCTTTATCTCCGCTTCTACAGTTACTATGAACCCGTGGATAAAGCGATGCTCAAACGTGTCCTGAACAAAGTCAAAGAGCTCCCGTCCGGGCAGAGAATCGAAGGCCTAGAATACATAGTCAAAGGCAGCCGCTCCATCGATGATTTCGTAGAGGACGCGTATGCAAAAACCAAGCTCACTGATGTGGACTATGATAAAACCCTGCTTAACAAATCCTCAAAGGAATTGGAAGCTCTGGATGATCCTCTGGTAACCCTGGCCGCTCGAATGTATGATGAGGTTGAAGCCTATCGGAAACGCACCGAGAAATTTAACGCTAACATTGTGGGTTTGCGAAAGGAATACATCGATGCGCTTTACGAGTGGAAAGGGGAAGGTTTGTATCCGGAAGCGAACAGCACCATGCGCTTCACCTACGGTCATGTGGCAGGATATAAGCCCGCAGATGCGATCTGGTATAAGCCCTTCACCACCTTAAGCGGAGTTATCGAGAAGAATACGGGAAAAGAGCCATTTGATGTCCCCGAGAAGTTAATCGAACTATGGGAAAAAAAGGATTTCGGGCAGTGGGCCGATCCTCAACTCAATGATGTTCCTGTGGCGTTCACCCATCGATGCGATATCACCGGAGGAAACAGCGGCAGTCCCGTGATGAATGCAAGGGGCGAACTGGTGGGCCTGGCCTTTGACGGGAATTATGAAGCCATGACCAGCGACTGGCAGTACGATTACGACATCCAGCGCACGATCTCTGTAGACATTAAATATGTGCTCTTCATCACGGAGAAATTCGCCGGAGCTGACTATATCCTTAAGGAAATGGGATTGCAATAGCGATTTACATCTTAACTATAACAGCTAAGAAATCAATATATCTTGAATTCGAGAACATTCACAAGTCCGCATTCAACTGAGCAGCCGCTGCCGCTGAATTCGTATCTTAACGCAGATTAAGGAATTTGGGGACAAGCGCTTAGAGGCACGAAAATGGGGGTAAAAACGTGCTTTTAAGCTAAAAAATCACACGAAAATTGGACTCATTTCCTTTAAATTCAGCAGATTAGTGTGGCCCGTCCCTGTTTGATACGTCCCTGTTTGATACGTCCCTATTTGACTGTTTGACCTGTTTGACTGTTTGATCATTAATAAATAAGAAAATCTTGGAGGTCATCGACTACGCGGATGATCTCCAAGTGGCCGCCGGATTCCTTCACCTGGAAGACCAATCCCACCAGCGTCCCGCTGCTCATATCCTGGATGCCGCTCATACTGTATCCGCCTACCCGGACGACGCCATTTGCCAGCTCATTCCCATCCACGGCCACAAAATCTCCGGTCAGGTCCGTTGGTTCGACGCCTAAAAAAGTCATCTTCTCCGTCGTGTATTTCACCTCTAGTCCAAAGGCTTTAATATTGAAAGCGTTGGTCACCTCAACCGGGACGACAAGAATCCCATCGCTCTCTCTCCCCTGTCCCAGCGTCAAGTTTCTCTCATCGCCTCTGTGTTCGCCGCACACAAAGCTGCTGCTGCCTGCCTCAGCTTCGCAAATATCTCTCAAGAAGTTGCACAACACGATATGGGCACTCCCAGACACATCTTTCCGGACACGAAAGACCACAACGCTCAACGAACCAGGCTCTTGTGTAGCGATCGCTTCTTCTCCCGATCCTTCGATCCGAACGACTCCTGGTGCTGCCGCATCGCCTCTGACATAGACAAATCCCTGCGTCAAAGGAGATGGCAAAATCCCTGCATACTCCAACAGATCCTGGGGATAGAACATATCCAAACTGAAATCCCGGATTCCCTCAGCATTGTTGATCATCACAGGGATCATCACCTTCTCCCGTGAGTGACCTATGGTGGGAAGGGGGTACACCACTCGTTTTTCAACTGAAGGATTAATGGCCTCCCTAGTGGACATACCAGAGCCCTCCCCACACGTATAATCTCCACAGCACAGAGGGAGGACTCTCATTCCCAAGTAATGATCGAAGATCCACTGGGCATCCCAAGGTGATAGGCAGTTGTTCGGCTCTTTATGTTCCTTACCCTCGCACGGACAGCTGCAGTTGGCATCGGCTGTTGTCAATTGTGCAAGGGTTGCCTGAATCATTCCCAAGTATATCTCGAAGGTCACCTGCGCATCTCCGGGGGTTATCGTTTCATCGCCGTTCACATCTCCCAATCTTGGACATGGTTTGTACAAAAAATCGGCTTCAAAAGACCGGGGGCACATGCACGCAATTCCATCTTTGTACGCCTCTATCCGTATCGGAATGGGTGTATCCGAGCTGAGCTCGACACAATTCACCATCACACCCATGGTGACCAAACTCACCGAGCTCTGGGAGGGAATGCAGGTTCCGGACCCGACCTGTCCTGTGATCCTCACTTTTCCCGCCGCCACCTGATTCCAATTCACCGTTGTCCAATTCTGGGTTGCTGAGGACTTTTCTATGTCCTTGAAATCGAGCACCGAGGGATCAAAAACAAAATCAAACTCAAAATCACATATCTGGTTCGGATTGCCACTGACATTTACGGGGATACGAATGAGATCTCCCCAAGTTCCCTGCTTGTTTTGAGCGAAAGAAATGGCTCCACAGCAGCAGCTAAAGGTAAAGGTCCCCTGAGCCGGTTGAGGCAAAAACGATTCCAGGTGGTCCACATAAGAATCGATCGTGAATGTACTCTGTTGTCCATCCGTGCAGTTGCCGCATTGGCAAGTGACACGGAATCTCGCAATAGCCAAGCTGCCATCCTGTCCGGGTTGAATGTAGGTGCCGACCCCAGCCAGCCCTCCTATGCGGATCAGACCGGAACTGATCTCATACCCATCCAGCATGCTCCAATCTGAGGTCAAACAATTTTGATTCTCTATCCCGAGGAAGGAAAACTTGGACTTATCGTAGTGCAGGTCAAATCCTATGGCGCTCAATTCACACTGGTTATCGGATATATTAACGATAATGTCTATCTCATCATTGTATGTTCCTGTGGACGGAGTCGGAACGACTTCAATATCACCGCAAGAGCTCTGCAGCAGCAGACACTCTTTGGGATTCCCCGCATGTGTGCACAAAACACTAAAAAATCCAAAGAAAAAAATAAAAGTAAGGATAAATTTGTGTGGGATAAATTTTCTCATGAAGTCCTCCCCTATAAGATGAGTTTGCGCCCTGATGGCCCTTTGCCTCTGTCTGAATTCAATGGTCCTTATCCATTCAAAATCATCGGAACAAGGGGCAATTAGAAATCAAACGTGCAGCTTTTTTGCCCAGCTTCCTGTATACAATTTGTCGAATGAGAGGTTAAAATTGTGAACGTTTACATCCCTTCATTCGGCCATAGAATTAGTCGCACGAGAGCTCTAAATTTTGTCTTTTCCCCCTTCTCTAAAGCCGGGAAACGAAGAAACTTCCGCACGCGTACAGCCCTCTCCTGGTGATCACGAATAGTAATCTCATCGCGAGAGATATGGCGGGATTCGGCTATCTCTAAATCAGAAAGCGAAAAAAGGACGACGGACAGATCACACCCGAAGACTGGATCGAAAAATCGGGGGGTGTCCTCTCCTCCTGATCTTTAATGAGAATCAAATATCGATAAATCGGGTATCCGTTATAACGGGCATCCTAGAAATTTTTCTTATCGACCGCGGTCGTGCTTACCTTTGGTTAGATCGAAACCGACGCCGAGTGTCACTGCCAAGGCCCTGTTTTTTATCGAGTCGTCCTCGCGAAACTCATAGGCGACCTCTGTAATATCTTGTGAGATGTTGTTCAGGCCCAGGCTGTAGCGGATGTCCATCATCAGGAACACAGAGCCGAGGCTGTATCTGACATTCCCGCCGAAGACGAACCCAAAATCCTGACCCTTGAGGTTATCCCCAAGCTCGCGTTTCTCCGTGTCTCCGAAGGCGGTCTGAACCTCCATGACCTTCTGGGAAAATCCGACATAAGGCCCGAAAAACACGCCCGGTCTGACCCTCCCTTTGAGAGGTATCTTCCAATAAACCAAAACGGGGACTTCAAATAAGTGATTTTATATTTGGAAGAGACCTCCTCGCCCTGGTCGATTTCCCGGGCATCGAACCCTTTTGTCGTATAATTGACCTCCGGCTGAAGCCCCAATTGAGCGCCGATGATATCCACCGAGAAATAGAGGCCGGCGCAAAATTCATCGATCGATCCCCATGTGATTCCAGGAATATCGCGGGAAAAATCGGCCGTGCTGCACTTTCTGTCTGAGCCCACTGCCCCATTCGATAGATTGAAATTTGGGCGTTGCTCTCGACTCGGACATGGACATATCAAAATTCAGCATGTTGTAAAGGTTTTGGACCGTTGCGCTGTGAAGGTCGCTGCCGATACAGCTTGAAGCGATCACCGGAAGCCCGTTCTGAAGCACAAGCACAGGATTAGTCGTATCGGGCAGATGTGCGCCCGGCCCGATCTTATCGATATAGTACTGCTGCTCGCTTCCCGGCCCGGGGATCGACACGCCATCCACAAAAATCCCGGTGTTTCCCCAATTGTCCACGTTGATCGTATGACAGACCGCGGCGACATTGCCTTGGGCATCCACGGCGGATCCACCACGCTCGAGCATCTACGTGCCGATCTGCTGTGTCTGCATAGGACCCGTTGTGATGACGGTTCCCCGAAGGTCCTGCACATCATGATGGAACAGCCGTGTCTTTGGCTGCATCTTCATTTTTGGGCTATGGGCCTGTTGTGCGCCCATGTTGTGTAGCGGCGCCTGAGTGGCAAAAACAAACAGACTGAGTACAACAATGAAAATTTTTCTCATGAACACCCCCTGGTTGAGTTTCTCTCGATCATATTTTTCACATATTTTTTAGTGTTTTTGACAGCACGTAAAATAATTTTACACCAGAGATGAAGGACTTTGTACTCCTCAGGTCCTTATCCTTTTCGCCAGCATGTTTATTCTTCCACCGTGCAAAAACTATACCAAACTGATCTGAGATGCAAACAACTATCCTCCTTGACACGGGCGCTGGAAAAATGTTTTTATGGGACATCTATGTTTATGGGACATCCATGAATCATTCTCACCTTTGTGATTAAAAGGATAAGTATCGATAATATTTGAAAAAAAGGAGCCGCAGATCCATTGAAAGTGTTACTCGTCTACAACGCTATGGCTGCCCACAAGAGGGCAAAAAAGATCCTGCCCGAGATCGAATCCAGTTTTAATGACCAAGGAATCCTATTCGAATTAAGGCTGACCGACTATCCCGAACACGCCAGGCAGATCGTTGCTGAAGCGGATTTTTCCCGATATGACGGAGTCATCGCCGCAGGCGGAGATGGGAGGATCGATATGGGACGGGCTTATTACGACCGGGTGCAGGTGACTATAAATCCCTAACGGATTTGCAGGGATCTCTCTATTCTGAACTTACTCTTTTTTTTTACCTGCAAGTAAAAGTTTATCGACTTTCATGCTCTGGGTTTTTGGAAGAGAATCCATAAATTCAACGTATTTGGGGACCTTGTGGACAGCAAGGGCCTGTTTACAAAAATCTTGAATCTCTTTCTCTCTAATTGTATGGGGATTCTTCACGACCACAACGGCCTTCACTGCTTCACCAAGCAGATCATCCTCCACAGCAAAAACCGCAACTTCTTCCACTTGGCTATGTTCCAGTATGCGCTCCTCAACTTCCTTGGCACTCACACGGTTCCCACCGGTTTTGATGATCTCTTTCATGCGGCCGACGACATAAAAATAGCCATCCTCGTCTTTTTTCCCGAGGTCGCCAGTGTAAAGCCAACCATTTCTAAGGACTTCAGCTTCCTCATCAGAATGATTCCAATACCCAAGCATGACGTTATCACCTGAAACAGCAATCTCTCCAGTTTCCCCAACAGGAACTTCTTCACCCTGTTCATCCACAATCTTGATCGTAACTCCAGGGACAGGGACGCCGATGGATCCGATCTTGTTTTTTAATCGGGAAGGGGGCAAATACGACACTCGAGGCGCGGCTTCCGTCTGACCGTACATGATGTAGATATCCTTTTGCGGAAATGAAGCCATCAACTTTTTTATAATCTCCGGAGACATCGCTCCACCCGCTTGAGTAAAGTACCGGAGGTTAGGAAGGCGACGTGAGGCAAAGGACGATTTGTTGAGCAAGATCATAAACGTCGATGGAACGCCCGAAAATCCAGTAACACGCTCCTTTTCCATCGTATCGAGGACGACTTCAGGATACATGAACCTGTTGTCGATCACCTGGGAACCGCCTACAGCGACGTGTGTGAGCAAGAGTGAGTTCCCATAGATATAATAATAGGGCAAGATGACCATGATGCTGTCTGAAGGGGTGAGTTCAAGGTAGACAACAGTTGCGACCGTGTTGGAGATCAGGTTGCGATGGGAGAGCATAACACCCTTGGATATTCCCGTGCTGCCCGAGGTATAAAATATTGCGGCAAGCTCATTCGATGCGTCCTCTGGGTCCAAATTCTGGTCTTCTGCGCCTGCGAGCGGATCAGATGGAGCGGGAGATTTCTTTAGGATATCAACCAAGACTTCTGTTCGGAACGAGGGCTGTTTGATGGGCACTGGTTTATCTGAAACAATATGGGAGAGCGTCACAGTGTCGCCGATAATTTTCTGCAAGTGCCTCAGATATTTCGACTGGATGAACAATATCTCGGCCCCACAATCTGTAATAAGGGCGCTGACCGTCTCGGGCTTGAGTGATGTATCGAGCGGGACGAGGACAAAGCCAGCTTTAAATGTCGCGAAGAAAATCGATACATACTCTATCGAATTGTCCCAGAGAAGCGCGATCCGGGCACCCGGATCGAGGGAAAGACCTCCGAGAAAAGAGGCGACGCGGCTCGAAAATTCGTAGAGCCCCTGATAAGTGATTGTGCGGTCAAGATGAACAACCGCGGTATTACGGGGAAAATCTCGCCTGCTTTTTTCAAGAAAATGATGCACCTTCATTGCGGTATACTCTCGGTTGTACTCTTCTTCTGCAATAATTTCTCCAGGATCTTGAAATAATCCTTCCTCTCAATTGCTTTTCATGTTTCCTTGGTCTAAATCCATATAATCATACAAATTGCCGATATTGCTGTAAAGGGTTGGAACAAAAAAAATGCAGAAATATCAACTTATGTGAGCGGGGTAGACTTTTTCCCGTGTGGGTGACTCAATTTAAATCAAATGCACGCTCTGTTCGGGGAAGAGACCCATCCTTATGACGATATTTCTACATCTACACACCGGAGACGACGACATCTGTGAAAACAAGACTTGGTGTGCGCTGGCCAGAGTAGACCCACGGGTCGTTGGCCACTTCAGCGAGCCTTTGCCAGAACTTGAGGTGGTTGTCAGAGATGTTCATCTCAGAAATTGCTTGGACAAATTCTCCATTCTCGAAAAGATGTCCGATGATCCCGATCGAGGCATCTCCGGTCGTCGAATTGGAATTTCCTCCGATAAATCCTGTGATAAAGATCCCCCTCCCGAGGTCTTTCATGATCTCTTTGACCGATCGTTGTCCCGGGGGGATGATGAGGTTCGAAGGGCCTCTGGTGGTCGGCTCCCAGCCCAGCTTCCGGCTGTAGTACCAATCCACATAAAATTCCTTCAACACGCCCTTATCGACCATCACTCTTTTCTTTGTGGCGAATCCATCATTGTCGAATGTGGTGCTGCCCAAACCGCCCTTTACGAAGGGATCATCGATGAGTGTAAAGTGCTCGCTCCCGACCTTCTGTCCCTTTTTATCCGCAAGGAAAGACCGTTTCTGCTGGATACTGCTTCCGAACATTGCGACAAGAAATCCGCCGAGCAGCCTGGGGACATTGCGGTTCTCGAGGATGATGGGCAGTGTCTCTGTTTTGATCTTTTTCCCGCCGAGGAGGTCGAGGGTTCGTTGGGCAGCGCCTGAACCGATCTCTTCAGGAGAGGGCATCTGTTTCTTGGAAGTCGAGACCACATAATTATTGCCCTCGGGCCTGCGGTCCCCCTCATCCTGGACTGTCATCTCAGCACCTGCCACATAAACAGTCATGGCTTCCGAGCCTTCAAAACCGTTGCTGGCCATGAGGAGGCCTTCCACATGATAGTCCTGCTCGCTCGCTGTGACGGATATGACCTTGTCCCCTCCATTTGAAAAACAGGCGTTCTCGATGGCCTTTACCATTTCGTGCCTCGCTTCAGGAGTGAATTGGGCATGCGCGGAGTCCACTGTGCCTAGATCCAGCTCTTGCCTGCCTTCATAGTATTTCGGATCGGGTAGAGTGCGGAAAGGGTCCTCTGCCAGAAGTTTTGTCGTGGCAACAGCTTTTGTGATGAAGTCCGTGAGGGCATCCTTGCGCAGGTCGGAAGTGCTCTGGCTCGAGTAGCGGTTGTCCACGAATATTTCGACAAACAGATCCTTTGTCGACGCTTCCTTGATCGTTTCAGGTTTATGCTCACGATAACTGACCTCGACTTGCCGTTGGGTGTTTATCCCCACCCGACATTCATTCGCTCCGGCTGATTTTGCAGCCTTGATCGATGCTGCGGCCAAATCATACATGTCTTTGTTCATTGTTCTTCTCCTCTCCTTATGCCTGTCTTCCACCGACAGTCAACGATTTCACCAAACAGGTTGGCTGGCCGAAGCCGCAGGGCACGGCCTGCCCACCTTTTCCGCAAGCTCCGCCTCCGCCTTTGGACATCTCGAAATCATCCGCCAGCATAGTGATGTTCCGCAGCATCTTCGGGCCATTGCCCATGATGTTCATATCCTTGATGGGCGCAGTGAGTTTTCCGTTCTCGATCATCCGTCCTTGAGAGACATAAAAGGCAAAATCGCCTTCGCCGATCTTCACCTGGCCATTGCTCACATCCTGCACATAAATGCCTTTGTCCACGCTCTTGATCACATCCTCTTTGGAAGCGGGCCCGGCCAGCATGTAGGTGTTTCTCATCCGGGGCTGGATATAGTGCTGATAGCTCTCTCTACGGCCATTGCCTGTGGATTTCAGCTTATAGTACCGCGCAGAGATCTTGTCGTGCATGTAGCTGGTCAGGATCCCATTCTCCACGAGAAATGTTTTCTGCCCTGGCGTGCCTTCGTCATCGATGTTGAGCGACCCGGACAGACATGGCATCGTTGCATCGTCCACGATGTTCACAAAAGGCTCGGCAACCTGTTTCCCGAGCAGGGTGCTGTATGTCGATTGGTTCTTGCGGTTGAAGTCAGCCTCCATCCCGTGCCCTATGGCCTCGTGGAGCAAGACCCCCGTGACCCCGGGACCCAGGACCACAGGCAGCTCCCCGGCCGGAGCCTGAACCGCATCGAAAAGAACGAGCACACGGTCGACAGACATCTGGGCAATTTCGTCCACGACGGCCGGAGTGTAAAAGGAAAAATCCTTCCGTCCACCCAGATTCCAACCGGCCCTCTCGCGCCTCCCATCCTTCTCCGCAACGACATTTGCATAAAGATAATTTCTGGGCCGGAGATCTTCGGCTTTTGTCCCATCGCTGGTGACAATGAGGATGCGTTTCTGCTCGTCATGGAATCCCGCGCTGACTTTGACAACCATAGGCGACAGTGCAAAACATTTGTCGTTGACGGTCTGGACGAGCGGCAGCTTGGACTCGAGGGGAATGGACGTCAGCAGGGTTTCCAACGGGTAGTAGTTCCCTAGCTGCGGCGTTGTGAATCTGTCTTCGCACTTTGTCGGGCCGGCATCCGCAATGGTTGCCGCCGTTGCCGCGGCCGCCAACATGGAACTCTCCGTCAGATCCTGTGTGAATCCATAGCCGACCTGATCGCCCTTGACTGTGCGGATTCCCACACCGAGCGCCACATCGCTGTATGCCCTGTTGACTTTGCCGTCCTCGAGCAGGAGCCAGTTGCCGATGGTGTGCTCAAAGTATAGGTCGGCAAAATCGCCGCCCTTAGACAAGGCCTCAGCAAGGACCTTCCGGCAGAGCTTATCCGTGATCCCGAATTCGGACCCGAAATAGCCGGGCTCCGATTGGGCGATGCGAGAACAGCTCCAAGGCATCGAAGTCATAACAGCTGCCGCTACAGACGCCTGTGTTGTGGTTTTTATAAACGTGCGTCTAGAAATCTTTTTCATAAAGCCCTCCTTCGATATTTTTTCAATGTATATATAGTCCCTATGTAGCAGATAAATAAACCACTACGTAGATGACGGCACATTGTATATAGACGTTGTATATAGACTATTACGCAATATTTGCGGTTTTGGTTTCAAAAAAGAAAAAAATACGGTCAATTTGGGTTTTTCAGCTTTTCGAGCAGCTCTCTGGCTTCTTTCTCTTTGGAGCCTCCCAAATAGACACACCTTTCCAAATGGGTGATCGCTTCCGACTTATTTCCCAGATCGGATTGGAGCTTCCCTATCCAGTAATGGGATTCCGGGTCATCCGGCACCCACTCGATGGCTTGTTCGTACTCCTCGAGCGCTTTCTCCAACATCTTTTTATTGAAATAGATCTCTCCCAGGGACTTATGAGAATCAAAAGTCACAGGTGTGGCTCTGATGGTTAACGAATAGGCGAGGTCATCGGAGGAGGCGCCCTTCGGGACTTCAGGTTTTTTTGCTCCCTTGTCTCTTTTGATCGCTTCCTTGAAATTCTCCTCAGCCTGATCGACATCCTTCATGGACTGATAGACCAATCCGATGTTGTAGTGGGCCAGAGCGTCTTTGGAATCGAGCTTGATGACCTCCCGATAGGCCTGGAGGGAACTTTCGAAATCTTGAAGCTTAAAAAATATGTTACCGATCAGGTCATAGGCATCTCTATAACTGGGCTCGATCTCAGCAGCCCTCCATGCATGTTTGAGCGCTTTTCCCAGGATCTCCTGCGCATTGTAGAGCTGGGCGAGGTTGTAGTTCAGTCTGGCGGAATCATCACAGACGTCGAGAAAATTGCTCAGCCAACTGGATGCGTGCGCCAATTGGCCATTTTTGAGGAGCTGGAGGGAATAATCATTGACTATGCGTGAACACGATTCGGGTTTTGTGTGAAACACATAGGTGTATTTGAGTTCTCCCTCATCCACGAAATTTTTCGTTAACTCCGGCGGAGGCGCAGCTTCTGTCCAATGCCTCTTCTTGAGGGCCTGCTCGAGCAGGTATTTTGCATCAAAATCGATAGGATCCATCCGGACTGCTTCCTGAAGAAGGGCTGTGGCCTTATCGAATTCATTCTTGCTGAGGAGGATCCTGGCCAGGTTTTTTCGTGTTTCGACAAGATAGGGCTGTCGCATGAGGGCATCCATGTAACTCTGGATCGCATCCTCTGTCTCTGTGAGTTTATTGTTGGCAAACCCTTTCATCATATAAAATTGGGCACGGGGCCCGACACTTTCCAGGGCTTTTCTGGCCATCATTAATCCGGAGAGCCAATCCTCCTTTTGAAATTCAAGGTCGATGAGCTGACAATGACAGAGAACCGGATCATAGCCAGCCGCAAGCGCCATGTCAAAATTCTCCGCTGCACTTTCCAGATCGCCAGAATCCTTTCGGATCAAGCCAAGCACAAAATAAGGAAGCCCCAAGTTTGGATTCTTTTTGAGCAGGTCTTCCACAGCTTCCTCAGCTTTCTCTTTATCTTTTTTCCCCTCAGCCTTTAGAGGCCGTTCCCTGCCGTACACCCTGGCGACCAGATAATCCAGGGGCTCAAAACCTGTGGCTTGATTCTCCGCCTCCTCCTTCTTTTTCGAGGCGTCCTGCTCAATTTTTTCGATCTTCGTCTCTTTTCTTATCTCATCGAGGAATACGTTATTATAGTCCTGGCAGGTCTCAACAGCGTCATTTTTTTTGTCCTGAAGGAAATACACATACGCCAGCATCACCCGGGCATTCAGAGAATTCGGGAACAGAAAGCGCTCTTCCTGGAGAACCCGGAGAGCATCGTTGAGCCTTTTCATCCGCAAATAGGCATACGCCATACTGACCCGGATATCCTCTTTGTTCGGATTCTCGGATAGGGCTGTCTGAAAATGCTCGAGCGCCTGGCTGTAAGCCATAAGGTCAAGGCTTTCCAGCCCCCTTTCATAGGTATCTGCAGCATGAAGGAAATACGGCAGAAATCCCACGAGCAATATAACGGAGAAAATTTTGGAAAATTTTTTCATGACCCTCATCTCTCCTTTTAGGAATAGATAATTATTATGGCACACGAAAACCACATGGTCAATCCACAGAAAAGGGAGAAAAAGGTGACAGTCCCCTTTTTCCAGGGGTGATCGAAAAAAGGGACTGTCCCCTTTTCAGCTTGTAGGGTCAGCTCCCCGAGCTGACCGTGTTTTGGAACGGACCTATATGGTTTCTGTTTCTCAAACGGACCGATAATAAGGATTAACCCGCGTCTTTAAGCTCTCGCGGGAAGTATTTATCGAAAAGATAGAACCGGCCATCCCATAAGACAGGCAGGCCCCGGATGATGCAGAGGGCGGTTGTGATCCAGACACAGATCTGCGCGAACAGCGCAAGGCCTGCTTGGAAATTCTGGGATAAATACCGGCTGATCTGACCAGAATCCGCCTCTAACACAAGAATGGCCCCGAGCAGAGCAAACGTGAAAAGCTTCATAAAACCATAAATCGCGCGCATAAACCTGCCCGAAGTGAGGAAGAGAGTGAATTTTGAACGCATCATGCTCTTTTCCCCGAATGGCGTCTTCCCTTCCCTGCTGAACGCCATGCTTCTTACCGTGTCGACGAGAAAACTGCGGCTGATGAAGATGATCGGCACCCAAAAGCTGACCAATCCCAGGGCCGTGAAAAAGATCCAGTAGACATGCTCGACGATCCGGTCTCCGGTGATGTCAAAGAGCGCTCCAAAATCGCTGGCGATCCCCAGTTTGCGAGCGACATATCCATCCAGAGAATCCATGTAGAAGACGAATATCATCAGAGGCAATGCCGCCACACGAAAATAAAAGCCCATCTGAAATAAAACAAGCGTCACCATCGCCAAAAACACACGAGTCAGAGTGATAATGTTGGCACTCATCGTTCCCCCTAGCTCTAATGAGTGAAAAATGCGGTTAAACTAAAATCTGTATCCTATTCCCAGTCCAAATTCGAATCCACCGATGTTGAGATCCACATTCGCCGGCTTCATCTTGCAGTAAGAATAGTTGACATACCCATCGAGAAACAACCCTTCGAAAACATAAGCAAGAAGCCCCGAATGGATCACAAAACCGATCCCGTTCTTGTTCGCTTCTCCGATGGGGTTTATCTCCTTGAAAATGTTATAAGTCAGCCCTGCGCCCGCGTAAAAATTCAGGCCGCCAGAGATATTGAAATGGTACTTTGCGCCAACAGCTAATGGTATGATCTTTAGCTTGGTCTCCTCTCGGGTATATGTCAATTCACCCGTCCGTGAATAATAGGAGCCGCTGAGATACACGTAAAGGGATTCCCACACTCCAATATCAAACTCGCCACCGAAAGCCCATCCACCACCATAGATATCTTTGCTTCTCTGTTCCGTGGGATTAAAGTAATGTGCCTTGAATTCATACAAAAAATCCGTCGCAGATGCCGATAGCCCCATAAGGACTGTGATAGCGATAATCACGAATATTGCTTTTTTCATTGTTATCTTCTCCCCTCTTAACGAACTGTCGTGAAAGCTTTCTCGCCTTCCCTGTTTTCATTATCCACCGCAACCAGAGCATAGGTGTAAGATTGATTTCCGTCCACATTCGTGTGCCAGTATTCAAATGTGTTCGCATCCAATTCCACGACCAAATTCAAATCCGCGCCTTCCAGCACATATATTCTGTATTTTGAAATATTCCTGTTATTCGCATTTCTCCGCCACCGCAAAATATTGATGTATTGATCTTGAGAAAAAGACTGATTGAGCACTTTTTCACCGGAAAATCCCTGAGGCGCATAGATGGCTGCCTCAAAATAAGCGTTGATGGACTTATCTCTATTCATCTTGATAAAGATTGGATTCTCATCTCTTTGTCTAGATGGGACATCGCCCGACCATCTCACAAACCAGCAGTTCGTATCCGGAATGGCCTCGATAGTTACCTCAGTCCCATCAGCATAGGAATGAGTCCCAGGAGATGGACTTGTCGTCCCATAAGCACTCGAAGTCAACGTTAATATATACTGACGACCAAAATTTGCTTTAATAGACTTGCTCGTGTCCATAATTATCGCGATAGGATTATCAAATTTCTGCGATTCAGCGATATCTCCTGTCCATCCGCCAAATTCATAGCTCTCCTGAGGATAAGCCCATACTGTCACCGAATCTCTATAGGAATAGGTATATAATCCAGGTTCAGGGTCAGTTGTTCCCCCGGGAGTGGTCGATATCTTCAGGGCCAAATCATCTTCTTGCAAACAGATGATACTTGGGAGCGCTGAAGTATTTCTAGGAATGATGTAAGTCTCTCCCCATTCAAAGATTCCGCCTCCGCCTGAATGCGTGGATGTGATGATGGCTTCACTCTCGGTCACTAAAACTCTTGGAGTATTTAAATATTCATCGCAAGAAGGGTGAGGATTTGTGGTCACGTCAGGATTTTCCAATCCTTCTTTGCTGCGGATTTTTCCATTGGCATCGAACTTCAGCACCACGACATCTCTGTGTCCTACGCCGAATGAATCTGTGTTACCGACAACGACAAATCCACCTTCATTGGTCTGCTGTACTTCGAAAGCGCTCTCGTAAAAAGAGCCACCAAACGTCCGCTGCCACCTGATATCTCCATCCGGATTGAGCCTGAGAACCAATATGTCAAGCTCTCCCTCTCCAAAAGACTGCGTGGCACCCACGACAATGTATCCTCCATTTGTTGTCTGATAAATGGAATGGGCATACTCATTCGCAATTCCACCATAGGTTTTCTCCCACTCGATATCACCGGCACTGTCGAGTTTGATCAACCAGAAATCTGTGGCCCCGACGCCGAACGATTCGGTCACACCTGCAACGATATACCCCCCATCGCTCGTCTGCTGGATCGATTCCGCATAGTCATTTTGGTCCCCACCGTAAGTTTTTTGCCAGACATTTTCCCCGGCCACGTCGAGCTTTAAGACCCAGAAATCCTGCTCGCCGGCACCATAAGACTCTGTGGAGCCGGCAACGATGTATCCTCCATCAGAGGTCTCCTGAATAGAACGTGCCTTATCATCGCGGGCACTGCCGCCATAAAAATTTTGCCACTCGGCGAGCCCTTCGGCATCCACTTTTAAAACATCAAATCTATAGCTGTTCTCCCTGGGGGGCTCGTAGCTGATCAGCCTTTCACCGGCGAGGATGCATCCGCCATCACTTGTCGGGAAAACAGAGTAGGCCGCCTCAGTTGAGTGATTATGAGGGTCCACGTCTCCATTAAACTGCTGCCACACAAAATCTCCTGAAGAATCGAGCTTATACACCCATATATCATCCGGATAAAAACCCATCCCTCCAAAATAGATCGATCCAGCAACCACATACCCTTCATCATCCGTTGGCCGGATCGAATGAGCGATATCATCCCCATCATCCCCATATCGTTTTTGCCACTCGATCGCTCCCGCAGCATTCAATTTGAAAACCCAAGCATCTTTGTCCTTTGCTCCAAAGGAATAGGTGTATCCCGCCACAATGTATCCTCCATCGCTGGTCTGGCGAATGGAGTACGCGCGGTCATCATCCCTTCCCCCGTAAGTGCGCACCCACTGAGCGTTTAATGGGGACACTGCCAGGAGAAGGATCAACATACTGATAACAGAAATGTTTTTTTTCATTCTCGCTCCTTTTTGGACGAAATTGTTAATTCAATATTATGTTGTGAACGTAGCTAAAATCAACAGAAAATCCCTTGAAATATGAAAATCCCAATGGTGAATTTTTCACTGAACATTTACAAAGCTTCGCCGTTCCGCTAATTATAAGTGAAATTTTCGCATGCATGGGTTAATCGTATGCCGACGATGTCGTCTGTAAAATCCCCGATGCAGATCTGGCTCGACTCCCCGCCCGTACAACTGCCGCAGTTCACACTCAGAGTGACCTTGACGATGCTCCCGGTGCTTCCGATAGGTATGGCATTGGCGCCGCCCCATCCTCCGACTCTCACGCGGCCTGGGGAAATCACATTGCCGTCGACAGCCCCCCAGCTTCCGGTCAGGTCTCCACTGCTCGTACTCACATAGAAGAACATGTTGGGATCAAAGGTTAAATCGAGCCCGAAGGCGTCGATGAGGCTCGTGTTCCCCACGATCCGCACCTCAAAAGTCACATGCGTCCCATTTCCGCCCGAGTTTCTGTTGGCAGCGATATGGATTATATTATCATCAGCGGGTGGAGGCGGAGGCGGTGTGTCTCGCATTTCCAGGTTGATCCTCACTGTTTCCGGATCGTTGGTCGCAGCAGGATCGCTCACCATGATCGTGCCCGAATAATTCCCGCGATTTAAACCCTGGCTATCCACAAAGACTGTGTGGGTTCTGCGCGCACCTTGCATACTCCCGCTCGTCGGTGAAACCGTGAACCAGTCCGCATCCCAAGTGACGTCATAGTTGAGGGTTCCCTCCCCGATGTTTCTGATATAAAATTTCTGGGACGAGGGATTTGCTCCACCGGTCTGCGCGATGAATTGAAGATTCGAGGGGTCCACCTCGATCGTTGGAGGAGGTTGATCTGTGACCGTAACTGTCACATTCACTCTCTCAGGACTATTGCTCGCATCATCGTCCCTTATCGTGAGGCGGCCGCTGTATGTCCCTACTTGCAAGTCCTGAGAATCGATCAACACGATATGGGTCTTGGTCACTCCAGCAGAGCTTCCACTGGATGGATTCACAACGATCCATGGCACATCGGCCGTGATTTCATAGTTCAAGACCATGCCACCCGTATTCTGGACCTCGATCTCTTGAGTGACCGGATTCGCTCCCCCCAACTCCGCAGTGAAGGAGAGGTGGCCTGGAGAGACGGAGATCTGCGGTGGCAGCTCATCGGTCACCTGTAAGCTCACCTCGATCGTTTGGGGACTGTTGTAGCACTCATTACTCGAGATTGTGATTTTTGCGGTATAGGGATCTTCTCTGGACTCCAATCCTTCCTTGTCCACAGTGATCTCATGCTGCACGACACCCCCCCCGGTAGAGGTGCCGCTCGAAGGCGAAATGGTCAGCCAGTCATAATTATAAAAATTGGCATCATCGGATATAGTATAAGCCAGCGTCCTGCTCCCGATATTTTTTATGCTCAAAGTCTGAGTGGACGGATTCGCTGCAAATTCAGAGACAGAAAACGTCAAGCCAAACGTATTCACCCAAATGACCGGGAGCTCCCACACGTCTGAGTCTGGGGCTGAAGGGGATTTTTTGCAATTTGCAGGGAAAAACAAGCTCAAAAATATGAGAAGTGCCATGACCCTGACAGATTTGTATCGCATCGGCTTATACTCCTCTTCTATACTATTTTCACAAACAATGTCGACACTATTATCATTGACTCGTTATCGCTTGTGAATCCTCTCTCGTCATTATCCATGTTTCATTGAACATAGGTGCGTCCGTTCTGGATCACATAATGAATCAAGTCATCCATCAATCTCACGATCTCGACATCTCCGCCGGAACCGTGCACGTTGAAGACCAGATAGAACAAAGTCGTTGGCTTTAGTTCCAGGATTTCACTCATGCCGAAGCCACCCACTTTCAGTTTACCCGCTTTCACTTCAGCGCCATCGAGCATGACAAAATCCTCGGTCGACTCTCCCCGTTCCACGCCGACAAAGGTCAAGCCATCCGTGGAATATTGTACAACAAGACCGAAGGCTTTCAAAAGAAATGCGGTGTTCACCTTAACGGGCACACGCACAGTGCCGTCGGACATCTGACGGGGATTTCCGAGATTGAGAAAACGCGTCACCATCCGTTCCTCGGACAATCTTGTGAACGAACCATCCACCGGGACAGCGTTGGCAATATCCCCATAGGCGTTCAATATAATGATGGGAAGAGACATATCGGCGCCTTTTTTCACCTTGAACATGAGAACAGCGAGTGATCCCGCCTCGATGCTCTGGAGCGACATCTCGCTTTCTCCCTCGACACGGACCAATCCCTCAGCCAGCTCGACTCCCTCCAAATAGTCAAAATTTGCGGTTAATGTGCTGTGTTTTGTCCCCAGATATTCCAAAAGCTCGTATGGATAACCCAACTCAAAGCCAAAGGACCGGACACCGAAAGGATTCGTCAGGATGACGGGTACAGAGACGATCTCCTCTGAAAGGCCCACTAATTTGAGAGGATACAGGAGACGCGTTGGGGGAACATAATCTCTTTGCCGTCTCTCCCTCTCATCCTCCAAGCCGGGCCTCTCGAGATATCTGGTCGCGGTTGTCAAGAGCGGCGATGCCTCTGCACAGCAGGTTGGGAGCACACGTCGTCCCAGAAAATGTTCGAAGATCTGCTGCGAATCCCCAGGTGTTGTCACATCGCTGCAGTTTGCATCCGATGTCATCTCCTGACAGATGTCGGGATCTATTCTGCCCAGAAAGATCTCGAATGCCATCTGGGCATCCCCCGGGGTGACATTTCCGTTTCCATCGACATCGCCAAGTATAGTACACGGCATGTAGGTGAAGGTGGTGATGCAGGGATCCGGGACATAATCGATAAAATCCTGAATAAAACCGTCTGCCTGGAGATCCGACTCCGTCTCGACAGGATATGTCAAACACCTCACCTGAAGATGAATTTGGATCACACTGCCAAGGCTGCTGGCCGAAATGGGTGTCCCCGCGCCCACAACTCCCTGGACTCTGATATGCCCCGGAGATGTCTGGGTTCCGGTGAGAATACTCCAATCCGAAGTCAGTGTGCCCGGAGAAGAGTTGGAGTACACAAACATCGTGT
The DNA here is from genome assembly GCA_964406575.1 of uncultured Eubacteriales bacterium. Lineage (GTDB taxonomy): Bacteria > Acidobacteriota > Aminicenantia > Aminicenantales > Aminicenantaceae > WTAW01. The sequence goes on along the minus strand of CAYOSH010000005.1, from coordinate 5,645 downwards.
CATCAAAGTGAAAATCGAACTCAAAGGTGCTGATCTGTTGTTTATTGTTAAATATCTCGACCTGTGTCACAAATCGACTGCCGAAAGCCCCTTCCAGCGAACTCAAGACCAAGCGAACCTCTCCATTGAGCATCGCATCGTCCTGTTCGGTAGCAGTGATATCCTTATCCGGAACGTCTGTTGCACTAAGGCGGAATGTGGCTATCCCGTCATTGATATCCGGGTCTGGCGCTGCCTCCAGGACGACTTCCTGGTCCTCATCCCAATTGGACGAGGTGAAGACTAGGCTGGCACCGGAGAGGATCGTTATATCCGAATCTCCGCTCGCGCGGCTCACGGTCACATTCACATCGGCTGGGGGTTGGGCCTCGAGCTTCACGAAGAAGGACGCCGTCTCCCCCTCGGGAACGATGACCTCGTCTGTGTTCGTGACAAAATTCAACGCGTCATCGTCTTGCTCGGTGGCGGTCACATTTCTGTTGGGAATAACCGATGCATTGTCACTCACCCGGATCGTGGCTGCGCCATCCACTATGTCTACATCGTTAACAGCTTCAAGGACCACCTCCTGGTCCTGGTCCCAATTCGTGCCCGTAAAGACCAGGCTGGCACCGGATTGGACAGTGATATCCGTATCGCCGCTCACCCGGCTGATAGTCACATTGATATTTCCAGGCGGCTGGGCGGCAAGATGGACAAAAAACGACGCTGTTCCCCCCTCAGGAACGGCCAGGGTATCTGTGTTCGTGACAAAATTCAACTCGTCATCGTCTTGCTCGGTGGCGGTCACATTTCTGTTGGGAATAACCGATGCATTGTCACTCACCCGGATCGTGGCTGTGCCATCCAGGATATCCACATCGTCTGCAGCCGCTAATTCCACATCTCGATAGCTACTCCAGTTACTGGAATTAAAGACTAAACTGCCACCAGACTGGACAGTGATATCCGTATCGCCGCTCACCCGGCTCACTGTGACATTCACTGTCGCCAGCGGATCTGCAGTCAACCTCACCCGGAAGATGGCTGTACTCTGCTCGGGGACAGTCACTGAACTGGTGTCTGTCTGAAAATTGAGGCTTTCGTTCTCCACCTCGTTGGCCGTGACGTTTTTATTCGTAATGACAGAAGCATTGTCATGGATCCGGATGTTGGCTGTTCCATTTTGGGCATCCTCATCTTCAGCTGCGGCGAGCGTCACAATCTGATACTCATCCCAATTCAATCCGTTGAAGGTCAGGCTGGCACCGGATTGGACAGTGATGTCCGAATCGCCGCTCGAGCGGCTGACCGTCACATTGACCACAGCCAGCGGGTTCGCTGTCAGCCGCACATTGAATGTATTCGTACCTCCCTCATCGATATTCACGGTATTTATGCTTGTCTGAAATTCGAGAGTGCCGTTGTCCTGTTCCGTAGCGGTGACATCCTTATTTGGTATGTCCGTTGCACGGATGCCTATGGTAGCCGTCCCATTCTGCACATCCTCATCAGCCGCAGCGGCCAGCGTCACAGTCTGGTACGTGCTCCAGTTCGCCGAAGTAAATGCAAGGCTCCCTCCAGATTGAACGCTGATCTCAGGATCGCCGCTGATATGGCTTACTGTCACATTCACTGTTCCCGAAGGGTCTGCGGTCAAACGCACCTGGAAATCGGCGGTACCTTCTTCAGGGACGTCCACATTATCAGTATTTGTCTGGAATTCCAAAGTATCGTTTTCCTGTTCGGTGGCTGTCACCGTTTTATCCGGCAGGACAGTGGCATCATCTCTCACCCTTATGGTCGCCGTGCTCTGCAGGACATCGTCATCTTCAGCCGCTACAAGCGTCACGCCTTGATAACTGTTCCAGTTGCCGGAATTGAAGGTCAAGTCGCTACCCGACTGCACAGAAATGTCCGTATCGCCGCTGATGCGGCTCACCGTCACATTGACCGTTCCCAGAGGATCGGCGGTGAGCCTCACTTCGAAATTGGCTGTGCTCCCTTCCGGCACATCTAGAGCATCGGTGTTTGTTTGGAATTCTAGAGAGTCATTCTCTTGTTCAGATGCGGCCACAAACCTGTCGGTAATGACCCCGCCAGTATCTCTGATGCGAAAATTGGCTGTCCCGTTCGCGGCATCCGAGTCTTCGGCGGCCTCCAGGGTCACTATTTGATAACTGTTCCAATTGCTGGAATTGAAGCTCAAGCTGCCGCCCGATTGGACTGTGAGGTCCGAATCCCCTGTCACTCGGTTCACAGACACATTCACTGTTCCCAGGGGATCTGCGGTCAAACGCACCTGGAAGGGAGCTGTACTCCCCTCGGGAACGGTCACGTCATCGAGATCCGTCAAAAAGTTAAGGCTGTCATTCTCCTGTTCGGTGGCTGTCACATCCTTATTGGCGATGATAGCCGCATTATCACTCACCCGGATCGTGGCCGAACCATTGATCGCATCGGCATCCTCAGCCGCAGCCAATGTCACCGTCTGGTAGTCATTCCAGTTCAGCGAATTGAAAGAGAGAGCACTTTCCCCGGTGATTGTGATGTCCGTATCCCCGGCCACCCAAGCCACAGTGGCGTTTACCGTTCCTACAGGATCGGCAGTCAAGCGCACTTGAAAAGTCGCGCCACTTCCTTCCGGTACGAACACTGTATCTGTGTTTGTATCAAAAAGAAGGCTGTCGTTATCGATCTCTGTGGCGGTGACATCGACAAAGGTTATCACAGCAGCGTTGTCGCTCACCCGGATCGTGGAGGCATTACTGGCGGCATCCACGTCTTCTGCGGCTGTTAGAGTCACAGTTTGATAACTGTTCCAGGTCCCGGAATTAAATACCAGAGTGGCCCCTGAAGTAACGGTTATGTCCGGATCCCCGCCCACGTTGCCGACACTCACGTTAACGGTTCCCAGAGGGTCCGCTGTCAAACGCACATCGAAGGTATTCGTGCTCCCTTCCGCAACTGAGAGCGATGTGGGGCTGACATCGAAACTCAGACCGTCATTGTCGATCTCTGTGGCGGTGACATCGACAAAGGTTATCACAGCAGCGTTGTCACTCACCCGGATCGTGGAGGCGTTACTGGCGGCATCCACGTCTTCTGCGGCTGTTAGAGTCACAGTTTGATAACTGTTCCAGGTCCCGGAATTAAATACCAGAGTGGCCCCTGAAGTAACGGTTATGTCCGGATCCCCGCCCACGTTGCCGACACTCACGTTAACGGTTCCCAGAGGGTCCGCTGTCAAACGCACATCGAAGGTATTCGTGCTCCCTTCCGCAACTGAGAGCGATGTGGGGCTGACATCGAAACTCAGACCGTCATTGTCGATCTCTGTGGCGGTGACATTTTTGCTGGTGATGATCCCGCCGTTATCACTGATCTGGATGATCGCCGAGCCATTGAAGGCATCCCCGTCCTCGAGCGCCGTCAATGTAACCGATTGATAGGTGAAGTAGTTTGTAGAATCGAACGTTAGAAAATTTCCCCCTGTAACGGAAATATCGGTGTCACCGCTGTTTCGTGCCACAGTGACGTTCACCGTTCCCAAAGGATCTGCCATCAAGCGCACGAGAAAGTCCGCGGTGCTGTTCTCGGGGACATTGACGGTGTCGATATTTATCTCAAAATCCAGGGTGTCGTTTTCACTTTCCGTGGCCAAGACATCCTTATCCGGGAGAACTGCGGCAATATCCTGGATTCGGATCGTTGCTGTGCCCTCCACGGCATCGGCATCCACAGCAGCTCCCAGATCGACAGTTTGATACGTGCCCCAATTTGAAGAATTGAATGTTAGGCTCGATCCGGAATCAATAGTGATATCTGCATCTCCGCCGGCAACCACAAACACAGACACATCGACGTCACCCAGAGGATCAGCGGTGAGCCTGACTTGAAAAAAGGTTGTGCCACCTTCAGGAACACTGACGCTGTCAAAATCCGTGTCGAACTCCAGAGTGTCATTTTCTCCTTCTGTGGCATCCACATCCTTATCGGGGAGGACCGCACCAACATCGCTCACCCGGATAACGGCCGTTCCCTCGACGGCATCATCATCTTCTATCGCTCCCAAGGTGACCGTTTGGTAGGTATCCCAATCAGAGGAAGTAAACGTCAGGTCTGCGCCGTCATTCACACTGATGTCATCGTCGCCGCCAGCGACTTTGCTCACGAGAACACTGACAGGGCTGAGGGGGTCTGCGGAGAGCTTCACCTGGAACGTTTCTGTGCCTCCCTCGGGAACGGTCACAGCGGCCGGAAGCGTCTCGAATTCAAGAAGGTCATTTTCGACCTCATTGGCCGTAACATTTTTGTCCGGGATCAATGAGGCAACATCGTGGATCAGGATGGTTGCGGAACCTTCATCCGCATCGTCATCCTCTGCGGCGGATAGGGTGACCGGTTGGTAGATATTATAATTGCCGGAATCAAAATTGAGTGAGCTGCCTCCGGTGACAGTGATATCCGTATCCCCGCTGAAAACGCTCACGGTCACGCTGACCGATCCTCCGGGGTCAGCCGTCAACCGGACCAGGAAGCTTCCTGTTCCGCCTTCATTGACAGATACAGGATCGATATCCGTTTCGAATTCTTGGGAATAGGCGTAGCTGAACGTGAGAAAAACTATTGCGCAGAGCACAGCTATAGATTTTTGGGAAAAAGAGAGTCCACTGCGTACGTTTTTTTTCAAAAACCTCAATTGCGCCCCGCTAAATATTCAAAAAAATAGGTCAAAGGAGAGAAATCTCCCTAGCTAATTGACCCGTTCTTCCTTTCCTCTATTTGCAGAATCCTTAAGATTCGAACAACCGACCCTGATAAATACAAATAAATCGTAATAATAATATAGTAGGTTTACCTCATTCAAGTCAATAATTTTTATAAAAAAGCGGGGAGGGATCCGGTTGAATTGTCCTCAAATGAGGACAAACCCATTAAAACTTGTGAATTTGCGCTTACTCCTCTGGAGAGAGTGCCCGATTCAATGAATATTATTCATAGAGGAGAATCGCTTTTATTCGTTCAGCATCGTCCTTTTTCAGGGGAAAAAAGAATTGAGCGAAAGAGTTCCTCTGTTTTTCAAAAAGCAACAGGGCGGTCCCATTTTGAGCAAGGGACTGGAATCGGTGTTGGGAGTCGATGAGAATAGGAAAGGGGATCTGGTGGGCGTGGATGAATCCCTGGAGTTTTTTCTGAGCGATCTTTAAGGTTCTCTCTGCCTCTTTTTCATTTTTGTCCTTCTCCAAAGCAAGGATTCCCCAAGTGTTTTCTTCCAGGACGGACGGAGGGAGGGAAAAACAGAAAGAAAGAAAGGATTCGAGACAATTCATGCACATAAAATCATCGAAATCGATGATCAGGAGGAGAAGTTTGGTGTTTTCAGAAGTGTGTCTGCGAGCGGAAAGTGAAGAAGGAGACGGTAGCGATCGCCCAGAGTGTGTTTGATGATTGCCCGAGGATGATCCCCGATCCGGATGTGAACAAAACACAATGGACTGAACGACAAGAGTTGCCAGAGTCAATAGAATCAATATTCTGTTCATCGTCATTTGCAGCCAGTCTACATTTGCGGCCAGTTCATCCGGTATTTCTTAAGCGTGATGCCATCATTCGCCCGGCTGTAGAGAAAATTTTTGCTGTCGATGAATAGACAATGTGAGGAC
>CAYOSH010000004.1:0-174664 GCA_964406575.1 uncultured Eubacteriales bacterium | reverse complement strand
TTTGATATATACGTTGATTTTCGAACAAAGAGGGATTAAAATACGAAGTGAGTATCTCAAATGATTAAAAAATAATTGGGGGACAAAAATGACAAAAATTAAACACGCACTTTCAATCATAATGATTGCTTTTCTTCTTGTTCTTCTCAGTGGATGGAGTTTTGGGCAAGAAGATTACACAAGAGAAGAAAAACAGCTTTTCCAGAGGTACCAGTCAGCCAGCAAGAGATTTGAAAAAGGGAAAGATGAATTCGGCAAAGGAAAAATCGACAAGGCAGAAAATGATTTTAATGAATGTTTGAAGATCATGCCGGAGCATGCCGATGCCTACTTTATGCTGGCTCAAATCTCATATAAACGGGGAGACCTAGAAAAAGCTCTGTCTCAAATGGAAACGGCCGAGGAGAATTACCACGTTATCGTCAAAATGAAAATGAATATGGAGCAGATCCGTATCATGAAAATGCAGGATGCGCGAAATGCTGGCACTTACGATGAGAGAGGCACGCAGGCCCTTGACCAGCGACTGACAAGGCCTGTCGCGACGAAGGCGGATATCCCGGCCGATTATCACTACATTCATGGCAATATCTTTTTTAAGCTTGGAGAATATCAGAAAGCTTATGACATGTATCTCCAAGCGATCACTACAGATCCCAAGCATAATGATGCCTACAATAATTTGGCAAATATATGTCTCATGAGCAAACAATACGAAAAGGGTCTGGAATATCTGAGGATGGCTGAAGAGAATGGGGTAAAGGTCAACGAGAAACTCAAGGAGGCTATCCTCAAAGCCGCGAGAAAGTAGTCTTTATTTATTCTATCAATTTCGTAACGAGCGTGAATAATCCAAGTCCAACTGGACCATGAAGTATGCCAATAAAGCGGTCCTTATCGAGGGACCAATCGGAAAAATCCTATTCAGACTGACAGTGCCCATGATTTTCGGAATTCTGGGCATGGTCGCCTTTAATCTCGTGGACACGTATTTTGTCGGCCAGCTCGGGACCATTGAGCTTGCTGCGCTCAGCTTTACCCTCCCGGTCGTGCTTGTTGTCAGCAGTTTGGCCATGGGACTCGGAATGGGGGTAGCCGCGGTTGTGTCTCGGGCTATCGGAGAGGGAGACACACGCAGAGTCCGGGAGCTGACCACGGACAGTTTGATTCTAGCCCTTATTTTGGTTGTTGTATGCGTCGTTGTCGGACTCTTAACCATCGAGCCTGTCTTCCGCCTCATCGGTGCAAACGCAGAGACGCTGCCGTTGATCAAACAATACATGCAGATCTGGTATCCGGGGATGATTTTTGTAGTGATCCCCATGGTAGGAAACAATGCCATCCGAGCTCTTGGAGATACAAAGACCCCAAGCGCTATTATGCTCGTAGCCGTTCTTATCAATTGTCTCATGGACCCTTTGCTCATATTCGGTATCGGCCCTTTCCCACGGCTCGAGCTTGCCGGTGCTGCTATTGCAACAGTCATTGCCCGTGCCAGCACCCTTATTGTTTCCCTGTATGTGCTTATCCACAGGGAGAAAATGGTGGCTTTTGCGTTGAGGCCTATAAAAGCCATCAGCCTATCCTGGCGATCAATCCTGTTCATCGGCTTGCCCGCAGCAGGAACGCGAATCATTATCCCTCTGGTGATCGGCGTTATCACACGGCTCGTCGCCTCTTATGGTCCAGAAGCTGTGGCTGCATTCGGAGTAGCGTCCCGCATCGAAATTTTTGCATTAGCCGTCATCTGGGCCCTGGCTTCTGTTATTGGACCCTTTGTGGGGCAGAATTGGGGGGCGGGAGAGCCGGAGCGTGTAAGAGCAGGAATCGGGAAGAGCGAAAGATTCTCCATTTTCTGGGGATTGGGAATGTTTCTTCTCTTCTTTCTTACCGCACGGCCGATTGCAGCGATTTTTAACGATAACCAAGCCGTTATCGAGACCATTGTGATGTATTTGCGTGTCGTGCCTATTGCCTTTGGATTGGAGGGCATTCTGATCCTTTTAGCTGCAGCATTGTATGTTTTGCATAAGCCCTTTCATGCGATGGGTTTAGTTGTCACACAAATGGTCATCCTGTATATCCCTTTGGCTCATATCGGATCTCATTTTTTTGGACTGAAAGGAATTTTTATTGCGGCGGCTGTTGCTTATGGTTTATCAGGAATTCTTGCGCATTTTATTGCAAATTCTATTCTCCGCTCTTTAAGGGCATGGGAAGCTTCTTTGTAGTACGTTTAAGCGTAAGCTTATTTTGAGTGAGTCTGAGTGAATTGCCTGTGTTCCCTGTCCTATCAATCCATCTTTGTAAAGACTGGCCTTGAAAAGAATCGAACTCTTGGTTAAATTAGGGAGTCCTGAAAGATAATAGTGTCTTGTGATTGAACAAAGAAGAATGGAAGGAGGAAAAATGAAACATCCCAAATCGGTAAAGCGTATCCTGTTGGGGATCGTGGCTCTAGTCTGTGCTCTAAGTTTTAGCACTCAGGCCACATCCGCTCCAGATACGGAAATAGCCAAGGAGAAAACATTTGTTCTCGAATGGTTGAGCCAGCCTCAGACCATTGAACAATTCGGTTTGATCTCGGATGCGATCTGGTCCTACGCTGAATTGGGAATGCAGGAGTTCAAATCCTCAGCGCTTCTGGCGGATACGCTGGAAAAGGCGGGATTCACTGTCGAGAGAGGCATGGCCGGAATGCCCACCTGTTTCGTGGCGACATATGGCTCTGGAAAGCCTGTGATTGGTTTACTGGGAGAGTTCGATGCTTTACCCATGCTCTCCCAAAAAGGAAGGGTCCCCAAACAAGATCCTGTGTTGGCAGGAGCGCCAGGGCACGGCTGCGGCCATAACACCATGTGTACTGCAGCCGCAGCGGCGGCCATCGCCGTAAAGAAAGCAATGGATAAGTATGGTTTTGAAGGAACAATCAAAGTCTTCGGTTCTCCCGCAGAGGAGACACTGATCAGCAGGCCCTACATGATCAGAGCCGGCTTATTTGAAGGCGTGGATGCTGTTATCGATAACCACAGCGGCAGCGGATTTTCGACAAGCTACGGCAAGGGTGGTAATGCGATGTTTTCATCGGTCTTTGCTTTTAAAGGGAAAACATCACACGGCGCGTCCCCTTGGAATGCCATCAGCGCCCTTGATGCTGTCGAGCTCATGGACGTTGCCACAAACTTCCTTCGTGAGCATCTTTTCTACACTTACAGGATGCACTATGTGATCAAGGAGGGAGGGGAGGCTCCGAATGTGGTCCCGGACAGGGCGAGTGTCTGGTATTATATCCGTAACAGCGATGAGAGGGTCGAGGAGATGTATGCCAAAGTGATCAATTGTGCGAAAGCAGCGGCTTTGGCTACGGGTGCTGAACTTGAGGAAATCCGCTGTTACTCTGCAGTCCATCAGCGCCATGCGAACAAGGCTGCGGCTGAGCTGATGCAGAAAAACATCGAGCTTGTGGGGATGCCGGACTGGACCGAGGAAGAACATGTCTATGCCAGGGCTCTCCAAAAAGAATTGGGCGAAGAGGAGAAGGGAATGCCTACAGAGATGAGCGAGATCTCTGATAGCAGCCGCCATTTTGTCGGGGGAGGGTCCTCTGATGTGGGGGATGTCACCCTCATCGCGCCCACAGCTACCATACGTTTCCCGGGCCAGGTTCCAGGTGCTATAGGGCATCATTGGTCTACCGTGTCCGCAAATTATGGCTCGACGGCCTGGAAAGGGTTAAACGCTGGAGCAAAAGCTATCGCAGCATCGGCCATCGATATGCTCACCCGGCCCGAAGAGTTAAAAAAACTGAGAGATGAATTCGAGGAATATAGCAAAAAGTTCCCCTACAAACCCTTCTTGCCGGAGAATGCCGAACCGCCCGTTGAGCTGAACAGAGAACTCATGGACAAATGGCGTCCGCTGATGGAGAAATATTATCTCGAGCATGAATAATTACTTCGCCGTCATTTTTGATCTTGATGGGACTCTACTGGATACCATTGACGATCTGGCTGATTCCATGAACAAGGTTTTGGCCCAGTTGGGGTTGCCGGTTCATGAGGTAGAATCCTATAAGGACATGGTGGGTGATGGGCTTACCAATCTGGTGGAGCGCGTTCTGCCGGCGAATCATCGCAAAACAAGCACCATCGAATACTGCATTCGAGAGATGGAAGAAGAATACCAGAAGCGATGGAACAAAAAAACGCGGCCTTACGATGGTATCCCGGAGCTCCTCGCTGCCCTGCTGAAGCGTAAGGTCAGGATGAATGTCCTGTCGAACAAACTCGATCGCTACACCCAGATCTCAGTTGATTTTTACTTCTCTCAATTTCCATTTGAGTGTGTGATGGGAGCGACCCCTTCCATTCCCATAAAGCCTGATCCAGCGGGTGCTCTCTTCATCGCCAAAAAACTGGGCGTGGAAGCAAAAAATTTCGTTTATCTTGGCGATACGAATACCGACATGAAGACGGCCCTTGCCGCGGGCATGCTTCCTGTCGGGGCTCTCTGGGGTTTCCGGAAGAGAATCGAGCTTGAAGAGAGCGGCGCGGGTGCTGTCATTGGCCATCCTCTCGAGCTTCTGGAATACTTCAACTCAAAATAGAAAAAGGCGCTTTTTTCGCTCTGCTAAAAAACATCCTTTTTCTTTATTGAGCCGATTGATTCACCGCAGCGCTGAGTGTATCTCTAAATCCTTGATGACCAGATTCTTCACTAGCGATATTGAGTGATCGGGTTGTATGATCAGCAGCCTTCCCTTCATCAAGGTTTGGAAATGCTTATGCTCGAATTCGGAAGCATCCTTATTTCTGTGATGCTCTCAAGTCAAATGATAATAGCAGGAGCTCGTCACCGTCCATATTCGCCGAAGACCCCTCTAGCCACCACCATCCGACTCTTAAGGACAATGATTCGCTCTTTTTTGCGTCTAATGCTCTTATCACGGAAATAAAGATGCTTACCTCGATTCCCACATTTGAAATTTCCTGCATGCATCTGATATGATTAACAAATTAGGAAGAATTTCCATGAGACGCATAAGTTATAAGCAAAGGAGCGATTCAGATGATCAGAAAAAGAGGCCTTATGTATAGATACTGGAAACCGTCAGCGCTGATCGTAGCGTTGCTTTTGGCATCTACCAGTTTAAGTGCGATCCGTACGGAAAAGCCCATACTTCATGGACAGCATTGGGTGGCGATAACTGGGAAACCTTTGGCTGCGACAGCTGGAGCTAAGATCTTTGAGCGGGGAGGAAATGCCGTGGATGCGGCTTGTTCCATGCTGGCTGCCACGTGCACGATGTGGGATGTTCTGAGCTGGGGAGGTGAGACCCAGGTCTTGATCTACAATCCCAACACCCAAAAGGTTATCGGCGTGAATGCGTTAGGTGTAGCTCCCACTGGGGCGACTGCGGAGTTTTTCAAGGCAAAAGACTTGGAATATCCTCCAGAATATGGCCCTTTGGCCGCAGTGACTCCTGGAACACCCGGAGGATTGATGGTCATGCTGGCTGAGTTCGGCACCATGAGCCTCAAGGATGTGCTAGAGCCTTCTATGGAAATGGCCGGAGGTTATCCCATAGAAGCGCAGGCGGCGGACAGTATTGAAAGGCAGAAGGAACGGATCAAAGAATGGCCCTATTCCCAAAAGGTTTTTCTGCCTCATCTCACAGAAAAAGAGCGGGAAGCCCCTTATCCCGGAGAAATTTTTCGACAACCTGAATTGTTGGATACGCTGCAAAAGCTGGTCGAAGAGGAACAAAGAGCGCTGGAGGAAGGGAAAACCAGGAAAGGAGCCATCTACGCCGCTTATGACCGTTTTTATAAAGGAGATATCGCTGAAGAGTTTGTCCGTGGCTGTCAGGAACAGGGAGGCCTTATCACCCTGGAAGACCTGGCAAACTGGCAGGTCTATTTAGAGGAGCCGGTGAAAACTACATACAAAGGCATCGAAGTCTATAAACTGACTCACTGGGTCCAGGGACCGGTTATGCTCCAGATACTCAACATGCTGGAAAACATAGATTTACAAAAGATGGGATTCAACAGCGTGAATTATATCCACACGCTCTACCAGGTGATGAACCTGGCATTTGCCGACAGGGATTTTTATTATGGGGACCCCTACTTTCCACCGGAAGAACCCATAAAGGGCTTGCTCTCTAAAGAATATGCCAAGGAAAGAGTGAACCAGATCGACCGGAATATGAACGACCCGGATGCTAAGCCGGGCGATCCCTATCCCTTTGAGGGAAAAGAAAATCCTTTCAAGGACCTCCTGGAAAAATGGTCTAATGTGGAGGAGACACAGAAGAATATGAACGCCGGGCAGTGGGAGCGATTCGAAGAGGCTTTTCTCGCTGGGACAACCTCTATCCAGGCTTGTGACAAGGAGGGATGGATTGTTTCTGCAACTCCCTCTGGTGGCTGGATCCCAGCCTGTATCGCCGGGAAAACCGGCATCGGCATGAGCCAGCGCATGCAGAGCTTTGTCCTCGACAAGGCGAAAAATCCTTTCAATGTGGTCGAACCCGGGAAAAGACCCCGCGCTACACTCACGCCTGGCCTTGCCATGAAAGATGGCAAGCCCTATCTTTCTTTTGCTGTCCAGGGTGGGGATACACAGGACCAAAACCTGGTGCAGTTTTTCCTGAACATGGTAGAGTTTGGAATGAATGTCCAGGAGGCGTGTGAAGCTCCCAACATCGTGAGCTATCAGATGCAGAGTTCTTTTGGCGAGCATATCGCCCGGCCGGGAAGGCTCACTCTCAATTCCGCCACGCCCGAGAAAGTCAGGGAAAACCTCGCATTAATGGGATATGACATCGATATCCGATCCCACACCTCCGGTCCGATCAATGCCATATTCTACGATTGGAAACACGGTAGCTTCTGGGGTGGCTCGAGCAATTATGGCGAAGACTACGGGATTGCCTGGTAGCATATGAGCGAGTTGAGCGAGCGGCATTAAGGTTTTCCCATTTTATGCGTTGCCTGTGTTATTGAAACATCAGGAGTTGGCACCTGTGTCAATGAATTGAGATGAATATCCATTCAGAGAAACTCATTATCTTTGGGTGTCTGTTTTCCCGCGAGTTTAAAAGGTAGAGGACAGACCTGAGACATATAGAGGAGATAGATATGCCGAAACGTATGACCTTTATCGTGCTGATTTTAATTCTTTCCTTTAATCCATTGCTTTTTGCAACTGATGTGGAAAATGTGGTGATCGCGAAAGAGAAAAACACTGCAGTTCTCGGGGAAAAGGGAATGGCCGTGTCCGTGGATGAATACGCCTCCAAAATCGGGATCGAGATCCTCAAAAAAGGGGGAAATGCTGTAGACGCGGCTGTGGCTGTGGGTTTTGCGCTCGCCGTGACCTTTCCTGCCGCAGGAAATATCGGGGGCGGAGGGTTCATGATCATCAGATTTCCCGATGAGAGGGACCCTGTTGCTCTGGATTTTCGGGAGAAGGCCCCGGAGAAAGCTTCTGCAGACATGTACCTCGATGAGGAAGGGACATATGTGGAAGACCGCAGCCATTTCGGTTATCTTGCGGTGGGAATTCCCGGAACAGTCAAAGGATTCGAACTGGCCATGCGGAGATACGGCAGCCTTGATTGGAAAGACGTTATCGCTCCTGCCATCAAGCTGGCTGAAGATGGCTTCCGATTGACACAGCGCAGAGCCGAAGGATTTAATTATGCCCGGGAAGATTTACCCAAAGCCACAGAAGAGTTTCGCAAGATCTTCACCAAACGCGATGGTTCTCCCTTTAAAGAAGGAGATTTGTTCATCCAGGAAGAGCTTGCCCACAGTCTAAAACTCATCGCAGAGAAGGGCTCGGAAGCTTTATATATGGGAGACATCGCGGATAAGATCATCAAAGATATGGTAAAAAACGGCGGTCTCATAACAAAAGAAGACCTGCACACTTACCAAGCTGTTGAGAGAAAGCCCATTTTGGGAACATACCGCGGGTACGAGATCATATCCATGCCCCCTCCCAGCTCAGGAGGGACGATCCTGATCGAGATGTTGAACATCCTCGAGGGATTCGAGCTGAGCAAGATGGAGAGATTCGCCCCGAAAACCCTGCACTTGATCGCAGAGACCATGAAGCTGGCTTATCTCGACAGGGCCAAATATATGGGGGATGCTGATTTTGGAGATATCCCGATCGAGCATCTGATCTCGAAAGCGTATGCATCGGACATTCGAGCAGAGATCCTTCCGGACAGGGCGATACCGAGTTTGGATTTGGGAAAGAATATTTTGACTATAAATGAGACTAAACATACAACGCACTATTCGGTGATCGATAAGGATGGACTGGCTGTAGCAACCACTTATACTTTGAACGACGGATTCGGTGCGGGAGTTGTGGCAGCGGGGACAGGCATTTTGCTCAATAACGAGATGGCTGATTTTAATATGAAGCCTGGTTTTACCGATGACAAGGGATTGATCGGGACTAAACCGAACCTCATCGCACCGCACAAACGGATGCTGAGCTCTATGACTCCGACGATCGTCCTGAAGGATGACAAAGTGCTGCTGATCACGGGGAGCCCTGGAGGCCGGACGATCATCAATACTGTTTTGAATGTCGTCATCAATGTGCTTGATTTTCAGATGGGCATTCAAGATGCTGTTGATGCGTCGAGGATAGATCATGAGTGGATGCCGGATGAACTGCGTGTGGAACGGAAAGATATCTCGGCAGATGTCATCCATGCCCTGCGGTCTATGGGCTATATCATTAGGCCATCCGCGCGAATCTGGCGCCAGGGAGATGCTAATAGCATTTTCATCGACCCTCATACAGGAATCTACCATGGCGCCGCAGATAAGCGCTCCGAAGGAGCTGCTATCGGTTATTGAATTTATATTGACCATTCCTTTCCTCAAAATGATCCCCGAATATTATCAACTGAAAGCCAGGAGGGCTGACGAGAAATGAGTGGATGTCCCTTGCCGGGGAATGTCTATGTTCAAGCAAAGCCGGTTGACTGAGGAAGTATGTCGCCACGGATTTGCACCTGCGAATATTGTCTGATTGTGTCTTGCTTTTAACGCGATAGTTCTGATATAAAGAATCCAGTGGACCGATCTATTTCTTTTCAATTCAATGCTTGTCTGTTAAGACTAAATATATGATTGATGAAACAAGGAGGCAGGCGTGAACAACCATAGACAGGCTTTCAATTCATTTATTTGGGCCCTCATTTTTGTCTCAGTTTTCACTTTGGGTGGCTTTTCCTTCCAGGAAGTCGAGAGCGAAGTCATTAAACCACGCTCTGTGGAGGGCGAGGGTTTTTACACTAATAGCATCCAAATTCTTATCGATGGGCAGTCACCTCCTGAGGGCAGCGCTTGGAATTCAGAGCACAACATCTATTGGCAGAGAACGGATACTTACTTCATTCTCGACCTGGGAGGAGTTTTTGATGTGACCGGCCTCCTGTTTCAAGTGGATGGAAACGATGACTACAACATCGACGCCTCTCTGGATGGCGTGGATTATATCTCCATCGTCCAGATCCGGGAGAACCATGGGGATGTTGCCTCAGGAATGGACACTATGAGCACAGTCCCTGGAGATCCCCATTTTGTGGCCGACCTGGAGTTCGAGCCTATCTCCGCAAGGTTTATTAAGATTTACGCAATCGGCGGAGATAGCCAGTATGCATTATCTGAGATCCAGATTTTTGGAGAACGGGGAGCTACGGAAGAATCCCTAGAGAAAGAGAGCAAGATCATTCGACCGACCGGGATCGAAGGCACGGGTGTTTTCGAAAATGATGCAAATCTGATTATAGATGGAAGAATTCCTTTTGAGGAGAGTGTGTGGAATGGGCCACAGAGTGTTTTTTGGGAAAACCCCGACACCACATTCCTCATAGACCTAGGGAAAATATACGAGATCACAGGAATTGTGCTCCAGGTGGATTCCAATGATGATTACAGGATCGAATATTCGGTGAATGGAGAAGATTATATCACCCTCACCGAGATTCTGGGAAGCGATGGCGAAGTTATGGAAGGGATGGATACTCTGAGTTCGATCCGAGACCACCCGGAGCATGTGGAGGACCTGGAGTTTTTTCCGCTCCGTGCACGCTATATAAGGATTTTTGCAACGAATGGGGATAATCAGTTTGCCGTCTCGGAGTTCCAGGTCTTCGGCTATCCCCCTTCCGAATGAGAGTCCTGAGTAAACAGGTCTCTCCGTTCTTTGAAGGATTTTCAACGCATCCCTCTTATGCCAGGTGAGACCTGGTCAGTGACCTTTTATCTTGAAATAGTGCATCTCCCGAGGGGGATTTGAGGGAGGGCCAGAACCGAGCCGATTTTGGTGCGTTCCCCGAATGGACCTTTTAGGAAAAGGTTTAGGAAATGTGTCCAGGTCCAAAGATTGTCTGGACAGCAGCGGACTTATTTGATAAAACAGACCGGATAAATCGAGAAAGGTTTTTATATGGTCAATCTTACCCAAAAAAATGATGTGTACGAAAAGCTTGCAGCCCATCTGGATAACCTCCCCGGCGGCTACCCGTCTACGGAGAGTGGTGTTGAGCTGAGAATCCTTCGTCGCCTATTCACGCCTGAAGAGGCGGAAATGGCATTAATGTTGGCTATTCTTCCTGAAGAGGCCAAGGTTATTGCCCATCGAGCAAAATGTTCCGTTGAAGAGACAACAAACCTGCTGGAAGAGATGCATCAAAAAGGACTTGTCCTAAAAATAAGGAGAAAGGGACGCCGGGACCTTTATATGGCTCTACAGTTTGTCATCGGGATATGGGAATATCATGTGAACGACCTGGATCCAGAATTGGCCAAAGATGTCGGCGAGTATATCCCCGTCCTTTTTGATGCTGACACATGGAAAAAAGCCCCGCAGTTGAGGACCGTTCCTGTGAATCAGAGCATCGATCACAAGCTCGAAATCCTTCCTTATGAAAATGCGGAAGAGCTCTTAAAGGCCCAGAATAAATTCCTTGTGGCTCCATGCATATGCCGGAAAGAGAAAAAGCTGTTGGACGAGGGATGTGAAAAACCTGAAGAGGTTTGCTTGGTCATGGGGCGAGGTGCAGACCTCTATCACGACAGGGGCATCGGCCGATACATCGATAGAGAAGAGGCATTAAATATCTTGAAGGAAGCGGATAAAGCGGGATTGGTGCTGCAGCCGAGTAACTCAAAGGATATCGTTAATATCTGCTGTTGTTGTGGCTGTTGCTGTGGAGTGCTCAGGACCATCAAACAGTATCCCAATCCTGCCTCGATCGTCTCGACACCGTTCACCTGTGCTGTGGACCCAGAGACCTGCATTGGGTGCGGGGTTTGTGTCCAGCGCTGTCAGATGGAGGGAGTGACCTTGGAAGAGGATAAGGCCGTTATCAACCCTGATCGCTGCATCGGGTGCGGATTGTGTGTGACCACATGTCTCACAGAATCCCTCACGCTTGTCCGTAAGCCCGAATCCGAACAACCCGATGTCCCGAAAACCTTCCGGGACACGATGGTTCATCTGATGAAAGTGCGCGGCAAGCTCAAGCCAATATCGGTGGCAAAGATCGTGGTCAAATCCAAGGTCGACAGGCAAGCTGCAAAGTAAAATATTCCAGCATCCATGAGCATATTCTCCAAAATGAATATTTGTACACTCAAAAAAAAGGACACTACCCATAAAGCGGCATGTGCGCTTTCCTTTTTAATTCTAGTAATACTCGTCTGCACTCTGTCGCTTTTTGCTGAAGATAAAGTGGAAGAGAAAAAAAAGAAGGACAGGAGCATTTTCGTACTCCCCGTCGCCTATTACTCTCCCGAGACAAAACTTGCCTTTGGTGCCGGGGGAGGCTATTTTTTCCGCACGTCCAAAGATGATCCGAAGCTCCGCCTCTCCAGCATAAGCACTTTTATGGTGTATACCTTGAATAAGCAGTTTCAAATGTTCGTTTCACCCGATATTTATCTCAAAAAAAATGAGTACAGAATACAGAGTTCCTTAGCGTACAGTTATTTCAACGATAAGTTCTACGGGATCGGTCCAGACACTACCGAAGATATGGAAGAGAATTATGTTTCCCAGTCATTCTTGATGAATGTCAATGTCCAAAAAAAGGCCTTTGCATATTTGAACGCTGGGATGAGGTATGATTTTGGGTATCAAAAACTCGTGGATGTCGATGAGGAAGGGCTCCTTATCACAGGTGATATCCCGGGGAGCTCGGGCGGGAACATTTCTGGGTTGGGGCTCTTCTTGAGCTGGGATTCTAGAGACAATATTTATTATTCGCGAGAGGGAAGTTATCACCAACTGTTAGCTACGTTTTACAGCAAGGCTTTAGGCAGCGACTATCATTTTACGAAATATCTGATTGATCTGAGGAAATATATCCCTCTCTTCGAGTCCCATTCCATCGCTTTACAGGGATACTTCGGCTTTACAGCAGGAGATGTCCCATTCCAACTATTGCCTCTAATGGGAGGCCCAGAGCTCATGAGAGGCTATTATGCGGGCCGCTATCGAGATAAGAACATGGTGGTCCTCCAGATGGAATACCGGATCCAACTGACCGGGCGGTTTGGGATTGTGGGATTTGCTGGGGTTGGGAACGTTGCGGACCGACTGAGCCATTTTGACTCTGCAAAGATCAAGCACAGTATGGGTTTGGGATTGCGGTACACTTTTAATCGGGAGGAGAAAATCAACCTCAGGTTGGATATGGGTTTCACCGGGGAAAGCAGAGGATTTTATATTTCCGCTACAGAGGCCTTCTGACACTTATCTCTTTTTTGTGCCTTTCTTCTGAAAATCGCCTCTGTAGCACAGAATCCACTCATCGGGGTCGAAGCGCACATCTATAGGATTTTCCTCGAACTCCAATTCATACACGTTCGACCTCTCATCGATCCAAACGGTCCTTTGAACTGTTCCTGAAGGAAGAACAACCTGGAGTTCAATGGGCATGGTGAAAAGCGGATAATTTTCCTGTGTCTGTTCGATGATCACTCTGACTCTCTTCGGTCCGGAAGCCCCCCAGGAAAATTCATACCTTGGATAGCCGGGTTCATAGATCCACTGGTCGAAAAACCAATCCAGGTCTCCTTCATAGATATCTTCACACACAGATTTAAAATCGTCTGTAGTGACGACGTCATATGCGTATCTTTGGGCATACGTCTTCAGGATCTTCCAGAAGTTGTCCTCACCCACAACAAACCTTAACATATGAAGAACCCATGCGCCTTTTTCATACTCGATAGCAGAGAAGAGATAACCTGGAGGGGGGTCATATATCGCATGATGTGGGCCAGAGTATCTCTCAAAGAGGATGGACTTGAAGTCTTGCATCCGAGCCCTAAGACCGGCCATTCCATAGAGATTTTCCCACCAGAGGGCATCGGAATATGTGGCAAATCCCTCATTCAGCCAAATTTCTGGCCAGTCAGCAAGGGTGACGAGGTCCCCCCACCACTGATGGGCCAGCTCGTGGGCGATGAGCCAGTCATACCCTTGTTCGCCGTTGATGACTTGGGCTGGATAGGAGGTGCAGGTCTGATGTTCCATAGCTGTCCCCCCTGGGATGAGTGCCATCCCATATTTTTCTTCGAGAAAAGGATATTCGCCAAAAACGTCCGAATAGAATTCGATCTGGGCGACTGTATTGGCAAAGTCTGTTTTCGCCAGCTCGAGCAACTCCGGATAGACATAATATTTAACCTCCATTTCTCCTGGGCCCGAAGTGTAGAGATGCGAAAATGTCACATAGTTTGTGGCTGCCACAGAAATGAGGTAAGTGGCGATGGGATAGTTGATTTGCCAGGCATATGTGACGGTGTTGTCCGGATTTGCTGTGACCTCTATCAGGCTTCCGTTAGATGCAACGACTGTTCCAGCGGAGACGGTGACCTTGAGGTCTGCCGTTGCTTTATCAGAGGGGAAGTCATAGCAGGGAAACCAATATCTGGCCAGGCTGGGCTCATCCAGACTGTAAATGATCGGTGCACTTCCATGATAGTCATAATAGAGACCTGCGGCCGGATAGCCAGAATAGGTGATCTCAATCGTAAAGGATTGCCCTTTTTTATAGTGCTGCCCGAAGAAAATATTGAGCGTGTCATCCTGATGACTGAAAACGAGAGCTCTTTGATCCTGCTGGACTCCGGTCACCGTCATGGTATTCGATAGGTTCAGAGCGATAGTGTTTAAACCCTGGATCGAGCTTTCTCCATAAATGACCGCTTTTCCCTGTAGCCTGCGGGAGTTAAAATCAAGCTTCCAGTCGAATTGATAATGAGTAACGTCAAAATCGTGCGCTTCAGCAGTTTGTTCAAGAAGCCGAAAATCGTATTTGAGTCCTGATTGGCTCCGGGGGATCTCCTGTCCAAAAGCAACACTTATACAAAAAAGAAGGACAAATATCCATAGAATTTTTGTTTTTTTGTTCATAGATGGATTATAACATATCCCATGCTTCTTTGAATCTGAAATGGCTTTCGCTGGAGGTATGTCCTAGATAAAAACTCAACCATGACCGCTTTTTTTGAAGTGTTGCGCAACATTACGATTTGTTGTAATTTAAATGAGCAATAAGATCGTTAAAAAGCTTGGGGCTCAGAGGAAAGATTGGCTGGTCTAAGACTACGCTGTGTGAAAGAGGAGAGTCAAAATGGATGATTCAATCCGAATTCTGGAAAAAGCCCGAAAATACATTCCCGGAGGATTTTCCACGGATAGCAAAAGAGTGGAGGCTCTTTTTGCCTCTGATTTTGGGCCAGCATACTTCACGAAAGCAGATGGTGTTGGACTGACCGATTATGAGGGGAATCGCTTCATTGATTTTGGAATGGGCCTTGGGGCTTGCACTCTTGGGTACAATCATCCAGTTGTAGTTGAGGCGATAAAGAACGAACTCAAAAAGGGTATTGTTTCCACGCTGTCCTCACCTCTCGAGCCTGAGCTGGCTGAGTTGATCGTGGACATGTTCCCGTCGATCGAACAGGCGCGCTTTTTCAAAACAGGTGCTGAAGCATGCAGTGCTGCTGTTCGTCTGTCTCGAGCATACACATACCGCGAATATATTCTTGCATCGGGGTATTTTGGATGGCATGACTGGAGCAACAGAGATGCCGGTGTCCCCATCGCTACCCGGAATCTCTGTATTGAGTTTCTCTTCAACGACCCATCTGATTTTCTGAATAAATTCAACAATCTTCCCGAATATCCCGCGGCTGTTATTCTGGAGCCTGTCGTGCATAATGCGCCTAATATGGATTTCCTTAAGACAATCCGCGATATCTGCACAAAGTGTGGAATAGTCCTGATCCTCGATGAGATCAAGACCGGAGCCCGGTTGGCCCCCGGAGGCGCTCAGGAGTATTACAATTTTTTACCGGACCTCACGGTTATTGGGAAGAGCATAGCCGGAGGAATGCCTTTAGCTGCCATAGGAGGAAAAAAAGAAATTATGGACTCTTGGCGCAAGCTCTGGATGTGTTCCACTTTGGCTGGAGAATCCCTGAGTCTCGCTGCGGCCATTGCTACGCTCACATTCATCCGAGAGAATCGTGTGCATGAGCATATCAAAAAAGTGGGGACTCGCCTGTACACTGGTTTTAAAAAAATAGCCAACGATTTTTCCAAGATATGTGATGTGTCCGGGATCCCTCAAATGACGATGATCGGACTTCGCAAAGATCTGCCCAATTTGAAACATTTCGAAGCGGAATTGTTTACAGAGGTGTTGAGGGCCGGTTTTATCATCAGAAGGAATGGATACAACTATGTCTCGTATGCGCACACGGAGGAGCATGTTCGCGATTGCCTGGATGTCCTGTACGGAACATTTGAACGAATAGGCCGACGTACCTGACCTGTTGATCTCGCTGCACCTGCGTCCATCTCCCCTGATCACTGTCGTGAAATGGGCATGACGCTCTTTCTAACCAGTTGCAGAAAAAAATTGAAACTTTGAGGGATGAAATATGACCGAAAATGCCATCTTCTTAGTCGCTTCGTTCCTGGCAGCTTCGGGTGCGACTCTTGCTGGCTTTGGGAGCTCGGCTCTTCTGATCCCTGTCGCCATCTCTTTTTTCGACCTAAAAACCGCGATTTTTTTGGTGGCCTGCTTTCATCTGTTCAACAATCTGTTTAAGATACGCTTATTCTGGGATAAGATCGATTTCAAGACATCCCTTTATTTCGGGATTCCGAGCATCTGTTTTTCCTTTGGCGGGGCAATCCTTATCACAGTATTACCCCTTGATGTCATTACTCAAATCTTAGCTGTGTTTCTGATCGCATACGCTGTCTACTCGTTGTTCAAGCCAAAGATTGCTCTGAGAAAAAGCAAGGGAGTGGCTGTTCTGGGAGGAAGCCTGTCAGGATTTTTTGCCGGACTCATCGGCCTGGGCGGGGCGATCCGGTCGTCCTTTCTGGTCGCTTTTGATTTTCCAAAGGAGGTCTATGTCGCAACCTCAGCCATGATCGCCGTGGTCATCGATTTCACTCGGATTCCCACATATATTTTTTCCGGGTCTGTTCAAACGAGTCCTGACCTTTTCCTCATCCCCTTCTTGATCGCCTCCGCTTATTTTGGCGTTCGCTTCGGGAAGACTCTGCTGAAGCGCATCGACCAGCAGACTTTCCGACGTATCGTCTCCATCGCTCTTCTGCTCGTGGGAATAAAACTCCTTATTTAGTCCGGACAGGGATATCAGGCCTAAGAAATCCTCGCTTCTGACATTATGCTCGATCGAAGCTTCAAGAAGCGAAGTTGGTGACTTCGTGGAACAAAAGGTTGCATTCATTCGTATAAAAAAATAAGATAATGCCATCATTGGATAAAACACATTTGAGAGATCTATCCCGTAACCAGGAGTGAATTCATGAAAAAACTTGCATTGTTGGTTTTTGCCTGCCTATTTTTACTGAATCTTTTCTGCGCTGCAGCTTTGAGCAAACATATTGTGGATTATCGAATAAAGGCGAAACTCGTTCCCGCTGAGAAGGCTGTTAGCGGAGAAGAGGTGTTGACCTGGCTCAATGATTCGGACGTTCCGGTATCAGAACTTCAGTTTCATCTCTACCTCAATGCGTTCAAAAACAATCGCACCACATTCAAAAGTGAGGGAGGAGATAGGAGTTTTGGATCTGCTCCCAAGAGTGAAGATTGGGGTTACATCGATGTGAAAAAGATCCGTATCAAAGATGGGATCGATCTAACATTGATGATGGAGTTTATCCAACCAGATGATCACAACAGGGATGACCAGACGGTGATGAGAGTTCTGCTTCCAGAGCCAGTTCAACCTCAGGAAACGATCACAATCGAGATCGAATTTTATTCAAAGCTGCCTGCAGACATCCGCAGGGCAGGCTATTATGATAATTTTTTCATGGTCACCCAGTGGTTTCCCAAGATCGGTGTTTTCCAGGGAGGAGAATGGAATTGTCATCAGTACCACAGCAACTCTGAGTTTTTTGCAGATTTTGGTGTGTATGAAGTGCAGATGACTGTGCCCAGCGAATACGTGGTCGGCGCGACCGGACTGAGGAGGGGAGAAGTCGAAAATGCTGACGGAACAAAAACGTACACCCATTATCAAGAGGATATCCATGACTTTGCCTGGACGGCCTGTCCGGACTTTACGGAGCTCCGGGAACCATACGTTCTGAGCGATCCTCCCGTGAAGACGGAAATGATCTTGCTTGTCCATCGCACCCATCTCAACCTCAAAGACCGGTATTTGGAATCTCTCAAAAACGGGATCGAGTTCTACAGCCAGAATTACGGAGCCTATCCTTATGAGACGATCACGCTGGTCGACCCGCCGATCAAGGCTCTGGGAGCCGGGGGAATGGAGTATCCCACCTTGTTTACAACGGCAGGCGTCAGTTTTATCCCCAAGGGTTTTCGGATGCCTGAAATGGTGACCATCCATGAGTTCGGGCATGGCTACTGGTACGGGATGGTGGCGAACAATGAGTTCGAGGAAGCCTGGCTGGATGAAGGGATCAACTCCTATTCAGAGATCAAAGCGATGGATAAGTATTATGGCGAGGACCGCTCCATAATAGACCTCGGACCTTTGAAGATCAGCGACGCACTCATAAACAGAGCCCAGGTGATCGCTTCGGGGCGGATGGACCCGATCGTAAGGAAGAGCTGGGGGTTTTACAGCGGAGGAAGTTATGGGCTGAATGTCTACCAGAAAGCGGCAGTGACACTCCTGACATTGGAGAATTATCTGGGAAGCGATGTGATGGGAGACGTGATGAAGGCCTTCTTTGACCGTTGGAAATTCCGGCATCCGAAGACCGATGATTTTATCGATGTCGCTGAAGAAGTGAGCGGGCAGGACCTCGGGTGGTTTTTTGATCAATTCCTCAGAAGTCCGGATAAGCTGGATTATGCAATCGGCAGCCTCAGATCGAGGGAGGTCAAAGAACCTGAAGGCATATTCCAGGGGCAGCTCAAAACTCCCTCGAAGGACAAAGCGAAAGACCGGGAAAAGATCTACAAAAATGAGGTGGTCGTTGTTAGAAAAGGAGAGCTCGTCTTTCCCCAAGAGGTCCTCATCGTCTTTGAGAACGGTGAGAAAATCCGGGAGGAATGGGACGGCAAGGACCGTTGGACGCGGTTCACTTATTACAAACCTGTCGAACTCAAGTCAGCGCAGCTCGACCCTGAATACAAGCTGCTTCTCGACGTGAATCACATCAACAACTCCCTGACCAGAAAACCCGATAAGATATCACCGCTCAAATGCGCGCTGGATATGATGCTCAAGTTTCAGAAACTGCTCACTGTGATTTCTATGGACTAAGGGAGAAGACAATGAAAGTGCTACGGAGCTATGGAAATGGGATCAAGAGGGCTTTCTTGGAGCCCAAGATGGTTGTTGTCTTATGGCTGGTGAATTTTGTTTTCGCCTCGGTCATCTATTTCCTTTTTTCGGGATATTTGAGCGATACGATCGGAAACAGTCTGGTTGCATCCAATTTTCTCAAAGGATTTGATTTTAAGACGTTCTTCGAGTTGATGGCGCACGAAGGAGCGGGTCTGCATTGGATCCTTTATGCGGCGTTTATCCTATCATTTCTGTTTTATTGGGTGTCCATTTTCCTCCATGGAGGAATTCTCTCTGTGGTGAAAACTCGCGCCCAAGGCGGCATGACGGAAGGCCAAGACACACGTTTCGCGCCGGCTTTCTTTCAGGGGGCGGGAAAGTTCTTCGGCCGTTTCTTTCGCCTTTCTGTCTATTCACTCCTGCTTTGGCTTGTTTTTGGCATTGTCTATTTTCTGCTCAATTTGCTCATGAAAGCCCTTACTGCTGGCGGGACAAACGAACCGGCCATATACTATCGGTACTGGGCCCGAGGGATCATCATCCTTTTTCTTTATTTTCTGATCCGGATGATCGGAGACTATGCACGGATCAAGGTTGTCGCGGAAGACTCGAAAGCTGTGTTCGGGTCGTTTCTTTTTGCCATCCGATTTGTGTTCCGGAACTTTTTCAGGACACTGATCCTGTACTACTTGATATTGATCACTGGGCTGATCCTTTTTAGTGTTTATTGGTTTATCCAAAAAATGGTGCCCACACAATCGCTCTTATTCATTCTTCTCGCATTCCTGATCGGACAGGTGTTCATCCTCAGCCGCGGATGGCTGCAGATCGCCCTTCAGGCCGCTCAATATCATTTTTTTGACTATAAGCGGTGAATCCATTCGCATCTCTTTCAAAAAAGGGCCTAAAGTTGGAGTTTTAAACAACTGATTGGGTCGAATATTAGGCCTTGAGACCATGCAGGAAGGAAGCAAAAAAGCTGTTATCGCCGCCTTGCTGGTGAATTTGGCCATTGCCCTCTTCAAATTTACGGCCGCGCTGCTCAGCGGGTCTGCATCCATGCTCGCAGAAGCCTATCATTCTGTATCCGACACCTTCAACCAGGTCCTGCTCCTTTATGGGCTCAAGAGGAGCGCCAGGCCGCCGGATAGATTCCACTCCTTTGGCCATGGAAAAGAGCAATTTTTCTGGTCTTTCATGGTGGCCATTTTTCTTTTCGGGATCGCCGGAGTGCTCTCGGTGAGAGAGGGGTTTCACAAGCTTCAGTATCCTGAGACTCTCAGCCATCTCAGCCTCACATACTTGGCCCTTGGCGTGAGTCTATTTTTTGAAACGATCGCCCTCAGGATTGCCATCAGGAGTATCAAAGCCGAAATGAAGAGAGAGAAGCATTCCAATTTCTTTACGGCTGTCAAAAACAGCAAAGATCCGACGATCCTGACAGTTTTTTTTGAAGATTCTCTGGCGATCACGGGACTTCTCGTCGCTTTCATCGCCATCACCCTGGTTCATTTTACAGGAAATTTAGCTATCGATGCCGTTGCCTCCATCATCATCGGCATGCTGCTCATGATTTTTGCCCTGCTTCTTGCCAATGAGACGAAAAAATTGCTGGTCGGCGAAGCCGTGACACCGCACAAGAGGGAACAGATTCTCGAATGCTTGAAATCCTTTGCTGAGGTGGATAAAGTTATCAGGCTGAAAACCATGCACCTCAGCCCGGATGATGTGCTCGTTGCTCTTGAGATCAACTATCGTGATGACATCACCGTGTATGATCTAGAGGTCCTGAATGACAGGATCGAAAAGAGCATCAAGGAAGTCATTCCCAACGCTAAGGTTTATTTAGAAGCAGAGAACAAATAAAATAGGGTATCAATCCAAAGATGACAATTTCAGCCGGGCCTTCGCTTCTGTGAATGTTTTGTTCAGCAGTTTAACGCAAGCATAGACAGTTTCAATGGCTGGGGATGGCGTTTGTGTCAAACGACCGAGTTCGATGACAGCACCAACCAAAGCCTCGATCTCCAACGCTCGGCCCGCCTCTACATCTTGAAGCATGGATGTTTTGTGGGGACCAACGTTTTCAGCGCCTTCCAAACGTCTTTCGATCGTACGACGGAACTTGATGCCTAGCTTCCCAGCGATTTGCTGGGCTTCTTCCATCATCTTGGCGGCCAGTTCTCGAGTCTCTTGGAAACGGCAGATGTCTGCCATTGTAGCATGGGTGAGAGCACTGATGGGATTGAATGAAAGAGTCCCCCAAGCCTTAAGCCAAATCTCCGCACGGATATCACTGATGATCCTCGACCGGAAACCAGCAGCCGTAAAGGCTTGCACGAGACGTTGGCATCGTACGCTCTCAGAACCATCCAGTTCTCCCAGAGGAAAGTGGTCTCCCTCAACATGCTGGACGACTCCCGGTGCGATGACTGTTGCTGCTGGGTAGGCAACGCATCCGACGATACGTCCCGGGTCTACGTTGGCCTTGATAACTCCCGTAGGATCCAGGGATTTAAGACGTCGCCCTTCGTTTTTGCCGTCATGTCTTTGAAAATACCACCAGGGAATACCGTTCTGCACGGTGACAACGCTCGTGTCCGGTCCAAAAAGAGCTGGCATATGGACAGCAACTTCTGGTATCTGGTGGGCTTTGACAGCCAGGATGACCACATCTTGGCGACCTGCCTGTTTGAAATTCCCCGTGGCATTCGTTCCCTGCGTCAGATGTTCTTCACCATCTTGAGTGATGAGCCGCAGTCCCTTGTTCTGCATGGCTGCCAGTTGTTCGCCCTTGTCGATGAACGTGACTTCCTGGCCAGAAACAGCCAACTTAACTCCGATAAATCCGCCGATGGCACCAGACCCTACGATACAAATTTGCATTATCAGTTTTCCCGTTTCTGAGGTTTCTCTCCGCTTATTTCATTGACCTTTTCGGTTCATAGATCATATCATATTAAAATATTGTTGACTTTTGCAAAATGAAAAACGAATGCATCACTCCAACAAGTCCTTTCCCTGAGAATTACATATTTGAAATAATCAACAATTAAGTTTACTCATCTGTAAAGTCGAGTCTGTCATATAAAACGGGCGTGAAATATTACAGCTAACGACGTTTTATATGTCTAACTATTAATTCATAAAATTCACACAGTAATTTTTATCATTCTGTCTTGTTGACACTTCTGCTGCTCATCATTATTTTTATATCCTTAAGCAAAGAGGGAACTTTTTAATTCTTCAAAGGTATAATAGGACAGAGGGGATAAACAACGGAATCCATGGATGACAGGTTTCTTGCCGAACGGTCCGCTGAAGGCAACAAGAATGCTTTCCGAATGCTGGTTATTCGTTACCAGAGAATGGTTTTTTCCTTTCTGGGGAAATTTTTGTTTCAATCACAAGTCCTGGAAGACCTTGCCCAGGAAACATTCCTGAGGGCATACAGACATATTGCTGAATTTAATGCGGCAAAGGGTGCTTCTTTCTCGACTTGGCTCATTACAATTGCCCGTAATCTTGCCATCAACGAAAAAGCGAAAGGAAAACGGAGGAGAGAGCATGCCAACAGTTGCATGGATATGAATCAAGATTCAAGTAAAGAAAGTCCCCAGGACATACTGGAAAAACGCAATCTGAAATCCCGGGTTCACAATGCGATCAACCGGCTTCCGAAAAAATTTCATACAGCAGTGATTCTTTCCTATTTTGATGAGCTTTCAATAGAAGAGATAGCTCAGATCGAAGCATGTCCCGTAGGCACCGTCAAATCCCGTGTTTTCCGGGGAAAACAGATCTTGAGGCAAATTCTTGAAAAGGAGAATGTGTTATGAGAAATTCACAGCGTCCCTGTCGCCTTATCCAGGAAGATATTGCATTCAACAGAGGACTAAACGAAGCGGATAATCAACATGTTCTTTGCTGCAGCTCCTGTTCGAATCTTGCGGATAAGGTCAAGGAGTTAGATTCCCTTGTCCATAAGGTGATTGATTCGGAAATACGCCCAGACTTCGCGGACAGAGTGGTGGAAAAATTAGGGGAGGAAGAAAGCAAGGGAGACAGATTATTTTCTCTGTGGCTTTCTCTCCTTGAAAGGATATTTTATTCGAGAGCTGTTCAGTGGGTGCTTGTGGGGATTGGCTCGATTTTTGGCCTGTTTAAAATATTCAGATTTGTCTCAGCTATTTTAGTTCATGGATATATATAGCCTGGATCATTCAGGGGTGAAGCGCGTTCTGTCTGAAGTTTAGGCCGGGAATAAAATGATAGTTTCCTCAGGACAAAAGATGGAAGATAAAAAAATCAAGTTTAAAGAAAGAAAACCTCTTTTTGCCCTGGCTCTTTCATTGTTTCTGACCGGTTTGGGTCAGGCATACAACGGGAAGCTACGGAAAGGGATTCTTTTATTCCTAATCTCGATCATCTTTCCTCTTCTCCTTTTCCAAATGAGTGTTTTTGGTCCCGATAAAATGTTGATCTTATTTCTTCTGTTGTCTATTTTGGCAAGTCTAGGCATATATATCTGGGCAGCGTTGGATGCTTGGAAGCAGGCCAAAAGGATAGGGAAGAATTATATATTAAGAATCTATAATAAACTCTATGTATACATCCTCCTTATCATTGTAATGAACCTTTTCTCTTTTGGACCCCTTATTGGCTGGCAAAAAATTTGCTTTTTTGCTCTTCCGTATCGGATGGCGACTGGGAGTATGATGCCTACTATCCTTCCTGGAGATTTTATCATGACAGATAGGAGGATAGATCATTCGGCGGATAACCATGGCCTGAAGAGAGGGGAGTTGGTGGTCTTCAAGTATCCCAAAAACAAGGAAAAACATTTTATTAAAAGAGTCATCGGTCTACCTGGAGATGAAATCGAAATAAAAGGCATGGAGCTTTTTGTGAACGGAGAAAAAAGAACGGGTGAAGAGGTATCATATTCAGAGCAGAGACGAGATGAGAATATCAAGGAAGGAACAGTCGCTTTCTATGAAGAAGGGGATTTAGGGACTTATGTTGTCTTTTTTGTTGAGGGTACACCAAGAGAGAATCTGAGCGTTGCTGTGCCAGAAGGCTGTTGTTTTGTCCTCGGCGATAACCGTGATAATAGTGCAGATTCACGTCATTGGGGAATGGTTCCGCTCAACGATGTTGTCGCCAAAGCCAAGCAGGTCTATTTTTCCGTTAATCCTGAGGGTGGAATCCGGTGGAGGCGCATTGGAAAGCTTCTGGAGAATATTATTGTAATAAAATCCAGGTCACCGAACTAGGGAAACTTTTTCGTTAAGGGAGGTGATTCGATGAATAAGCCCAGGCTTTGGGTAGTTCTCCTAAGTATTATAGGTCTTTTAGCGATGGTGATTGGAGCTCTGGACCCGCTGGAGGGAGCGTTTGTCATTCTTCCTGGAAGCGGGTTGATTGCACTTGGCGCTTACCTCGGCAAGAGCCATCATCGCAGATTTATCTACTGGGCTTTCGGACTGACAGCTTTTGGTGTGGCCGTGATTATTGTCTGGAGTCTGTTTGGAGGAGTAGGTGGTGATACCGGGCGGTCAACCTGGTGGTTGCTCACCGCCCTGCCTTACCCTGTGGGCTGGATTATGAGTCTTCTTGGCGCTGTGCATTTGCTAATCAACTCGTTCCGTAAGCATTTGTAAAGAGCGCAAAAGAGGCATGGCTGGTGATTACCATAGGTCCACCAAAGAGGGAAGAATTCTTCTTAAATCAGAAGAGCAGAATTCTATCGCCAAGTCTATATATAAAAAAGGAGGGATTTTATGAGAAATGAAAAAATGATGGGTACAATTCCTGGAGTAACGGTGGAGGAATATATTCGCTACTGGGGAAAATATTGGGCTGTTACTGCCGGCATATTGGTATGGAATACAAACAAAAGTTCGAAGAAGATTGGATATACTTTACGGTTTCTAAGGAGGAATAAACACATATATAGGGAGGTTATCATGAAAAAAACTGCCAACAAAGGCAATCGATACCTTACATGGGTCTTACGCACTCTTCTAATCTTAATGATTCTTTTCTGGGCACTGTTTTCACTAGATGTATTTGAAGAGGAACATGGCTTTTGGAATATCTTTGCGGCATTTTTAATGCATAACATACCTGTATTTGTGATGATTTTTATTCTGATCATTGCCTGGAAAAGGGAACATATAGGCGGTATGCTCTTAATGTTGTGCATTCTCGGATTTACAATTTTTCTTATTGCAGGCTCCGGACGATTTATGTACGGCACCCTAATCATGGTGGGAATACCTTTTCTGATAGGTGCAATGTTTGTTGTTAATCACTATTTACTGAGCAATAAAAAAGCTGTCAATAATACACCTCCATCCTAAATGGATATCTTCCCAGTTTTTTTATTTTTTAATGCTTTGTATCCTTCTCTTTCCATCCTAATATCTTTGAAGAAGCAAAACCGCCACATAGCAAAACATAGGAAATTCGTTATTTAATCTCAACGATTTAATTTGTATTTGATTTAATCTATAAGGGTATATCTTTTTAATCATTCGAAGAATATCTGGCCAAAAGACATAGTTTGAATCGATTGACTCTTTATTGATATCGGATTATCCTTGTTTATCTAACATCATAGAAGCAAAATGGATCTTGAATTATGATCTGTCCCGAGTGTCAAGCCGCTAATCCCGATACCCAGCGATTTTGCGGCGAATGTGGGACTCAACTCATCTCTCCGAAAGAAATCTCTCCCACCAGGACTCTCCAAATTCCCATTAAAGAATTGGAAATTGGCAGCCTCTTTGCCGAAAGATACCAGATTACTGCAGAGCTCGGCAAAGGAGGCATGGGACGTGTCTACAGAGCCCTCGACAAAGAAATAAACGAAGAAGTCGCCATAAAACTGCTGAAACCAGAAATTGTTGATGAAGAGAGTACTATCGGGCGCTTCCGCAATGAATTGAAATTGACTCGTAAAATCGCCCATAAGAACGTATGCAAGATGTATCACCTCGCAAAAGAGGGAGAGACTCTATACATCACTATGGAGTATGTTTCAGGTGAAGATTTAAAGAGGCTGATCAAAAAAGAAGGAAAGATTCCTGAAGAAGAGGCTTTGAGCATTGCCAGGCAGGTGATCGCGGGATTGGCGGAGGCCCATGAGCTGGGTGTTGTGCACCGGGATTTAAAACCGCAGAACATCATGATAGACAAGAAAGGCAATGCAAAGATTATGGATTTTGGGATAGCACGCTCGAAAGAAGCTCCCGGAGTCACTACCACGGGGATGATCATTGGAACGCCGGATTATATCTCCCCAGAACAGGCAGAGGGGGAGGAGGCAGACAAACGATCAGATATCTATTCATTCGGAGTTTTACTTTATGAGATGGTGATAGGGAGTGTTCCTTTTAGAGGAGACACTGCACTCAGTGTGGCCATTAAACACAAAACCCAAATACCTTCGGATCCAAGGAAGCTCAATCCTGAAGTTTCAGAAGGTCTGAGCCGATTGATATTGATATGCATGGAAAAAGAGAGAGACAGGAGGTATCAATCAGCAGAGGATCTGCTTTCTGATTTAGTCAAGATAGAAAGAGGTCTTCCTACCGAACTGAGAGAAATCCCTGCCAAAGAGCCTGCACGTGAACTGATAGGGGAGAGGAAATGGCGGAATTCTATTGTCGTACTTCCCTTTGTAGACTTAAGCGCTCAAAGAGACCAAGAGTATTTTTGTGATGGGATGGTTGAAGAACTTATCAATTCGCTATCCAGGATCAAGGATCTACGTGTTGTGGCCAGGACCTCCGCTTTTTCATTCAAGGGAAAAGATGCGGACATCCGCGAAATTGGAAAGAGACTGAATGTTAAAACAGTTCTTGAGGGCAGTGTACGGAAAGCCGGAAACAGGCTGCGCATAACAACACAGCTCGTGAATGTGGAAGAAGACTTTCCCATCTGGTCTGATCGTTATGACCGAGAGCTCGAGGATGTGTTTGCCATCCAGGATAACATCGCACAGAGCATTGTCAATGCCCTAAAAATAGAGGTTTTGGGCGAGAAGGAAGCGCCTCTAGTCAAGTCCCACACCGAAAAACCCGAGGCTTACGAGGCTTATCTCAAGGGCAACTTTCACTATTGGAAGCTTTCTCCTGAGAACATCGCACTTGCCCTGGATTACTACCAGCTCACTCTGGAGAAAGACCCGAATTTCGCGCTGGCCTATACAGGTATCAGTAGCGTTTGGGTTACGCGCGGGATGTTAGGAATCGTGCCACCCCTTGAGGCATTTCCGAAAGTGAAGGAGGCTGTGCTGAAAGCCATTGAGTTGGATGACACGCTCTCGGAAGTTCATTACAATTTGGCTATTTTCAGATTTTACTACGAATGGGACTGGACTGGTGCAGAGAAAGCGTTCCAACGGGCGATCGAGCTCAATCCTAATAATGCGAATATTCACTTAATTTACTCGTCTTTTGTAGACATGATGGGACATCCGGAGGAAGCAATGGCGGAGATCGAGCGAGCCCTGGAATTGGACCCTCTCAATTTCTTCGCCCAGTGTATTTTTGGCCTGCACTTGTTTAACCAGCGTCGGAATGATGACGCCATTGCGCACTTCCTTAATACCCTTAGAACGGAACCCAACTTCCCGCTGGCGCATGAGGGTCTCTGGGTCGCCTTCCACCAAAAGCGAATGGATAAGGAGGCTCTGGCAGAAGCGAAGAAATATTTCGAGGTGCAGGGCGATCGTGAAGTTGCACAAGCTCTGGAGCGAGGCTACGCGGAGGCTGGCTACTCCAGGGCGATGAGCCTAGCAGCAGAGAAGCTTGCGATGCGTTCAAAGCAAACCTATGTTCAGCCCTCGCAGATTGCGCGACTGTATGATCATGCCGGAGAGAAAGACCGAGCCCTCGAGTGGCTGGAGAAAGCCTTCAAGGAACATGAGCCCGCCTTGGTCTCTTTAAACGTGTGGCCACAGGGTGCCTTACGCGATGACCCGCGCTTCGAGGATATGCTGCAGCGGATGAACTTCCCCCACTAGATTATCTTAAATCAATCTTTCCTGTTGTTGAGTCGCACACCTAATAAGTCGAAAGAAGAATATTGCAGTTGTAATCCTTGCCTTGCTTAGAAATCTTGCCACCCTTTGCCTTTGAGCAAGCCACGGATGTAGCCCACCTGGCCAGCATGTTGAAGTGCTTCAGCCAAGGCAACTATGAGACGTGATCCAACAGTGGGAAAATATTGTGCCCAAGGATCGTCGATCTTACGGCTAAGATCAGAACTGGAGAGGGAGGCTATGCTGCGCTTTGACCTCTCCAGTACAGCCTGATAGTAATTCAGCAATGTCTTAACATCAGGAGAATTGAACGCTTCTACCTGCTCTGGACTGTGGCCTGTCCCACTGTCTGTAGGGTCGGGTGAACGGTT
This sequence comes from uncultured Eubacteriales bacterium, assembly GCA_964406575.1. Taxonomy (GTDB): domain Bacteria; phylum Acidobacteriota; class Aminicenantia; order Aminicenantales; family Aminicenantaceae; genus WTAW01. The sequence continues at coordinate 146,375 of CAYOSH010000004.1, read as the reverse complement.
GAACTTTTCATGCCATCTGTCCTTAATCCAAAGTTGTTCCACTCCTGTGATAGAGCTGATGAGGCCGTCCAGTTCTCGAGCTTGATGCCAGGCTGTCCAGCCAATACTATTGCAATCGGGACGAGATTGCAGGTCCAAATCTTTCTGAGAAAGCCCCTCAAGTGCTCTCTCAACAGACTTAAACGCTTCATCATAACTGTCAATGAACAAATCTTTCCACTCCATTAGTACCTCCTTTTACTTTGATTCCCATAATGGGACTTGAGTGTAGCCCTGTTTTGAAACTGTGTCAATACCCTCGACCAATGTATACTAACAAGGGATTTTCTTACTATATTGCGTCGTTAATTTAATTGTTATGCGACATTTTTCAAAGGCCTGAATTAGTTTGATTGGACAATACTGCTCAATTTAACTATTGGTTATTTCAAGAAATTTTTTCTGCAGTTTGCTTCTTGCAGCAGTGGTTATGAAGACGTATGATCGTGAATGATCCGCCAGCCCCCGGGTTTGTGTTGGAGCACGAGGGTGAATAATCCTTCGCTGGACTCATCCTTCGCCTTGACCTCCCAGCGTCCCAGGACGAGGGCAATATCTTCGGATAAAACGTTGATCATAATATCCGTGAAATCGAGAGTGCCCATCCGTTCACCTGAATAATTCGCCTTGTAGCGAGCGATGAGGGCGTTCCATCCAACAACTCTATTATTCCCGGACTGGAATGTTAATTCCTCTGATTTCCAGTAGTACTCCATAAAGCCATCGATATCACCCTGGTCCCAGGCAGCTTTTTGTTTGATCAAAACGTCGAGAACGTCTTCGTCGATGTCAGAAGTCGCAGAAAATCCTACCGCACAGACAAAGAAAAAAATAAGACTCATTATTAGCTTTTTTTTCATGTTTGCTCCTTTAGAAAATAAGGTCGAATTCATCGGAATAAAAAGAACCTGAATAGAACGAAGATATCTTGTCTTATTCTATTTGTAAAGTAATCATTCCCGCGAGCAAGCATCCTTATCGCGACGAACTTGAATTCAGTTGCTGTGAACGGTTTTAAAAAAATCTTTCGGTTTTAGTCTTTGAGCTCTTTATAGTCTTCTGGTGTATCGATATCTTTGATGATCGCCGGAGTATCCAGTTCCACCTCCAGGATATCCTCGGGATGGTTGTGAATGAGCGCCCTCAGCCCGATTTCAGGGTCGAGCGCGGCCACTTTCTGGCTATACTTATTATCGATGAGAATTGGGTGCCCCCGCCTCTTATCGAAGACTGGCAGCACAATTCCTTTCTCTGTTGATCTATAGGCATGGACAATCTGGGTGATGGCAGAGCTCGGCACCATCGGCTGGTCGCCTAGAAAAACAAGAACAGCCTCGGTCTCTTTGGGGAGAGAGACAAATCCCTTCTGGACAGAGGAGAGCATTCCTTCCTTATAACGAGGATTGTATACACTCTTTACGGGAAGATCTTTGATGATCCTCTCGATTTTTTCTCTGTTAGCCCCTAAAACGATAAGGGTCTCATCCACGCTGGAATGTGTAATATGATCGATTACGGTCTCAAGAATTGTTTTGTCTCCATAGGGCAGCAGTTGTTTGGATCGGCCCATCCTCTTGGATTCTCCGGCAGCTAAAAGCAGTGCCCAGATCAAGGTTTTGTCCTCCTTTGGCTCTGGATTTGGCCTCTGACAAGGACAAGCTGGGCGGCTATGCTGACAGCGATTTCTTCGACAGTGTTGGACTGAATTTCGAGGCCTATGGGTGAGAACACCCTGTCGAATTGCTCTGCGGATGCCCAGCCTTCGTCCAAAAACTTCTGGCGCATGAGGGCGATCTTGCGCGCGCTGCCGATCATTCCGATGTATCCTGCATCGGATGTGATACATTCTTTGAGGGCATCGGCGTCATGGCTGTGTCCTCGCGTGACGATGACTACATAGGTATCCGGTGTTTTGGGTATTTTACGCAGGATTATGTCGATATCGCCCACGATCACATGGTCGGCATCAGGGATATTCTCAGTGTTGGCAAATTCGACTCTGTCGTCGATGACTGTGACTTCGAAGTCGAGGAGTTTCCCCTGATGAGCTACGGCTTTTCCCACGTGTCCTGCGCCTGCGATCACAAGATGAGATAAAGGGAAAAGCGGCTCGAGGAAAAGAAGGTTTTCCTCCAGGGGATCTTTGGCTGTCTCTGTGCGTATTTTGTGCAGACGAGGCGCTCTCTCCTTAAAGGCGTCTTTGATCTCTTCGCGGTGAGGGAATCTCTTTTTCTCTGCCTCTTCGCCGAATATATCCGATTTTTTTAACCATTTCCGGTAGAGAGTGACATTCTTAATTGCAGAGGATCGTTCAGAAGTCAAAGCGGAGGGAAGAACGGATTTTCCAATAGAAGATCGAATATTTTTTTTGGTGGAAAAATGAATAAAAGCGATAAGTACCCCAGGTTGTCTATCATCAAGCGAGTTTTTCATTTCTCTGAACGCACCTAAGGAATCCTGGAGATGGGCATCGATGAGAATTGTGACTTCGCCTCCACAGATGGCTTCCTCCTCTGAGGTCGCCTCACCGTTCAAGCTGTAGGGTAAAAGCCGGGATATTTGATCTTGAAGCGCACGAATGGCTTCTGCTTCCGCATGAGCCTCGAGGATTCCTCCTCCTAAAGTCCCGGCAACGAGGCCACCTGGGGAAAATATGGCGGATGCACCCGGGACCTGAGGGCTTGAGCCTGATGTTTCGATGATCGTCCCCAGGGCGAGTGGCTGTTTGATCTCGATCTCCTTCAAGAGATGGTCATAGATATTTTTCATTGTCTATCAGTTTTACTCCGTTAGAATGATCTTTGCGCTGAAGTATTGTAGCATTTTGGGATAAAGATCTTCCTCTGTGATATCGAAGATCTTTGCTGGCTTGGGTTTTAATTTTTCAATCCATGTCTCGAGTAGGGCGTTTCGAATGACACAAACAAGATCTGGTGCGGGAAGGCTCACGGTTTTTTCTAGGGCCGGCCATAATCCTTTTCCGTGCAGCTCCAGCGGGCCGACTTCATCGATGACCTTTATATCAGCCTCTCTTGAGCGGAGAATAATGTTTTGGGCCATATCCAGAGTTTCTGGAATGAAGTAGTAGTCGCCGATCCTCTGCCATTTTTCTTTTCCAGTTTTTCTGATAAATGGTGTTGAGCTTTCCTGTTGGAGATCAAAAAGATCGTACCCGATGAACTCCTCCCTTTCTTTTACAGATAAGCTCAAGAAACCATCCACAGCGATTTTCCGGTGCTTGAGTTCAGCTGTCAATCTCTGAAGAAAAGTCGTTTTCCCAGAATGGACCGGCCCTGTGAGGATGTGAATCATAAATTCAACTCTTGAATAATCTATCTCTGCCTGAATTATTCATAAAGCTCGTTAATAATCCAGGCTGACTGATCTGAATTATATTGGTCTTTCGTTCTGCAAAACTCAGCCGTTCCTGAGGAGACCCTGGCTGGAGAATAGTTCAGGGTCTTGGGCCTTCCCTCAAAGATAAGATCGCACGGGTTACGACTGTTGCAGCGAGTTCCTGCTTATAGGCGTTCTCCTCAAGAGGCCGTGCATCCGCGAGAGCATCTTGCGCGATCCGCTTCACTACTTCTTCTGTTATGCGTTTCCCAAAGAGAGCTTTCTCTGCTTTTTCCAGCCTCCACGGCACTGGAGCAACGCCTCCGAGCACAATCCTAATATCTTGGAATGTGTTTCCCGATGCGATTCCATTAACGGCTGCAGAAACAACTGCAAAATCCCATGTTCCTCTTTCTTTAAGTTTAAGATATGTGCTTTTTGCTCCGTCTTTTGCACGAGGGATCCTGACTTCTTTCAGGATTTCATTCGGTTTGAGAATATTTTCTTTCCGGACGTTGTCGCGGGGGAGGGTGTAAAATTTTTCGAGTGCCACTTTCTTATCGCCTTCTATGGTGGCTATAGTTACTTCTGAGTCCAAACTGATAAGAGCAGGGGCGAGGTCGGAAGGATAGACGATGTGACAGATGCTTCCCCCCAGGATGGCGTGGTATCTGTTGCGCCCTCTGATGGCGAAACAGCGGCTGCCTCCCTTTTTGCGGCACTCAACTTGAGGGTCGCGGTAATACCAGCATCGGGGTCTCTGGCAGAGATTACCTCCAACTGTTCCCACATTCCGAAGCTGGGGAGTGGCCAGGGATAGAGCGGCCTCATGAAGAACAGGAAAATTGGCTTGAATCGTTGCGTCCTCCGCCAATTTGCTGATCCGGGTCATAACGCCGACATGAACGCCATCATCTGTGCTGTTGATGTAGGCGAGACCCGGGATTGTATTGAGGTCCACGACCACATCCGGGTGAATAACTTCGTTTTTTATCTCGTCCAGGAGGTCTGTTCCCCCGGCCATGAGGACAACTTTTTTATCCGGAGGCAAGGAGGCCACCTGTTCGATGTTTTGAGGTTGAGCAAGCTTGAAGTTGTTCATGAGCTGACCTCCTTTGGTTTGAGGGCTTTAAGCACTTTGTCTGGGGTCATCGGGATCTCCCTGACTTGGACACCGATGGCGTTATAGACAGCATTACCGATGGCGGCGGCGATCGGGATCCGTGGGGGTTCGCCCAGCCCCTTGGTGCCGAGTATGTTAATGCGCGGGTCGTCGACATCGACGAATATCGGGATAATCTCGGGGATGTCCATGGACGTGGCGATCTTGTAATCCCTCCAGTTGGGATTCACCAGCGTCCCTGTGGTGGCATCCACGATCCTCTGCTCAAAAAGTGCTGTGCTTACTCCCTGCGTCACTCCTCCGATCACTTGGCTTTCTGCGGTCTTTGTGTTGATGATTTGTCCCGAGTCATGGGCAGCAACAACTTTGAGGACTTTGATCTGGCCTGTCTCTGTGTCGACCTCCACCTCTACAAAATGGGCTCCAAAGGTGTTGTAGGCAAATCCGTCGGGCATGCCCTTCCTTTCGCCGTGGAAGACCGTTTCCCTGCGCAGGTCCTTGGCAAGTTCTCCAAAGGCAATGGTATTTTCCGGATTGTTTCTGTCTGTGAAATTCTTATCTTTGTAGAGAATATCATGAGCTGACACTTTGAATTTTTTTGCCGCCAATTCTTTGAGGTGGTCTACTGCCTTGAGGGATGCGTCTCTTACAGCTGGTGCCACTGATGGAGTTGTTTGGCTTCCTCCCGAGGAAGGCGCGTAGGGATAGTCCGAATTCCCCAGTTTAACAGTGATGTCATTGGGCTCGAGTCCCAGAGCTTCTGCGGTGACAACAGCCATGTGGGTGCGTGTCCCGCATCCGATATCCTGGGTGCCGCAGATGACATCCACGCTCCCATCCGGGTAGAGCTTGACATCGGCCAGAGTTCCAGGGACGCCCGCTCCCCACCAGATTTGGGAAGCCATCCCTAGCCCCTGGCGGATTTTTCCCTGTCCTTCTCCGGGAGTTTTGTTTCTCCTGTGCCAGCCGATTGTTTCGGCTCCCAGCTCATAACACTTATCTAATCCCTTCGAAGAGTAGGGGAATCCTGTATCCCCCCTGTTTTTAGTTGTGTAATTCTTTTTTCTAAGCTCCAGGGGGTCCATACCGATCTCATTGGCCAGCTCGTCAAGGAACCCCTCCAGCCCGAATGTTCCCTGCACATGTCCCGGAGCCCGCGTGGCCCGCGATCCTCCCAGGTTCGTGTAGACTGTGTATTCTTTCACATGGAGGTTAGGGCATCTGTACACGTCCAATAAAGGTTCTGAACATCTGTCACCTCTATTGATGCCTCCGGTTGTGTAGTTTGTCAAAGTCAACGCAACGAGAGTTCCATCTTTTTTGACTCCACCCCTGTACGTCTGCAAGCTGGTCGGGCGGTTTCCCACACAGAGAGCGTTTTCCTTTCGTGTGAGCATGATCTTGACCGGTTTTCCGGTCTGTTTCGCAAGCATTGCGGCGATTACGGTATGGGCATTCAGGCCGAGTTTACTCCCGAATCCCCCACCCATATACCGTTTGATGACTGTGACATGGCCTGCCGGGATTTCCAAGCTGCGTGCGAGACCGTCCCTCACACTGTGGATGCCCTGTGTCGAGTCCCACACGATAAGCTGGTCGCCCTCCCATTTGGCTATGCTTCCATGCGTTTCGGCAGGGTGATGGATCTCAATAGCCGTTTTGTATGTGCGCTCCAGAACAACATCTGCTTCTTTAAATCCGAGCTCGACATCCCCACGTTTCTCATCCCTGATGTTCTCGACATTAGGTTTGGCTTCGTGGACTTGTGGGGCTCCCTCCTCCCTCGATTTTTCTACGCTGACGACATAAGGGAGGGGTTTGTACATCACCTCGATCAATTTGAGGGCTTGTTGTGCTGTCTGCTCATCGACCGCAACAACGGCGGCCACGCGGTTTCCTATGTATTGAGCTTTTTCGCTATCCAGTCCAATCACAGCCTTCACTCCGCGGAGACTTTTGGCTTTGCTCAGGTCGATGGATACGATCTCAGCATGAGGATGTGGAGACCTTAAGATTTTGCCCACGAGCATCCCCCTGAGCTTGATGTCATCAATAAATGGAGCTTTCCCCGTGACGATCTTAGGACCATCGATCCTTGCGGTGGGTTTACCGATGATTTTATAATCCGGTTTTTTCTCTGGAGTCGGAGCTGCTTGGGTTGTGGAGGTTTCGGCTTGTGCCTCCTCCGTATAGAGGAGATGAGGGTCTGTGGTGTTTTCCCAATGCTCTTTTTTTGCCATCTCAAGACCTCCCCATCTTTTTAGCGGCCTCAGAGACAGCTTTATAAATGTGATCGTAGTTTCCGCACCGGCAGATATTGCCAGAAAGAGCTTTCTTGATCTCTTCCAAATCCAGATTCATCATTGGTGGCGAATTCCTATGTGTTTCCAGGAATCCCACTGTTGACATGATGAATCCAGGCGCACAAAATCCGCACTGGTAGGCATCTGTGTCAATAAAAGCCTGCTGCACGGGATGGAGGTTTTCTTTTTCGGCCAGTCCCTCGACTGTTCGGATGTCCTTCCCGTCGGCTCTTATTGCAAGATAAAGACAGGAATATACAGGCTCGCCGTCGAGGAGCACTGTGCACCCCCCACATTCACCCTGATTACATGTTTTTTTTGTGCCCGTGAGGTTCAGATTTTCTCTGAGGACGTCCAGGAGGGTTTCTCGCGGCTCCACAACAAGACTGTATTTCTCTCCATTTACGGTGAGAGTGACTTGCTTTTTTGCGTATACGGGGATTTTTCCCTTCTTTGTTTCCATCGAGGCCGTTTCTTGAGCGAGAATTTTGGGGACAACAGCAACCCCAATAGCCCCGCCTCCAAAACCTTTCAGAAAATCCCTTCGTGTGAAAGACTTTCCCTGTTTATTTTGATTTGTTCCCATTTTGATCCTCTTTATGAGTACGATCGCGTTGATCTAAGCAAGTCTGATCAGAGCCATTATGAGGAGGCAGAGAACGAGGGCTGCGGGTGAGAGAACATAATTGAGCTTCTGGAAGTCGGGTGTTTTAGATATGCCCAGAGCGAATTTTTCCAATTTGATCCCGACCAAGAATCCGATCGGAACGGTCACGAGAGATACTAAGATAGCAAAGTGGATATAGTAAAGGGAGAGAGGATACCCTGTGCCTGCGACGACACAAGCGGGGATGCCTGTCGCAAACCTGACAAGAGGGAATATGTTGGCGGCAAGGAGTGCGGACATTCCTCCTGTGAGGGCTTGACCAGCCGGTTTTTGTCGGAATGTTTCTTCGATCAGATAGACAATCAATAAAAAAGCTGCACCCTCGGTGATAAAGGCAAAAATGGGATTGGCGATAGCACCATGCAGGATAGGATATGAGAGGAGAAGAGCATCGACGACTTTGAAGAGAGAGGCGATGATGACAAGAAGGATTACACCGAGCGCTCGTCTCGAAATAATCCAGCTAGCTGCAATGAAGAGAAGAGCAACACCAGTCATCATCGAGCCTGACACCGAAGAGGCACACCTTTTGAGGTGCATCCCCAGCGCTGCCTCAGACAGTCCCCAGACAGCACCGAGCATGACGACAAGGCCTAAATAAGCTTTTAGGGGTTTTTTCTCCATATTTCCCTCCGATTAAATTGTACATAACCCAAATATTCTAGAATTATAATTATCTTGGTCGACTTTGACAACTTTTTCTTTTCGCTTAAAGATAATGTAGGGTCTATTCCCCGAACGGTCCGCAGTTTATATTTTGGATTCTGTTTCCTAAACGGATTCTTGTTATTAATGTAGGGTCCGCTCCCCGAGCGGACCGTTTGGGAAACGGTCCCTACATCTTTTAATTTGTATTCATTTCCAATAATTCATAACAAATTCGAAGGGCCGTCTTCCAATGGGGAATTCGGGGATGACGTGCGAGATGATTTTCAAAATTCCCCTTGGAGTCTTAGACAGAGAAAAAGACTTGTAGAGAAAATCCGATGATAGCAGCAACAAGGATATAGTAGATCATGGGAATGAGAGTTTTTCGAATGAGGAGACCCTCCCGGCCAAGGAGCCCGACAACAGCAGATGCAGCCACGACATTGTGGACGCAGATCATGTTTCCGGCAGCGCCGCCCACAACTTGAAGAGCTACGATCACACCAGGAATAGCTCCCGTTTTAAGCGCGGTCGTAAACTGAAAAAGAGAAAACATCATGTTCGAGAATGTATTGCTTCCTGCGATAAAAGCCCCCAGTGCTCCGATCACCGGGGCAAACGCGGTCCATGCCTTTCCAACAAGTGCAGCCGCATCTGAAGCTAGGACAACCGGCATTTTATCGTAACCGCCCGGAACGCCGCTGTTTATAAAGACCTTGACCATAGGGACAGCAAAACCTAGGGCTATCGAAGGCCCGATTAGAGTTTTAAACGACCGAACGGTTGCCTTCTTAGCTTGATCGAAAGGGATTCTTTGGATAAAAAGTGAGATCATCACCACAACAAAAAACCAGAACCCGGGTATGAAAATCGGCTGAAAACTCGAAGAAATGGAGGTCCGGAAGATATTTGTCCACTGTAGGTTGACTCCTGCCAGAATATTTTTAAGAGGAATCCACAAGCGGCTGATGAGAAGAAGAAGTGCGACGAGGATGTAAGGAAGCCAAGCTGTATAGACTTTAACTTCTGCTTTCACAACGTCCCTCTCGTCAATCACTTGGCCTATCCATTCGCGCGGCCAAGTCTCTTTAGGAGGAAAATCCCAGATGTCTTTTGGGATGAGGAATCCCATCTGTGTGAGCGGTATGACGAAGGCAAGGCCTAAGAGCGACCCGATCAAACTCGGAAACTCCGGACCCAGAAATACGCCGATAATTGTGTAGGGCACAGTGAAGCATAAACCGGCAAAGAGAGCGAAACGCCAAATGGACAGGCCTTCTGTCCATGATCGTTTATGACTGAAAAACCGGGTCATCATCATCACGAGAATAAGAGGGATGAGCGTTCCTGTGATGCCGTGGATTATGGCCACCTTTCCTCCTATAGCGTGCAAATAGGCAGGAAATTCAAGAGAATGTGATGCCAAGTAACTTGTCACTTCCGGCTGACCGATTAAGCCTGCGTTGACCCCGATAAGGATGGGCGTTCCGATGGCCCCGAATGAGACGGGTGTGCTCTGGATGATCAACGACACCATGACGGCAGCCATAGCTGGAAATCCGATGGCCACGAGTAAGGGAGCGGCCACAGCTGCCGGAGTTCCGAATCCAGCAGACGCTTCGATAAAAGCTCCAAAAAGAAAAGCAATAATTATAGCCTGAACCCGTCTGTCAGGGGAGATGAGATACATACTCCGACGGATGGTGGAAATGGCTCCGCTCTCCTGCTGGAGATTGAGAAGGAGGATGGCTCCGAGAACGATATACAGGATCGATCCGGCCGTGATCAATCCGTCGATGGATGCCGCTATGATTTGCAGAATCGGAACTTGCCAAATTGTGAACGCCAGAAGACAGGTAATCAGGAAAGCAACAGGCATGGCTTTTGTCGCCGGCCATCTGAAAAGAACAATAAGGGCGAATACAATGAGGATCGGTAATAATGCCAGTAACGCCATGATTGCATAAAAATTATTAAAGTTGAGTTCTGATGTCAAATCCATATTTTCGAAATGAAGAGGTTTACTCAAGGGCAGAAAAAATGATATAAGCTTTCAAATGGGGTAAAGAAATCTGGAGGCGACAATGATCGGTCATCTTAAATTTGTGATTTTGTTCGCTCTTTTTATCTTGTTGATCGGAGGATGCGTGCAAAAGGAGGAATTCAGTGTCACATCTCCCGATGGAAAAGTGAGTATCTTATTCGAAGTCCTTGAAGGCGTACCTCATTACAGTGTCGCTTACAGCGGTGTTGAGATCATCGCGCCATCTGCGTTGGGATTTCGGCTTAAAAATGCACAGCCCATTCGCAATGATTTGAAGGTGATCGGGAGAGTGAGAGATACCTATGACCAAACCTGGAATCCGGTTTGGGGGAAGAGGAGCGAAGTGAGAAACGTTTACAATCAGTTGACAGTTAACCTGCAGGAAAGAGAATCTTCTTCGCGTAAGATCGATATGGTTTTTCGCGTTTATGATGACGGTGTGGCGTTCAAGTATTATTTTCCCGAACAGGAGAGTTTGATCGAGCTCGCGATACAGTCAGAGGATACCTCCTTTACATTCAGTGATAACTTCACATGTTATGCCCTTCAGCTTGGCAGCTTTACGACTCCCTATGAGAGAGAATTCGATGAAATTCCCTTGGAAGACATCGATGCCGAGTCTATTATCGGATTGCCGTTGCTCCTTCAAACTCCATCCTGCTGGATGGCGGTTACCGAAGCAAACCTCTTTGACTATGCGGGGACGTATCTTTCACCGGCTGATGAAAACTCCAGGATGCTTATCTCTAAGCTTTCACCCCTCCCCGGAGATCAGGAAGTTGCCGTCCGGGCATGCGTTCCCCACGAAACTCCATGGAGAGTCCTCATGATCGGCGATAAGCCCGGAGATCTCATCGAATCCGACATTATCGAAAATCTCAATGAGCAGACTACATTCGAGGATGTCTCCTGGATCAAACCTGGACTTGTGCTGTGGCCGTGGTGGAATGGACGGCTTCCCTTCGGTGAGCCGCACACCCTCCAAATGATCCACTACATCAATTTTGCTGCCAAACACGGTATCCCTTATCTTCTCGTCGATGCAGGGTGGTACTCCCTCGAAAGGGATGCCTGGAGAAATCCCGACGTTGAAGATATTCTGACCATAGAAGAGACGCGTAAGGATAAATACAACATCGAGGCCGTTATTCAATATGCGAAAGAAAAGAATGTCGGCGTGCATCTCTGGGTTCATGGTGCATCTTTACAGAGACAGATCGATGAAGCCTTGCCTGTTTACGCCAAATGGGGAGCGGTTGGTATCAAGGTGGACTCCTATGGTCGGGATGACCAAGAATGGGTCAATTTTGTGCATGAATTTACACAGAAGGCGGCAGCCAAGCGTTTGATGGTGAATTTCCACGGAGCCTACAAACCTACAGGCATTCGCGTGACATACCCGAATTTTATGACACGCGAAGGTGTCCTGGGGCTCGAGCACAGCAAATGGTCGAACAAGCCCACACCTCAACATGACGTCACTATCCCCTTCACCCGAATGCTGGCAGGTCCTATGGATTATACGCCCGGGGCATTCGATTTGGATGGTACGGAAAAAAGCCCCAAACAAGTCCAGGGGACGAGAACTCACCAATTGGCGATGTATGTGGTTTACTATTCTCCCCTTCAAATGGTCCCGGACTATCCGGAAGCCTACGAAGCGGCCCCCGATGAGTTTGCTTTTATCGAGAATATACCCACTGTCTGGGATGACACAAAAGTTTTGGCCGGGTTTCCCGGAGATTTTATTGTGATGGCGCGACGAAAAGGGAAGAATTGGTATATGGGGAGTTTGACCGATGAAAACCCGCGCAAACTCAGTGTCCCTCTGAGTTTTCTTGATCCGGGCAGAAAATACACAGCCACAATTTACTCCGATGCTCTGGATGCGGAAAAAAATCCCGAGCATGTGATCGTGAGTGAGTTGGAAGTCTCGTCATTAACAGTTCTGTCTGTGGTGATGGTCGGGGGCGGGGGACACTCTGTCTCCTTAAAGCCAGTTGAGGCCAGTGAATAACTGACTTATTGAGCAGCGAATTGAAAGGATGAATGAGGGAAGCATCCTTAAATTTGTGATGAGGGGAATTCGATTGTCCCAATTGGTGATTGCGAAAACACTCTCAGTTTTCCCAGCGAGGAAACTTCGCTCGGTTCCGGGCTTCCCTCACATCTTCCCCCGAGGAGATGTCCCATGCCCGTCCAGTCCTTCACACGGTTTTCTCCACCACGCAATTGGGACATTCAATAACGTGACTGGTGTTCATACGATAACGAATTTAGGGATGAATAATAGCTGATTGACCGCATAACGCACGGAGTGAGAGAATGAACACGGATCTGCATATCATGAAAAGTGAGGTTGTGATGTTAAAAAAGTATGTCATAGGATTTATTGTGATTTCGTTGATGTGTTTTTGTTCGGCGGAAAATTCCCAGGAAGGGGCAATTGTGGGGGCCACAGAATCCACTCCTGCCGTGGCGGAAAAAGGAATGGTGAGTACGGCCCATCCTCTAGCCACGAAGGCCGGCCTCAAGATCCTCAAAGCAGGAGGGAATGCCTTTGATGCCGCCGTGGCCATCGCTTCTGTCCTGAATGTGGTCGAGCCAATGATGTCCGGAATCGGCGGATACGGGACAATTTTAGTTTATGATGCCAATACCAATAAGATCCGTTTCCTCGATTCCAGCGGGAAGATCCCCATAGCCGTCGATTCTGACGTTTTTCGCCCTCCGACACCCAATTACGAAGAGAACAGGCGAGGGCCAAAAGCTGTTTCCACACCTGGAAATGTCAATGCTTGGCAAGCCATGTCCCAGGGCTATGGAAATCTCGAATGGAAGCAGCTGTTTGAACCAGCGATAAAACTGGCCAGCGATGGATTTGCCATCAGCGAAGGATTGGCAACGACGATCGAGTATGCCTTCGATTCCTTCCCGGATCACGCTAAAAGCTTCTATGGAAAGGATGGCAAACCATTGAAGGCTGGCGATCTGTTAATTCAGTCGGATCTGGCAAAATCCTTAGGGATCATAGCGGATCAGGGTGCCAAAGCCGTCTATGGTGGAGAGATCGGGAAGGCCATCGATGAGGAAATGCGAAAATTCGGTGGATTTCTTTCCATCGATGACCTCATTGCCGATAAAGCGGAATGGTGGGAGCCCATCCATATCAATTATAGAGGATGTGAAATCTATACAGCTTCGCCTCCTTCCACAGCCTTCCCTTCGCTTATAAGGCTGGGTATGATGAGCCGTTTTGAGGGGCCTGAGTTGGGTCACAACAGCACGGCTTACCTTCACCGTTTTGCCGAAGTGTCCAAGCATGCCTTCTGGTGCCGGTTGGCCTATGCCGGCGACCCGGAGATCAATCCTCCTCCTTTAGAAAAACTCTTGTCCGAAGCCTACTGGGAAAAGGCTGTGGCGAAAATCGACCTCGACAAGGCGAAATCCTTTGTGCCGCCTGATATCACCCTCCCAAAGGACAGCCACACGACCCATTTTGTCGTGGCTGATCAATGGGGAAATATTGTCTGTGCGACACAGACACTGGGGAATGCTTTTGGCAGCAGGATCATGCCCGAAGGAACAGGTGTTTGGCTGAACAATTCTCTCGCTTACTGCACCTTCGAACCCAAGGGCAATCCCATGGATGCCCATGCCGGCCACAGAAAGCTGAGCGGTGACTGTCCCACGATCATCGTGAAGGACGGAAAACCATGGGTGGCTGTCGGGACACCGGGTGGACACACCATCGGACAGACCGTTCCCCAGATGGTGATGAACATCATCGATTTTGGGATGGACATACAGAAGGCGATCGCCGCTCCGAGAGTCAGTTTTGCCGAACCGGATTTTTTGCTAGTTGAACGGAATATTCCAGAGGTCGTCCAGAAGGAATTAGAGGCTATGGGGCACAATGTTCGAGGAGTGGGAGGATTGGGAAACGCCCATGGCCTTATGATCATGTATGATACAAAAGGTTATCCTGTCCGGTTCGAAGGCGGGGCAGACCCGCGGGGAGATGGCAAAGCTGCAGGGTATAGCGAATAAAAATCGCCAAAATAACGTACAATATATAAAGAGAAGATCAGAAAAGAGTTTAGACATCTATAGACTAATTTAGAGGAAAACAAATGACCCAAAGATGCCTACAAAAATTCTCCACGGTTTGCATTTGCGTGCTGATCGCGTTTTTTGGGGTGCGCAGTGCGCATGCCGCAAAATCTTATAGAATCACCGGTGTCTCCATCGATGCCCAGTTGCGGCCGGATGGAAGCATGGAGGTCAAAGAATCCCGCACCTTCGAGTTCTCCGGATCGTTCAGCTATATCTTCAGGACCTTGTCGGCTCAAGGTCGGGTTACATTTCAGGATTTTAAAGTATCGGAGAATGGCAAATTTTACGAGCTTTCAGACTCAGGCAGGCCGGGAACATATCGCATCACAAGCCCGTCGGGTCAGACAGAAGTCCGTTGGTTTTTTGATGCGCGCGATGAGTCCCGGACATTCGATTTCCATTACCGCGTGTTGAATGCAGTGACACCATATGATGATGCGGCGGTCCTCTACTATCAATTCTTAAGTCAAGAATGGGATCGGGTGAGCCGGGATGTTAGATTGCAGGTGAGTCCTCCGAGGCCGATTTCAAAGTCGCAGCTCAATGAATGGCTGCATGGGCCGCTGTGGGCGGAATCGCGGATCGAAGAGGACGGATCCATTACGGCGTGGTGTGCGCGTCTTCCGAGTCGTACTTATCTGGAAATCCGTGCTCTGTATCCCATCGAAATATTTCCTGACGCCCAAAGACTTCCGGGAAGCGTGCGCAACCGCATAATGCAGGAGGAAGCCCACTGGGCAGAGGAATCCAACCGGATGAGGGAAGAGGCGGCACAGAGAGATAAAACCAGAGAAAAAAGGCAGGCTCAGGGCAAGTGGATCGTGATCGTTTTGAGTGTGCTGGGGCTTGGATTTGCGTGGCGAAATTTCAGGAAATACGGACAGAGACCATCTTTACCGCCCTCGGTCAAATATGTCTCTGATGTTCCTGAAAACATTCCTCCAGCCCTGGTAGGATACCTTTTAAGCAGCCGGGAGATCTATGGAGGAGCTCTGGTTTCGACGATGATGGACCTGGCCTGCCGTGGTTTTATCAAACTGAGGGAGGAACATGAGGAGAAAAAAAGGTTATTCGGGGGCACAAAGACAGAAACCCTATATGTGTGGGAATTGAACCGGGTTCACCGGCAGGAACATGCTCAAAGCCTGGAAGATTATGAAGGCGATTTGCTCCGGTTTATCTTCGATGATCTGGCCGAAGGCAGAGACTCCATAGACCTCAAAGAGATCAAAAAGCAGCAAACCAAGTTCACGAAGTTTTTCCGGGAATGGAAAAAGACTGTGAAGAGGCACGGTGAGGAGAGAAACTGGTTCAATAAAGAGAGCCTGAAAGGGATGTATTATTCCCTGGCAGCCGGGATTATCATGATGATTCTCACGGGTGTGGCTGCCTATTTCGTCGGAATCTGGGCCATTGTTATGGGAGTCGCTTCTGTGGCGGTCTTTGTCCTCTGCTTTTTGACTCCCCACCGCACGCAGGAAGGGGAGAGGCTTGCCCGGCATTGGAAAGCGCTCAAGAGATATTTGCAGAAATACCATTACCGGTCGATGGACAAGGGCTCTCTGCTCCATCGGATCGACGAATATTTTGTTTACGGTGTCGTTCTGGGCCTGGGAGAGAAGATCTTTAAGGAGTTGGCTGCGGCCATCCCGGCCGAGGAATATCAGCGTTATATCCCCTGGTATGTCTACCGTGGGACTGGGACAGGGTCATTCAGCCCAGACGCTTTTGCTTCTGCGTTCTCAACGATGGTTGTGACAGCGACGTCCTCCATGAGCACAGCTTCAGGAACAGGAGGCGGAGCTTCGGCTGGAGGTGGGGGAGGAGCGAGCAGCGGCGGCGGAGGCGCCGGGTAATCGGATAAACTCAATTAAAGTAAAGCCAGTGAACGCCTGATCCATTCAAAAATGTATGTTTTCTTGAATGTTTTCTTTTTTATCTTCCATTCTTCGTTGATCCTTTTCATCCTCTTCGGTTGGGTGTGGCCAAAGACACGAAAGATCAATTTGGCGGTTGTGGGCTTGACCGTTTTTTCCTGGTTTTTTTTGGGGATATGGTATGGTTTTGGTTATTGTCCCTCCACAGACTGGCACTGGCAAGTGAGGATGCGCTTGGGATATTATGATATGCCTGCGTCTTATCTGACTTTTCTCATCCGCTCGCTCACAGGACGGGCAGTCGATAAAACACTGGTCGATGTTTTTGCAGTTGCGGGTCTCTTTCTGGCTCTTTTTGCTTCAGCGTTCACAAACTTTCGTGATTGGAAACACCGAAAAATCCAATAAGAGCAAAACATTGAACTTTTTTATCTGGAACTGCGTATAATGATTTGAAATGTGGCCTTGGCTTATGATAAATACATACCTTTATTTATGAGGAGGGAGATTCAATGAGAAAATTCACTTCAGTCTTAGCTGTATTCACCTTTATTTTTGTTTTTGCCTGGACATCCGCTCTGTCTCTCGGACTCGCCGATGACATCAGCGGCACTTGGGTGGGAGAGACAGAAGTTCCCGATCAAGGAACGGATGAACTCACTCTGGTTCTCGAGAAGAGCGGGGACAACTACACGGGAATAATCTCTGATTCTATCGGAATGCTTGTGGATGTGGAGTGTGAAGACCTTGAGTACACTGACGGCAGCCTGACCTTCAATTTTGCCATTTATGATGGATATTCTTCGATGACCGTCTATATCACACTGGAAGTTGCAGGAAACAACATGACAGGTCAGTGGGAGACTGAGGAAGGCGATACCGGCGAAATCAACATGGAGAAAAAGGAATAGTTTGGGAAACGGTACCTACACCATAAGAATGCTAGATTCATACCCCGAATAGGCCGATGTAGGGTCAGTTCCCCGAACTGACCGAATGAGATCCGTTCTCCCGTTCTCGGATTTCATAATTGCCAACGGAAACATTTATCTCGCCTTCATCTGGGATTTTGAGATGCTCAAAGCGTCGTGTTTTTTTTGACATCTGAAATCCCCTCTGTTATAAATTTCCACATGAGCCGTCCGTTGTGTGTGGAGATTTCCAACCTCATTTTTGAGGCTAACCGGCTGAATTTTAAAAAACGTGCGACCCTACCATAAAAAGGAAGTTGTGAATGATGCTCGGAGATAAAGCGCCGAATGCCATAAATGAGTGTGTAGACTCTCTCAAATCCGCTAGACTCCCTCCTTGGAGAGTTGAAGACGAGCTCGTATCGGCATACGGTTTTGCTCCCCCTGATAATTTTAAAGTGGCTGCTCTAATCCGAAGAAAATTCATCGAAGAGACAACGGGAGCAAAATTCTCGCAAATCCGGATCTCCGAAAAACCGTATAAAGTCCGTTATCATTGCAACTCCGATAACCTGACTTTGGAGCTGGATGCAGGTGATCATTATTTTATTTGTCCCCTGTGTGGCAGCAAAATGGAGATTTTGGGTCAGCTTGCTCCCTTAGTGGCCAGTTATGTGGGTGGGTGTGAATCTTACTATTCCTATGCGGGATTTATCCGGGTGAAGGGCGACATAGAAAAGACGTTCACCAATCTTCTCGTTTATGGGACGGGACTAGGCCCTATCGGCGTCACGAGAGGCTGTTTTACCATCAACAGGTATGGTGGTGTGGACGTTAAAGTGGAGGAATATGCCCGGGCTGTCCGCTGCCATGGGTTGATCTTCGGATCGGAGGACGAACGAAAAGAGGCCATACTTCTCATCGAGGGACAACAGGAAAAATTGAAACAGAAAATGAATGATCGGATGAAGGAGTTCAAGGGAAGAGTGAGCTCCGTCGATTTTGACCTGGTGAACGATCAGCAGGATTTTATCCTGTATGTGGATTATGTGGCATCCTTCGGGAATTTTCGAGGACATGGGGATATCAGCCGTGCGGTTGGCTCCGTCAAAAGCGAGATCGAAGAGCTGCTCAAAACATCCGGTATCGATTTTAAACTAAGTGTTATCGCACAAGGGCATGATGGCGACCTTAAACCCAGCCCAAGGAATAAAAGAGGCCGTTCCGCCTCGGCTGAGATCAGGGTCCCGATCGGTGAATTTGAAACATATTTTAAAGTTGATCATCAGAAGTTTCTTTCTTTTGTGAGGCTCGATTCCATGGGGGCTCAGAATCTGGGTTGTGCCTTTTATTCCGGAATGGGGGGAGAGATCATTCCAGCTGTATACAAAGCTGCCCAAGTCAATCCCCAGAGTCCTCTGGTCTCCTCCTTCCAGAATATATCCGCGGGTCTCGTAAACGGCGATGTTGTCTACAGGGTGGAGCTGCCCAATGTTGAAGTGGGCGTGTTTTCCACGAGAGAGGGCGTGATCTCACCCAGCGCTCGTGAAGCTCTGCGGATCATGGGGATCGAAACCGCAAGAGAGTTTGCCGCTTCTCTTGTCTCACAGGTTTTAGCCGGAGAGTTCAACCTGGCATTGGAGATCTCTCGGGAGCGGCTTTACAGTTCGTAGTATGGAGCAACGGATCGTTTGACAAGAGGCGATTTGAGGTCAGGGGTGATATCGAGTCAGGATTAACATGACGGATAAGGATTAATATGAAAGGTGAGGGGGTCGCAATGGATCGATCAAAAATGTTAAGGGTGAGTTTCATGAAAGCAGGCACAGGCGCTTTGTTGATGTTTCTTGTGGCCGCATTGTGTTGGTCTTATCCGCTTCCAAAGGCTAAACCGGAGAAAGTCGGCATGTCCTCAGCACGCCTCAACAGAGTGAAAACCATCATCCAGGAGGCCATCACGCGCAAAGATTTTCCGGGTGCTGTGCTCTTGGTTGGAAGGAAAGGCAAGATCGTCCTCCACCAAGCTTTCGGCGAAAGCCAGTGGATTCCAGAACATCGCCCGATGAATACGGAGATGATTTTTGACCTTGCCTCGATCACAAAACCTGTATCCACGGCCACATCTATACTGATCCTTGTGGAGCAGGGCAAGATCCGCTTGTGGGATAAGGTCAAAGATTTTGTCCCGGACTTCACAGCTTTCAGGGAAGAGGGTCAAGAGCCTAAGGACGCTTGTATCTGGCATTTGCTGACGCACACATCTGGCTTACCCCCATATACAGATGCCGCTGAAGTCGCTCAGAAATACGGCGATCCAATATCCACAGAGACTTTAGTAGGACACATTGCCCAGCTGGAGAAGTCAGACCCCCCAGGAGAAGCCTTCCATTACAGTTGTCTCGGATTTATAACCCTTGCATTTATCATTCATAAGGTCACGGGCCAGACAGTGGCAGAATTTGCGACAGAGCATATTTTTTCGCCATTAAAAATGACGCACACCTTTTTTACGCCTCCCGCGGAATTCCGCCCCTTGTGTGTTCCCACAGAAGTTATTGATGGAGAGCCTTTAAGAGGTGTTGTCCATGATCCTCTGGCACGATTGCAGTCTGGAATTTCCGGTAATGCGGGGCTTTTTTCAACAGCGGGAAACTTGGCCATTTTTGCCCAGATGATGTTGAATAAGGGGGAATTTAAGGGCCAAAGAATTCTGAGCCCCCTCGCTGTCGAGCGAATGATATCCGTATACCCACAAGTCCCTTTCGCTGGGAGAGGTTTGGGTTGGGACCTCGATTCTTCTTATTCCACAAACGGGGGAGATCTGTTCGGGCCCAATTCTTATGGGCATACAGGCTACACCGGGACCTCGATCTGGATCGATCCGGAGACGGAGACTTTTGTCATTTTCTTGACGAACAGAGTTCATCCCTATGATGAAGGCTCGGTGGTTTCCATGCGGAGCAGAGTCGCTAACGTTGTTGCCAGCTCTATCATCGAATAAAAAGGCGTTACCCGAATGTTTTTGACAAGTTTGAATTCCTTTGATATAAGCATTCTCTGAGAGCGAGGATATAGCCCAGAAAAACGAGGCTTCTTTTTCGAAATCGTTATCTGAGGGCTAATAGAAGGCTATGCGATTTCATAATAACAAACATTTTTTCAGCACTCTCTGTTTTTTATTCATCCTTATTTTTTCACCCATCGCATGTCGCTCCAGATCTTCAAGCCCAGTGACACTCCATTTATTGCACTCCAACGATATACACGGAACATTTCTGCCGCACAGGTACAGACTCAACGATGAACAAAGACCTGTTGGAGGAATGGAGGCAGTCAGCCATTACCTGAATGAAATCAGAAAATCCTCCAAAACAACTCTTCTCATGGATGCGGGCGATGTCATGACCGGCACTCTTGCGGCACAACTGGAATACAAGGGTGTCATGGGCGGTGTCATGATGGAATTCATGAACCTGCTGGGCTACGACGCCTGGTGTTTTGGAAACCATGCCTTTGATAAAGGGCAAGAAAATGTCAAGGGTTTGGAACAATTGGCCTCCTTTCCCACGGTACTGGCGAATATCGTGTATAAAGAAAATGGCCAGCTTTTTGCCGAAAAGCCCTTTGTGATCTTGGAGAAAGCAGGTTTAAAAATTGGCATAATCGGTGTAATGGAAGAGACGTTCCTGATAGAAGTGGACAGAAAACACACTGTGGGACTCGAAGTCTTGCCCATCGTCCCCACTCTCAACGCTTATGTTCCTCAACTGGACAAGAAGACGGATCTGGTGATCGTTCTTGCCCAAGCCAAGTATGATGCAGGGAAGCAGATCGCGGAGGGAGTGGAAGGAGTCGACGTGGTTTTACTCGGAGATGACAGCTTTAAATTCGAAGAGATCAATGGGGTTTTACTCAAATCGACTCCAGGATACCAAAGGGCACTGGGATCATTGAAGATCACGATCCAAAACGACAGAATCATTGATTACGAAGAAGGCCTCATATGGCTTTGGGCGGATGTCGCATTAAATCCTTCTCCTGAAGTGAGCGCGCTGGTTAAAGATGTCCAGAAGTCCATCAAAGATGAATACTCCCGTGTTATCGGTGTCTGTGAGTTTGATCAGACGCGTGATCCTTGTCCGGTGGAAAATGTTCTAGGGAATTGGATCACGGACGTCATGCGGTGGAAGACCGGAGCTCAGATCGCGTTCCAGAACAGCGGCGGGATCCGGGCCGACATCGCAGCCGGCCCTATAACAACAGGGGATATATACGAGGTATCACCCTTCAATAATGTTCTTGTAATGTTTGAATTGACCAGCCAGCAAATCAAAGAAGTTCTGGAGCATGATGTGGAGAGAGGATGGGACAGGCTGCAGATCTCCGGCCTAAAGTATAGATATTATCCGAAAGAGGCCAAACCCTTAGGGCAAAGGGTGAATCATGTGGAAGTGAATGGTGAGGTACTCGTCAATAAAGGCGAAGTTCTCCCTCCCAATAAAATCTTCACAGTCGTGAGCAACGACTATGTTGTTGGGCAGGCCAAAGATAAATACTTTAACTTTTCAGTTTCTAACTCAAGAGATACGGGTTTTCCCCTGAATCAAGTGCTCGTGGAATGGCTCGAGCAGCATGAAGTGCTCAAGTGTAAGATCGAAGAACGAATACAAATCATCAAATAGAATAATGATGTCCCATGCCCGTCCAGCCCTTCACACGGTTTTCTCCGCCACACAATTAGGACACCTATTAACGCAACTTGTGTTTATGTGATCACGGATTTGGGAGTGATTCTATTCAATACTGCGAATCCACCAAGACCTCTTCCCCGAGCCTCCCGATTTCTGGTAAGGGCTTGTGTGTGGAGTTGTCCGCACGGATGATCCTTATGGCCCGAATGCGCAGGGATTGTGCGGCGAGAATATCCCCGTCAGAATCCCCGTAATAAATCTGAATATTGTTCTCCTGGAGAGGCCTGATTTTTGGATTTTCTCCGGGATTTGCTCCACAAAATATCACGGGATTGGGATTTTCCAGGTCGAAAATCTGTGCCAGTAATTCAGTCAGCGTCTCTGTCTCTGTCGGATCTCTTCCTGTAATAAAGAATAAGTTGTCGCCGCGGTTTTTGTGAAATGCGATGAGTTTTTTTGCGATCTCCTTGGGGATACTGAATTTGTCGAGTCCGTTGTTTAATTCTTTTTGAAACTCTGGATCGGACAAAAATTCCTGGCTTCCCGGCGAATACTTCTGCTGTCCATAGTAATATGCCGGGCTTGAAAAGAGAACGGTGTCGTCTATGTCAAAACCCACATTCATCGCAGGTTGGTTTTGTAGGCTGATCACGATGTCATCAAACGTCACCCACCGGATGTTGTCTTCTTGTACAGCTGGAGAGCAACTCAAGCAAAAAATGAGGATGATGACAATAGGAACTATTTTGACCTTGCTGAACATCTGTTTGACTCCTCGACTCTCTCCTAGATGAAGTCTCTCATTATAGGGGCTTTAAACGAGTCCGTAAAGCGTAAAAAATACGATTTTTGTGTTGGTCTTGACGACTTTGGCCATAAAGCATATATATGTTAAAGAAATAAGGGAAAGAGATGAGCCGGATTGAGAGCGCCATTATTCTCTCCGACCTGCATCTGGGACGAGAATCGAGCTATCTGTACTCCAAAGACGAGCGATTCAAAAAAAACAGCCAGGCTCTGCAGGTTTTTCTTTCAGAGCTCGGGCCCCAAGACGAGTTCATCATCCTCGGTGATTTCCTTGAGCAGGCAGTGGGATCTTTGGATGAAGTCTTCCTTGATGCGAAGGAATTCTTCTCCATTATCTCTGAAATAGGCCCTTACAACCGGATCATTTTTGTCCCTGGAAATCATGACCATCACTTCTGGAGAGAGCTGGGCGAGGAGGTCTGTATAAACGAACGGCTCCGGCGAAACCTCGCTCCTCCCAGCCATCATGAATACACCAGATGTTTTGTGGACATGCGATTTTCGACAGCCGATGAAGATCTGATCCCTCCCATAGTGCTCAGTGAAGTGTGGCCGGACGAAAAACCCATGCCTGAGATCGTTGTCAAGTATCCCCATCATTTTGTGACCGTTCCCTCAGACGAAGGGACTGATGCGCATTATCTCTTCACCCATGGGCACTTTCTGGAGGATCTGTTCAGGCCCGTGAATGCCATTATTCAGCCCGCACATCTCGAAGAGTTGGAAGCGTTCAATAACTTCTGGCTGGAATCCTTCGATTACCATATGGGACATGCGGGAAGACTCTCCAGTTTTGTCAGAAAATTTTTGGAGACTTTTCATAGATGGAACCTTAAAGACAACCCTGAGATGGAAAGCATGATCGATGAGATTTTTCGACAGTTAAGGCAAAAAGGTTACCTCAGCTGGCTGAGCGGATGGATTTTGAAGCATTTCTTGATGCGGAAGATCAAAAAGATCTCATGGTCAGAGAACAGCGGATTGTACAGATCGACTCTCAACGATATGCTGATCAAAAGCATCGAGGATTATATCAGTCGATACATCATCCCACGCTATCAAAAGGACAAAGCCAAAGATTTTGACCTTCCTACGGATAGGGATATCCCCGTTCCCTTTACCTTTGTTTTCGGCCACACACACAATCCCATCAAAAACGAGGACATGGCGACTGCTAAGGCAATGGTCGATGGCAAAATCTATCCGCTTTTAAACTCAGGCGGGTGGCTGCGGACAGATAGGCCGGCAGTTGCGAACGGCGAAAATGCGGGTGTTCTGCTTATCAATAAAAATGGCGCATCCTGGAAATCATTCGCCGGCTTATTAGAATAATCAAGATGGCATATCCTTTTTCAGCATTTTCTGTAGGGATGTTCCGTGAATGGTCCTTTGAAAAAGGATTTGCAGGAGCATTCGATCTTTTCATGTCCGATGAAGCCCGCGTTTTCCAGAACAATTTCCTACCGATTATAGGGAGGGATGCCATTCTCGAGTTTTTAACTGAAAGGGCCAGGGGAGAAATCGTATGGGAATCCTATTTTGTAGAGGTCTCCGATTCCGCAGACCTTGGCTATACACTCGGTAAATACAAAAGCTCTGTCTCAGATGCTTCTGGTAAGGAAAGTGTATCTTATGGCCACTATGTAACGATCTGGAAAAAACAGCCTGATGGCAGCTGGAAATTCGTCTTCGATAGCGGGCTACAGACTTCGGAATAAATAGGGGTTTAGGCTCAGGAAGCACATTAAAGTGAAAACCGTGAAAAAATCTTCATCATCAAAAAAAACATCTGACCATGAGCTTGATCACTACTACCAGAGTTTCGACGAAGAGAGTCGCCTTTTCAAGGGGACGAGTAAACTTGAATTGGCGCGCACACAGGAGATCATCCAGCGCTATCTGACTCCTCCTCCTGCGGTTATCTATGATGTGGGGGGTGCGGCGGGAGTCTACTCCTGTTGGCTAGCCGGATTAGGGTATGAAGTACACCTTGTCGACCCGGTCCCTTCCCATGTGGAAAAAGCGATTCGTGCATCCCAGAGGCAGCCTCATGTTCCCATCAAAAGCTGTCGCGTGGGGGATGCCCGTCACCTGGATTTCCCCGATTTGAGTGCTGACTTTGTCCTTTTTTTTGGGCCCATGTATCATCTGAATGAGCGAACAGAACGGCTTTGTGCCCTGCAGGAGGCCAACCGCATCCTGAAGACAGGCGGCATTTTATTCGTTGCAGCCATATCCCGTTTCGCATCTATCTTGGACGGATTGTTTTCCGGATTCCTGGATGATCCGCAGTTTGAAAAAATCGTCAAACAGGATTTGAGAGACGGCCAGCATAGAAATCCCACGGATCATCCGTTTTATTTCACCACAGGATTCTTCCACCACCCCAAGGATTTGAAGGCGGAGATCGAAGACGCGGGATTTCAATGCGAAAAGGTCCTTCCCGTCGAAGGATTGGGTGGATTCTTGCCGGATTTCGAGACGCGATGGGAGGATCTGAGAAAACGCAATCAACTCCTCGAAGCGTTGAGTTGGGTGGAAGATGAGCCGTCGCTTCTGGGGACAAGTCAGCACCTCCTCGCCATTGCGCATAAAAAATCTTAAGACTCGCTTCACTCCCAAATCACCTCAAAATTCATCCCTAAGGGTGATTGCACTTTTCTTTCAATGTTGATATAAAAAGTCAATAGATAGCTATGTACGCATGCTATGAAGCTTGTGGGGATGATTTTGGCCTAGCGTCTTTAGCATCGGCAAGAGCGGTTACTGATGGATAAACAAAGGCCCAAAGAACAGGATCTGGAAGAATTGATCGCTCTTCGCAAAAGAGTCGTAGAGCTCGAAAATGCTCTGGTCACAAGTCAAAAAAAGGAAAAAATGCTCCGCCGATCCGAGGAGAAGTACCGGACCATTTTTGAATCCTTCTACGATGTATGCTATCGTACAGACCGGGATGGGAAGATCATAGATATCAGTCCATCCATCTACACTCAAGCCGGATATCAGCCAAATGAGGTCATCGGCCGCCCGGTCACTGTTTTTTTTGTCGAACCTGCTGCTCGTGATGTTTTTGTCCAAAAGATCAAAGAAACAGGATGGATCAATGATTACGAGCTGAAACTTAAAAGCAAAGATGGAAGGCTGATTGATACATCGGTCAGTGCCCGGATTGTTTTAGACGATAATAACATCCCTGTCGGTATCGAAGGAGCGCTCCGCAACATTACCGAACGCAAGCATGTGGAAGCCACCCTTAGAATATCCGAACAAAAATACAGAGACCTTGTGGATAATGCTCTGGTGGGTGTGTATCGGACAAATCTCACGGGGGATTACCTTTTTGTCAATGAGGCACTCTTCAGGATGCTGGGATTCTCCGCACCGGAAGAAATGATCAAAGAGGGTGTCGTAGCCAGGTACAAGAATCATGAGGACCGCGAAGCGTTTGTTCAAGAGCTCAAAGAAAAGGAGCGGTTGAATTATTATGAGATCGAGTTATTGACGAAGTCAGGCGAAAGCAAAAACGTTCTTATCAGTGCCACACTTGCAGGTAATGAAATCATAGGAATGATGATGGATATCACTGACCGGAAAAAGGCCACGGAGAAAATCAAGGCGGCACTCAAAGAAAAAGAAATACTCCTCCAGGAACTGCACCATCGTGTGAAAAACAACATGCAGGTGATCTCCGGGCTTATCGAACTTCAATCTCAGCAACTGGATGATAAAGAGGCGCGCGAAATTTTTAACGAAACCAGAGACCGTGTCAGCTCCATGGCTCTTATCCATGAGAATCTCTACAGGGCTAGTGACCTTGGAAACATAAACTTCGAGGAATACATTAAAACGCTCACAAAATATTTGTTTCACTCCTACAATGTGGATTTAGATGTTGTCCAGCTCAGGATCGACGTCAAGAATGTGTTCTTGGATGCCCAAGTGGGCATACCCTGTGGATTGATCATCAATGAACTGGTCTCTAATGTATTCAAACATGCCTTGCCTAAAGGCAAAAGCGGTGAGGTCGAAGTGTCTCTGCTTCCAGCGGGAGATGGCAGATACACATTGATCGTCAAGGACTCCGGCAACGGCTTTCCTAAAAAATTGGACTTCAGAAAAACAAAATCTCTGGGGATGCAGCTGGTGACGATGTTGGTCGACCAGCTCGAGGGAACCATCGAACTAAACAGGGAACACGGAACTGAATTCATCATTTTTTTTCCAGAGAAAAAAAGAGGCGAATGATGAGAACGCACACCTTTGCGATCGTGGATGTGTTCGCAGAAACAAAATACGCAGGCAATCAATTGGCGGTTTTTTTGGATGCGGCTGACCTTTCTGATGAAGAGATGCAGCTTTACGCAAAAGAGATGAATTATTCGGAAACCACATTCATTCTTTCAGAAAAACAGCGGAAAGGTGGTTACGATGTCCGTATTTTTACGCCAGCTGAGGAGATTCCCTTTGCCGGACATCCCACTCTCGGTACAGCCTTTATCATCCAGCAGGAAATTATTCGAAAGCCCATCGAAAAAGTGATCCTCAATTTGAGGATTGGACAGATTCCAGTTGCGTTGAGTTTCAGCAAGGGCGAGGCGGATGATTTGTGGATGGAACAGCAACACCCCGAATTTGGGCGTACGTTTGATAAGGCGACGATCGCCAGGTCTCTGAATCTTGATGAGGCAGATATCGATGACAGGTTTCCTGTAGAGGAAGTCTCCACAGGGCTTCCCTTTTTGATTGTCCCCCTGAAGACACTGGATGTGGTGAAAAAGGCTAGGGTTAACAGAGATGTGTTTTTTGATTTGATCGCCCACACTGATGCCAAAGCTCCACTCATCTTTTGCTCGGAGACCTACAGTCCAAAGAATGATTTGAACTGTCGTGTGTTTGTGGATTATTACAATATTCCGGAGGATCCAGCTACAGGCAGTGCCAATGGATGTCTTGCTGGCTACCTGGTGAAACACCGCTACTTTGGAGAGCCGCGCATCAATGTGCGCGTGGAACAGGGATACGAGATCGGAAGGCCATCTCTCCTCTATCTCAAGGCTGAGGATAACTCAGGTGCCATTGACGTTCTTGTCGGTGGCAAAGTCTTTAAAATCGCTAAGGGCGAATTCGTCTGAAACCATTTCATAGGACATTCTCATCTCCAGGATAAACAAGCGCGGGGATGTAAGGAATTATTCCTGAGGAAACAGACATTTTACGATAAATATAAGTCTGGGAGGCAAGGATGAGATCATCCCGTGTCATTTTGCTATTGCTTGTCATCGTTTCATTGATGCAGGTCCCATTAGTGCTGGCCGACTCTGTTCGCTCGGGCCAGCAAAAAGTTAATGGGATCCAGGTCTTCTGGTTGAGCAATGATCAGATTCGTTGTGCGGTTTTTGTCGAGAACGGGATGCTCAAAGGGGACGAGCTCTTAGCGCTTTCCGGATGGCTTTCAAGGTATGGAACACAGCCTTTCGAAGTGAAAACGGATGCGGACTTTGCCCTGGATGTGATGTGGTCGAAGTGGAAGGCGCCCGGCAAGGTGAACAACGCAGAAAACCCTGTCTTGTTGAGTAAAAAAGATTTCAGTGTAGTGCAATATATCTTCAAGAAATCTCCCGATGGGACTGTTAATCTTGAGCTTTATTTTAAAGGCGAGGGAATGCCGATGGAGATCCGTTTGACTTATCGTGTCGAGCCCGGCACATTTTTTATCCATCGTCAATTGGCCGTTCGGGATGAGGAATTCGGTTTTCACTTCCTGCGTTGGATCTGGCCTCGAAGGGGCTCCATACAAGGAATCCCATCACTCTTGAAGAGTGGTGGATTCGGCCAGCCTGTAGCACTGCTTCAGGGAGGCGGCGGCGCATTTTTTGGATTGGAGTATCCCACATCGGATAATCTCCTCCAGCACTCAGCCATTGGACATTTAGAGCTGAAGTGTGGACAGGTTTTAGGAGAGAAGATCGGCACTTCCTGGGTTGAAAGCGAAAGCGTCGTCGAAGGGCTCTCCCCTAACGTCGAGGTGAAACAGTGGTTCTGGAAGTATTTGGATCAAATGCGTGTGGCCCCTTTGAAACCCTATCTCCTTTACAACAGCTGGTATGATTTGAGGGCTCCGGTTATGGTCAAAGATCCTTCCCGATCCCTCACGGAAGAGAATATCCTGCGGACAGTCGCATCCTTTCGTCGCCGGATGGTGGAGCAACGGGGGGTCAAACTGGACGCTTTTGTCCTGGATGATGGATGGGATGTCTACCAAAGCGACTGGGTGTTGAATGTCGAACAATTTCCAAACGGGCTGGCGCCAGTGGCTGCGGCTTTGCAGCCAATGGGGAGCCGGTTAGGGATATGGATCGGCCCGACGGGGGGCTACTCCCACAGGGATTGGCGGATCGGATGGATGAGAGCCAACGGATACGAAGTTGTCGGCGATCAGATGTGTGTAGCCGGAGAAAAATATCATGCCCTCCTCAAAGAACGTGTTATCGACCTCGTGCGGAATCACGGCATTCGCTATTTTAAGTGGGATGGCATCCAGTTCTCTTGCAGTGAGCCCGACCACGGCCATCTTCCTGATGTCTATTCAAGACGGGCTGTCATGGAGTCTGTGATCGACCTCTGCCGTACAGCTCGCGCAGAAAGTCCTGACGTCTTTTTGAATATCACTTCCGGAACGTGGTTAAGTCCGTGGTGGTTGAAATACGCCAATACCATATGGATGCAGGGGTCGGACTACGGCTATGCCGATGTCCCTTCGATCAGTCAGCGGGACCGGGCCATGACTTATCGGGATACAATCCTTTATGATGACTTGCTGGAAAAGAAGTTCTGGTTCCCCATCGCCAACCTTATGACCCACGGCATTATCAAAGGACATCTTCAGATGTTGGGAGGGGAAACCGAGCCTCTTGATAAATTCACCGATAACGCTCTGCTCTATTTTGCGCGTGGCATATCTATGGGTGAGCTTTATATCTCTCCTGATCTGCTCACGGATGCTGAGTGGGATGCGTTGGCCGATTCTGTTCGTTGGGCGAAGGATCGGTTTCCTGTTCTGGATTCTGCAGAGATGGTCGGGGGGAATCCCGAGGGCCGGAATCCCTATGGGTATGTCCATTTTGAGGGAAATCACGGGATTATTGCAGCGCGGAATCCCTTTGTGGAGCCGAAGATCCTAAAGATCGAACTCTCGCCATCTATGGATCTTGATCCTTCGGCAACTCACCTGGTTTTTGATAGGGTGTATCCAGTCCGTCACATCTCGCCCGATCTTATCCCTGCGGGCGCCAATCTCGAAATTCCTTTAGAAGGGTATGAAACATCCATTTATGAGATCTATCCCTTGGAAGAAGCATCTGAACCGCTTTTCGCGGGAGTGACATTCGAACGGGTTCATGCAGGCCAGAGTGAGTACAGACTGAGAGTCTTGAATAGTGGCGGTCAGCCCCGCCTTTTAAACCCGCATAAGGTCAGTTCCATGGTCTATGATGGGACGAGGATCGATCCGCCTGATTCTGTGATACCGGTCGTTGAGATTCAAGAGCCTGTAAGCCGGGTCTTTGTCCAGAAATATTCCGGAGAGGGACAATTCTGGAGTGATATCCGCTTCAGGCTCCATGAGCCTACAAAAAAATGCACATTCTGCTTTCTGCTCGAACCATCAGGAGCTTCTGTGGATCGAGAGGACCCAACTGTTGTCGTGAGCTTGAATGGCGAACAGGTTGGGATGAAGACAGAAAGCCAAAAGGGTCGCTGGACGTGGTATAAACGGGATGTGCCTATCGGAAGCCACCTGATGCGCGTCCAGATATACCCCCCAGAAGGACGGACAAGCTGGGCAGGAACAGCTTCCGCATGGCTCGTTTTGACTCTGGAGCCGGATGCAAAGGAGGTGTTTTTAAAGCTTAAGCAAGATTTGCCGCCTCTGAGCCCGATGCCTCCTCGGCCTTTACCTCCCGGCCAATTCCACCGCACCATCAAGCTCGGCGCCTTTGAAATATCCACCAAGTCACCATAAGTCTGCATATTTGAATTTGGAGGGGTTGCCTCTGATGTTCTCCCTTTTTTGTTGGATTTTGCTTATAATACGATCTCTAGAGGTGGAGTGAGGTCAGTGACGCGGGATTGACAGCCGATGAATATTTTTGGTTAGGGCTATGGTTGCAAGAACTCCTTCTCGAGTTATACATGCCACAGCGCCTTTGCGCATCAACGATATAGGCGGCTGGACAGACACCTGGTTCTCGGGTGAAGGCAAGGTTTTGAACCTGGCTATCTCCCCTCCGGTCGAAGTGGAGATCAAGGTCTTTCCCAACAAAAGAAGAAGGGAAAAAAGAGTCCTTGTCAAAGCCAAAGATTACAGAGACTCCTTTTGGATGGACCCGGACGAGCCTGCTTACGATGTCCATCCCTATCTCCAGGGGGCTCTCAATTCTCTGCGGATTCCGATAAAACACGAACTTGAAGTCAGTGTTTCAGCCCATGTTCCGGCCGGAAGCGCCATCGGGACATCCGCTTCGGTGTGTGTAGCTCTCATCGGGGCGATCGCCGCGCTTTCACCTCAAACCCGCTCTACAGACGAAATCGTGTCCCTGGCGCACCGTGTGGAAACAGAAAAACTCGGTCTCCAAAGCGGAGTCCAGGATCAGATATGTGCCGCCTACGGAGGGATTTGTTTTATCCACATGTATAACTACCCAGAAGCCAAGGTTACAAATTTATTCTTGCCTTTGAGCTTAAGAGATGAGTTGAAGCAGAGGCTAAGCTTGATCTACCTGGGAAAGTCCCATCGTTCTTCAGAGATCCATGATGATGTCATTTCCACTCTCGAGACAGGAGGACCGCAGTCCAAAGAGATCATAAAAATGAGAATCCTGGCTGAGCGGGCGAGAGATTATCTCAAAACAGGAGATTTGAAGAATTATGGGAAAATGATGATTCAAAATAACGAATGTCAGCGAGCACTTCATTCAGGCCTTATACCTGCTGAGGCCGATACTGTCATCGCAATCGCAAAAAAATATAACGCCGCAGGATGGAAGGTCAATGGCGCAGGCGGAAAAGGAGGATCACTAACTATCCTGGGCAGCTCCAGAAGCCATGAGCGCGAACACATGCTCCAGGAGATCAACTCCCTCGGCAAAGGCATCAAATCCCTCCGCTTTATCCTTTCTCCATCCGGCCTCACCGTTACCGATCAATAAAAAGAACCGATTCCGTTTTCGAAATACGCGCTAGGTTTCAAAAAAAATCAATCCAGCAATTGGACCAGATCTTTATAAATTTTCGAAAATCTTTCATTGTCCCTCATGTTTTTTTCGAGAAAAAAAGAAAAAAGAACGCTCTAAAAATATTTGTGTTCGTATGAAAACCTATTTCGGATGATAAGCGATCCTCAGTTGGTCGGCAGCTTCCTGAAGATTTTTATCCTTGGTCCATATGAGGGCAGTGGAGAGAAGCGCAGAAGCGAGAAGATGAACATCTGAATAATTGAGATCGATTCCCATGAGTTGATTCGTATCGATAAAGTGAAGGACTTCATCATGGGTGGCTGGAGTCGCCGCTGGAAGGGCTTCAAGGAGTGATAGGATCTCGTCTCGATTCTTCAGATTGCCGCATGCCAGGTCGCCTATGATTGAGGGATGGCAAACGACAAGCCCTTTCATCAACAGGGATTTATGCGGGGGATTTTTGTCTCGCAAATGTGAGACCCAAATGGAGGTGTCGGCTAGAACCATATTTAATTTTTACGAATACTCCTTCTGTCTTTCACTCGAAGAAATTTCTCCGTACCTTCCAGCCGGGCCAATCTTTTGCTGCTTTCGAGGGCGATGAGGGCCTCTAAGCCTCGCCTGACCAAAGATGTTTTTTCTGTGATTCCCGTCAGTTCAGCGGCTTTACCGAGGAGCCTGTCATCGATGTTGAGTGTTGTTCTCATATGCATATATATGCACAGTTTATACATATATGTCAAGGGATTTTTGTAAAAATATTTAAAAATTATTCGGGAGGTGGTAGATTGGGTGGGATGGATTCGAAACAGAGGCTCTTGACGGCACTGGAACGGAAGAAAACGGACCGGCTTCCTGTGACAACCCACCACGTTATGCCCTATTTTCTCGAGCACACAATGGACGGAATCTCTGTCCAGGAGTTTTTCGATCATTTTGGATTGGATCCAATCCATTGGGTGGTCGCTCAGAGGCCAGATCCATCTAAAGGGGATTACTTTGATCCTTTTCAACAGAGGGAGAATTCTCTGCAGCCCAGGTACATCTTAACGAACAACTGGATCATCCAAAAGGACTATATTTCCGATCCAAAATATAGATCTGTGCGCTACCGTTGTGTCACTCCGAAGAGGACTCTCACGATGGCTTTACAGAGCGATGAGCAGACAACATGGGTGACGGAGCGCCTCATCAAAGACAAGTCGGAGATCGATATCTTTGCCAAATATGCTCCAGTGCCCTTGTGCGATGCCAATGTCGTGGCTCGTGAAGCAGAGGCCTTTGGCGAACGCGGATTGGTCCGAGGGACAATTCCCGGGTTCGACATCTACGGCCAACCCGGCTGTTGGCAGGATGCGGCTGTTCTTTACGGCATCGGAGACCTCATCATGGCCACGTACGATGATCCTGTGTGGGTGCATGAATTTCTGGCCATCTTAAAGGCAAGGAAAGTCCGCTTCATCCAATCCATGAAAGGAGCCCCTTATGATGCAGAACTTATCGACGCCGCCCACAATGCCGGACAGCGCGTGGTCTACCACACATGCGGGGGGATGATGCCACTTCTAGATATGATCGCTGGTATGAAACCAGACGCGATGGAAACGTTCACGCCGTCTTCTCTTGGTGGGGACGCTGACCTTGCAAGGGCAAAAAAGCAGATCGGACATCGTGTGTGCCTGATCGGAGGTTTTGACCAATTCCATCACTTTAAGGGATGCCGTCCTGCTGAGACGCGCGCGGCTGTGCGAAGGTGTTTTGAGGAAGCAGGCGAAGGGGGCGGTTATATTCTGTCTACGTCGGATCATTTTTTCGAGGCAGACATCGAACTCCTCGAAGCATATGCTGAAGAGGCGAAAACATGTGTCTATTGAAAGTGAGTAGGCCTTTTCTGTGAAGGGGTTTTGGGTGTCGCGTTAGCGACTGGAGTGTTTTCTAAATGTTATCGCTTAGTAGTAGTATTTCAGGCCCACAAGAACACCGAGATGACTCAAGTTCGTGTCGAACTGTCCCTGGGCTCCCGTTAAAAAGGACGTCTCGACCACTGCTTGCCTGTACAGATAATACCCTTCAAAAAAAATGGCCACTCTTTCTGAGACACTGAATGTGGCTCCCAGGCCGCCTTGAAATCCCAAGCCATTTTTTGGATCTTGCTTTGTTATTAAAGCTTCTTCGCCGATCTGACGTGCTTCGGCGTTAAAGCGTGCAAATACGAAACTGACTCCACCGAAGACATAGGGCGAGAAGGATGCATTGGGATTAAAATAATACTGAAAGTTCGCGATGATCGGAGTTAAGGTGAGGTTCCCGGCCAAAAACTTCCCTTCCTCTGGATCAACGGAGAACCTCGCGTATTTGAATTCGAGGGAGAACACGACATTTTGTGTCAGCATCAATGTCGTTCCAAGCCCAGACCCATATCCGGTTTTGATCTGACTCTCCGTAGGGAAATATCCAGCCGCGTTAAAAAAGAAGGTGTTCCCAGCGCCATAGGAAAATCCATAAGCCGATATAAGAAGCAGGCATGCGGTTATGGTGAAGAATCTCGCTGCCTTATTCATCGGAACCTCCTCGTATTCTCTGAAAATCTATAGAATATATCAATATTGCACAATACGGTATCGAAGTCAATCGGTTATGATTGACTTCCCCCTCTGCCTATGATACAAACGGAATTCAGGTCAAAAAAGTCGGATGAATTTGGTTCGATTTTTGGATGTGTCCCGACAAGAAAAGGAGGCCTAATGAAAAAATATGCATCGGTTTTGATCGTTTTTTTTCTCTTCTCGACTGTATTTGTGCATGCGGATGTCTACATCCAGCAGAAAACACACACGGATGCGTTCCAAGTGATGGGGCAGTCTCAACCTGCTAAAGATGTCATAAATCATATGTGGCTGGCTGATAATAAGATGGCAAGCCTGAGCGAGGATCAGTCTTTTATCATCGACTTGGAGAAGAATAAGGTCTTCTGGATGAACAGTCAGAAAAAAACCTATATCGAAATGGACTTGCCCCTGGATATTTCAAAATATCTTCCCGAACAGGCGTCGGAGATGATGGCCAACATGAACATCAGCGTGGCCGTGCAGCCAATGGGTGAGAAAGAGACCATTGCGGGGAAAGAATGTGAAAAGTACGATGTGACCATGACCATCATGATGATGATGACGATGGAAATGAAGATGAAAGTGTGGGCGACGGAAGACGTGCCCTTCGACTGGAAGAAGTTTCAAGACAAGATGATCCAGATGTTCTCGCCGACCATGCCCTTAGGCGAAGAGGCTCTAAATGCCTTCAAGCAGATTAAAGGATGGCAGATGCGGTCTGAGATGAGCATGAACATGATGGGCGCCGATATGAAGACCGTGCAAGAGGTCGTGGAGATCGCCGAAAAAGCTGCTCCAGCGGGCACATACTCAGTCCCCGAGGGTTACACAAAGCAGGACAAGTTCACTTTTGAGGACATGCAACGGAGATAAAGCACTCGCTCAGAGTTTATCGCCTGAAGCTTAAGGCCAGATATTTTCTCGGAAACATCCTTAAATCTGTGATGAATAGTGTCTGTGTGTCTCAATTGGTGATTGTGAAATCAGACAACAGGGGAACGATTCTTACTCTTTCAGTCAGTTCGGGGAACTGATCCTACATCGACCTATTGGGGGACTGGCCTTTTTTCTGTTAGACGCCCTCTTCAGCGAGGATATAAGCGAGCACAGCCATGGCGATCGCGCCTAGCTCCAGCTCTCTGGGATTCACTGTGTCGATGACGTCCTTCCCCGAGTGATGGACGTCAAAATAGCGCTGGGAATCAGGCACAAGCCCGATCAAGAGAGTTCCCTGTTGACCGAGTGGGGCGATATCCACGCCTCCACCACCCGGACGGATCCAGAACATGCCGATGGACTGGAAAAAGTGTTCCCATTTCTTGAATTTTTCAGCTGTCTGGGCATCGCCAACTGCGAATCCAAGAGGTAGAAAACCCCCTCGGTCGGATTCGATGGCGGCCAGATGGATTTCTCTTTGTCTTTTCTCCGAGGCAACATAATCCCGGCCACCGGAGCCGCCAAATTCCTCATTCATGAACATCACTGCCCTGATCGTCCTCTTCGGCTTGAGGCCCGATTCTTTGATCAGACGTATCGCCTCCAGAGAATGCGCACATCC
This sequence comes from uncultured Eubacteriales bacterium, assembly GCA_964406575.1. GTDB lineage: Bacteria > Acidobacteriota > Aminicenantia > Aminicenantales > Aminicenantaceae > WTAW01. The sequence goes on along the minus strand of CAYOSH010000004.1, from coordinate 110,413 downwards.
GGCGCCGTCGTCGTGAGCTCCGGGACTCAAATCCCAGCTGTCCAGATGTCCTCCCATGAGGATGATCTCTTCTGGTTTTTCACTACCCTCGATCTCGCCAACGACGTTGTGGGAGATCTCCGGGTCGAGGTCTGCGCACGAGAGTTTCATGCCGAATGTTAGTTCAGGATCCTTTTTGAGAAGATCAGACAGGAGGTCTGCCCCTCTGGTGCTGATGCAAGCCGCAGGAATTTTTTTGACGCCGGGGTCATACTGCATGAGACCAGTATGAGGATAGTCGTCGGACCGGAGCGTTAGAGACCGCACGAGTGCACCGACAGCACCATGCTTGGCCGCTTCTGTAGCCCCTCGAACTCTGTATGCGACAGCTCCGGCATAAGCTTGAAATGTGTTGAGGAGCTTCGGATCCATGGGCTTGTTATAGAAGATGATCTTTCCTTTTGCCCGATCACCGAGTTTATTGAGCTCGATGAAAGACTTAACCTCGACAACTTGCGAGGATATTCCTTCAGAGAAAGTTGCGATACTCCCTCCAATGGCGGCAACGGGCACAGAGATCGTTCCAGATCCGGATGAGGTGATCCATCCTTCTTCAGCCTCCCCGCGCACCCAATGCGGAACTTCTGTGGCTTCCAGGTGAACATTGTCTAATCCCATTTCTTCCATAAGCTTTCGCGTGAGCTCCACGGCTGCTTCAGCCTGGGATGACCCTGTAAGCCGGGGGCCCACACTTGTGATCGTTTTGAGGTATTCGAAAGCATGCTGTTCGCTCATCCCTTTGCGGAAAATCTGTTTGGCGGTTTCAAGATACCGTAGATTTTCTGATTGAGCATACCCTGTGAAAGAAAATGAATCCGATAAGGGCAGGATAATGATGATAGAAAAGATTATACACACACATAAAAGCCACTTTCGAGGTGATGCCATCTTTCCTCCGTGATACGCCTGGGATCACCTGTATTATACTTTATGGGTGTGACGCCGTCTAACGGAAAGGAAATGAAATGTCAGACCTCATTTTCTGTGTAGGGACTATTCCCTAAATAAGTTTTATGTGTAGGGTCCGTTCCCCGAACAGACCGATCAGGACACGGTTTTTGCATAAAATGAAACAATCTCCATTTTTACATTGAAAAATGAGGAGTTGATGGATATATTTAGAAATAATAAAAAGAGGAATCAAATGAAGGGCGAAAATCCAACGGCTCAGAAAACGATCCTCAAGGGAGATGTCATCCTTCCAGATAGGGTTCTCGCCAAAGCAGTCATCGAGATCGAGGGCGAGAGGATTACAGATATCTATGAGCAGAGTGAGCGCACCTGGGACGGCAGGAGCTATTTTCTGGATCACAGCAATCACTACATCTCACCGGGTTTTATCGATCTTCATGTCCATGGGGCTCTGGGGAGGGATTTCATGGACGCGGATATGGAGAGCTTCAACATCATCGGCGGCCACTTGGCCCGGACAGGAGTCACTGCTTTTCTTGCGACAACGCTTTCGGCCCCGTTCGCATCGATTCTCAAAGTTGTTGAGACAGTCAAAAAGTCTCCTGGATTTCCCCTTGTGTCCAAGCCTCTAGGCGTCCATGTCGAAGGCCCCTTTCTCAATGTGGAGCAGTGCGGAGCGCAGAATGCTGATTATATCAAGGAAATCACAGAAGAAGAGATACAACTTCTGATCGAAGCTACCCGAGGACTCAAGGTGATCGTTACAATAGCTCCCGAAGTCAAAGACAATATGCACTTTATCCAAACACTCAGGGAGAATGGGATTGTTGTTTCCATCGGGCATTCGGGTGCGACCTACGAACAAGCTCTCGAAGGCATCAAGGCTGGAATATCGCATGCGACTCATTTTTTCAATGCGATACCTGAATTCCGTCATCGGGAACCCGGTGTTGTAGGGGCAGTCCTCGAATCGGAGAAGGTCAGTGTCGAGCTCATCTGTGATGGCATTCACGTTCATCCTGCTTTTGTGAGGCTTGTTCTCGATCGGAAAGGCCTGGAAAACGTTTGCCTGATAACAGATTCGATACTTGCGGCTGGCTTGGGAGATGGGGACTATATCCTGGGCAAACTCAACATTACGGTTAAGGGTGATGAAACACGTCTTAAGGACGGCGGTTCTTTGGCGGGAAGTGTGTTGACTCTGAACAAAGCCGTAAAAAATGTTCTCGATTGGACGGATCTTTCTCTTAGTGAGGCCGTGTTGATGGCATCTCTCAATCCTGCCCGTGTACTCGGTTTGGATAAAGTTATGGGAAGCATTGAAAAAGGGAAATATGCTAACTTGACTGTGTATGATAAAGAATTACAGATCAAGCAGACATACGTTTATGGAAAACCAGTGATTTAGAAGGGAAGTCTACATGGTCAATTTCGCCTTCTTAGACTGGTTTTGGCTGTTTGCTTTCATTATTCTCATGCTGTTCTGTGGGGTGCTCTTCTACAGGCTTGGAAAGAGATCTATGGCGGATTTTTTCCTGGCCGGACGGGGCCTGCCCTGGTGGCTTCCTGCCGCTTCTGTATATGCCACCCATACGGCCACAGATACTCCGATTTGGGTCAGTGGAGTCATCTATAAATATGGACTGCGCGGCATCTGGTATACTTTTTTCTCGGCCTGGTGCGCCATCTCCGCTTTTGCCTCAACCCGCATCTTTCGACGTTCTCTAGCTTATACCCAGGCCGAATGGCAAACTCTCCGTTTTTCAGGCCTAGGGGCCGAGCTTCTGCGTGGCTGGATCGCAGGCTGGCAGGTTTTTATGAACATGTTCGTCCTAGGTTGGGTTGGGATAGCCATGGGCAAACTCTGCAGATTACTCTTCGGGTGGCCCGAATGGATCGGCCTCATCCTCTTTTCCTCTGTGTGTGCCATTTACGTCCTGGCTGCCGGCTACTGGGGTGTCGTCATGGCCGATTTTCAGCAGGGCGTCATCGCTCTCTCGGTCATTGTTATCGTATCTATTTGGGGGATCGTTGCCGCCGGTGGGCCCAACACCATCATCGCCAAACTCGATGCGTTGGGAGAGAGCTGGCGGCTGAATCCCTTTGCATTCTCGGGAGTTACATCCGGGGATTTCCCCCTAGTCTGGTTCTTGACCATGCTGGTCATCGCGGTGATCGGCGGCTTCGGCATGGGAACGGCTATCGACTGGTATCCTGAAGCCCAGCGCATTCAATCTGCCAAAACCGTCCGCGATGCCAGCTACAGCATCTGGTCGGGCTCTGCCTTGATCGTAATCCGGAATTCGCTCTGGGCCGTTGCGATCCTTGCTTTTTTTTCCTTGTATCCCCACATCCCATCTACAGCCGAATCCGAGATGGCTTGGTACCGGTTAGGCTTTGAGTTTTTACCTGTTGGACTTGTGGGATTTTTCTTCGCTGCCATCGTAGCCATCCATCTTTCGACCATCTCTACCCATCTCAATCTGGGAGCCTCTTACGCTACCCGGGATCTCTATCATCATTACTTCAATCCAAAAGCTAGCGAAAAAGAACTGGTTTGGGTGGGAAGAATTTCCACTCTAATCCTCCTTCTGGGCTCTTTTCTCTATGGCCTGATGATGCAGGAGATCACCCAGTGGCTCATTTTTGCCCTCTGGATCATGGCTGCAGGGATTTGGCTTCCTAATATCTTGCAAGTGGTCTGGTGGCGATTTAATGCCTGGGGATACCTTTCTTCCTGGATCGCCAACCTCGGATTCAGCTGGTTGGTCGTCTGGATTCTCCCGGAGTTTAAAGTCATTCCGGTCCTCCCGGATTATCTTCAGTTTTGGAGTATGATGGTTTTGGGTGCGCTGATTTACATCCCCATCACATTCCTGACTAAACCCGAAGATATGGACCGCCTCGTCAAATACTATGTCATGTCTCGGCCGCTGGGTTGGTGGAAACCAGTGAGGGAAGAGGCCGTGAGGAGAGGACTGTTGAAACCGGAAGACGCGGCCGTAGAAGGAGAGAACTAAAATGCGAGGAATAAAAACACATTGGACAGCCGAACAGGCGGATCGCTGGACAAAGGAAGATCATGTCACCTTTATCATCTCTCCTTTGATCTATTTTTTATTGGCGATCGGAGTGACCTTTTCTTTGCTTCTTAAATGGTATGGTTTTGTCATTCTCGGTATGAGTGCGGTTTTACTGATTGTCATGATCAAGATCATTGATCCCAAGCTGAAAGCGATCTCAGAGGACTACGAATCCAAACAAAAACAGTATCTCGAAGATCTGGAAAAAATTGCCAGGTGGGAGGAATAAGATGAATCAAGGATTTGCTGTCGTCATCGGGATGTCTATTGCCTATTTGTTTTCTTTTCTGGGGCTTCTTCTGGCCTATTTTTCCTACAAGAAAAAGCACAAGGATAAGGAGGATTGACGATGGTCGGCATCTTCATCCCTCTGGCTGTGTTCCTTCTTTCATTCGTTTTAACCTTATTGCTCTACCGCCACTTTGCGAAAAAAATGTAATCTTTCAATAAGCTGTGTTTGTGCGGACTCACAAGGCCGACCACCCAAAGTAAATTAAAAGATTTTGATCTGAACAGGAATGTGGAATAGAAAAAGTATCCAACTGCTTTGGATGTCTTCAAATGAAAGGCCTGATCATTCTCCTGGTCTTGACTTTTCTCTCTCCCGGCGATAGCTTTGGAAAAAATGGAAAATCCTTTATTTTTCATATTGTTCGAATCTTGGTGAAGAGGAGTCTAGATGGTAGCTTTGAGACATTCGATGTTTAGATTTATCGTGATGGCTGTTTTATTGGCCTTTCTTTCGTTGGGATCGAACGCAATCAATCCTGCATTTCAAAATCAGGCTCTTGATCTCATGCCTGTTCCGAAAAAGATTTCTCTCGGACAGGGGTGGTTGGGCATTGACTTCGGATTTCGTGTGGCGTTGACAGGCTACACAGAGCCAAGGCTGGAGAGAGCCGCGTACAGGCTTATCGAACGATTGGCGATACAGACGGGAATACCGCTCATCTTGGGATTGGAAAAGGATGCCTCCAAGGCCGTTTTGGAGATTCAGTGCACAGGTCCGGGAGAAAAGAATCAGTCGGTAAAGGAGGTCGAGGCCTACACTCTAGAAGTGACGTCCGCCCGGGCTCTGCTGAAGGCACCCACGCCATTAGGGGCCCTTCACGGAATAGAGACTTTCTTGCAGCTCATTCAATTGGGCACAGAATGCTTTTATGTGCCAGTTGTTCGCATTGAGGATGAGCCACGATTCCCATGGAGGGGACTCCTGATCGATGTCTGTCGGCACTGGATGCCGGTCGATGTGATCAAGCGCAATCTGGATGGAATGGCGGCTGTGAAGCTCAATGTTCTTCACTGGCATTTATCGGAGGACCAGGGTTTCAGAGTCGAGTGCAAAAGCTTTCCCAAGCTCCATGAGATGGGTTCTGACGGGAACTACTACACCCATGAGCAAATTCGTGAAATCGTGCAGTATGCGCGAGACCGGGGAATCCGTGTGATTCCTGAATTCGATATGCCCGGCCACACCACATCCTGGCTAGTGGGATACCCGGAGCTGGCCAGCGCTCCCGGTCTATATGAGATCGAACGGCAATGGGGTGTTTTCGATCCCTGCATGGATCCAACAAAGGAAGAACTCTATGAATTCCTGGATGTTTTTATCGGTGAGATGTCCGGGCTCTTCTCTGATGAATACTTCCATATCGGCGGAGATGAGGTCAACGGTAAACATTGGAGCGCCAGTCCGGATATCAGTTTCTTCAAAAAAAAGTATGGAATTAAGGATAATGATGACCTGCAAGCTTACTTCAATAAACGAATCCAGATTATCGTGAAAAAACATGGAAAAAAAATGGTGGGATGGGATGAGATCTTCCATCCGGAACTCCCCGCCGATGTCGTGGTGCAGAGCTGGCGCGGGCCCGAGGCTCTGGCCGAAATCGCCAAAAAGGGGCACATGGGGATCCTATCCAATGGTTATTATCTGGACCATCAACTCTCCGCAGAAGACCACTATAGCGTAGATCCATTGGGGGGAGATGCAACGGCCTTAAGCTCTGATGAACGGGCTTTCATTCTCGGGGGAGAAGCCTGCATGTGGGCGGAATTTGTCAATCCCGAAACCGTTGATTCTCGGATTTGGCCGAGAGTGGCTGCGATAGCCGAAAGGCTTTGGTCTCAAACCAGCGTGAGGGATGCGGATGACATGTACCGGCGTTTGCAGATTCTGGATACCAAGCTGGATTGGCTGGGTTTAACCCACCATATGAACTATTCAAAAATGCTTCAGCGGCTTGCGGGTGAGTTTCCCATTGAATCACTCAAGGTGCTCACTGACATCGTCGAACCTGTCAAATATTATGCACGTCCCGACACAAAAGAATACACCCAGATGACACCCCTGAATCGTCTGGTGGATGCCGCCAGACCGGAAAGTCTTAAGGCTCGGGAATTCAGGCAGTTGGTTGATGAGATGCTGCAGAGTGCTCCCCGCTATGATAAAAATCGATATCTTATAGAAACCTTGCTCAAAGAATGGCGAGATAACCATGTCCGATTGTTTCCCATTCTCGAGGCTTCATTTCTTTTGAGAGAGATTTTGCCCCTCTCAGAGGACGTGAAAATGTTGGCCGAGGCAGGGCTATGGGCTTTGAAATACCTTGAACAGGGCCAGGAACCACCCGCGGAGTGGTATGAGCACGTCCGTCCTTTGTTGGAACGTCCGAAAAAACCTGAAAGCGAACTGAAGATCATGATTGTCCCGGCTATCCGCAAGATGGTTGAGACGGCCAGGATCATGAATGAAAAAAAACAGCCGGGAACGAATCTCCCGTTTCTGTTCCTTGATGATTTTGAGAGCGGTGACGCAAGAGCATGGAGGCCGAATCTTCCTCAGAACTGGAGAGTGTCCGATGAAGAAGGTTCTCTGGCTTTTCATCTTTTAGCACCTGGAGAAATGGGTTCCATCGTTGCCCCCACATCATGGGCCGTTTTGAAAGGCTTTGATGTCGAAAGCTTTGTTTTGACGGGCCAGGTGAAGTGCAAAGCTGATTCAAAAAATCCGCATCGGGATATGGTTGTTGTTTTTCATTTTCAAGACCCTACTCATTTCAATTATGTTCATTTTTCCGCAAGCAGCGATGATAAGCACAATATTATCGGGCTGGTGAATGGAAAGGATCGGGTCAAGATCAACAACGAACCGGCGGGAAAAACCATCCCGCGGCTTATCGATGACAAATTCCACGATTTCATCGTCACCTATGAAGGGAAAACCGGAAAAGTTCTCGTCTACATGGATGACCTGACTACACCCATCATGACCGCAGTGGACAGGACATTTACCCATGGACTTGTGGGTATCGGTTCTTTTGACGATACAGGATGTTTTGACAATATCAGACTCTGGGGAAAAAAAATTCCATAGGCTATTCAAAGTGAAGGAGGGGAAAATGGGTAAGAGATCCATAAATCGCAGAGATTTTCTCAAAAAATGCATGGCCTCAACCGCAGCTCTGGGCGCTTTTTCTTATCGTAAGCTTTTTGCCAGGGAGGAGAAAGAGAAATACGATTCAAAGGGCTTGCCGACGCGGATTCTGGGGAAAACAGGTGTGGCTGTTCCGCTCATTGTAATTGGAGGAGGAAGTCGATTTTGTACGATCAAGGAACCCGAAATGAGCATCGAGATCTTGAATTTTGCCCTGGATCATGGGTTATATTACTTGGATACGGCTCATGATTATGAGTTCGAGGGTGTTGTCAGCGAGGAGCGATACGGGCTTGTCGTGAGAGACCGGCGGGATGAGATCTTTCTCGCAACAAAAGTCCAGAGAAGGACCTACGATGAAGCCATGAAAGATATCGAAGAAAGCCTGAATCGGTTACAAACCGATCGCCTCGATCTTCTTCAGATCCATAATGTTCAACAGCTTGACGATGTGGAGAAGATCGGTTCCGAGGACGGTGTGCTTAAAGCGCTCCACAAGATGAAGGCAGAAAAAGTAACCCGTTTCGTCGGCTATTCCGGCCACCTCTCTGCGGAATCGATGGCAGCGATGGCGGAACGGTACGATTTTGACACGATGCTTATTGCACTGAATCATTATGAGGAACGGATAGGGGATTTCGAGAAACAGGCGATCCCGACAGCTGCTCAAAAAGGGATGGGTATCCTGGCTATGAAGGTCATCCGTCCTCAAGAAACAATAGAAGGAGTCAAGCCTGGTGAATTGATTCGCTATGCGTTAAGCCTGCCCCATGTGAATGCTGCTGCCATCGGTACGGATAGTCTCGATGTACTGAAAAAAAACATCGAATTGGTGAAATATTTTAAACCGATGTCTCAGCAGGAGATGGCACGTCTGGGCAAGGTCTTATCACCTTTCTTTTCGGGGAAAAATCTGGCTTGGTTGCAGCCGGGTTATTCGGATGGCGTGCCGGCATAGTCTAGAATTTTCTTCCTATGGAACAATTGGTTGTGACTCCAAATCCTTGACTGCCCTGAATATTCCGTTGAGCACTGTGGATTACTTCTTTTTATTCGCGAGAAAGGCGTCAACCTTGTCCTTATGGTCATACACCCATTCGTAGTATTTTCTCTGTGTCAGTTGGGATGCTGCTTCCGCATCGATGATGAATTTTGCTTGGGGATGGAGCTGGAGAATGGAGGCCGGGATTGAGGCCGTGATGGATCCTTCGATGCTTTGTCGGATGGCCTCGGCCTTTTCCTTGCCCGAGGCGAGGAGGAGAATTTTTCTGGATTCCATGATGGTTCCGATCCCCATAGTCAGACAATATCTGGGGATATCCTCTCTGTCGCGAAAAAAATGTGCGTTTGCTTCGATTGTCTCCTGAGTGAGAGTTTTGACTCTTGTCCTTGATGAGAGAGATGAGCTGGGCTCGTTAAAGCCAATGTGGCCGTTCTTACCTATGCCCAAAATTTGGATATCGATCCCTCCGGCACTCTGAATTTTCTTTTCGTACTCGCGACAGTGAGTTTCGATGTCCCCGGGAAGAGCGTCAAGACGAAAAATGTTATCCCTTGGAATGTTGATGTGTCGAAAGAAATTATGTTGCATATAGAAAGCAAAGCTCTGGGGATGATCCTCCGGAAGGCCCAAGTATTCATCCAGGCTGAAGGCGGAAACATCAGAAAAATCCATTTTTCGCTCACTATACAACCGGATAAGACCCTCATATACACCCAAAGGTGTTTTTCCCGTGGCTAAACCCAGAACAAGATTTCTTTTCTTGTGCCACGATCGATGAATCACGTTAACAGCTTCCTCACAAATCTCACTGTAGTCTTTTTTGATAATCACTTCCATTTTTACAGTCCTGAAATTTCGTTTTTAAAATGGCTCATAATCTTTTCAGCCTTTTTTTGACTCCTGGCTTCAATCAAGATTCTGATTATGGGCTCTGTATTGGATGGCCTGATATGAACCCAGTAATCCACAAAGTTGAGCTTGAGGCCATCCAGTGTGGATATGTTTTCTGCCTTTGTGTGTTTTTTCTTCAATTTTCTTATGATCCGGTAGGCGTCCTCCGGTGAACCGGGAATCTGATCCTTGAGCATAAAATAATGAGGAATTTGTTCTATGAGTTGAGATATAGTTTTCCCTGTATTAGCCATATATTCGAGAGTTAATCCCATGGCGGTAAAGCTGTCTCTACACGGATGAACAGCCGGGAGGATCACACCTCCGTTTCCCTCTCCTCCGATCACAGCTTTTGTGTTGAGGATCTCATCCACGACGTTGACCTCTCCGATCTTTGTCCTGATGAGGGGGACATTGAAATCATGCGCCAGGTCCTCTATGGCCCGCGACGTGGACAGGTTTATGACGACGGATCCCGAGTTTTTGCCAAGCACATACTTGACGGCTAATACTAGAGTCAATTCTTCCCCTAAAGGCGCGCCTTTTTCATCCACGATAGCCAGTCGATCCGCATCCGCATCCTGTATGAATCCAACATCCGCACCGCTCTCTTCAACAGTCCGGCAAAGCGTGTTGAGGTTTTCTGGTACGGGATCAGGATGGTGGGCGAGTGCTCCATCCGGAGTGAAATTCAGCAGAATCGTTTCACAGCCCAGTGCCTCCAGGAATCGAGGGGCAAGAATCGCGCCTGCTCCGTTGCAGCAGTCCATCACGACTTTGAATTTTTTCCTGCGGATTCCTTCCACGTCCAGAGTGTTCAGTAATTTTTGGAGATGAGGGCCTGTGGGATTTTTTTCAAGGAGAATATTTTTGTGCTTGTCCGCAGGAACAAGAGAGAATTCGCCTTGGTGGTAGATATCCAAAAATTCTTGTGTTTGTGATGGATTTAGGTACAACCCTTCTCCGCTGATGAACTTGAGCCCGTTCCAATCCTTGGGATTGTGACTGGCGGTTACAGCTATTCCTCCGATGGCACTGTTTTCTTTAGTCATAACCAGGAAGGAGGGGATCGGGCAAATGCCAACATCGACAGGCTGGCAGCCGACCGAGAGAAGACCGGAAAAAACTGCATTTTTGATCATGTTTCCTGAAGCTCGAGCGTCCTGGCCGACAAGGATTTTTCCTCGGCCAAGATAAGACCCGAATGCCTGGGCAAAGCGGGCAACGAGCTGGGGCGTCAGGCTATCGCCGACAACTCCCCGCACACCAGAAATGCTGATCTTGAGCGGGAGTCTTTTTTTCATGTTACATGAGCTGAGAGATGAAGTTGGTCGCCTTCTCCAATCTCTCTTGTGCCTTTTCCTTTGAACGACTCTCTGCAATGATCCTTATCATGGGCTCTGTAGCAGAGGCACGGATGTGGATCCAGCCATCCTTCCATTCGATCTTTATCCCATCCGCAGAGGATATTTGATGGGATGGATAAAGTTTTTTAATGTCACTGACGATCGAATGGGCTTTGACAGGCGGGCAGTATATCTTCTCTTTCACGATATGGTATTTGGGAAGTTCTTTGACCATCCCTGCAATTTTCTTAGATTTCACCGCCATCATCTCCAATATCATTCCCATTGCCAAAAAACCATCGAAGGCCGGCTGGAATTCTTTGATGGCGACACTTCCGCTCCCTTCTCCCGCCATCACTCCATCCTCTTCGATCATTTTCTGGATACAGTCGGATTGACCGACCTTGGCTTTGATAACCTGGCACCCATAGCATTGAGAGACATCTTCGATCATCCGGGATGTGGAATAATTGGTGATGACCGCTCCATGCTGTTTTCGCAAATAATATCCTGCGATCAGAGGGAGGGCGTATTCTTCAGATAGCGTTTCTCCATCTTCGGCAACGATAGAGATACGGCTGACATCACTGTTGAGCAAAAAACCCACGTCCGCCTTCATGATTTTGGTGATGGAAGCCACCTCTGAAGCATTACGCGGCCGGGGTTCGGGGTCGTGGGGGAAGTATCCTGTCGGCTCGTTGTTGACAGGAATCAGCTCACAGCCGAGATGTTTGCAGAAGGCATCGACTATTTGTGCACCCCCGCCATTGCAGGCGTCGATAACCACTTTAAAGGCCGCTTTTTTGATCGCCCTGCTATCCAGGAACTGGGTGAGTTTATCAAAGTAGGTATCTAGATAATCTGGGTGAGGAGTCACCTTGCCCAATTTGTCCGTGGACATTTTCTTGAATTTCTCCAGGTGATAGATGTCAAGGACCTCTTCGCCCTGATAGGAATTCAGGTATGTTCCTTCCTGATTTATGAAGGTCAGAGCGTTCCAGTCGCCATCATTGTGCCCGGCAGAAATGGAAATAGCGCCCTCAGCTTTGAGCCTTATGACCATATACTGCAAGATCGGTGCAGGACAGATTCCCAGATCGATCACATCACAGCCTGCAGCCAGCAGTGCGGATGTTGTGGCTGAATGGAGCATCGGCCCGGAGATGCGGGTGTCTCTGCCGAGAAGGACTTTTTTTGAATTCAGATAGGTCCCGAATGCGCTGGCGAAATCCATGATCAGCTCGGGCGTGAGAGTGTCTCCCACGATTCCTCTGACGCCCGAGATGCCAATTTTCAGGAGCTTCATTTTTTCAGTGTGTGTGTCAGTTTTATTATATATAAAAAAATCATGAGATGAAAACAATTGTCTAGATTCCGTAAGGTAACATGAGAATGTGATGCATGCTTAAATCCGTGATAAGTGAGATCCGAGTGTCCCAATTGGTGATTTCGAAATCGCGTTCATTATTTTATGAGGATGAACATTCTGAGGCCGCAACTTCCATCAGCAGAAAGAAAGCCTGGCCTTCTGCGGCAGTCCCGGCGGATTCGAAATTGGGAGCTCCGCACACGTCCTGGACAAGGCCGTATTCATCCACTTTCTGGTGGGCGACGCTACGCATGTGGTCTGCGTATTTCCTGTATGAACCATCCAGCCATCGTCCTTGAATTCCTCGGTAAATGGTATAGGCGAGCATCTGGGCGAGATTTGTCTCGATGAATGTCTCGGGTTTATCGACGACATCGTGGAAAAGCCCATCTGCACGCTGATACAAGAGGCATCCATCGATAACCTCTCGGACATATGTCACCAGCCGTTTCTTCTCTGAGGTCATTTTTTGAGGCAGAGCCTTAATGACCCTTGTCATTCCTGCGGCTGCCCATCCATTTCCCACACCCCAAAAATCCTTCCTGTAATAATCGTTCAGCTCATCGTCCCAGATTTGGGAAAAGAGTTCTTTCTCCGGATTCCAGAGCAATTTCCGGAATCCTTCTATCTGTTGTACAGCCTCGTCCGGCCGACCGGCAACTGCGAGAAAGGGGGGAGCCATGTACATAGAATCGATCCAGACCTGTGGTTTATGGGCGATGTGATAGAGCGTACCATCTTTGGTTTTTGGAGCCTTGTTCAGCAAATAATCGAGCATCTTTTCTGATCCGGCTTTTAGCTTTGGATCCCCAGTGATTTTAGCGGCATGGAGGACAGGTTCCCCGTTCGCAGCAGGGTCAGTCACCCCCTGATTAGAGCTGACAACAGCCAGCCTTCCGTCATCGAGCTGGCGAAGGACAGCATCCTTGGCCATCAGGATCACCCATTCGGTCTCCCCAGACTCCAGCATAGCCTGGGCTGCCACACCTTGCTCCCATGCATACCGCTGCATAGCGAGCATGGCTCTTTTTACTTTTTCGATTTTTTCACTCAAAGCTGCTTTTTGAGGGAAATTTTTTTCCCTAGCAAAGAGCGATGCCCCTGTTGCAGCGCTGTACAGCACTCCGTTTTTCAGGAATTTTCGTCGTTCCATTTTCCCTCTCGCAAATTTTTAAGAATTTATTCACCTTTTTTTTCAAAAGAGACACACGGCAATGGATCGCTCCAATACAGGTCCTATCTCTGCTAACAATCTTTTAGTAGGTGATCTACCCTGAGGAATGTGTACCCACTCTGTTTGAGATAATGGATCAATTGTGCAAGCCGGGTATAAAACTTGTCTTCTCGATTTGGGTGAGTGCCTATGTGCAGCAACAGAATAAAGCCATTCAGACCGGACGGAGTTTTGTTCTCATAATTGATGATGCTGTCATAAATCAGGTCCGACGTTTTGTAGTTGGCCATCTCAGGAGTTGTGTAATCTGAAGTGGATAATGTTCCTGGTGTGAAATTGATGAGAGTGAGTCCAAGCTCTCTCGCCCAATGGGAAATTGTTGTGTTGTACCATTCAAAGGGTGGAACAAAGTAGGTGGTCTTTTCCTCCTCAATCCCGAAACGCGCCATGGCCGCATAGTTGTCCTGGATATCTTTAACAAAATCTTGTTTTGTGATCAGAGTTTTCTCCCTTTTTTTCCAGGAACAGTAGAGCAGGTGTTTATCTGAATGCGGGCCCAGATAATGCTCGTCAGAGATCAACCCGGATATGAGATTTGAGTTGGAGGGATTTCTGTAGAAATCTCCCGTAAAAAAAAAGGACCCGGGGATCCTTTCCTCCTTCAAGGTTTTTCTGATAACACATCCTCCATCAGAAAAATCACCGCCTGTGAAAATGAGGGCAAGTTTTTTTTCCCCCGCAGCACCGCGTATGATCGCTTGCTGATCACGGATGCATTTTTGAGAGGACGGGGGAACATTTACTTCTGGGGTATTTCTCAAATTAAGGTCAATCGACGGATTGAATGAGGAATTGTATTCTTGGGTCTGAGAATGAGGCCCGGCACACAGCCCAGAAAAATGAATGATGGGCGAGAATAAGCCTCCCAGCACAATAAGACTGAGGATAAAGGTGAAGGACCTCAAAATATCAAAATCCTTTGAAAGTCTATGCGTTTTGCCCGGGATGCTGGGGCAATCTCCTATTGTTCTTCTCTGGGGGCGCCTAATTCTTTGAGCATTTCGACGATATTTTTTGAACCGCCGATGATGACGATGATCACGAGCAATGAGTAAGCGGAAATCGTAAAAATGAGGACGACCTTCCACAAAAGAGTCCAATTCATCCTGAATCCTCCTGTCGGGAACTTTTGTCAGGAAAGAGCAGAGAGCCAAAAATCATGCCGAGAAAAGCGATAACAAAAGTCATGAGACCGATAAATTTATCGCTTAGATAAAAAGGGACATTCTCGCCCTGTGTCCAAGGGCCGATGCCGAGGATGGCCAAAAGACCAGCGAAGAGGGCGATTGTGGCTCCGGTTTTACTGGCTTTTTTCCAGTACAATCCGGCTGCAACGACTGTAAAGGCGCCGGCAAGATAGATGGTTCCTGTCACCGCCATGTAATTCCACAAAGAGACAGGGGCTTCAAACCAAAGACCCCAGATGAGAAGGAAAAGCCCGATAGTGACGATTGAGATACGTGTAGTTAGGAGGCGCTTTTTATCTGAGAGCTTTCCCTTTTTTAACGGTGCGATAATATCTTGGGTGATGACTGAGCTCCAACTCAAAAGATAGCTGTCGTGGGTGGACATAAAGGCGGCGACCATGCCTGCAGTGATCAGCCCCAAGAATCCCGAAGGCAAAATCTTGGCGATGAAAAGAGGCATGCCAAACTGGCTATTGAGCGCCTCCGGCCCCTGGAATGCAGACAGAAGTTTGGATGACCGGGATACGAAGACAAAGGCACAAATTCCCCAGAGCATGGGGATGACACGCCTGGCAAGGTAGGAAACAGAACTCCACGCAAAGAGTTGTTTGGCCACTTTGGGAGTTTTTGCTGAGAGAGCGCGCAGGGTCCCTGATTGCCACAATGCTCCAGCAGAGAAGGTCAAAACCACCATAAAGAAGACATAGAGCATGCCAAATCCAGAGCCTTCAGCTACGGGATTAAACCATGATGAGTTATTTGCAGTCGCGGGGGCCGTAAAAAGGTTGTCCCAGCCGATGCTTCGAATGGCAAAAAAGGATCCGATGATCATCCCGATAGACAGGACAACGAACTGCAAGAAGTCGTTCAAGACGACAGAGACCATGCCTCCAAGGACTGTATAGATGAGGACCAAGATCAACATGGCGGACATGAAAAGTTTGAGACCGGCGGGATTGCTGTAACCTGTGACTCCCATCATGAATCTCGCTCCTGCCTGGAGGAAGAGGCCCATGTTGAGGATGCCGCCGAGGGCAAGGAGGATTCCCCCGATGATGCGGACATTTCTACCAAAACGCATCTCATAGAACTCTGGAATTGTCATCACTCGTAATTCGCGCAATTTGTATACGATGAATCCTGTGATACCGATGGCTAAGATGCAGACCGTCTCAATGATACCGATGTGGAAAGCTGAGAAACCGTGTAAAAAACCCAACTCGGCGTTATACATGACTGTCACTAAACCCAACTCTGTCCCGGTTAAGGTTGCGATGGCGATGAACAGGCGGAGAGAGCGGCCCGCGACGATAAAGTCGCTGAGCTGACGGACATATTTCCTGACAAGAACGCCGATAATAACAGGGATGAAGATGTAGATCGTTACGATGACCCAGTCAATAGTCTTGAAATTTGTAGCAAAAACATCCATTTTTCACAATCTCCCTATCGCAACCAAACCTGAAATCGTACCCATTTAAAAACCTTATACCATATTTTAAGTTGCAAAAATATCAAAATTTCATCATGCATGGTTAGCATTTCTAATCGGTGATGAATGACGTCCGAGCCAGACTCGCTCACGTTTTTCTCCACCACCCAATCGGGACACTCAATAACCAACTTGTGTTCATACGATCATGGATTTAGAAATCTTAACTCACGCGTGAAAAAGATGAAAAAGATTGACAATAGGAGTGGAAAGTTTTACATTTTTTTTGTCGCTTTGAAACAAACTTGATCTAAGGGGAAAAAAATGGAAAGTGTATACAAAGTCATTGAGCTTATTGGGACTAGTCCGAATTCCTTTGAAGAAGCAGCGCGGAATGCCGTAGAAATGGCTGCGAGAAGCCTTAAAGACATCAGGATTGCCGAAGTATCAGAATTTGATATGAGGGTGGAAGAGGGGAAGGTGGTATCCTTTCGCGCGAAGGTAAAGGTCTCCTTTAAGTTCAAAGAATAGAACACACGCAAAACTCCAGGCAAAGGAGGATTTGCCATGGATATTCAGATTACGAGTCCGGTTTTTAAGGATGGGGAAGCGATTCCAGAGAGATTCACGTGCGATGATCTTGATGTATCTCCACCAATTGAATGGGTGAATGTGCCTGAAGACACACAAAGCATTGCGATTATTTGTGATGATCCGGATGCGCCCATGAAAACATGGGTTCACTGGGTAATTTTCAACATTCCGGGAAGTGTGACTCGCCTCACGGAGAATGTGCCGCCCGAGAGAGAATTGGAAAATGGTGCGCACCAGGGAATGAACGATTTTCATAAGATCGGCTATGGAGGTCCTTGTCCGCCATCAGGGACGCATCGATATTTTTTCAAGATCTATGCCCTGGACACTAAACTCGATCTGCCCGCGGGATCATCAAAGTCCCAACTCATGATTGCCATGGAGGGACATGTTCTCTCACAGTCGAACTTGATGGGGACTTATACCCGATAATCTGTGCTCTGTCTGTGTGACCTGAATCCCACTCATCCGTAATTTCCATACACATGTCCAGGGTATCTCGTTCACTCGGTTTCGCTTAAAAAAAAGGGCGTAGAGAATGATTTGCGCGACAAAAGCAGTAATTCAACACACGGATGAAGCCGCATGACTGAAATCTTGATAAGATCGATGATTTATGATAATTCCCTTTATGAAGAAGGCAGGAACAAAAAGCCCACTATACAGCCATATTGCTGCCTCTTAATTCCTTTATGTGCAGGATGTGGATCTTTAAAAAATTAAAGTGTTTTTCAGAAATATTTTTAAGTGCAGAGTGGGGGGACTTGATTTTTGGAAGGGTACGATGATGACATTAAAATCAAGCTAGCGCGATCATGTTATCTAGATCTGAAAGGTGTAAGACATGAATATCAGACGAATGGTCTCAGTGAGTCTTTTTTCTTTGTTAACAGTTTTATTATCCTGCGGCGGACCACACCCTGCGGCCAATATTAGTCTATCAAGTCTATTTTCAGATCACATGGTTCTGCAGCGAGATATGACTATTCCAGTTTGGGGAACTGCAAAACCGAACGGTCTTGTAACAGTTGAAATTATGGATCAAAAAGTCAACACTCTATCCACTGATAATGGCGAATGGAAAGTCCTGCTCAAGCCTTTGAGAGCAGGGGGTCCGTATGAACTAAATATTACAGGAATAGATACATTCGTTATTCGTGATGTCCTTGTTGGAGAAGTGTGGCTTGGCTCCGGTCAGTCGAATATGGAAATGCCCTTGGCCAGCTGGGGCAAGGTCCAGAATTATGAGCAGGAGATCGCAGAGGCCAACTATCCAAATATTCGCCTTTTCCAGGTAAATCGCAAGATGAGCTTAAAACCCGAAAATGAGGTTCCCGCTGACGGCTGGCGAGTGTGTTCACCTGAAAATATTCCTAATTTTTCATCCACCGCCTATTTTTTCGGGCGCACTCTTCATAAGGAACTGAATGTCCCCATAGGATTAATTCACAGTTCTTGGGGAGGCACCATAATCGAAGCGTGGATGAGCGCAGACGCCCTGGAACCCATACCCGGTTTTCAGCAAAAGATCGTACAACTCAATGACATTGCTGAAATAATCAAAACAAAACACGGGGATATAGCCGGTGATGACCTATTCAAAATGATTAAAAAAGAATGGCAGAATGAAGTTCAAAAAAAAGACCGTGGCCTTCATGATCCTGCCGGAGAATGGTCTTCCATCCAAATAGATAAGTCTGGTTGGAACAAAATGGACCTACCCAACACTTGGGAAAATGGAGGCCTTCCTGGTTTGGACGGGATCGTTTGGTTCCGCAGAGTGGTCGACATACCCAGCTCCTGGATCGGGAAGGAAGTGGCGCTTAACCTGAGTGCCGTGGATGATATAGACAGAACCTTTTTTAACGGCGTTCTGGTCGGCCGTACCGAAGGTTGGGATACACCACGATCCTATGCGATCCCTGGGGGCTTGATCAAAGCAGGTAAAAATGTGATTGTTGTTCGGGTTCAGGACAATCAAGGCGGAGGTGGCATTTGGGGCGATCCCAATCTGCTGAATTTAAGTCAGAGTGGTCAAGAGGTGATGTCCTTGGCGGGTGAATGGGATTTTAAGGTTGGTCTGGATTGGAATGAACTCATAACGCCAGCCCTTAATCCGAACAGCCCCAATTATCCGACATTGTTGAGCAATGCGATGATCGAGCCGTTGATTCCATATGCCCTGCGCGGTGTGATTTGGTATCAAGGTGAGTCAAACACTGGACGTGCTTACCAATACCGTGAGCTGTTCCCACGGCTCATCCGAGATTGGCGTCGACGTTGGAATCAGGGCGAGTTTCCTTTCTTGTTTGTTCAATTGGCAAATTTTATGGCCGTAAAAGATCAGCCCGCCGAAGATAGCTGGGCCGAACTGCGGGAAGCTCAATTGATGGCTCTTAACGAACCATCCACCGGGATGGCTGTAGCTATTGATGTTGGCGATGCCAACGATATCCACCCCAAGAACAAACAGGAAGTTGGCAGGCGCTTGGCTTTGAACGCTCTAAAGATCGCGTATGGCCAGGATATCGCCGCCTCCGGTCCCATTTATGAGAGCATGCGGATTGAAAATGATAGAATCCGGCTGAAATTCACCAACATTGGTGATGGCCTTGTCCTCAAAAACGAAAAGCCGTTGAATGGATTTTCCATTGCCGGAGAAGACCGCGTGTTTCGGTGGGCTGATGCAGCGATTGACGGAAACGATGTACTTGTATGGGATCCGCATATTAAAAATCCAGTGGCTGTTCGTTATGCTTGGGCATCAAATCCGGTTTGCTGTCTGTATAATTCTGCTGGTTTACCCGCATCGCCGTTCCGCACGGATGCCTGGAATGGAATAACGGAACATCAATAAGCCCTGCAGTTTTGCAGCCACCAGTATTAAAGGAATGGAGACGGGAGTTAGAGTCCTAGAAAATCTTGTGCCAGGTTGAGTTAAACTTTATGCTCGAGGGAATTAGTCATGCAAATATTGGACAATTCTCCTCACAACCTGAAGAATATGAATAAGAACTATATTTTGATAGCAATTGATGTGAATCCAGGTATAATCAAAGCAATACAACCGGAACGACGCATGAATCTGAAATTATCAGGAATAGCGTGGGGGCTCATTTCATTTGTCTTACTCGCAGGACTGACCTGTTATCTGGCATCCCCCTTCATGCAACAAGCGAAGGAATCGAACTTCCAGAAAGGGATGGCTTTTCCTACCTGGGATTCTGAACAATATGGCACAGCCTCATCCGATGAGTCACTCAGGATTTTGGCTCAGACGACGTGCACGGATTGGGTCCAACTTGTGCCCACCTGGTATCAAAACGATCGAATCTCCAACGCGATGTTCCCCGATTTTGTAGGCCAGACGGCACGAATGGAAACCCTCAGGCATGCCATCCAGATATCCCACTCCCTTGGCTTGAAAGTCATGCTCAAACCGCATGTCGATTCCTTGAGTGGAGACTGGCGCGGTACGTTCCAGCCGCAAGACCCGATGACCTGGTTTAAAAACTATATGGATATGATGGAGGCTTTTGCAAGGATTGCCCAGGATGAGGGCGTTGAAATCCTCTCCATTGGCTGTGAATTTGTTGAGCTCACCTCATCAGAGTATACTCCCGATTGGAAAGAAGTCATCCATGATATCAGAGGTGCATATTCCGGATCACTTGTTTATGCGGCGAACTGGGGGAGGGAGTCTCTGCAGGTCGAATTCTGGGATGACCTTGATTTTATCGGGATCGATGCCTATTTTGAGCTGACGAATAGGACAGACCCCAAAATGGACGAGCTTTTGGCTGCCTGGACCCCCCATATTGCTCAGATCGAATCAATTTATCAAACTTGGCAAAAGCCCATTCTTTTAACAGAAATAGGATACAGAAGCATCGATGGCGCAAACATGAGGCCTTGGGACTGGGAGATCTCCGGAGAGATTGACCTTGCAGAACAGGCCCAATGTTACCAGGCCGTCATCCGAACTTTTGGAGAGAAAGACTGGTTAGAGGGAATTTACTGGTGGAACTGGGAGCCTGACCCTTCTCTGGGAGGGTCGTCCGATAAGGGATACACTCCATATGGAAAACCTGCCGGTAAAGTTTTGGAAAGTTGGTACTGTGGTAAGAATGGCCGGTCCCGTCGATGATCTGTTTCTATCTCAAAACGGCCTTAAAAGACAGTCCGTGTTGAACCTCCACAATTTCCAAACCATTTCATTGATCTCCTCCGGCTTCGATTTGCCCTTATGATGGCCCAATACAGGAGCGGTGTATGCTCGACCTATTCAATCTCCGCGAATCCTTCCTCTTCTCGCGGATAATCGGGTCTCTACTGAAAAGGATTCCCGCATAAAAGTATTCAAGACTTTTCTCACAGAAACAAAAACAGGACAATTGAAATTGACAGGCTGGGGAGAAAGTTATAAAAGTATACACATCAAATCCCCATGGCTGACGAACGACTGGTATCATTGGATGTTTTCCGCGGCATGACCATCGCTCTGATGATCCTGGTCAACAATCCCGGGAGCTGGAAATATGTTTATGCTCCCTTGCGTCACGCTGAATGGCATGGTTGGACTCCAACGGACCTTGTTTTTCCTTTTTTTCTCTTTATTGTTGGCGTTTCTTTGTCCTTTTCCCTTTCTCGGAGGAAAACGCAGAGCTCCAGGGTTTTTCCTCTTTATTTTAAAATCTTCCGCAGAGCCATAATCCTGTTCGGTCTGGGCCTTTGTCTTCGCCTGATCCCTCAGTTCGATTTTTCTACCCTCAGGATCCCCGGGGTGCTCCAGCGCATCGCCATCTGTTACCTCGTAGCTTCGTTGATATTTCTCAAGACGGGAACAAGATCTAGAGTTTTGATTTCTGCTGGATTTCTTATAGCTTACTGGCTTATCCTGAAGTTTGTTCCCGTCCCGGGATACGGGGCTGGAGTCTTTGAATTAAAGGGGAATCTCTGTGGCTATATCGATACAAAACTCCTTTACGGCCATCTATACACCCCGAACTTTGATCCAGAGGGAATCCTCAGCACTCTTCCTGCTTTCGTTACGACCCTACTGGGGACTATGGTTGGAGACAGGCTGCGCTCATCTCGGCCGAAAGGTCTCAAGACATCAGGGCTTTTTTTTGCCGGAATTGTCTTGACTTTCGGGGGGCTCTGGCTTCATCGCTATTTCCCGATCAACAAACAGCTCTGGACAAGCACGTTTGTGCTTTTTACGGCGGGCGCTGCGATGCTTGTTTTAGGACTCTGTTATGGGCTCGTTGATAGACTGGGGATCAAAAAGTGGGCCTATCCTTATCTCGTGTTCGGCACCAATGCAATCGCTGTCTATGTAGGATCCACTCTCATGGCCAAATCGATTGCTTTGGTGAAGATTTCCTCGGGAGGGAGAACGATCCCTCTGAAAACATTTATTTACGATAGTCTTCTGGTTCCTTTAGCGGGGAATTTTATTGGGTCTTTGCTCTTCCCCCTGTTGATTCTCACGATCTGGTTTTTTATCTTGTGGCCTCTGTACAAGAAAAGGATATTCATCCGGATATAATTCGGGTCATTTATGAATCGGAGGGTCTGAACATGAAAAGAGCCATCGCTTTCTTTTCTGTCTTCATCAGTGTGATCATTTTCGGCCTCTCCCAACAGGCCATCAACGATTGGGAGAATCCTTCTGTACTGGAAAAAAATCGAAGAGCTCCCCATGCCACTCTGACTGCCTTTCCCGACACAATATCGGCTCTCAGCGGTGATCCCCATGTGTCTCCCTTTGTTCTTTCTCTCAACGGAACGTGGAAATTCCGTTGGGTCAAGAGCCCTGCAGATAGGATCGTGGATTTTTACAGGACGGATTTTGACGATTCCGAGTGGGAAGGGATTCCTGTCCCTTCGAATTGGCAGATGTGTGGATTCGGAATTCCTATCTACACCAATGTGCCTTATCCCTTTGGCAAAGCCGACCCTCCATACATTCCTCACGACAACAATCCTGTGGGATCGTACCGGCTTAAATTCGAGATCCCTGATGAATGGCGAGAGCGCCAGGTGTTCATCCATTTTGCGGGGGTGGAATCCGCTTTTTATCTTTGGGTGAACGGTCAGAGGGTTGGATACAGCCAGGGAAGCCGGACGCCCGCAGAATTCGACATCACGCCGTACCTCTGGGGGAAACGGAACGCCCTGGCGGTCGAGGTGTACCGCTGGAGCGATGGCTCCTATCTCGAGGGCCAGGATTTCTGGCACCTGAGTGGGATCTTCCGCGATGTTTTTCTTTTTGCGACCGATGACATCCACATCCGTGATTTCTGGATCCAGACGGACCTTGATGATTCCTACAGGAATGCTGCTCTCAAGATGGATGTGTCTCTCCAGAATTATTCGAAGAAGGAGCGCAGGTGTTCGCTGGAGATCTTATCTTTTGATGAAGACAAGGCGCCATTTCTCCAACCTATAGTAAAGACCGTTCAGATTAGGGCCGGGGAGGAGGTAGTGTTGAATATCCAGCGGACGGTCGAAAATCCACGAAAGTGGTCCGCAGAGAAGCCTCATCTCTACACCTTTTTGCTTATCTTGAAAGACGAAGATGGGGCAATCGTTGAGGCCGTTCCCTGGAAAACGGGTTTTCGTGAGGTCGAGATAAAGGGAGGGCAACTCCTTGTCAATGGAGTGCCCATCCTGCTTAAAGGGGTCAACCGCCACGAACACGACCCGGACACAGGACACACAATATCTGAAGAGTCCATGCTGCAGGACATCAAACGGATGAAACAGTTCAACATCAACGCCGTGCGCACATCCCATTATCCCAACGATCCCAAGTGGTACAGCCTCTGTGATCTGTATGGGCTTTATCTGATCGATGAAGCGAACATTGAATCCCATGGAATGGGGTATCACCCTGATCGCACACTGGGAAATAATCCAGAATGGCGTGAGGCTCATCTCGACCGGACTATCCGGATGGTGGAGAGGGACAAGAACCACCCATCGGTCATCATCTGGTCTCTCGGGAACGAAGGGGGGGATGGCGTGAATTTCGGGGCCACCTCCGCTTGGATCCATCACCGGGACCCCACACGCCCGGTTCATTACGAACGGGCAGAGGAGCGGCCCCACACGGATATCATCTGTCCCATGTATCCCAGGCCCGAGCGGGTGAAGGCCTACGGTCTTAAGGATCTGGATAGGCCGTACATCATGTGCGAGTACGCCCATGCTATGGGTAACAGCGTAGGGGATCTGTTATCTTACTGGGACCTGATCTATGCGTACAAACATCTTCAGGGAGGATTCATCTGGGATTGGGTAGACCAGGGCTTGAGAAAACAGGTGCCTGAGGAATGGGTCTCAAGGTCGGCAAAAATATCTCGAACAGGAGAATCCGGAAGGGATTTTTTCTGGGCTTATGGGGGTGATTTTGGGCCTCCGGGTACACCCAGTGACGGGAATTTTTGCATGAATGGACTGGTCGCTCCGGACAGAACCCCACACCCCAGTCTCTTTGAAGTGAAAAAAGTCTACCAGTATATCCAGTTCAAGCCTGGGAACTTAGCGGCTGGTCAATTGGACATTATCAACAGATTCGATTTCACAAACTTAAAAGAATTCACAGGCATTTGGGAGCTCAAAGAAGGAGCCACCGTGATTTCCAGTGGCACTCTCCCCGATTTTAATGTTGCACCCGGGGACGGAGAGAGTGTCACTGTGCCCATTCAAAAAAGCGGTCTGAAACCTGGCGCAGAATATTGGTTGGAGCTGAGTTTTCGGTTGAAAAAAGCCACTCTCTGGGGTGAAGAAGGCCATGAGATCGCATGGGAACAATTCTTGATACCCTGGCCGACTCCCCTAAAAACGGTCTTGAATGTTTCCGACATGCCGGAATTGAGTGCGGTTGAGAAAGAGGACTCTTTAGAAATTTCCGGGGCCAATTTTGGCCTTCATTTTTCAAAAAAAGAGGGCACTCTCATGTCATTCCAGTACCATGGAGTCGAGCTCGTAAGATCCGGTCCGGTGCCTCATTTTTGGCGCGCCCCCATAGACAATGGTAGGGGGAATAACATGCCTGAACGCTGTGGGATCTGGCGCCATGCCGGCAGAGACAGAAAAATTTTGGGAGTGAAGGTCAAGACAATCGCCCCTCAGGCTATCCAGATCACTGTTGAAAGCGCTTTGGCCGCCAATGATTCGCCTTACACGACGATCTTCACTGTGTGCGGGAGTGGGGATGTGCTCATCGAGGGACGGTTCGAGCCACAGGGAGAACTGCCTGAGCTTCCCAGGTTTGGGATGCAGATGACCCTTCCTCCGGCGTTCGATACGCTCTCCTGGTACGGCAGAGGTCCCCATGAGACCCATTGGGACAGAAAATCAGGTGCGAGAGTGGGCCTCTACCGAGGTCCGGTAGAGGAGCAATTTGTCGATTATTCCCGGCCTCAAGAGAATGGGAACAAAACAGATGTACGGTGGATGTCTTTGACAGATAAGAGTGGGATGGGATTGCTAGCCACCGGACTGCCATTCCTGAGCACAAGCGCCAGACATTTTACGGCAGAGGATCTTGAGCAGGCATCTCACAGCTATAAATTGGCCCGGCAGCCCTATGTCATTGTGAATGTTGATTATAAACAAATGGGCGTGGGAGGGGACAACAGTTGGGGCGCGCGCCCCCATGACTGGTGCACTTTGTGGCCCAAAACCACCACCTACATCTACCGGCTGAGGCCGATTTCAACCAGGGATGAGGATCCGATGATCCTCAGTCGTCAAAAGATCGTATTTTAAGTCCAAAGGAGAGTTAATACTGTGTCTCTCTAGTTTATGTCTGTCTGTTATTTTGACTAAAATAGGCCGAAAAGTTTGAGGGCCATTATCGTGATAGCGATCGATAATATGATGCGGATAACTTTTTCCCCCCCCTTGACAGCCGCATGAGCGCCCCACCATCCGCCGAGCGCATTTCCTGCGGCAAGAACCAATCCGAATCCCCAATTCACGTTTCCTGTGAGAGCAAACACAAGGATTGCAGGGAATGTGTAGATCAAGATGATGAACACTTTGTGCATGTTCACCCTCACCAGGTTTAGATGGCAAAAATGATAGAGCGCTGCCATGAACAGGAATCCCACTCCTGCTTGGACGAATCCACCATAAAATCCTATGCCGACCAGAGCGGGATAGATCAGCCAATTATCCGTATCTTGCTGGCTGGAGTTGTTAGTGTTGTAGGATCGGGTTAAGAACATGGAAAAGACGACGCATATTAAGACCACACCCAGGATCCGCTGGAACAAGAGATTGCTCACTCGCGTGGCTAATATCGCCCCGATAATAGCTCCGGGAAGTGTGAAAAAAGCAAACTTGAGGCTCGTTTTGAATTGATGGACTTTTCGCTTGCGAAATGAGGCCACAGCGAAAATGTTTTGAATGAATATGGCCACCCTGTTCGTGCCGTTAGCCAGAGCTGCGTCGAGGCCCAAAAAAATGAGGGCGGGCAGAGTCAGAGTGGAACCTCCGCCGGCATTCACATTAATAAAGCCAGCGATGGCGCCGATGCCGAAGAGCAAAGCGAGGTGTGCGAGATCCATGTTCTCCAACAGTCTTTCCGAATCATACCCATCTTTCCTAAAAAACTCAACTTATTGATTGATCAGCCTCCGTTTCCATCTCCATCACGGTTTTAGAAACGCTTTCCCTCGAAACCAATTGGAAATGTTTCTCCTCGGAAAGGAATTTGACTCAAGTCGTACCTGTTGTCTTGTTCGGTGAGAGATGGTATTTTAAAGGCGTGATTTCCTCTCATCCCAATAGCCATCTCAATTAAGGATGACGGGTCTTAAAAATGGAAAAAATACATCCGCTTCTGGATCGAGAAAAACAACAGCAAGCCAGGCAGTATGAAAAGGAAAAACGGTTGCTCGGCCTGTTGGGAATGCTACTTTCTTTGGTCGTTCTTTTGGCATTTTATTACAGCGGATTGAGCTCTGGACTGGCCATTCTTTTCTCAAATAGGTCTGTGATCTGGGCGTTTTGGGCCTACATCCTCGTATTCCAAGCTGTCTTGGTTGTCGTCGGTTTTCCCCTCAGCTTTTACAGCAGTTACATCCATGAGCACAAATGGGGTTTTTCGAATTTAACCATGAAAGGTTGGCTCTGGGAGCAGGTGAAATCATATCTTGTGGGGCTGGTGATATTTGCTCTTCTTCTTGGCATTCTTTTCTGGATTTTGGACCAGTATCCCCAACAGTGGTGGTGGATCGCTGGCCTGGCCATGGCTCTCGTGAGCGTTTTATTTGCCACATTGTTCCCGGTTCTGATCCTACCAATTTTTAACAAGTACACACCTATCAAAGACGAAATACTGACGGATGCACTTAGCAAAATACTCAGTGAGGGTGGCTTGAAAAGCAGCGGTTTTTTTGTGGAGGACATGAGCCGGCAGACAAAAAAGGAAAACGCATTCCTCGCAGGTTTGGGAAAAACACGTCGGGTTGTCTTAGGAGACAATTTGATGACGAACATGACGATAGCGGAAATTGTATCCATCATTGCGCATGAGGTGGGACATTACAAACACAAACACATCTGGAAACATATCGCTCTGGGTACCACACAACAACTTGTTGTTTTTTTTCTCCTCAATATTCTTATGAGAGGCGCATTCCCCTCGTTCCTCTCATCCACACGTGCAAACCTCGCTCTCTTTCCAATCTTTGCCATACTCATGGCAGCCCTTTCCGGATTTCTTTTCGGTCCACTCTCGAACATTCTATCCCGTTATTTTGAGGGACAGGCCGATAGATATGCATTGAACCACATCCAACAGAGGGAAACATTTAAAACTGCTCTTGCAGGGCTCGCCAACCGCAACCTCGCCAATGCCTATCCCAATTGGTGGGTAAAACTGCTGTATTATTCCCACCCTCCGATAGGGGAAAGGCTCCTAATGGCAGAACGAGATTAGTTGTCAATTAATGGCATAATGATGACAAAAATTGGTAATTGAACTGGCCAATTTTATGTAAATTGGACATAACTTATTTAAAAATAAGCCTTTAGATTCTAGCCAGGTTTGGCACATAATTTGCCTAGTTAATATGCGACCATAAGAATTTTGCCAGGGTTGCAGGGCTAGAATGAAGGATTCAGAAAAAAAAGATTACACCTCTACGGACAGAATAAAACTGAAAAAAAGGATCGAAGAACTGGAGACAGCTATTGTTGAGTGCAAGCTGAATGAGGATGCTCTGAAAAAGAGCGAGAAAATCTTTCTTTCCGTCCTTTACTCACTGGAAGAAATCATTTTTATCCTTGGCATGGACGGGACCTTTCACAAGTATTTCCAAGCGCCGGATAGAAAGGACTTGTTTGCCCAACCAAAAAATTTCCTTGGAAAGCACTTCACTGAGGTCCTGCCCAAAGATGTTGCTGAATTGTTCCAAAATGCGCTTCACCGTGTTGAAGACTACGGGAACGTCCAGCATTTTGATTTTCTCATGACGATCAATAGAGAAGAAATTTGGTTCAGTGCGCGGATTTCGCCTCTCAAGTATCAAACAAAGGATTATTTCGCTTATGTTGTGGTCATTCAGAACATCACCGATTGGAAAGAAAAGGAAGAGACCTTGACCGAGAATGAAGAGAGATACAAAGCCGTAATGCTGCAAAGCACAGAGTGCATTTTTCTGGCAGATGTGGGAACTCGAGTTATTCTCGAAGCCAATCAATCCCTACAGCGCCTCCTTGGCTATTCTCTTGAAGAAATTCCCGGGCTGAGTCTTTATGACTTTGTGGCCAACGGCCAAGATGATATTTACCAGAAAATTTTGCGTATTCTTAAGGAACGAAATTATTACAAAGGAGAGATGCAGTACCGGAGAAAGGATGGGACCTACGTAGATGTCGAAATCAATGTGAATCTGGTTTCCTACAGAGGGAAAAAGGTCTTTTGTGTGATATCGCGGGATATTACACCGAGAAAGCTCGCGGAAAAACAGTTGATCCACACAGCCACGCATGATCCTTTGACCAAACTGACGAACCGACTGGTCTTCTATGACAGGATCGCGATGGAGTTAGCCCGTGCTCGGAGAAACATGACAAAACTTGCCCTCATCTATATCGACTTGGACCGATTTAAGATCATCAACGATACGTTGGGGCACAGCACTGGGGACCAGCTTCTAAAAGCTGTGGCCGAGCGCCTGAAGAGTCTGCTCCGTGAGAGCGATACGCTCGCCCGGATGGGTGGGGATGAATTTATGTATATACTGCCAGAAGTGGAAAGTGACGGGAATGTCTCCAAAGTTGCCCAAAAAGTGCTAGAGGCTGTCAGGAAGCCTTTTTTACTCGACGGCCAGTTTCAGAGTATCACAGCGAGTATCGGGACGGCTATTTATCCGGTGGATGGCAAGGATTCTGAGACACTGATGAAGAATGCCGACCTCGCCATGTACTTCGCTAAGGATAAAGGGCGCGATAATTTTCTCCATTTCAGGCCGGAAATGTCAGTTAAGAACCTGTGAACAGGTATTCAGCATCACCCCCCCAATATCACCCTTAAGGGCGATTGACGGAGAGTTAATAGAAGCGTATTGTGTAGACATATAATGAAAATATTTGTCAAATATTGTGACAAAAAATGTTAATTCGGCAGCGATGAGGGCGAAAAAGCAAAAACCAATGACCAATAA
Source organism: uncultured Eubacteriales bacterium (assembly GCA_964406575.1). Lineage (GTDB taxonomy): Bacteria > Acidobacteriota > Aminicenantia > Aminicenantales > Aminicenantaceae > WTAW01. Next base: position 81,198 of record CAYOSH010000004.1, on the reverse strand, counting down.
ACCTAAACACATATGGAAATTTATATCTTTTATCGCTTGCATATTCGTCTTCATGTCAATGAGTTTTGCTGCGGGGAAAAAGCTCATTGTTATCGCGGACCAAGCCCAAATCTATCTGGAGCCCGACCAAAAAAGCCATATCCTCGCAACTTTGAATAAAGGCGATATCCTCACTCTCAGCAGTAACAGGAAATTTCGGCGCGTGTTCAATTATGTGTATTTCACTTCTCAAAAAACTGGATGCACCAAATCAGGGTATGTTCTTGATTCCTTAGTGGATAAGCTTTTTGATGTGACTAAAGTGATCACTATCCAAGGCGACGCGAAAAATAACACAAAGGTTCTTCTTTCGGAGGTTTATTTGGATAGAGCCAGATGGGAGATGAGTACAAACCAGTTGAAGAGTGTAGAGGGACAGCCTGTCCATCAAGGGCAATCCCAGGGCTATGAGATTTTTGGCTACCAGAAGAAGATCTTGGAAAGGGACTGCCTGGTCGGTTATTACTTTACGGGTGACAGGCTGAAAGGGGCAAAGCTCAGCTTCCTGGAGCAGCATGAGAACAAAAACCAGAATATTGCCGATTTTAAGAGGATCAAAGACCTTCTGGCACAGAAATATGGGAGACCGGTCGAAGACAATATCTCTTGGGAAAATGTCACGTACAAGGACGATATTTCGGAGTGGGGGAATGCCATAAGCCAGGGGCACCTGAAGTATCTATCCCGATGGTTGACTTCTGAAACCGAGGTTTTGCTCCGTCTTTTTGGTGCAGAGGATGAAATTTCTCTCGAGGTCACCTATAAACCTGCCTCTTGATTTTCTCTCATCCGCTTTTCAACGCCTCTGACACAATTCCTATGAATTCGAGAGAGAATTAACGCGAATCAACTCCATCCCAGCAGTATGTGCACACCTTTTCTTTGGGAAGTCCGATAGCTTTGACAAGATCCTGCAGCCTCTGATATTTGAGGGATGTCAAAATGAGTTTCATCTTCGCCACAAGGTCTCGCATCTCTTGGTTTTTCGCCGATAACGATCGGCGTCCGTCCGTATTTGTCTCTCGCTGCGTAAACTCCCTCTTCAGTCAAAAGAAGCATAGAACAAGAGCCATCGATTGCATCTTGGGCATTCTGGATACCATCGACAAAAGACATCTCCTGATTGATCAGGGCGGCGACGAGTTCTGTGGGATTGATCTCACCACCGCTCATCTCGGCAAAGTGTATCGCGTGCTTGCCAAAAGCTTCCCTCGCAATTTCATCCGCGTTTTGTATGATCCCGACCGTGGCAATGGCGTAGTTTCCAAGATGCAACCAGATGAGAACAGGTTGATCCTCGGTATCACTGATAATGCCTATTCCCTGATTCCCTTTGAGTTTGGTGATGTCATCTTCGAATTTTGACCTGAATTGGGCATTTTCAATATTATGGATAAATCGTGTGAAACCCTCAGGGGCTCTTACGGCAAGTCCTCCACGTTTTGTCCCCAGGTGGGAGTGATAGTCTGTTCCATAGAAGAGCTCTAGAACACAATCCTGATTTGAGACAACGCCGAATAAACCTCCCATAAAGACCTCCTTAAATAAAGGCTTAGAAATGGGATGCAAAAATTCTGCTCAGTGACTGAACTAATATGACAAAAATCAATAATGGATTCAAGAAAATTGTCTCTTTTTTTTGTGTGGAAAAAGCATTAAAATAAAAACAGGAGGCTTTGAACAGGGATATGGAAGAAAATAAAAAAGTCATGCTCGCCGGGATTATCTTTGTCGTTTTGGTTGCTCTGGCTATCATTTTGTACTATTTCTTTGTGATGAACAGGGGAGAGCGACAACCCTCAGTCGAGGAGATCTCAGCGCAGGCAAAGCCTGAGGTCTCTGAAGGGATAGACACCGTTCCGGAGGAGGAAATGGTCGAGCCGCTCCAGGTTGATCTGGGCGAAAGCGATGCTGTCATCCGTGATATGATCAAAGGAATTTCAACGAATCCCACACTTGCGAATTGGGCGTTGACAAAGGATCTTATCCTGAAGTTTGTGGCTGCTGTTGACAGTATTGCCAATGGCCAGAGCCCGCGTGCACAGGTTGATTTTTTTACTCCAACGGAGGGGTTTAAAGTCACAGAGAGGAACGGCAGCCTGTATGTAGACCCCTCCAGCTATGAGCGATACAATGCCGTTGCCGATGTCTTTGATTCATTGGATACAAAAAGCACAGTCAGGCTGTACAAACAGTTGAAACCAGTGATCCAGGAGGCTTATAAGGAGTTGGGGTATCCGGATGTGGATTTTCAGGATTCTCTGAAGCGGGCCATCGCAGAACTGCGCAAAGTTCCTGTTGCCAAAGATATCCTTCTGGAAAGAAAGATCATAACTTATGCAATGTTGGATCCCCAACTGGAGAACTTGAGCCCAGCGCAGAAGCATCTTCTGCGCATGGGACCGGAAAACGTCTTGAAGATCCAGACTAAACTGAGGGAAATGGCTCAGGCTCTTGGCTTCGGGACAGCCTAACTGCATCCTTTGCGCCTCAGCTCTACGGCAAACTCGATGCGTGAATAATCCAGTTCAACTTCTCCTTTCAAAATCAAAGATCGGCAAACGCGTTAGCTCCTAGGGAGTTCGATGAGGTTGCACACCTCCTGAGCCACCTTATCCGGAGAAAAGATATCCATAAGGTCCTCCCATTTTTTCTGGAAATGGAGAAGCGCTTTGAAGGAATTTTTTGCTGATTTCAGGCTTTTGTGGGTCATAGAGATGTTTTCCATACACTCTTCAGCCGCCGCGCCATCACCTTGCCTGAGATAGTCGATGGCGAGCATCTGGTTGGACCAAAACACCTTTTCTTCCAGATCTTCTTTCAAGAATTCTCCAGGATAAGGGTCCAGGTCCTCAGCTGAGATCCTGAACATTTCTGGGAGGGCTTCCTGTGCTTCGAGCTTGTTTTTTTCGAAGACAAATCTGAGGATATCTTCGCGCACCCTCCGCCATGTCGGATAGGTTTTTGGAGGAGGTTTATGTTTGATAGAGAGTGTGTTGTCCAGATAAGTTTTAAACCCGAACATCCTGGCGTTGATGAGGAAATCGATGTCTTCTCCCCGAGGAATAGAGGGGTCAAAGGGGACGAGAGTGAAGAGATCGCGATGGATGACCATGTTTCCACCAAAAGCAAAAGGTGTCACTTTTAGACGTGCCTCTCGGGCAATAATCTCATCAAACGCGCGGTTCATACAATCAAATTTGTCCCAGTAGGTCATCCAAGGATGGAATTCTTTATGGAGGAAAAAATCGTCGTCAGGATTTAGGTAGTATCCGGCCACGGCTAACACGCGTTCGTCAGCGAAGGTACGGCCGATGTATTCTCGCGCTTTCTCCATGAATTGTGTGTCCTCGAATATTTCATCGTCGTCTATAAGGACTGATATCTCGGAGCCTAAAAGATGGGGCACGAACACACACAGGTTTCTCACGTTCGAGTACCCATCCAGCTGAAGGAGAGGGATGAGATCGTCATGGCCGTTTTGTTTGAGATAGACATGAACCTGTTTCAATTGGCTGTAGGAAAAGAGGTGCGTACGGACAGCTGGATTCGTTTCCTGGATAATTGCCGCCAATCGTTGTTCCACTTCTTCCTCGATGTCCTCTGCTGTCGCGACACCGAGTATGATCAGGTCGAAGTCTTTATTTTCGAGAACAGCAAGACTGTCTAGAGCGCGACGGAGGGTTCCGTCTTCATCCAGAGGCGTGGGATGATCGTACACCGAATCTGTGCTTTTCCATCCCTCTTTCCTCTTCCTTCCCCAGTAGCTGGGAATAACCATCGTCGTTTTCATGCTTTTTTCCTCTTGTTCACTCGCATTGTTTGGATGGTGGTTTTTTCATCATCTCTTCAAGAATGTTTTCCAAAACCTCAACGCCCTTGGCCCAGGCATATTTCTCCTCAACGAGTTTTCTTGCCTCTTGTCTGATATTTTGGTAGAGAACCTTGTCTTTCATGAGTTTTTCTATCCCAGCGGCAAAGTCCTCCGGACTGTCTGCGATGATGATGTTCTTCCCGTTTGCGCTGGGGATGCCCTCGGCTCCGAGTGATGTGGAGACGATCGGCCTTCCCACTGCCATGGCTTCCAGTATCTTTCCCCTAAAACCTCCTCCCAATCGGACCGGACAGATAAAAATATGTCCTTTGCGCAAATAGGGAGTCACATCGTCCACTCTTCCTGTGACGACTATGGAGTTGTCCTGGGACAGGTTTTGTATTTCAGGAGGGGGAGCTTGTCCCACGATGGTGAATTTCAATTCGGGAAGCAGCGCTTTCACCTTTGGCCAAATCTCTTGATAAAAATAGAGAACAGCGTTCACATTTGGGTAGTGAAGGTAATTCCCTACAAAAACGACATTCTGTTCCGTATCCTCCGGGTTCGAATAAGCGAAGTGTTCCACGTCGACTCCGTGGGGAACGACATCGATATCCAGGTCCGGCCGGATCTTCAGGAGCTCTTCTTTCCCCTGAACGGTGAGAGTGAGCACCTTGTCGGCTTGGGCATACATCTCGAATTCGTAGCGCTTCAGTCCTTTGAGGTTGATGAGCTCTTTGAGCTTTTTCCAGCCCAAATTATAATAGCGGAAGTCTTTGAGGCGAGCCTGATAATAGCATTCATGGACCGAGATGACTCGGCGAACTGGCGGCAGAAGTGGATTCCTATGGATAAACTGGCCCATCACCGAGTATTCCGCAATGACAAAATCATAGTGGTCCTTGGCGACCATCTCGGCGATCGCATTGGACATCTCAGGAGAATCGTGGACTCGGAGAAAATAATGGGGGATCGGGGAGAACAAAAAGTCTTTCGTTGCTTCAAACCGGGATCGCTTTGGGGGAAGGGGGATGAGTTTTAGGTCATGGCAGTAACCTTCAACCGTGGGGATGAATGCTTTATCTTCTTCTCTAGAAAAAGCGGCCAGCGAGACCAGATGGTTCTTGGAGAGGTGCTTCAGACGATTGTAGATGATGATCGGCCCGCCGATCACTTTGGAGTGAGGAAATTCTTTGCACGTCAGGAGGATTTTCATTTTATGCGCTCAATAACCATCCTCAATTCAATCCTTGTACATATCATTTTTGAGCGGCGTTTGTCTATTTTTTAAAATGAAGCAAACATCCTTATTTCCGAGATGCTCCCAGATGAACAGTGAGCTTTGAAATCGAAAAATGGATCCTTCCCCAGTTGGTATGGAAGTTTAATCGAGTTTTAGGTTGATGAGCTCCCGGACCTCCTTGACGATCTCCTTCACTGTGGTCTCCACGATGATCTTTCCTTTTTCCCGAGTTGCTAGAGTCGGGTCTCCCCATATTCCCGTAGGGCTGTAGTGGCCCGGGCCATCAGGGTCTCTCGTCAGCCCTTTTCTGTTGGGCCTCGCGTCATAATCCTTGACGGTTTTGCTCATATCGACAGATTCCGGCGAGATGTAGAGCATCATGGATGTTTCTCCCTCATCAGCATGCGTTCCCCCTTCTTGTTTCAAGTATCCTGATGGAATTTTTGAGTCAGCCTCCAGGATATCAAAATAGCGGAGAATTACGCCTTTTTTCTTGAGCTCTGCTGCTGCACTCTGAAGGGGACGGAGTGTGGAAACACCTGTGTTGAGTATATAAAACTTCCGAATGCCGTATCCGCTCATCGACATACAGATTTCAACGACAACGTTTTTAAATGTCTCTGCACTCAGTGAGACCGAGCCAGGGTATTCGAGGAAAGCGGGATAATAGCCATACTGAAGGGTGGGGAGAACGACCACAGGAACTTCTTGAATGACCCGGTTTTTGAGGTATTCAGCCATGAGGAAATCGTTTTTCAAAAGGAGGTGGGGGCCATGCTCTTTTGACCTCGCACCGAGTGCAATGAGAACCACGTCGTAAGTCTTTAAAACCTTTTCCGCCTCTATCCAGGTGAGGTCTTCGATATTCACAGAAGGTCTTTTTTGATCGGCGAAGGCCGGAGTCAGAAAAACAAGGAACAAAACTACAAACCCAATTCGTTTCATTTAAGCACCTCTTTCATGCTTGGAAAAATAATAACTGAACCTGTGAATAATCTATGTGTATTACAGGATTTTAGCCTTTCCAGTGGAAAGGTTTTTTACGGCTAAAATCTGGGGTCAATGGCTCCTCGGACGTGAACAGTTCGGCCTGGGAGAAGATCCTCTGGAATCCGAGGTTTTGAGCTCTATCCAGTACCATGAAAAATTCTTCGGACGAGATCGGTTTTTGGAACTCAGGGGGAGCTTTGAAACAGGGCTGATACTGGCTCATGAGACTCAGGCATATGGAGGTAGAAAGATTATGGGCGATCCAATCCAGTATGTGCAGGGAATCCTCGGTTTGGTCAGGAAGGATCAAATGCCGGATGATAAGTCCCTCCTTCGCTGTTCCCCTCTTATCTAGAATCAGAGCTGGTTTTTGCATGTACATCTCGCAAACAGCGGTGTGTGCAAAAAAGAAATAATCAGAGACACCCGAAAGGTGTTTTGCAAGATCGTCGGAAAAAAACTTGATATCCGGCAGATAAATATCAACGATCCCCTCTAGATTTCTGAGGATGTCGGCTTTTTCGTAGCCATTCGAGTTGTAGACGACCGGTAAGTCAAGACCTCTGCGGATAGCAATCCTGAGAGCTTTGAGGATTGGCAGGATCAAATGAGTGGGAGAGACCAAGTTGATATTGAGAGCACCGTTCGCTTGAAGCCGCAACATCATTTGGGCGAGATCTTCCTCAGACACGCACTCTCCTCTGTGCTCCCAGCTCAGCTGATAGTTCTGACAGAATACGCACTTGAGGTGACAACCTGAAAAAAAGACAGTTCCGGATCCGCATGCTTGCCCTGAAGCACTTTTATCGCGACAGTTGGCAATACCGCTCAGAACAGGTTCTTCGCCGTAATGGAGCAGAGCATGGGATAAGGAAGCCTGGATACCGGTTTTACAAAATCCTCGTTCTCCTTTTTCTCTGTTAACACCACATTCTCTGGGGCATAGTCTACAGCTTTGTTCATTTTCTAAAAGGTTTTTTAACGCACGGTCGAGACAAACCAATTTTTCCTCAATGTTCATTTTCCGGTCTTCAATGGCAATATATCATGTTAGTATACCATTTTATTCCTGGAAGATATTCCTCATCTTTACGGTTTTACATAATCTGCCCAAACATTGACAATATTTTTTTATTCAATATAGTAAGTGCTATGCTAAATGATTTTGTTGAATTCTTGAAGAGTCTTCAATTAAATAAGGAACTTATAACCTTTTTAGTCAGCATGACCCCGATTTTTGAGCTGAGAGGGGCTATTCCCCTGGCCGTTCTGCATTTTAAGATGCCAATAGTAAAAGCTTTTATCATATCTTGGCTCGGGAATATGATTCCTATTCTTCCGATAATCTACTTTATAGAGCCCATAAGACGAGCTTTGTCTCGCATAAAAATATTTAATAATTTTTTTTCTTGGTTTTATGCACGAACATACAAGAGAAGCAAAAAAGTGATGAAATTGGGTGCGATTGGTCTGACATTGTTTGTGGCAATTCCTTTGCCTGTCACGGGAGCTTGGACGGGCTCTGTTGCAGCTGTAATATTTGACATCAAATCTCGTTATGCTTTTCCTGCTATCCTTTTAGGTGTGACAATTGCAGGAATTGTGGTCAGCGTTTTGACCTTGCTTTTTTAATCGGGTAGCTAGCCTAAGAAATTTCATCTTGTATTGAATCATAAATATCCTGGAAGTCTTTTTTCTCGATTGTCGAGTAATCTGTCATATCTTTGTGAAGTGGAGTTATGGTGACATAACCTTTTTTGATAACCATGACATCACTATCCTGATCTCCGATGGCTTTGGGCTGTCCTGTTCCTATCCAGTAGTAGGTGCGATTTCTCGGATCCTTTTTTTCGATGATTTCGGGGTTGTATCTCTTCTGTCCGAGCTTGACGACCTTGATTCCCTTGATAGGAGGAGGGGGAATGTTGATGTTTAGTGTAATGCCGTCCTCGGGAGGGTTTTGGAGGATTCTTTTGACCAAAACCAGGGAGACTTTGACTGCGTGTTGGGTGTGAAAATTTCTCTCTGCATCATGGAGGAATGAGATGGCTACACTGGGGATCTGTAAAAAAGTTCCCTGGAGTGCTCCAGCAACCGTTCCTGAATAGGAAGTATCTTGTTGCCCGAGGTTTGGGCCGGGATTGGGACCGGAGATCAGCAGATCAGGTTTGTACGGCAGCAATTTTTGGACAGCCATGTACACACAATCTGCTGGCGTTCCATCTATAGCGTAAATATTCTTTCGAATTTTTTTTATTCTTAATGGCCGGTGGAGGCTCAGCGCAAGCGAGGTGGCACTCCTCTCTCTGTCGGGAGCAACAATAAAAGTCTGAGCCAGGTCTTGCAGAGACGCTGCAAGGCTCTCCAATCCTTCGGAAAAGAAGCCGTCATCGTTAGTCAGGAGTATCAGGGGTTTATGGGGCGTCATTATTATGTTGGTCTATCGAAAGCCTCTCCAAAATCGTGAAAATGCATTTTAGCACTCCATCAGTGATAATGGAATACATTTATTCCTCTCTTAAGCCTCTCCGAATCTTTGTGAGCGATTCAGCGGGGACTCTTGATATGGCAATAGCCTGATCGTGTTTCCATCATGAAACTCAGATCTTGGATTTGAAGCCTAAGTATTCAAGCATAAGAGCAGGGTCAGATGTGGACTGCTTGCAGGTGAAGTGAGAACAGACATAAGCTGTGGCTTTTTCCTTGGCGCGAGGGTGTTGCGATGCGAAGGGAGCCAGCCTGTAAATCTCTGGATTATCCCTATCCGCTGGCACAAAGAGAGTGACCGCATTGGGGATGAATTTCTCCCGGAGTGTCCTGATCAATCGTTGAGTATCTTCAGCTCCTGGTTGTCCGGCGATGACGATTTCATGAGACGGTCCGAGAGCAAAATCGATCGCACACAGCATCTGGGTGTATGCCGATGGATGCAACGAGACATTCCCTGAAATACAATCGGATATTCGAGCCGCTTTGTCCTCAAATTCTAAGCGCCCTGTCATCCTGCTGAGACGAAGCAAGTTCATCATAGCCACAGAGTTGCTCGAAGGGATCGCCCCGTCTGTGCTCTCTTTCTGCCGGATAAAAAGAGTGTCGCTGGTGTCAGGAGTGAAGAAAAAAGCCCCCTTTTTTTCGTCCCAAAAATGTCTGGTAAAATAATCGTTCAGATCCAGTGCTCTCTTCAAGTGTTTCTCATCGAATGATGCTCTGTAGAGTTCGATCTGTCCAGAGATCATAAACGCATAATCATCGGCATAAGCGCTGATCCCCGATTCTCCCTTCCTGTATCGATGCAAGAGGCAGCCATCTTTTTGTCTGAGATGACGGAATACAAAATCGGAAGCCTTTTCTGCAGCCTCTGTGTATTTCTGGGCGCCGAAGGCCTGCGCCGCCGAAGCAAGAGCCGCGATCATCAGGCCGTTCCAGTCTGTCAGTATTTTATCGTCTCTGAGGGGACGTTCCCGCTTTTCTCTCTGTTCCAACAATGTTTTCCTGATGTCCTCCAATCCGGTCTGTAAATCTTTTACGCTCATCTTCAGTTTTTCCGCTGAGTCTGCCATTGAGCTCGTCATATGGAGAATATTCACTCCGGTCTTTTTACCGGTCACTTCTTCGGAAAAATTCCCATCCTCTCGAAGGTTGAACACGGTGGCTGCGCACTTGAATTGCTCTTTAGTGAGATATCTCTGCAGTTCTCTCCATTGCCACGTGTAAAATTTCCCCTCTTGACCTTCACTATCAGCATCTTCAGCAGAGTAGAAAGCGCCTTCCGGAGATTTCATGTCGCTCAGGACATAGGTGAGGATCTCTTCGGATGTTTCCTTATAAAGATCCTTTTGTGTCGCTTGGTATGTTTCGGTGTAGGCCATTGCCAAGAGTGCTTGATCGTAAAGCATCTTTTCAAAGTGGGGGAGGAGCCATCGTGCATCCGTCGAGTATCGGTGAAATCCGTAACCGAGGTGGTCAAAAATCCCTCCCCACCTCATGGCCTGGAGGGTTTTCTCAACCATATGAAGTGCGGACTCATTCCCGGTGCGCTTCCAGAAGCGGAGCAAGAATGCGATGTTGTGGGGTGTGGGAAATTTGGGAGCTTGACTGAATCCCCCATAATGGGCGTCGAAGCTTTGAACCAAATGTTGAAAGGCTAAATTCAAGGTCGACTCATCCAGGTTGTGTCCGCTGGAGGTAAAAGATTGCTGGCTGAGTGCAAGAGTGACCTTTTCCGCTGATGCCAGCAAATCACGCCTCTGTTTGGCCCATAGCTCTCCGATACGCGGAACAAGATCCATCATCCCGACTTGGTTGAACCGGCTCTGTTTGGGCAGATATGTGCCTGCAAAAAAAGGCTTTTTATCAGGTGTCATAATGATGGTCAAAGGCCATCCCCCTCTGCCTGTGATCATCTGGCAAATTTTCATGTACACGTTGTCGATGTCCGGTCGTTCTTCACGGTCTACTTTGATAGAGACGAAGAATTTGTTCATCAGCTTAGACACCTCTCCATCCTCGAAAGATTCCTTTTCCATAACATGACACCAATGACACGTGGAGTATCCTATCGAGAGAAAGATGGGGCGATCCTCCTTTTCCGCTCTCTTAAAAGCTTCTTCTCCCCAGGGATACCAATCCACAGGGTTCGAGGCATGCTGGAGCAAATAAGGGCTCTTCTCGTGAATCAAGCGGTTTTTACTCAATAGGACGTTCCTTTTTGATTTGAATGTTGTTAAGCTTTTTAATGAAGAGCTTGGATTAAGCCCTGATCATGATGAGCAGCATCTTAAATTTCGATCTGGCTTTGAGGGAATGCGGTTGATGAGCAGGCATGATGATCATTTCATCTTTTCTAACGCGAATCGATCTCCCGGATATGGTGACATCGACCTCTCCTTCCAAGCAGAGGACAGTTGCGTCAAATGGAGCTGTATGTTCGGATAGGCCTTGGCCCTCATCGAAAGCAAAAAGTGTCACGGTTCCAGTTTTTTTTGCAATAATCTCTCGGCTGATCACAGAACCTTTCTGATAACTGACGAGCCCTGTGAGTTTTATTGTTCTCCCCAGTAATTCTTCCACACTTTCCTCCTCTTTGGATTATTAATGATTGGAGAGAATCGGGACGGGCGGATTTGAACCGCCGACCCCACGCACCCCAAGCGTGTGCGCTACCAGGCTGCGCCACGTCCCGACTTAAAGGCTGTCTATTATAACAAAAGTGTCTTCATTTTTAAATAAATGAGATCGAAAGGGAAGAATTTGAATTTTGTAGGGTGAGGTTATTCGTCTAGGGTGGACGCAATATCCCTCAGCCGTTCACGAACATTATAGAGGACTTTTTTCATCCGATCGGGATGGATAGCTGTTGTTTTCTTGATCCCTAATTCTTCTTCGAGCTGTCTTTTGGCTCCGGCTAGAGTGAGTCCTTCGTTCTCCAGGAGTTCTTTGAGCCTGAGGATGATCGATAAGTCTTTTTTTCTGAAGATCTTATGTCCGGAACGGGTCTGGCCGGATTGTATAAAGTAGAAATCTTTCTCCCAAGACTCGATGGTTTTTTTGTCCAGATGAGCAATGCGGGCCACATCGTCCAATTTGTAGGCAAACTTATCAGATTCTGTCTTGCTTTTCATCCGCAATCTTTCCAACGCAGCATCAAGGTATGAACAGGACAACCTTTGTTTTGAAACCCGTTCATGATGGAACTCTCTGTAAAATCAATCATTACATTAGCACGGTAACCTTTCGCCGTCAAGTTGCAATTGAGTGCATCTTCAGTTCTATGATTGGGATTGTTGATCGATGAAATCCCTTGAGTGAGCCCAATCTGTCCTAGCTGAAGCCCCCAGACCATGGGCACGGACGCAGATACTCTCTTCATCGGTACGGAAATAAAGAAGAGAATCTGGTATAATTCGGATGAATACAAACATGAAGACTGGGGAAAAGACTCATACTCCACTCGCTGAGAGGATGCGGCCTGGAAATCTGAGCCAGTTCTATGGGCAGGAACATTTGATCGGTGAGGGAAAGATCCTCTCCCAGCTTATCAAATCCGATCAACTGGTATCGATCATTTTCTGGGGCCCGCCCGGTTCGGGGAAAACAACTCTGGGTTACATCCTTGCGAATGCCTTCAATTTCCCCTGTTTGTTTTTCAGCGCTGTTCTCTCTGGAATCAAAGATGTAAAAACAGTCATGGCCCAGGCGGAAAGCCATAGGAATCTCTATGGCCAGCCCACAGTTCTTTTTATCGATGAGATCCACAGGTTCAACAAGGCCCAGCAGGCGGCCTTCCTTCCATATGTGGAAAGAGGTGATATCATACTTTTTGGATCCACCACAGAAAATCCCTCCTTCGAGGTTATTGCTCCTCTTCTCTCTAGGACTCGAGTTCTCGTCCTGAATCCTTTATCGGAAGAGACACTCATCAAGATCATTCAGGAGGCGATTTCGGATAAAGACCGAGGATTGGGAGCACTGAGCCTGAAGATCGAAAAAACTGCCTTGAAGATGATCATCGATTATGCCAACGGGGACGCCAGACGAGCACTGAATACGCTGGAGATATCTGCGTATTTAGCCAAAGAAAGCCGGATTTCAAAAACAGAAGTGAAGGAAGCCTTACAGAAACGCATACTCCTCTATGACAAAAAAGGGGAGGAGCATTTCAACCTCATCTCTGCCCTTCACAAGAGCCTCAGGAACAGCGATGTGGATGCCTCCCTCTACTGGCTCGCCAGAATGTTGACTGCCGGTGAAGACCCTCTTTATATCGTCAGGAGGTTGATCAGGTTCGCTTCGGAGGATATCGGACTGGCAGACCCCCAAGCCCTCTCTATCGCATTGGATGCAAGAGAGGCGTACGATTTTATCGGTTCACCGGAGGGGGATCTGGCACTCGCCGAGGCGGTGATCTATCTAGCATCAGCACCTAAGAGCAACAGAGCTTATTCAGCCTTCAAGAAAGCACAAAAAGACGTGGAGGCCAGCCCTTATGAGCCTGTCCCCCTCCATTTGAGGAATCCTGTGACATCATTGATGAAAGATATTGGATACGGAAAGGATTATATGTACGCCCACAACTACGCCTATTCAACCACGGATATGGAAACATTCCCTGAGAGATTGAGGGGACGGAAATACTATGAGCCCGGGAATCTTGGCTTGGAGAAAGAGATCAAGAAAAGAATCGACTGGTGGGACCAGCTCAAAACAGCGGCAAGGAACAAAAGATCGAAGGATAATTCAAAAACAAAACCAAAGATCTAATATAGAAATTTTCTAAGGAAGAATAAAGGCGGCGAAAAACACGTAAAGCTATTTATTTTGGTCTTTGAGCAAATAGTAGATCTCCCAGCTGATCTCATCGGCCACACATCCCACGCATGATTTCTCTGTAGTAGCCAATTCTTCATCCTCGATTTTATCTTTAATGATTTTTTTGACTTTTTTCCGGATTTTGTAAAGCAATATATAGTTGATCATGCCTCGTCTCTTCCGAATGATAACAGCTTCATTTTTCTATGTAAAGACACCGCAGACCAAGGTCAATATATCTGAATCCATAAGACATGAATACTCAACATCATGAAGATGAAGATATTTCCAATATTGGCTCCCCCATTGAGTATAGGGGAATAAAAATGATATCATACGCTTTCTCCTGATAGATGAAAAAATTGGCCGTTCTTTGTGCTCTTTTTGTTGTGTTGTGGTCCTGTTCCCTTTTTCGAAAAAAGGTACCGCCCTATCCCAGCGGCCTCATTTTTCCTATAGAGGAAGCCAATCAGATCGAATACAAGGGCGAAATCAACAATCCCATGAAAAAAAGAGGAGACCACGTTTACATTTCTACCCGGGCGGGCATATTGTACTGTATCGAAGGATCTAGCCAAAACATACTTTGGCAAGTCAAACTAGCGGGAACACTCTTGACTCCGCCGTTCCTTGGAGAGGAAAATATCTATGTGCTGGGTCAGGACAACACTCTTTTCTGCCTCGACAAGGGAGGTGAAACACTCTGGGAACGAGAGGTCGGAGATGTCATTACGAGTCAAATCACAGAATTTGGAGATGACGTGTGTCTGGGAACGGATTCGGGCTGGTTCATCGCGATCGATATCATCAAGGGCGATAGGAGTTGGACATTCAAAGCTGAGTCTGCCATCCGCTCGAATCCTGTGATCGCCGATGGGAAAATTGTTTTTGGAAGTGATGACCAAAATCTCTATATCTTAAGTCCTCAAGGGAATTTGATCTGGAAGTTAGCTGTCGGAGGTAAAATCGGCGCAACTCTAGCCGTGGATGGCGACTTTGTCTATCTCGGCTCAGGGAACAGTGAGATTATATGTATTAACCTGAAAAAACAGAGAAAGAAATGGAAGATAAGAACGGGGGGAGAGCTCCTCGTACCTCCGGTTTTTGCCGATAAAAGAGGGTTTTTTGCGTGTATGGACAATGTTTTATACTGTTTGAACAAAAAAGGCGGGGAAATTCTGTGGTGGAGCGTGATTCCCTCGCGTGCCTATTATCATCTTATGATTGTCGGAGATAAGATCGTCGTTACATCACTTTCCTCTCTCCTCATGGGTTTCGATTTGAAAACCGGAGAAAAGGTGGGGGAGTTTCAGGGTGCGCAAGAGATGCGGTCAAATCCAATGTGGTGTGATCCTCATATGTTGGTTAACCATTATGATCCGGAAACGGACAAGGGCACGTTGTTGAGCTTCCAGAAAAAAGTCGCCGTTGATTTATCGACTTCAAAGAGCTCGCCTCAGAAGATCAACGAAGAGATCGTGGTCACTGCCGCGCCCTCAGGATTTTACTTGCCGGTCTATGAATTCTCTCTCTGTCCGATGGTCAAACTGCTGTTGAATCCCAATTTCTTCGTTTTGCTCAAAAAAGAGGAAGAAAGAAGAATTGTCCAGGAAAAGTCTGAAGAGAATACTTGGGAGTGGTTTCCAGAAAAAGATGGAATCTACAGTATCGGCGTCAGGGTGAGTGACGAAAAGGAAGAGGCTGAAACAGAGATACCTTTTTTGATCGAAAAAGAGAATGCTGCTGTGGTCCTGGCTCTGTCAAAGGATTCGCCCCAACGTGTGGGGGAAGAGATCATCGTCACGGCCAATGCCAGAGGCATGTCCGCTCCTAAGTTCGAGTTTAGTCTCCACCGTATTTATAAATTTACCTTTTATTTCCAGACGCTGATTTTTATTCCTACAGGGCGAAAAACCGTACAGGAATATTCTGAAGAGAGCAGTTGGACATGGATCCCCGAAATGGAGGGGATTTACGCACTCTCTGTGAACGCTGATGATGGAGTGGAGAAAGTCCAATCGAGTGTCGTTTACACGATCACAAAAAAAACCGACACCCAAGTCAATAAAAATTTCAGTAGATCTGTGACGTTCCGCAGTGAGTCCCGATCAATAGATGCGGAGCAGATCAGAGAATTATTGTTCATGGAAGGAGCTTTAACATGGATCGGTCCGAAGCATTAACTCTTGTCAAACAACATCTCAAGAACAAGAATCTTGTGAAACATTCCTTAGCGGTGGAGGCCTGTATGAAGGCTCTGGCTGAGAGGATGGGTGAGGATGTGAACAAGTGGGGATTGGCCGGGATCCTTCATGACCTCGATTACGAGATCACCGAAAAAAGCCCCGGACTCCACACTACAGAAACAGTCAAGATATTGGAAGAGGTTGGCATAGAGCCGGATATCATCCAGGCGATCATGGCTCATGCGGCCATAGTGCCCTGCCAGACAAAAATGGATTATGCCATTTTCTCCATCGACCCTCTCACAGGCCTGATTATCGCCGCAACACTGATGCATCCGAGCAAAAAACTCCAGGAGGTCGATCTGGGATTTGTGAAGAGGCGCTACAAGGAAAAGAGTTTTGCACGCGGAGCCAAGAGAGAGGACATCGAACAGATCCGGGAAATCGGGATAGATCTTGATGAATTCATCTCTATCTGTCTTGAAGCGATGCAGGGAATCGACAAAGATCTTGGACTATAGGCTTTAGACACCTTTGAAGGCAGACATCAACTCTATTAACGCATTCAATTTCCGGGATGTTTTTATGTTTTCCATTTTAAAGCTACGATAGGGATGAAGAAATTTTTTTATTGATGTATAATTGTTGCCTTTTGATGGCAAAAAATAAATGGAAATGCCCTTATGCCCCAACCCAGAACGCAACCGGAGTTGTTCACAAATCGGGGGCATGATCTTGTTTCCATAATAATGAATGATAAATCATAATAAAGGAGAATTTCTCATGAACGGTGTTATAAAGATCCCGTGTCCTTCGAATGAACCTGTGCTGAATTATGGACCCCGTTCTCCCGAGAAGGCATCTTTGAAGGCACTTCTGAACAAAATGCTAGGTGAAGAGGTTGAGATTCCTCTGATCATTGGAGGGAAAGAAGTCAAAACAGGCAACTTTGCCGATTGTCGCTGCCCCCACGATCACAATCACATTTTGGGCCGTTATCACAAGGCTGGACCTGATGAGATTGCCCTGGCCGTCGATGAATCGACAAAAGCCTGGAAGGACTGGTCCGAAATGGATTGGGTCTCTCGAGCGGCTATTTTCCTTCGGGCTGCAGAGTTGCTGGCCACAAAATACAGAGATGTGCTGAATGCCTCGACCATGCTGGGGCAGTCAAAAACAGTTCATCAAGCAGAGATCGATGCCGCATGCGAGCTCATCGATTTTTACCGGTATAATCCCTACTACATGCAGCGAATTTATGAAGAGCAGCCAAACTCTTCCCCGGCCACATGGAACTATGTCGAGTATCGCGCTCTTGAAGGCTTTGTTTTTGCCGTTACGCCCTTCAATTTCACGTCTATAGCAGGAAATCTCCCCACATCTCCTGCGATGATGGGGAATGTTGTCCTCTGGAAGCCGGCATCATCCTCTGTCTACTCTGCCTATTTCCTGACGCAGTTGTGGAAGGAAGCGGGCCTTCCAGATGGCGTGATCAATTTTATCCCCGGACCAGGGCGTTACGTGGGAGGCCCGGTCTTGGAGAAATCCGATCTGGCCGGAATCCACTTCACAGGAAGCACAGCCGTGTTCCAATCGATGTGGAAGACCATCGGCTCCTCCATCCTGAATTACAAGTCTTATCCGCGCATCGTTGGAGAGACGGGTGGTAAAGACTTCGTTTTTGTTCATTCTTCGGCGGATGTCGATGCTGTCGCAACAGGCCTCCTCAGGGGAGCTTACGAATACCAAGGCCAGAAATGTTCGGCGGCCAGCCGGGCGTATATCCCTGCAGACATCTGGCCTGCTGTAAAACATAGGCTTCTGGATGAACTTCAGACTCTCAAGATGGGGGATGTCCTCGATTTTTCGAACTTCATGGCCGCTGTGATCGATAAAGCGGCTTATGACAGCATTGTCGAGTACATCGAGTATGCAAAAAATTCAGAGACGGCAGAGATCATTTTTGGGGGGACATACGACGATTCAAAAGGTTATTTTATCCATCCCACAGTTGTTGTAGTGACAGACCCCAAACACAAATTGATGGAGGAAGAGATTTTCGGTCCCGTATTGACTGTATACATCTATTCTGAAAACCGGTTCTCTGAGACGCTTGAACTGTGTGATGCCACTTCGCCCTACGGTTTGACTGGCTCGATATTCGCCACTGATAGGAAAGCCATCATCGAAGCCTACAGGACCCTTCGTCATGCAGCAGGTAACTTCTATATCAATGACAAGCCCACAGGAGCTGTTGTCGGCCAGCAGCCCTTTGGGGGCGCAAGAGGTTCTGGAACGAACGACAAAGCCGGGTCATACCTGAATCTCCTCAGATGGGTGAGCACTCGCACAGTAAAAGAGAACCTCAACCCCCCCAAGGATTACCGATATCCTTTTTTGCTTGAAAAATAAAACCGAAAAAGCTTGATCTTAGGTACAGTTATTGTGCTGGCTCAAAATAAACTTCAGCTTCATTGACGACAGCTGGCGTTCTCGCTTTCTTTAGTGCTGTATTTATGTCTGGGTGAGCATCGTTGATTTTAAGTTGATAGATGTGAATATCAGGGAGGCAATATGAGGATAAAAGTCAATAGAGACAATTGCACTGGCTGCAGGCTCTGCTTACAGATCTGCGCTATCGAGCACTTCTTCGAGATCAATCCGAAAAAAGCAGCGCTCAGGATCGAAGCGAAATTTCCCGATCCAGGCAAATTCCGTCCTTTTGTCTGTACTCAATGTGGAAAATGTGCTGAAGTCTGCCCAGAGGATGCCGTCTATCAGAATGAGGCTGGCGGTTATATCGTCGATCAGGAAAAGTGCACGAATTGCGGAGACTGCGTTGTTGCCTGTCCTGTGGGCGTCATCTGCCAGCACCCGGACCTTGGATATGTGATCAAATGTGACTTTTGTATGGAATGCACCAGGATCTGCAACACGAAAGCCCTGGTCGAATGGAAAAGAAAACCTGTTACAGCGAAAAAGGAGGCGTGATATGAATAACGGACTTGCCGGGACGACTTTAAGGATCAACCTGAGTACTGGTGAAATTCACCGCTTCCCCACTGATGAAGAACTTTTTCGTCGTTGGCATGGTGGTCGGGGAGTCATAGCGAAGATTCTGTATGACGAAGTGCCCCGCAACGCCGATCCGCTTGGTCCGGAAAATATATTTATTGTGAATGTCGGCATAATGAGCGGCTGCTACATCCCTGCCGGTTCGAAGACCGAATTCGGGTCCATTTCACCTCTGACGAACGGCCACGGCGATTCTAATATGGGCGGCCATTTCGGACCGATGCTCAAATTCGCAGGATACGATATGATCATTTTCTCCGGAGTTTCGCCTAAACCTATTTTTCTTTATGTGGATAACGACGCTGTTGAATTGCGGGATGCTTCCCAATACTGGGGATTTGGATCCCTCGATTGTGAAGAACAGCTCAAAAAAGATCTGGGTGAGGATTTCGAGATTGTGACTATCGGTCCTGCCGGTGAAAACGGAGTGCTCTTTTCCTGTATCACACATGATTTTGGCCGTCAGGCAGGAAGGACTGGCCAGGGAGCAGTCATGGGCTCGAAGAAACTGAAAGCCATAGCTGTGCGGGGAAACCGGTCCATTCGCGTCCATGACCTTGAATCTCTTGAAAAACAGGTCACAGGGATCATACAGCGCACGAAGGAACACCCGAATATGGAGCCCTGGCAGAAGTATGGGACTTCATTCTTTATTCGATGGTCAAATGACAATGCTGTTCTTCCTGCTTACAATTTTCAAACAACATATTATGAAGATGTGGGGAAGATTGACGGCGACCAGCTTATTGAACAGTGTCTTATCACGCATAAGGCTTGCTTTGGATGCTGGATGAACTGTGGGAAGTACACCAAAGCGGTTATTGAAGGCAAACCCGTCGTTCATCTTGAGGGTCCAGAATATGAGACGGGAGCCACCTGCGGCTCCAACCTCGGGATGAAGGATATCAATCACGTCGCATATATCAACTGGATGCTGGATAATTTGGGGATGGACTCGATGTCCGGTGGCGGAGTTACCGCATTTGCCATGGAGTGTTTTGAGAAGAAATTTATCACCAAAGAGGACCTCGAAGGGTTTACGCTCAAATGGGGTTCGGTGGATGATGTCGAGCACTTTCTTGATATGGTCGCTCACAAGCGCGGAATTGGCGAATGGTTTGCAGGCGGCAGCAAGAGGGCTGCAGAAAAGATAGGGCAGGGTAGTGAAAAGTTTGCTATGCAGGTCAAGGGACAGGAGATGTCCGGTTACGACGGCCGCTGGGCGCCCGGAATGCTGCTTTCTTACATGACAGCTGACATCGGGGCCCATCACAATCGTTCTTGGACGATCACTGTCGATATGGCGGAGGGGAGGGAGTCGGTCGAGGGCCGGGCGAAAATTGTCGTTTACCTTCAGCATATTCGTCCGTTGTTCGATACCTGGTGCATTTGCCGGCTATTCTGGGGAGAGCTGGATATTTCGCCGGAAGAGATCGTTGAGTCGCTCAATCACATAACTGGATGGGAGGTAACTGTGGATGAAAGCCTGCGCACATCAGAGATGATATGGAACCTGACACGCTGTCATTACCTCGAGCGGAATAGGGAAAACGGCCGTCTTTTTGACTATCCCCCTTCTCGATCCTGGGAGGATAAAATCCCCAGTGGCCCCGGAAAAGGAAAAGGGGTGACTCTGGAGCAGGTGGAAAAGATGCTGGACGAATATTATGAGGCACGCGGATGGGATAAAAATGGGAACCCGACACGCGAAGTCCTCACAGATTTGGGGCTGGACTTCGCTGGCGACAACCTGGAGAAGATCGGTTTGCTTGGAAAACCCACGCCAGGGGGAATTCCTCCGGTCCGCGGTGAAAAATACAAACCGAAGGCGTTTTAATGTTCCATTCATAAAGGAAAGGGTTTGAGACATGGTGATCTTTCTTAAAGCAGGAAGCGAGCTGCGGGACAGGCTGAAGCCAGACATCGATTTTTATACCCGACGCATAGAGACAGAGCAGGGGAAAACCATAAAGGAAATATTGGCGGATATCGGCATCAATCCTGGACTTGTTGCCTTTATTTACACTTCAGGTAAAGTGAAGGGGTTGCACTACATTCCTTCGAACGGCCAAACCATAACGCTCCAACCCCCTGTTTCAGGCGGATAGTCCGTGATAAACACGAAGTTTTTTCCTTTTAAGCCGTTTCTGCTACCGCAGAGCGATGAGCTGGCTTTAAAAGAGAGGATCAATGGGCCTTTCAGAGTCTGAAAAAAAGCGCTACTCCAGACAGAGCAATGTCCGAAATTGGAACCAGGAGAAGCTTAAATCAGCAAGGATTTTGATCGTAGGCGTTGGTGGGCTTGGCTCGGCCTCAGCCCTCTACCTTACGGCTGCCGGAATTGGCAAACTTCGCCTCTGCGATGGAGACAGGGTTCAAGACACGGATCTCAACAGGCAAATCCTCTACAGCCAGGCCTCTGTCGGTAAACTGAAGGTCGAAGAAGCGAAGAAACGACTTGTCGTGTTCAATCCCAATGTCGAATTCGAGACAATCCCCAAATTTTTGGATAGCCAGAATGCGGACGAGCTGACAAGAGGTTGTGACCTGATCGTGGATGGGCTGGATAACAACGAATCGCGCTTTATCCTGAACAAGCAATCAGTTAAGGAGAAGAAGCCTTATGTCTACGGCGCTGTCCAGGGATGGGAGGGATTTGTTGGTCTTTTCCATCCGCCCTACACGGCCTGCATTGCGTGTTTCCTGCCTCAACATGCTCATAAAGCGGAGAAGATTCCTGTTCCGGGTGTGTTGCCAGGAACAATAGGGATTTTCCAAGCGACAGAGGTGCTTAAGTTCTTAATGGGCGTTGAAGGGACCCTTCTCGGCCGTCTTTTGGTCTACGATAGCCAAAATCTCACGTATGAAATCGTTGATGTAGAGAAAAATCAGAATTGCCCTCACTGTGCTGTTTCGTAAAATCAAATCTTTTCCTGTGAGAGAGGCTTAATTTATAAGATGGCGATCGTTGTTTTTAAGTTAAGTTAGATCTAGGCGTGGCTTAGAATGGAGAGAGAGCGTTGGGGAAGATTTGTCTTGATGTTCAGATTGAAGATCTTGCCGGAGAGTATCCTGAAGCTATCGGCTTTTTGACGCGACACGGTGTTCGATGTATCCGGTGCGGTGAGCCTGTCTGGGGGACCTTGGGAGAACTCCTGGAAGAGGAAGGCATCGCAGATCCCGTGGCGTTTGTGGAGGAGCTCATCGTTTACCTCAAAAACAGAAATAAGCTCTGAAGAATGAATTCTTCTATGCATTCCTGTGACCGAGGTTAAAAACATAAGGCTGTCTTCTTTTGATGGGGGCCATTCTCTGAATGGACCGGGCCTATTCAGGGTTAGTTCTCCGAATGAACGGCTTGGGAAACGGTCCCTACACCATAAAAATGTGGCATCCATTCCCCGAATGGACCGAGAAAGAGCCACAGTCGCTCTGTCCGTTTTCGCAATCAGCGATCGGGACGCTCAGATAATATTCATCACGGCTTTGGGAATGCTAACATGGGTGGAAATTCGTTTGACTTCAGAGGGATTATTGGTTATTTTTAAAGGACTCGTTCATCCAAATTTAAATGTAGAAAGAAAATATGGTGGAGAGGAAAGAGATTCTGTGCAAGCACATCGCCATAGAAGGCATATTGCGCGCTGGAAAAACCCAACTCACCAATATCCTGGCAAAAAGGATAGGAGGCCGGATCGTCCTGGATAGGACCGAAAATCCGTACATAAAGGATTTTTATGAGGAAAAAGAGGGCGCTGCATTCCTTGCTCAGCTTGTGTTCCTCGTGAACAGATACCACCAGCAGGTTGGACTCAGACAGAGGGGCCTTTTTGATGAGCGCATTATTTGCGACTATCTTTTCGAGAAAGACAAAATATACGCTTACCAAACCCTTTCAGACGATGAGCTTGTCGTCTATGAAAAGATTTATAATGTGTTTGTTGAAAGGATCGCTCGTCCGGACTTAGTCATTTTCCTCCAAATCTCCTCGAACACACTCGTGAGAAGGATCGAGAAAGCAGGAAGTGCTTTAGAAAAGAATATTTCAGAAAAATATCTTGAGGATATTTGTGAGGCCTATGATTATTTTTTCTTCAATTATCAAACTTCGCCTCTTCTTGTTGTCAAAGCAGATGATCTGGACCTCTCTCGGGATGAGGATGTGGAGGATTTGATCGAAAAGATCGAGCAGATGAAAAAGGACACGCTCTACTATGTCCCACTCAGCAAATCCTCGAAAGAATAAAAAGGAGTCATTCGGAATAGCTTATGAATGATTCAGGAAAAGACTTTACCTCAATCCTGGTGTGATAGAGACAGGATGGGGAGAAAGGATCAAACATGTCCACAACCAAAAAAATCCAAAGAATCACGGTCCCCACATTACTGGAAAGAAAAAAGAGCGGGGATAAGATCACGGCCCTAACTGCGTACGATTATCCCATTGCCAAGATTGTCGATGGCGCTGGGATCGATGTCATCCTCGTCGGGGATTCGCTCGGAATGGTGGTTTTGGGTTATGAGAATACCATCCCTGTAACGATGGAAGAAATGATCCATCACACCAAAGCGGTGGTGCGCGGCACACAGAGAGCTCTGGTGGTGGGGGATATGCCTTATTTTTCCTTCCACCTCACTGAGGACGAGACCGTCACCAATGCCTCTCGTTTTCTCAAAGAGGCAGGAGCTCAAGCGGTGAAGATCGAAGGAGCGTCACCCAAACGGTTGCATTTGATCGAGACACTCGTTGAAGCGGAGATTCCTGTCATGGGCCATGTGGGATTGACTCCACAATCCATTCATCATCTGGGGCGCTTCAAAGTGAGGGGCAAGGTTGTGGATGAGGCACGCCGTATTATCACCGATGCTCTGAACCTCGAAAAAGTGGGAGCATTTTCTGTGATTTTGGAATGTGTTCCTTTGGAACTGGCGCGAATCGTGACAGAAAAACTCCAAATTCCGACGATCGGTATCGGCGCTGGCCCGTTCTGTGATGGCCAGATCCTGGTCTTCCATGATCTTGTGGGTTTCATGAATGGGTATCTCCCGAAGTTTGTCAAAAGATATGTCCACCTCCATGAGACCCTAACTCAGGCTGTGAATGATTATGCCATGGATGTCAAAGAGGGGCATTTTCCTGATGACGAACATTCCTATCACTTCAAGTCAGACCAAAACCTTGAGTCTTTGCTTGAACAGGAAAAAAAAGATCCCTGATTTGGTTTTATTTTTATCGTGAAATGCCATGAAGATCATCAGCAAGATTGACACAATAAAATTCGCCATGAGGGCGAATAAATCCCGGGGAAACATCGTGGGATTTGTTCCGACAATGGGGTATTTGCACGAAGGACATCTGAGTCTTGTGCGGGCATCGCTCAAGAAAGCGGATTGTACAGTCGTCAGCGTATTTGTCAATCCCACCCAGTTTGGACCTAAAGAGGATTTTAAGGATTATCCCAGGGACATCAAACGGGACATGCAATTTTTGGAAGAGATGGGAGTCGACTTCCTGTTCCTCCCGAAAGAAGCGGAGATGTACCCTCAAAGTTACAGGACCTTCGTTGAAGTCGAGAACCTTCAAGATAAGCTGTGCGGCCGGTCTAGGCCAGGGCACTTTAGGGGTGTTTGCACAGTGGTCCTGAAACTTTTCAACATCGTTCAACCGGATATTGCCTTTTTTGGACAGAAAGATGCCCAGCAGGCGATCATCCTTAAAAGAATGGTCGGTGACCTCAACCTGGATGTGCGGATCGAAGTGATGCCGATAGTGAGGGAAAAAGACGGATTGGCCCTCAGCTCAAGGAATATCCATTTGAACCGGGAGGAGAGACAGGCGGCGTTGTGTTTATCACGAAGCCTTCAAGAGGCCGAACGGAGAGTCAGGTCCGGAGAGTGGCGAACATCCACACTCATAGAGAGGATGAAAGGAATTATTGATGAAGAATCCTTGGCAAACATCGATTATATTGCTATTGTAGACACAGACTCTTTGGAGCCTATCGAAGAAATACAAAATGAGGCATTGATCGCGCTCGCTGTATTCATCGGCAAAGTCAGGCTTATCGATAATGTGATGGTATCCGAAGAGGAGTGAGTTATAATGAAAAGAATTGTATTGAAATCCAAGATCCACAGAGCGACCGTGACCGATACGAATGTCGATTACGATGGGAGCCTCACCCTGGATGAGGCCTTGATGCGAGAGGCAAACCTGATCCCTTATGAACAGATCCAGGTTTACAACATCACGAACGGCGAGAGATTCACCACGTATTTAATCAAGGGAAAGAAAAATTCTGGGGAAGTGATTGTGAATGGAGCGGCGGCAAAAAAAGTCCATCCCGGCGATAAAGTGATCATCGTTGCCTATGCCAGTCTGGATGAAGAAGAAACCGATTTTTTAGTTCCCAGGATTATATTGGTAGACGACCAGAACAGAAAAACTTCTGTTATATAGTTACGACAATATACATTTGTATCCCATACGAGTTAATAGCCTATTCCTGGGATTCGGACTCGAGGAGGAGCAAGCTGGGATTTTCAAGGAGGTTTATGAGGTCTTTCATGAACCGGGCGACTTCGGCGCCGTCGACTACTCTGTGATCAAAGGAAAGACACAAAGGCAAGATCTTTTTTATCTTCGCTTTGCCTCCTTCAGCACGAACTCTATCAGCGATCCTTAAAGTCGCGAGGATGGCGACTTCAGGGTAATTGATGATGGGCGTGGCATACTCTCCGCTGATCATACCCACATTGGTAATGGAAAATGTCCCACCCTTAAGGTCTGCCATATCAAGTGTCCTGGATTTTGCTTTTTCCGCCAGCTCTTGAATCTCTTCCGCCAGCTGGAATAGGGATTTGTGCTCTGCCAGTTTGATCACCGGGACGATCAACCCATCGGGGATATCCACAGCAATGCCGATGTTGTAGTATTTCTTGACAATGATCTCTTCTTCCTCGTCGTTGAGGACGGCATTGATAATGGGGTGGAGTTTAAGGGCGGAAACCACAGCTCTGACGATGAAGGGAAGGAAGGTCAGTTTTATGCTTTTCTCTTCTGCCCGAATCTTCAATTCTTGCCGGATCTTCGCCAGTTCCGTGACATCGGCTTCATCAAAATGGGTCACATGAGCCGCTTTCGACACAGACTCTGCCATCCTTTTTGCGGTGGCCCTCCGTACACCCCGCAGGGGAATTCTCTCGATAAAACCATAGAAGTCGTATTTTGTTTTCATCTTAAGAGCTGTTGACTTTGTGTCTTTTTGCGGTTTTTTCTCCGCAGCTCCACGCACATCGTCCTCTGTGATTCTTCCCTGTGGGCCAGTTCCACGAACGCTTTTGAGGTCCACCCCAAGCTCCAATGCGAGCTTTCGCATCTTTGGCGTCGCAAGGACTTCTCGAATCTCTTCTTTGCTGTCTATGATCTCACCTACGATCCCTCCAACAGAGGATTTTTGGACCTCATCCGTTTTGGCTGGCCCAGGTTCGGGCTTTTTTTCGATCGTTTCGCCCTTTTCTCCGATGACCACCAGAACTTCGCCCACTTTCACGATATCCTTTTCCTTGAAGTTGCGTTTGAGGACAATCCCTGTATAGGGTGAGGGGACTTCGACGATGGCTTTGTCTGTCTCTATATCTGCCAGAGTCTGATCTTCTTCGATCGCATCTCCTTCCTTCACTCGCCATTTGACGATCTCTCCCTCTGTAATGCCTTCACCCACATCCGGAAACCTGAATTCTTTAGCCATCTCAAAACTCCATGGTCTGCTTTATTCCCCACACGATTCGTGCAGGGCTTGGGTAATAATAGTCTTCGCTTTTCGAGAGTGGGACAACAATATCCTGTCCGGTGATGCGGAGAACTGGGGCATCCAAGCTCAGCAGCGCTTTTTCATTGATCAGAGCGGATATTTCGGCGCCCAGTCCGCACTTTTTTGGTGCTTCGTGCACGATGAGCGCCCTTCCCGTATGTTTGACCGACTGAATGATTGTTTCACGGTCCAGGGGGGAGAGGGTGCGCAGGTCCAATATTTCAGGGAAAATTCCTTCTTTTTCCACGGCCTCGGCTGCCGTCTGGGCTTGCGGGACCATCGCTCCCCAACAGATGATCGTAAGGCCTTCGCCCTCCCGGACGATCTTTGCCGATCCCAGAGGGAGGTCGTAATCGTTTTTGGGCACTTCCTGCCGTCCTGCTCGGTATAGTTTTTTCGGCTCCAGAAAAAGGACCGGATCCTCGGATCTAATGGATGCAGTGAGCAATCCTTTGGCATCATAAGGATTCGAAGGGACAACAACTTTGAGACCCGGAATATGGCAGAACAGCGCTTCTGTGCTCTCCGAGTGATGCTCGAGAGCTTTAACGCCGGCGCCATAGGGCATCCGGATCACCATGGGCACGGAGAATCTGCCCCGGGACCGGTTTCTGAGGCGGGCTACATGAGAGATGATCTGGTTGAAAGCAGTGAATACAAAACCCATGAACTGGATCTCGGCTACAGGTCGGAATCCGTAAACCGACATCCCGATGGCGACACCGATGATCCCAGATTCGGCGAGCGGTGTGTCGATGACTCTTTTAGTCCCAAATTTCTGGAGCAATCCATCAGTTATGCGGAATACGCCTCCGTCCACTCCCACATCCTCACCGAGAACGACAACTCTTTTGTCGCGGAGCATCTCCTGTTCCAGGGCCTGGTTGAGGGCTTGGACCATCGTGGTCTTCATTTTCCGTCCTTCCCCAAAACAGATTTCAGTTCAGCTAGCTGTTCTTTCAAGTTTTGGGGCATGTCCGAGTAGGTGTGGCGGAAGAGCTCTTCGATGGCAGGGGAGGGAGTCGATTCGGCATCCTTTACAGCTTCGTCGGCCATCAGTTCTGCCTCCTTTTGTACCCTCTGCTCAAAATTTTCATTCCAGAAACCAAGTGTCTTCAGATAGACTCTGAAACGGTCTATGGGGTCTTTCTTTTCCCAGGCTTTCACCTCTTCTTCTGTCCTGTACTTGGCTGCATCATCAGAGGTGGTGTGGTCGGCTCTCCTGTATGTGTAGGCTTCGATAAGAGTGGGCCCACCCCCTTTTCTTGCTCTCTCCATTGCTTCTTTTGTGGCAACATACATCGCGAGGGCATCGTTGCCATCCACGAGAATACCGTCAAAGCCGTAGGCAAAGGCTTTCTGTGCAATCGTCTTGGCTGCTGTTTGTTTTGACCTGGGCGTGGAGATAGCGTATTGGTTGTTGTAGCAGAGAAAGACATTGGGGGTCCTGAAGACGCCGGCAAAATTCATGGCTTCGTGAAAATCTCCTTCTGAGGTCGCTCCATCACTGAACATGCTCAAAACGGCAATTCTGTCTTTTTTAAGGGTCGCGGCTAGACCCAAACCTACTGCTTGAGGGAGTTGAGAGCCGACAGGAACAGCTATCGTGAATAGGTTAAACTGTTCGGGAATGTGCATCCCTTCTTCATTGCCCATCCAGTAGAGATACCAATACTTGAGAGGAAAACCCAGCGTCACATAGGTGCCTAAGTCCCTGAAATAGGGGACTGTCCAATCCTTTGCCTCGACAGCGTAGGCTGATCCCACCTGGCAGGCTTCGTGTCCTAAACTCTGAGCGAATGTTCCCATCCGGCCCTGTCTTTGGAGTTTGAGTGCCTTTGTGTCCGCAACTCGGGTCGTCACCATGAGGGTGTAAAGTTCCTTCAATACATCTGGGGAGAGCTCTGGCTCCAGCTCGATCTTCACTTCTCCTTTTTCGTTCAGGATCTGAAACATTTCTCCCTTTATTGGGTCATACGATTTTATCACTTTATTCCCTTATTCTTCATGGTCCAGTTATAATGATCATAAATCCTCAAAACGTAAACATCTTCTACTTCAGAAAGAATTCAAAGCTATTCGTTTTATATTAAATAAAACGCAACACGTATGTGAATACCATAGATCGTGATCAAAAATCCATTACAGGAGCAGAGAATGATTAGAAATTATCGTGTGGCCCATTCCTTGAGTTTTCCATACTGCACTTCGCCGCACATGATATCGTTCGTTTCAGTGTTCATGAAGGTGGGTGTGCGCAGCTGTCCGCCGCATTTGGGCTCGATGATATCCCTTAAGGACCTCATCAGGTCTGCGTTCTTTTCGTTATGCCAGATCTCTTTCTTGTCGATTTTTATGCCCGCTTCATTCTCCAACCTGTCGACCAGCGGCATCATAGCCTGACAGTGGGGGCATTCTCTTCCATGAAACATGATCAGTTTGCTCATTTTTTTCTCCTTATAAAAAGGCCGCACCAGCACTCTCCATCCTCCTTATCTTTGTAGGTCTCATGAATCAGAAAATTGCATGGGCAGACAAGCTTTAGGTCTTCCTCAAAATCCTTTGCGATGAGCCTGCATGGGCAGTATTTCATCCCATGATTCTCTTCACAGCTGAACACACCATCGATGAGCATGTTGACTTTATCTGTGTTGGGATTGACCTGGAATTCGTTTCTTTTGGCAAACTCTCCGATGGCCTGGCGGAATTTTACCTTATCCATATCTGTCTCGGCAGCCTGAATTTTTTTCGCTTCCGCCGATGAGATCTCCACATAGGCGTTTTTAAACTCACAGGTTGGACAGATTTCAGGAGGGCGGATCCCATAATGGATATCATTACAGACGTGACAGCGCCAATATTTCTTCATAACGGACTTCCTTGTCTGCATTTATTCAATCTGAAAACTCCAATGACGTAAGAAGAATCCTTTTTGACAATGCAGAAACATCAGTTTTTGCTGAGATCAGAAGACATGCAGATTCAAAGTGGACGATCATCCCTTTTTCATTTTTTTTGCGTATTCTTGCTCCATCTCGGATTTACGGGTGCAGTAATAGCCATTTTTGAGTCCCATCTTCGTATAAATAGGGCACTGGGGGCAATTACAGCCCTTCTCATCTGTGATGACACTACTCTTGCTGACGAAAGCATGGCAGAAGCCAATCTCCGTCTCCTCTTTGACATGGGTCGGACAGCTTTTGCAGATACACATGGCTTTGACCTGGGCTAGCTTTTCTTCCAGATCTTTCATCATGGCTTCGACTTCATCTTCGGTCTTCCCCATCTTCAGGAGTGCCTCTCTGAGCTTTTCCATTCTTTTTGGCTTGTCCTGGCCGATTCCTTTAGCGTAGGCTTTGAAGCCGAAATGAGAGAGCATCAGGGCAAAAATTCCGCAGCCGCTTTTCTCAAAAAATTCTCGTCTTTCCATTGTCTCTCCTCACACTTTGAGATGACCTTTTTTGAGCGTTTCAGTCGCCCTGCATTTTATCACATTTATCGGAAAACTCAATATCTTTCATCACATCGAACGAATATTTTGGAATGGAAACCGGGTTTCAGTGGACCGAACAGTTGTATGTTTGCGCTTTTATCATAAATTTTCCAGGTTTTATAGGATTTCAAGATAAGCAAAAAGATGACAGAGCTCTTTGTCGGTGAGATTTTTAAACGCAGGCATAGTGAGCGCCGGACGAGTGAGTTGTTGTTTGATGTTTTCCCTCGTGGCTGGCTTTGATGAGTATGGGAGGGAGTCTTTTTTGAGCACTCCCATTAACGATGGGCCGATTTTTTTCTCCTCACTATCGGCTGAATGGCATGTCAGGCATAGCGTATTAAATATTTTTTTCCCCTCTGCCACGGAGACTTGGGTCTGTGCCACGGTGCCGGTTTTTGTGATTTCTACAGGAGGTGACGAATAGAGACCTCTCAAAACATAGTATCCCCCTGATATAGCGAAGATGATAAAAGAAAGGCTGAAGACTATCAGTCCCATTGTCGGGGCCATTTTCAGAAACTGCTTGAAATATTGGACAATAGTGACTTTCGTCAAAAACACGACAATTAGGGCCAAGGCCAATACAGCGTGCAATACAGCCCGGGTGGGGATGTTATCACCTACAGAAGCCCAGTGTCTCAAACCCATAGAGGCCAAGACGAGGAGCAAGAGAAAAAAGATGAACCCAAAAAATTTATGAAGTTTTCTCAGAGTTGCAGGGTTTGTTCGTTTCTCGGCTTTCCCCATGAGTGTCATCATCGTAAGCGTAGCAGCCAATCCGGAGAGGAAAAAGAGAGTGCCTAAAATCAACTTGGTCATGAAGTATGTCATATTTTTTCTCCGTTTTTTTTGTCCTCATTGACATGTTTAAGGACTAAAGGTTAAGGTGTGTTGCATCATTTGTCAAACCGGAAATTATCACCTAGCGGCAACAAACAAATCGGTTAAAGAGGGATTAAGCGTTCATGATTGGGTCAAGTCTATTCCTCACTGCAAATTCATCCGGTTTTATTAAGAAAATCTGTGATTATAAGAGTTGTGACAGCTTTTCGCTAACGAAGCTAAGCGCGTTTTACGGATTGGATGTAGGTGTTCGGGTCGACAATCACTTCAACAAGGGCTGGGAGAGCAGAGTCCAATGCCTGACGGATCGCGTCGTCGAGATTCTCAGGTTCTGACACACGGACTCCCAACCCCCCGGCTGATGTGGCCAGCTGAGAAAAATCAGGGTTTGGAAAGGCCACTCTGTATTCCGGATAGCCGTATTCTTCCTGCTCTTTTTTGATGTTTTTGAGTTTACCATCGTTAAAGACAATGACTGTGATGGGAAGCTTGTTATAGACTGCAGTCGTAAATTCCATTCCGGCCATGCCAAATCCTCCATCTCCAGTGATTGCGATCACTTGTCTTTCGGGCTGTGCGAGTTGGCAGGCCACAGCAGCAGGAACTCCAAAACCCATCCCGGCCATGTTTGCACAGAGGAGGGTCTGATGGCCCTCACACACGAAGCGTTTGTAGAACCAGTATGTGTGGTCTCCCACATCCGAACAGATCAGCGAATTTTTCGCCAGCTGTCTCTTCAGCGCTTGGATGACTACTCCAGGATGTATGGGCTTTTGTGTGCTATGGGCATCCTCTTCGATGATTGTTAAATACTGCTCTTTCGCAGCTTTGATCTCGTTCAAATATCCCGCTTCGATCTCTTTTGCCGATACCGTTTCTTTGAGCATCTGGACGACATTCAGGGCATCCCCAACGATGCCGACCTTTACCGGAAATGTCTTTCCAACCCGTGCAGCATCGATGTCCACCTGTATGACATCGATATCGGGAACAAGATTGCGCTGTCTGAATCCACTCCCCATGATAATGATCAGGTCCGATTTGGCCACGATTTTTGGTGCAAAACGGTTTCCTATCGAGCCCAATACTCCAAGAACGAATTCGTCAGTTTCCGGCACAAGGCCTTTTGCGCGCGAAGTCGTGGCAATGGGTGCGCCTATATGACGGGCAAGGTCGAGGAGAGCTGTCCCGCAATGTCTGGCGCCCCATCCCGCAAAAAGAAGCGGTCGTTTACTTTGAGAGATGGCCTCGGCGGCTTTCTTGATAGATTCTCCAGGGTAGAGATCTGGTCGGAAAAGGTGTTTCTCCGGCGGCCAGATCTCATCGTCCAGAGGTTCTGCCAGTATGTCTGTGGGAAGACTCAGTGCGGCTGGGCCTTGCGCGGCATAGGCTTTTTTGACAGCGAGGTTCACAACTTTGAGAGCTTGGCCTGGATTTCCGATCAATTCGGCATAGACACAGAATGCCTTGAAGATATCCACCTCTGCGATCTCCTGTAAGGATTCGCTGCCTAGAAAGATTTCCGGAACCTGGCCCAACAATGCTAGAACAGGTGCCCTGTCTGTGGCCGCATCAATCACTCCAGTGATGAGGTTTGTGGCGCCCGGACCGGCAATGGACATACACACACCGAGCTGCCCTGTAAATTTGGCATGAGCGGATGCCATGAAGGCGGCAGCCTGCTCGTGCCGTGCCAGGACGAGCTCGATCGAGTGATTTCGCCGGATGGCATCCGTCAGGGGCAGGTTGGAGTGGCCGGGAATTCCAAAAATCCTCTTAATCCCATAGGCAACCAGCTGTTCAACGATCTTATCAGCGACAGTCGTTTTGGCTTGGGATATGGTCGCTTCACTCCCGATCACGCTAAAGGCAGATTTTGGCGCTCCGCATTGAGGGCATGTCCAGTCTTTAGAAAGGTCCTCAAATGGGACTCCGTCTCTGCTTTCGTCATAAATGTAACCGCAAACCGAACATTTCCATTTTTTCACGGGACCCTCCTAACTGATCATGTATTTGTAGACTACAAAAAATAAAAAAAGGGCAGAACTTCGAGCACAAAAAAAGACCAATTTACCGCTGAAGAAATGCATCACTCCGAACATAAGGTCCAGCCCGACGGAAAATATCTTGCCTTCGTTCATGTGTGCCGAAAGGTTATCACATTTTTGCCTTAAAAAAACACGATTTTGATGTGCCGTCCTTGATGCCGGAAGATTCTGTACTCTGATTTTACGCTTTCGATTTACGTCTGACGAAAATGATGGTGTACATAGCAGGAACAACGATCAGGGTCAGGACTGTGGCGAAGGCAAGGCCGAAAATAATGGTCCAGGCCAGGGGGTTCCAGAAAGCAGCATTGTCCCCTCCGAGATAGAATTGAGGGTCGAGTTTTGTGAATAGGGTCTGGAAATTAAAGTTCACTCCGGTGGCAAGAGGCAGAAGGCCGAGGATGGTGGATAGGGCTGTGAGAATCACTGGTGTCAAACGTGTTGCACCTCCCCGGATGACGGCCTCCATTTTATCTTCGCTTTCAACCATGAGCTTATCAGTATAGTCGATGATGATGATCGCATTTTTAACGACAATCCCTGCCACAGCGATGATTCCCATCCCTGTCATCATGACAGAGATGTCGATCCCAAATATTGAAAAACCCAAAAATACACCCGTAAAACTTAAAAATATCTGCGTGATGATGATCATCGGTTTTGCAAGGGAATTGAATTGTCCGACCAGGATGAGGAAGATCAAGGCCATGGCGATAAACAGAGCTTTAACGAAATAATTGCCCACTTCTCTCTGAAAATTTTGTTCTCCGGTGAATGCGATGCTGTATCCTTCCGGGAGTTCTAAACGTGGAAGCGATCTGTTTATCTGTCTAATGATCTCGTTGGCGTTATAGCCGGTCAATACGTTGGATGAAAGAGTGATCACACGTTTGTTGTCGATGCGTGTTATACCTCCATAGCTGGACACATAGGAAACCTCTGCTACGGCAGAGAGAGGAATTTCGGCTGGAGGCCCCCCATCATTGGAGGAGACCCTTAATTTCTGGCTGAGCAAGACATCGATATCCCTCCTGTACTTTTTATCCAACCTGACCTGAATGGGATATTCGTCCTCGCCTTCCTTGAATTTAGAGACTTCGGTGCCGTATATGGCAGTTCGGATCATCATGCCTATCTGTGCTGTGTTGATTCCCAATTGGTTGGCTTTTTCTCTGTCAATATGCAGGATGATCTCTGGCTTGTTGACTTCCATACTGGATTTGAATTCTTCGATTCCTTGAATACCCAGGGACTTGATGAATTCTTCGAAGCGGGAGGATATCATTATCAATTCTTCAATATCATCTCCGCTGATTTCAATGTTTATCGGCATTCCGGTCGAAGGCCCCATAGCTTCCCGGTCGACTCGAATCTGTGCCCCAGGAATTCCTTTTAACTCCGTTCGCAGCTCATCCAGGTAGTCTTTCGTGGATTTCGGCCCCTTCCGGAGTTTGTATTCGACAAAATTAATGGTGACTTTTGCTTGTTTGTCCTGAGTGAACCGGCTCCAAATATCGCTGCCTGCATTAACGGCTACGTTGGACACGACGGATTCCACATCAGGATTGTCGCGGCCGATAATTTCGGTGACTTTTTCTTCGACGAATTTACAGACTTCGTTCGTCACATCGATGTGGGTTCCTTCCGGCATGGTGATGTAGACATAAAGATTATTGGGGTCACCGCTGGGGAAAAAGACAATTCTAGGCGTCCTCATGCCCAAGAGGATAAAAGAGAATATAAACAAAAGGACTATTCCCACCAGGACCAGATAGGGCCTTCTCCCTTTCAAAAGAAATCTAAGGATTGTTCTGTAAGAATTCATAAACACCGGCAACACACAGCATTGAAATTTCTCCACGAGGAAATGCAGCACATACTTCGTGAGCAAATAGATCAGGATACCGAAGACAATCAGATTTCCAAGGATCATATGACCTGAAATGTATAACAATACAGCCAAAGCCGATAGACCCATTAGAGTGAAGAGTTTTTTCCTGGAGAGCTTCCTCTTTTTGGAGTTGTTCTCTGCAAGGTTCTCGTATTTCATGAACGAAACGGCAAAAACCGGATTTATGATATAAGCCACTAGCATCGAGGCTGTGAGGGTGATAATGATAGTTATGGGGAGATATGACATGAATTTCCCGGCAATCCCAGGAGTGAATATTAAGGGTAAAAAAGGAGCCATAGTGGTCAAAGTGCCTGTGAACACGGCGAGTGCAACTTCGCCCGTAGCTCTTTTTGTGGCGGGCAAAATAGGAAGGTCAGGAGTGGTCGTGAAATGCCTGTAGATATTTTCGACCACCACGATGGAATTGTCCACCACAATTCCCAGGACAAGGATAAAAGACATCAGGACCACCCTGTTGAGCGTGAAATCGATCAAGGGGATAAATATGATCGCGATAAGCATGGAGAGAGGGATGGCCACGCCGACAAACACAGCATTGGTCTCGCCCATAAAAAACATCAAAATGAACACAACGACGATGAATCCCAGGATGATGGTATTGATCAGGTCATTCACGCTGTCTCTGGTTCTTTTGCTCCTGTCGCCTGAGAGAGTGATGATCAAACTTTCAGGCGCTGTTTTTGCGAAATTATCGATGATCAATTGGATCTTTTCAACAGCCATGATCAGGTTTTTGCCACTTTTTTTGATTACACTCAGGGAAACAACATCTTGAGAATTGAGCCGGGCATAACTTTCTCTGTCCTTGAATCCGTCTTCGACCTCAGCGATATCTTTCAGGTAGATATTCTCTTTGATCAAAATATTCTTGATCTCTTTGATATCCTTGAATTCCCCCACGATGCGTAGGTTTCGCTTTAATCCTGCCTTATCGATCTGGCCGGCTGAAACAGTTATGTTTTCAAAGGCAATGGCATTCTCGATCGCATTGAAAGGAAGACCTGCAGCTTGTGCTTTGTAGAGGTCCACATTGACCTGGATCTCTCTATCTAAAGCCCCGCTGATGTCAGCCCTCGTGATTTCTTCCAGGGCCTCGATGTCCTCCTGCAGATCTTCGGCATATTCCTTGAGCTGGACAAGACCCAGGTCTCCGGAGAGATTGATGAACAGGATCGGGATCTCTGAAAGATCGATCCGGGAGATTTCTGGTTGCTGGAACAGGTCGGTCGGCAGGTCTGTACGGGCATCATCAACGGCCTGTTTGACGTCAAGGTAGGCCTGCATTTCATCTGCTGACAGTTCGAACTCGATAAAAATAGAAGAGAAGTCTTGGATAGAGTTGCTGCTGATCTGTTTGACGCCGTTGATTCCTTTGAGATGTTTTTCAATGGGACGTGTGATGAGATTCTCTATATCGGATGGAGATGTTCCGGGGTGAAGAGTGCTGATCATAAAATAGGGGAATACGATCTCGGGGAATTCCTCTTTAGGGATGGAATTGTACTGCATGATTCCGAAGATGATCAGGATGACGGTGAATATATATACGGTCATCCTGTTCTCCACGCATAGGTTGGTGAGCTTGAATTCTTTGAATTTCATGGTTAACCTTCTCTTAACAGCTTTTTGCTCATTGAATTCCTAATCACTTCTCGCTACGGAGACTCTTTGTCCATCCGATAGGTTCTGGAATCCGAAAGTGATGACATAATCCCCCACGTTCAGTCCTTCTGTGATCTCGATCTGATTATCGTATGATTCGCCCGTCTTGACGACTTTCTTTCGTCCGATCCATGCATCGTTTTCCTCTTGAGCAATAAACAAGAATTGCTCTGTCCCGGTTTTCTGAATCGTATTTTGCGGGACAGTCAATGCATGAGGATTGGTGTAATCGGTGATCGTCACGACAGCCAACATGTTGGGCTTAAGATTTTTCTGTTCTTGAGGCACATCGATCTCGATGTCGAACGTCCTGTTGTCAGGGTCTATGACCTGTGAGACAGACGCTATGGTATGCTCGAAATGGAGGCCGAGAACAGGGATCTCCACGTGCACAAGCTCGTTCTTCTTGACACGAGAAATGTTGTTTTCTGACAAGGATGCCGTGATCTTCAATCGGGACAGCTGAACGATCCGGATGGCTCCAAGACCCGCAGCGGCCATTTCCCCCTCCTTTATTAAAATATTGTCAATGGTCCCGCTTATAGGTGAGGTGATTTTTGTCAGTTGATACTGTTCGTCGAGCGTTTCGAGTCTCTTCTCCAAATTCTCCATGTTGTTTCTAGCCTGCAAGAATTCGATCTCACTTCCGATGTTCTTATCCCACAGCCTTTTTCGGCGCTCAAAGATGGTTGTGGCCAAATCCAAGGCATTCTCCACTTCCGCGATATTTTTCTCGTTAATCGCACCGTCCAGCTCTGCCAACAATTGACCCTGGGAGACTCTCTCCCCATCCTCCACATAGATCTTTTTGACGATGCCAGAGGCTTGGGCAGGAATCAGGATGTTATTGTCTGATTCTACCGTGCCCTGCACCTTGATAAAGTGTTGGAATACTGTGGGATTGACCTGTTTGACAGCCACATATGTGATTTTTTCCTGCGTTTGCGTGTGACTGCTGCTGCTTTGGGCAATCTCGGATTTTAACTGTTCGATTTGTGCATCGAGTGCATCTCTCTGGCTCTCCAGTCTCTGCAGTTGGGACTGTTTGTCTCGGGGGCTGCAGGCAGCCAGTGCAAAAACTCCCAAAATAGCTATTAGGGTGACTTTTTTCATGGTTTTTGTCCTTTGTTTCCGCCTATTCGTAATTGTTCCTGATCCTATCCAGTTTATTCTTTGCATTCAAGAGAGTGGATATGGCCTGGATATAATTCGACTGTGACAGTAAATACCTGTCGTTGGCTTGAGTCAAATCCGTACTGGATGCAATCCCCTCTCTGTATTTGATCAAAGTTGTGTCATACACGCTTTTGCTCAATTCCATGTTGTTTTTCACATTGAGAAAGTTTTCATATGCTGCGCTGAGAGCGTTCCTGGCCTGAGCATCTTCCAATAGAATTCCCTGAGATGCCTGGATTCTCGAGTTCCGCGCTTGCTCAAGGACTATGGCCGCTTGGGCAACTCGAGCCTTTTGTGCGCCGCTTTTAAAAATGGGGATGTAGATGTTGATGCCAAAGACTTGGCTGCGAAACCAGTCTTTTTCGAAGTTGAAAAAGTTGAATACATCTCTCTGAGCAGCCTGTTGGAATGTATAGAAGGCCGAAATCGAAGGCCAGTATTTGGATTTTGCATTTTTGTGAGCCATCTCTGCTAATTTTTCTTGAGTGTTGAGGAGTTGATAATCAATATTCTGGTTAAGATCGAATTCTGCTGAGATGGCTTCCTGGATATCGATTCGTCTGAGGATATCTTCCAGATTCTCTGTGATCTCAATATTTTTTTCCAGGTCAAGCCCCATCTGGAATTTCAAGAGTTTATAGGCGATCTCTGTCTGTTTCTGAACGTTTTGCAAACTGTTTTTCAGGGCTGTAACGGATATCTGGATCACGTCGACGTCTGTTTTTTCCACAAACCCCTCTTTGTAGCTTTCACTGATCTCGTAAAGTGTTTGTTCCAAATTATCGATGTTTGCCTGGATGATTCTATCGGTTTCCTTGGAAACCAATATCAGGAAATAGGTGTTCGTCACAGTTTCCTTTACCTCGAGTTGTGTGCGTTCATAACCTTGATCAGCCAGCTGCCGATAAATTTTTGATGTGTTCAGACCCACGATGTAGCTGACGTCAAAGATCTTCTGATCGACTGTGACACTGAAATAGGCGTTGTGCTGTGTGCCGAATTGGACCGGTATTTTCTTATTCGGGTCCCCGCCGAAAAAATCTGGGATCAACACTGTTGCCAGTTCGAGATTGTTGAGGTAGTTTATGTTTGAATTGACCTGGGGAAAACCGTCTGCCAGTGTCTCTTTCAATTTTTTCTTTGCGGCTTCCACATCCAGCAGAGATTTTTTGGAGTCGTAGCTGTGCAGGACGGCAAATTCCTGTGCCTCTTTCAAACTGAAATTTTTAATTTCCGAGTCCTGGGCGTAAATTTTATGGAGGATGAACGGATTTAAAAAAATGAACAATATTCCGATCTGGACAAAAAATATTTTGCCTGGATTCATCCGGGAGTTTTTCGGGTTTGCCATTTTGTACACTTTCCCTTTATAAAGATTCAAATCAAGTCATTAAATGGAATTTGAAAAAGATTGAAAAATCAGGGGCGCTAAGCGTTTATGCTTGCTTCTTTTCCTTCCTCAATATTCCTTAAAACGCTCATATTACCACATCTTGACTCTGATTTCCTCATTAAAATCATCAGGAACAGAGATTTTTTGCTTCATGATTTATCATTGGCTACAGATATTTTGGACTATTGGTGCAGACAGGAAAATTGGAATACAGCCATGCGGGCGCAGAAAATCATTAAAACATAAATGCCTGAAAGCGTTGTGCTCTGTTATTCTGATGAAAAAGCTTGATAGACCTTGTTATCAGTCTAACCGATAATTTGGGGGTTCTTTGGTGATGATCACATCATGGACGTGGCTTTCGCGAATTCCCGATTGAGATATCTTGATGAATTTTGCTCTCTGATGCAGATCTTTCAGCATCTTGCATCCTGCGTATCCCATTCCAGCTTTGAGCCCTCCGACCATCATCTGGATGATATGGGCGACACTGCCTTTATAAGGGATCCTTCCCTCAATCCCTTCCGGGACCAGCTTGGCATCACTGCGGAATGTATCCTGGAAATAGCGGTCTCGCCCCCCCTGCCGCATCGCTTCTACCGACCCCATGCCCCGGTATGTTTTGTATGAGCGGCCTTGGTAGATGATCACCTCTCCCGGAGATTCATCCGTTCCGGCCAACACGTTACCCAGCATCACTGTATCAGCTCCTGCAGCAATAGCTTTGGTGATGTCGCCGGAGTATTTGATGCCTCCGTCAGCGATGAGAGGGATATTTTCTTTTTGGGTCAGTTTATACACATCAGCGATGGCCGTTATTTGGGGAATTCCAGACCCCGAAACCACTCGCGTGGTACAGATGGAACCTGGGCCGACCCCGACCTTGACAGCGTCTACACCCAGTTCCACAAGTTCCTTGGCCGCTTCGACCGTGCCGATGTTCCCAGCGATGAGTTCCTGTTCGGGAAATTCCTTTTTAAGCATGGCGACAGTATCCAAAACTCTTTGGGAATGGCCATGGGCAGTGTCTACAATGAGCACATCGGCTTTTGCTTTGATCAATGCTCTAGCCCTATCGAGAGTTTCCTCCGCAACACCTACAGCCGCTCCCACTCTCAACCTGCCATAGTTGTCTTTGGATGCTTCAGGGTACTGGATGCGCTTGAGAATGTCCTTGTATGTGATCAATCCTTTCAAGTGATTGTCTTTATCCACCATCAGGATCTTTTCGATCTTATGCTTGTGAAAAAGTTTTTCCGCTTCCTCCAAAGATGTTCCCAGGGGTACGGTGATAAGATCTTTAGTCATCGCCTCGTCGATCGAAAGATTCATGCGAGTTTCAAACCGGATATCCCTGTTTGTCAGTATCCCCACCAGTTTTTTGTTATCGTCCACGATAGGAAGACCAGAAATGCCGAACTTTTTCATCACTTCTTTGGCTTCATAGATCTTATTTTGGGGTTTCATCGTGATCGGGTCGACGATCATCCCGCTCTCATGCCTTTTAACTTTATCCACTTCTTCAGCCTGGATGTCGATACTCATGTTCCGGTGGATGATTCCTATTCCGCCTTGCTGGGCAAGAGCGATGGCCATCCGGGATTCAGTGACCGTGTCCATCGCCGAACTGATGATGGGAATGCTGAGGGAAATGTTCCGGCTCAATCGAGTCGTGACCACCGCTTCGGCTGGGATCACATCGCTTTTTGCTGGAAGGATTAGAACATCGTCGAATGTTAGCCCTTCTTTTAACTTTTCATCCAGCATCTTCCCTCCCTATCGTTTTCGTTTTTTCTTTTTCCTTTTCTTGGGGATCATGGATCGCGCCTGCTTTACTCTCTGTGCAGGGATGTTCTGGGGCTGCTGAAAATACATGGGTTGTTCTTTTCTTTCGGGAAGCTCTTCTTCTTCGACCGGCCTCAAGAGGAAGAGATATCTAATCGTTTCATCCTCGACCCTGTCCATCATAGCCTGGTACATATCAAAACTTTCTTTTTTATACTCCACAAGTGGATCTCTCTGCCCGTAGCCGCGGAGGCCGATTCCTTCTTTCAAGTAATCCATGCCCAGAAGGTGGTCTTTCCACTGGGTGTCGATGATCTGTAGCATGATGACCCTCTCGAACTCTCTCATCCGTTCGATACCCAGGATCTTTTCTTTGTCCTCATAGGCATCCAACAAGATCTTGAGGATCTTTTCTCTGAGCTCCACATGGTTTATGGTATCCCAATCGATGTTCAAGGCGTCGATATCTAAACCGAACTGTGCACCGATGGCCTTCCGGAAGCCTTCCACATCCCAATCGTCTGGGGATTGCTCTTTGTTGGTGTGTGTATCCATGAACCAATCGAGCAGCGTTGCGATCAACTCTCGGATGAACTCCTTCATGTCTTTTCCGTAAAGGATATCGCGCCGCAGCGTATAGATCGATTCCCTCTGTTTGTTCATCACGTCGTCGTACTCGAGCAGGTGTTTCCGGATGGAGAAATTCTGTCCTTCGACCTGTTTTTGCGCTCTTTCAATGGCCTTGCTGACCATTTTGTGTTCGATAGGCGTGCCTTCTTCCATACCGATCCTTCCCATGAGCCCTGCGAGCCGCTCGCTCCCGAAGATACGCATCAGGTCATCTTCCATGGAGAGATAAAAACGGGAAGACCCGGGGTCTCCCTGCCGCCCAGCCCTTCCTCTCAACTGGTTGTCGATCCGCCGGGCTTCATGCCTCTCTGTGCCAATGATGTGAAGACCGCCCAAGTCCACCACTTTTTTGTGTTCGGGATCTGTGATTTTCTTGAATTCCTCAATTTCTGCCTGGAGTGCTTCTTTGGTGATCTCTTCCTCCCGGCCTCTGTACTTTTTTTGAATGGCTTCGTTAGCCATGTGTTCGGGATTTCCACCGAGCAGGATGTCCACACCCCGTCCAGCCATGTTCGTGGCAATGGTTACAGCACTGATTCTTCCGGCTTGGGCGATTATCTTCGCCTCCTGTTCGTGGTACTTGGCATTCAGAACTGTATGGTCGATCCCTCTTTTTCTCAGTTGAGAGCTGAGATGTTCCGAATTCTCGATGGAGATGGTGCCAACCAAAGCGGGCCTTCCTTTTTTGGTGTTTTCGACGATCTCATCTGCTACAGCACTCCATTTTTCCCTGGCTGTTCGATAGATGACATCGTCATATTCATGGCGGACGAGAGGCCTGTTTGTTGGCACCTCCACAACGTCCAGTTTGTATATCGAATTGAATTCTGCTGCTTCGGTAGCGGCTGTCCCAGTCATCCCGGAAAGCTTATCATACATTCGGAAATAGTTCTGGAAGGTCACTGAAGCCAGAGTCTGGTACTCCTCTTCGATGCGGACTTTCTCCTTGGCTTCTAAGGCTTGATGAAGGCCGTCGCTGTAGCGTCTTCCTGGCATCAGCCGGCCCGTAAACTCATCGACAATGATGACCTTGCCTTCCTGGATCATATAATCCACATCTTTCCTGAAGAGTTGATGGGCCTTGAGCGACTGATTGATGGCATGGATCAAATCCATGTGAGTGAGGTCATAAAGGTTTGTGACCTTAAGCTGTTTTTCAGATTCGGCCACACCCTCTTCAGTGAGGTGCACCGTTCTTGTTTTTTCATCGACCTGGAAGTGTTTTTCCTTGCCGAGTCGGCGGACAAGGTTGTCCACTTTATAGTAAATGGCCGTCGATTCCTCTGTAGGACCCGATATGATCAGTGGTGTCCGGGCTTCATCGATAAGGATGCTGTCCACCTCATCCACGATCGCATAATTGTGCGCTTTTTGGACAAGCTGCTCTAGACGGAACTTCATATTGTCTCGAAGATAATCAAAACCGAATTCGTTGTTGGTGCCATAAGTGATATCACTGTTGTAAGCTCTCTGTCTCTCGAATTCTGGCATATCGTGCTGGATGGTTCCCGTGTCTAATCCAAGAAAAGAGAAGATCGGACCCATCCACTCTGTATCCCTTTTGGCCAGGTAATCATTGACAGTGACGATGTGGACACCCTTTCCGCTCAACGCGTTCAGATATGCGGGAAGAGTGGCGACCAGGGTTTTTCCCTCGCCCGTCTTCATCTCAGCGATTTTGCCCTGGTGAAGAACCACACCTCCCATGAGCTGGACATCGAAATGCCGCATGTGTAACGTCCGCTTGGAGACTTCACGGACAGCAGCAAAGGCTTCGATGAGCAAGTCGTCCAAGGACGCGCCTTGACTGAGTTTCTCACGGAATTCAGCCGTTTTTGCTTTGATTTGACTATTTTCTAGGGATTGAAAGGAGGATTCCAGCTCGTTTATCGCCGATACATACGGCTTGAGCTTTTTTATGTCTCTTTCGGTTTGTGTGCCAAAGAGTTTTCTTATTATATACTTATACATTTACTATTTTGTAGCAAAAACCCCCAGAGTTGTCAATCTACCCCAATTTTTATCATAGAACCCTCTCCAGCTTGACTTGCCAAAGGCAATGGGTATATAAGAAAAAACTGGAGCTTGACCCGATCAGTTGGATTTTATGCTATGTCTTAAGGAGACGGGATATTAATGAATGTTGCAGTTGTTTACAATAAGGACCGAAAAGGGACCATAAACGTTTTCGGTATGCAGAACAAAGAGTGGTATCCCGAAGAGACCATTCAGAAAGTCGTGCATGCCTTAGAAGCCGGCGGCCACACAGCGGAACTCATTCATGCCGATCGTTTTTTGCTCGCAAAACTGAATAAATTCCTTCCTAAGCTTTCTAAACGCCGGCCAAACGGTATCGTTTTGAATCTGGCCCTGGGAGTTCAGGGAAAGTGTCGCTACACACATGTCCCCGCCGTTCTCGAGCTTGCTGGGATTCCCTACACTGGATCGAATCCGATGGGTCATACCCTTGCTCAAGATAAAGTCATCGCCAAGCA
The DNA here is from genome assembly GCA_964406575.1 of uncultured Eubacteriales bacterium. Classification (GTDB taxonomy): domain Bacteria; phylum Acidobacteriota; class Aminicenantia; order Aminicenantales; family Aminicenantaceae; genus WTAW01. The sequence continues at coordinate 37,286 of CAYOSH010000004.1, read as the reverse complement.
GATCTTCTTGGCTTCGAACATACCGACACCCAATTATCATGTGTTTATGTCAACAGAATTGGATTCCCCATATCTGAAATTTCCAGTCATCGTCAAGCCCAGGGGAGAGGCAGCAAGTTTTGGGCTGAAGATCGTGCAAAATGAATTTGATCTCAAAGCGGCAGTCACAGAGATACTCGAGGAATACAAGCAACCGGCCCTGGCTGAGGAGTTTATCGTGGGCCGAGAGATCAACGTCAGTCTTCTGGGCAACAATCCCCCTCAGGCTCTGCCGGTGTTGGAGCTGGTTTTGAATGATGGCGGGAATGCTGTGTATGATCATGATACCAAGTTTAAAAAGATACCTGGGAAAAAAGCAAAAAAGATCTGTCCAGCAGAACTGCCGAAGGAAACCGCGGCCTATTTACAAAAACTGGCTGTCCAGGCCTTTGAAGTGTTGAATATTTATGACTTCGGCAGGGTGGACTTTCGATTAGACCAATACAATCAGCCGTTTATTTTGGAAATGAACTCCATGGCTAGTCTCAATCCCGATTCTTCGTTTGTCAAGGCCGCCAGAAAGGCTGGTTATTCTTATGATCAGCTCATCAACCGAATCGTAGAGATCGCTATCCAGCGTTATGCCAGAGAAGAGCCTGATTTTTTTGGTCCTGCGAACAGCTCTTCTGGCCAATGAAATATTCAGGACAAAAATATAGAATATTCTGAACACATCAATTTCAGGGAGGAGAGTATGTCAGTCGTGAAAGATCCGGGTTCTCCCATGTATGTACCCGAAAAAAACAGGGAGATCGCCCGTAAGCGTGCCCGCAAATACACAGAGATGATCGCCGATTATCTTCAGGTACGGGATAAAATTCCAATGGGTTTCAACCAATGGGACAGGATCCAAGAACAAAGACGGCGCGTCTTAAAAGTCCTCGGGGGCACAAACAAGGATTGGACAAACTACAAGTGGCATTATCAAAATGCTATCCGCAACACCGCTATTTTGAAACGCATCCTCGATCTTACTGAGGAAGAAGTTAAAAGCATTGAGAAGACAGCCAAGCAGTACAGATGGCAGGTCTCGCCCTATTATGCAAGTCTCATCGATCCGAAGGACCGCAATTGCCCTATTTTCAAACAATCCGTACCGACGATCGCGGAATACTTGGATGAGGAAGAAATGAAGGATCCCTATGCCCTGGTCTACAATTCTCCGGCTCCTCTCATCACACGCCTCTATCCTGACCGCTTGATCATTAATGTCACCAACATGTGTGCGATGTTTTGCCGTCACTGCCTGAGGAAAAAAGATATTTCTTTCAAAGACATGATCTACCCTCGCGAGGATATCCAATCGGCGTTGGCCTATATCGCAGACTCTCCAGAGATCCGTGACGTGCTCATCACAGGAGGGGATGCCTTGGTGCTGTCGGATGAAAGTATCGACTGGGTCCTCACCGAGTTGGAGGAAATTCCCCATGTGGAGATCAAGAGGATCGGCACTCGAATGCTGGCCACCCTGCCGCAGAGAGTGACACCCGAACTCTGTAGGATCTTTAAGCGGCACAAACCGCTCTACATCAACACACAATTCAACCATCCTTTGGAGATCAATCCGGAATCCGAGCGAGCCGTAGATATGCTGATAGAAGCAGGAGTTATTGTCGGCAACCAATCTGTGCTCCTCAAAGGGATCAACAATGATAAAAACGTCATGAAAAAGTTGGTCCACGAGTTATTGAAGATACGCGTGCGGCCTTACTATATCTTCAACTGCAAGAAGCTGCAGGGGATCCAGCACTTTCGCGCTCCTGTAAGCGATGGTTTAAATATTATGGAAAACCTGAGGGGCTATTCATCGGGTTTGGGGGTTCCCACGTTTATCATCACTGCACCTGAGGGAAAGGGCAAGACACCGATGGCCCCTACTTACCTCCTCAACCATAACCGCAACGGCAAGCTGCTCTTCCGGACCTGGGCCGGAGAGGTCTGCGAGTATGAGGACGAGGGCTTGTAGATCCTTTTCCAGAGAATACTATGAGGTTTTTCGACGTGAAAGAGCAGCTCACTGCGATGATCAACGCGTGGGAAGAAGAGCAGCTTGATTTTTTGATTTCCCTCTGCGAACAGAACTCTTACACGTTTTACAAACGGGGCGTTGATAAGGTATCGGAACTCGTCCTGACGAAGCTGGAAACCTTGTTCCCACTTCACAAAGTCGTTGAACAAGAGGAAACAGGAAACCACCATGTTCTAAAAACAAAGAAATCTAACAAGGCTGTCTATCTCCTCGGCCACACAGATACTGTGTTTCCTCCGGATCACCCCTTTCAAACCTGCCGAAGAGAAGGGGAGTGGCTGGTCGGTCCGGGGACTGCTGATATGAAAGGGGGGCTAGCTGTTTTGGTGTATGCGCTTAAGGCCATTGATCAAGCAGTTGGCCTTGAATCCATGGATGTGGCGCTGATTTTAGGGGGAGACGAGGAAAATGGGTCAGTGACCTCCCAAGAGATTTATGAAGAGGAGCGAAAAAATGCCCAAATGTGTCTTGTGGCAGAGTGCGGGGGACCCAACGGGGAAATCGTAGTCTCCCGCAACGGCAAAGCAGGTGGACGTGTGGAATGCCTCGGCAAGGAGCGGCACGTGGGATCTTCGACTGAGGAAAAGGCCAGTGCCCTTTTGGAACTCGCCCACAAAGTAATCGCTTTTGAATCCTTGAACAATACTTTCCCAGGAGTCCGCGTCAATGTAGGCTGTATAGAAGGCGGATTGGGGCCAGGCACGATTCCCGGAAAGGCCTCATTCCTTTTTGACCTGCGTTGGGAAAAAGAAGAGTATCGTCCGATTCTGCTCGAAAAAATTCAGGAGATTGTCTCCCAATGCTTTAATCCGTTGTGTTCTTGCTCCTTCGAGCTCCTCAACAGCCGGCCGTCCATGCCCCCCAGTCAGCAAAGCAAAAAGCTGTTGTCCCGATTAGAAGGGATCGCTGAGGAACTGGGACAAAAATTCTCTTCTGAACATCGCAAAGGGACATCGGATGGGAATTATTTCGGTGCGATGGGTGTGCCCACACTGGATGGATTTGGCCCGGTTGGCATCAGTGACCACACCCCTGAAGAGAGGATCCTCTTGAAGAGCCTAAAAGAGCGCACGGCTCTCCTCGCTCACTTTCTGATCGATCTGTATTGCTCAAATTTCTTTTTTTAGACCTGGGGGATATTTTCTAACTCTCATTTCAAGCAATTTCACTGCGTTGGGTTGCCTCAATACTTCCAGTTGCAGTTTTAAACTTTATTTTAGTCCCCATTTGATGCTATAATAAATCCAAATATTAAGCCTTTTTCCAATAGACTCGAAACAATCGCGATCAGAAATATAGATTTTTGCCCATAAAAAATGGAAGAAAAAGCGAGGAAAAGACTTTTAAAAACCTTGGGTATGGTTCCTCCTTTAAAAAGGATCCTGACCTCCAAGGACCCTCTCCTGACTAAACGAAAAAAGATCATAGAGCTGTTGACAACAATGCTGATCGATTCCTTTGAAGAAAATCCCGACGTTCCTTCCCTTAAATGGATCTTAAGGCGGGATGCCATTCTCGTCTTTCGCAATATCATATCACGGCGTAGCGCAGTGCTTGCGGAATTCAGTTTATTAAAGTACATCGATGATTTGATCCACGATAAAAGGAAAAGATCTGTAGCTCTCCCCACTCCTGGTTTTTTTGCTGAGTTGGATCATCTTTTTCGCGGCATCTCTGGCCATGCAGATGTGTATCCCGAAAGTGTACCCGCCTTTGCTAAATACCAAGGAGTAAAAGCGGCGAAACTCCGGTCCGCTGATCTTTCCCGGATGGCTAGAACTGTGGAAAAATTCAGCACGCGATACCCCAGCGGTCTCGATGAGGATGCTAAGCGGCGCCGGTACAAAAACAAACAGAGGATTCTCCGATATTTTGATGCCACTGGTTCTGAATGGGACAATTGGCGCTGGCAGGTCCGTCATATCATCAGGGATGCAAGGACGTTGAGCACCCTGGCTAAACTCACAGATGAAGAATACGAGGCCGTAAAGTTAGTCAAAAGATTCGAGATACCATTCGGGATCACTCCTTATTATCTGTCATTGATGGATTATGAGCCAGGACAGGGGAGAGACGAGGGTATCCGTGCCCAAGTGATCCCGTCGCTTCACTACATCCATAAATTGAAGGAATTCAAGGCCGATAAAAAAAGATCAATGGATTTTATGCTGGAACGGGACACCTCACCCGTAGAGGGTATCACCAGGCGTTATCCTCAGATCGTCATCCTCAAGCCCGTGTTGACCTGCCCCCAGATCTGTGTGTACTGCCAGCGGAACTGGGAGATTGAGAACGTCTATTCGCGTGCTGCCATACTTTCCAAAGCTAAAGTTCAGAAAGCGTTGGATTGGATAGCCGACACTCCAGAGATCAAAGAGGTTCTCATCACAGGGGGAGATCCTTTTATCTTATCCAACGAAAGGATAGAAAACCTGCTTTTTAAGCTTTCCCGGATGGAGCATATCCAGAGGATCAGATTGGGTACACGGACTCCGATAACGTTGCCCCAACGGATCACAGATGCTCTGGTCAAGGACATCAACCATTTTCATATTCCCGGCAAAAGAGAGATCCTTATTGTCTCTCATTTTGAACATGCGTATGAGATCACGTCTCAATCTGTAGAAGCTGTCCAAAAGTTCCGGCGCTATGGGATGGAAGTCTATAATCAGCTGGTGTATACCTTCTTCAATTCACGCAAATTCGAAGCCGCTGTAGCACGAAACAGGTTGCGTTTGATCGGAGTCACACCCTATTACACATTCAACACCAAAGGGAAAGAAGAGACTGACGACTATCGTGTTCCGATCCCCAGACTGCTCCAGGAACAGAAAGAAGAAGCTCGTCTCATGCCGGGCACAGTCAGAACGGATGAAATTGTGTTCAATGTTCCGGGTTTAGGGAAAAATTACCTGCGTGCCCTTCAAAATCATGACATCATATCCATTCTTCCTGACGGCCGCAGGGTTTATGAGTTCCATCCCTGGGAGAAGAAACTGGCTCTGGCCGATACCTATGTCTACACGGATGTTTCTATCTTTGACTATTTGCAAAAGCTCAAGAGTATCGGTGAGAACGTGTCTGATTATAAAACCATCTGGTATTATTATTGAGGGCTTTCCCCCATCCCTTCCAGTGCTTCCCCTTCTAGACGGGCGACGACAACAGCACCACAACTATCGCTCAGGACATTGACCGTTGTCCTGAACATATCCAATATTCTGTCCACAGCCAGGATAATGGCCACTCCTTCTAAGGGAAGACCCACGGCCTTTAAAATGATAGACATCATGACCATCCCACTCATAGGCACGCTTGCAGCCCCTATGGACGCCAGGAGGGCGGTGATGACGACTATGAACTGGGCACCCACAGAGAGCTCAAATCCGTAAACCTGCGCGATAAATATGGTTGCGACGCACTCATACAACGCTGTTCCGTCCATGTTGACGGTAGCCCCGATCGGAAGGACAAAGTTGGAAACTTTCTCGGACACTTTGGAATTCTCTGTGACTGCTTTCATCGTGAGAGGAAGTGTCACAATTGTCGAACATGTCGAAAATGCCATGAGAAGAGCCGAAGGCATCCCTTTGTAGTGTTTGAACGGATTGACCCTAGCCACTAATGAGAGAAGTAAGGGCAGATTCACAGAGGCATGAATCGCCAGACCCAATAGAACGACAAGAAAGTAGAATCCAAGTGATTTGAACGCCTCAAATCCGGTTCTGGCGACGATACGGGAAATGATGCCGAACACGCCAAAGGGGGCGCTCCAGACGACAAAGAGTGTCAATTTCATCATGGTCTCGAAGGCCGCCTGGAAAAAATCAGTGAGCTGGGCCCTCGGTTTTGCGGAAAGTTTAGTGATAAAAAATCCGAACAGGATGGAAAAAAAGATGATGGGCAGGACGTCTCCTCTGGCCATCGCGGCAAAGGGATTCTCCGGGATCAAATTTATGAGCAGACTTCCAAGTCCCTTTTCCGTTGCGGCGATCGCTTCCGGGCTCTTCTCCAGGCCTATTTGGGCTCCCACTCCAGGTTTAAAAACGTTCACTAAAACAAGACCTGTAAGGATAGCCATCAGACTGCTGAGAATGTAATAGCAAAATGTTTTGATGCCCAAACGGCCAAGTCCAGCAGCGCTGCCGACACTCACCACTCCTGAGATGATGGATGTGATGATCAACGGCATGATAGCCATGCGGAGGAGACGGAGAAATATCTCGGCAAGGGGTTCAGCGATGGGCATAATGCCTTCCCCAAAAACCCAACCAGCAAAAATGCCCAGGAAAAAGCCGATGAATATGTAATGTGTGAGATTGAGCTTCTTGAGTGACATCAAATTTTTGGGCAAAACGCGAACCTGATACAGTGCCATAAACATAATATTTTCCAAATTCCCTGTCAAGGAAGGGTCAGTTTTTGCTACCAATCAATCAGAACACTCAAGAATGCAACGTGATTTCTATCGGAACATCTTTAGAGATGCTTACCAGGAAAGATCAAATGAAGAATGCTTATTTCCGTAATGATCCTAAGTCAAATGATAATCGCAGAAGATCGTCACAGTCCATATTCGTCGAAGACCTCACCCATCAATCTCATAAGGGCTGTGACTCGCTCTTTTTCCGTCTAATGTGTCTATCACGGAAATAAGCAGGCTCCCAATGAAGGATCAAATGTTGATTTTTTTCGAGAGTTTCTTTATCATCACCTGTTATATTCTTGAAATCGCTTTAGTTTGACAGAAAGTGCAGGTTCCTATAGATGATAAGATTAACTAACGCCCCTACCGATAAACAGCTTAAGATCGTCAGCCTAGGAGGCGGCCATGGTATGCGACGAAAACTCCTTTCGCTGGGTTTTCATAAGGATGATATCATTGAGCTGGATTCGCGCAGCATACTCAGAGGACCGATTCTCGTAAGAGGATTGACTTCCGAAACATCTGTGGCTCTGGGCAGAGGTATTGCCCAAAAAATAATGGTAGAGATTGTTGGCGACAAAAAATAAATATCCAGATATCATATTTCTCGGCCAACCCAATTCGGGGAAAAGTGCACTTTTTAATGCTATCGCCGGGTTAAAAGTCGACACATCCAATTTTCCTGGAACAACGGTCAAGCACGCTCACAGCAAAGTTAACTTCGCGGGAAACGTATTTAATATCATAGATCTTCCAGGCACTTATTCCCTGAATCCATCGGATGACATAGAAAAAGTTGCGCTCAGCCATTTGTTTTTTGAAGAACCCGACTTGATCATCAATGTTGTGGACGCTTCTATACTGGGAAGAAGCCTGGAGCTTACCCAGGAGCTCATCGAGCTGGGATACCCGATGGTTATCGCTCTCAACATGACGGACCTTGCAGAAAAGAAGGGAATAAAGATTGATGTGAAGAAACTGGAGAAGCTTTTGGGTGTTCCTTGCGTTCCGACTGTCGCAATCCATGGGCGAGGCATCAAGCAGCTTATCGAAACGGCGATCCATGCTCTTGAGGAAAGAAGGCCTTTATCCCCTTTAACTTGGACGCGCGATGTGGAAAATAAGATCGAAGAGTTCCAGAGGGCGATTCCCGATGATTTTCCCGTCGTGGGGAACCGGAGGTTTACGGCGGTTAAAATGCTCGAAGTGGGCAAACGCTTTTTTATCCAGACGCTGGAGAAGATGAATCCGGAGCTCAAGAAGGCCAGGGACAAGACCAGAGATGACCTGGAAAAGATGCACGGAGTGCCCGCTTATGAAGTGATCGCTGCAGAAAGGCATCACCTGGCTGCCAAGATATTCGAGGAAAGCAGCGAAGTTGTCAGGGGGAAGAGGATCCCCTTGCTGGAGAGAGTGGATGACATCATCATGCATCCCTTCCTCGGTTACCTGATCCTCCTCGCCGTGTTTCTCGCTTTTTTCTTTACTATCTTTCAAGTGGGAAATCCCCTCGAAGGGCTGCTTCTCAGGCCTGTCCATCACCTGAGGATTTTTTTGTCCGATCAATTGGGCACGGGAGTGGTCTTCCATATCCTGGACGGCTTACTTCAGGGCGTCGGAGGCGGCCTGGCGATCGTCCTGCCTTATCTGGTGCCCCTGCTCTTCCTTATGTCCTTATTGGAGGACATCGGTTATCTGGCGCGGGCCAGCTTTCTGATGGATACGTTCATGCACTTCATCGGCCTCCACGGGAAATCGGTCTCACCCTTCATCCTGGGATTTGGCTGCAATGTTCCGGCGATCATTTCCACCCGCATCCTTGAGTCCCGAAGAGATAAGATCCTCACCACTCTTCTTATCCCCTTCGTCCCTTGTACGGCGAGGACGACGATCATCCTTGCTCTTGTGGCCTTTTATATGGGACCGATATGGGCCTTGGGATTCTACGTGTTCAATATTTTTCTGTTGGGCGTGCTCGGAAGGATCATCTCCTTTTTTTATAAGGAGCCTTCACCCGGGCTGATCCTTGAGATCCCCACGCTTAAAGTTCCCTCCCTAATGAATATATGGAAAAAGACCTATTTTCACATGAAGGCTTTTGTAAAGTTCGCCTGGCCTGTGTTGATCGCAGGGAGCGTTGTTCTGGCGGTCATGCAATTTTTCCATATGGACAGGCTTATCAATCTCATCCTCTCACCCCTCGTTGAAAAGGCTCTCGGCTTGCCGCAGGAGCTTGGAGTGACCCTTGTCTTCGGTTTCTTACGCAAAGAGCTCTCTTTGATCATGATGCTCCAAGCTCTCGGTGTTGACTATCATAATTTGATGTCGGTCATCACTCAAGAGCAACTCATCGTGTTTACGGTTTTTGTGAGCTTTTTTATTCCCTGTCTCTCCACTGTAGCGATCATCTGGAAAGAACTGGGGAAAAAGATCGCATTCCTCTCTATGGCCCTCAACATTGCCGTTGCCGTGATCTTGAGCATCATTATCCGAGCCTTTCTCTCCATTTCTTAATCTTTTTTTCCACTCGACCGCTCATTGGAACTCTCCGAGAATGTCCAGCTTAGAATAAGGATTCGAATCTTAAAGGCTATGAAAAGATTTATGTATGCAACTTTAACAACAGTTTTTTTGCAACTTTTTTGCCGAGAATTTCTGCCAAGTCATCCTCGGAGGCCGATTGAATTTCATCAAGGCCTTTGTATTTGCTCAAAAGAGCTTTTTTTCTCTTTGCGCCGATTCCTGGTATAGAATCCAGAGGAGAGGTGAAACTTTTCTTGGTTCTTCTTCGACGATGGTAGGTAATGGCGAAACGATGGGATTCATTTCTGATACTTTGAAGGAGTTTGAGGGCGGGGGATGTCCTGTCCAACTTAAGGCCTTTTTTTTGAGCCGACGTAAAGATCAGCTCTTCTTTTTTTGCCAGGGAAGCGACATCCATGTTGTCCACTCCAAGCTCATGAAGAGCTTTTAAGGCCGCACTGAGCTGTCCCTTCCCTCCGTCCACAAGGACCAGATCCGGCATGAATTCCCGGCCCTCGGTAAGGAGCGATGCATATCTTCTCCGGATCACTTCGTAGAGACTCGCCACGTCGTCGGGTCCGCGGACGGTCTTGATCTTGTATTTTCTGTATTCGCTCTTGTTCGGCCTCCCAGCCTCAAAGACCACCATGGACCCTACGGATTCATCACCTCCCGTGTGAGAAATGTCGAAACCCTCGATTCGCTGTGGTATTGATTTGAGCCCGAGGACGATTTTAAGCTCAGTCAGAGATGTCGGGACTTCAGAGTCCTTCTGAACCAGATTGTCCGTGTTCTTTAGGGCCAGTTCCAACAATTTTTTATTCTCTCCCCTTACAGGCACGATGATCTCGACTTTTTTGCCTTTGACTTGAGAGAGCGAAGCCAACAGCTCTTTCATTCGAGAAATCTGAAAAGGGAGGATAATTTTTTCGGGAAGATCTGTTTTTCCTTTGTAATATTTTTTAAGCTCGGAGGAAAGAACTCTGCTATCGGGAATGCTTGTTTTCTTCTTTTGAAAAAAGACCTCTGTTTCGATGACTTTTCCCTCTCTCATTCGAAAAACAGTCAAATAGGCTCGATCCAACGCTGTTGTATACCCGAAAATGTCTTTGTTTTCTTGCCTCGTGGAGATCAGTGTGGGCTTGGCTTTGAGTTGCTCGATCGTTAGAATGAGGTCCCTCACCTGGGCAGCGCGTTCAAATTGCTCCGCTGCCGCCGCTTCCATCATCTGTTGTTTGAGACTCTTTAAAAGGTTCTCTGCTTTTCCTTCAAGGAAGAAAAGGGCATCCTGCACTCGCGCCCTATAATCAGTTTTGGAAATGAATTGGACACAAGGAGCTGTGCAAAGTTTCAAATCATATTCAAGGCAGGGGCGTTTTCTTCTTCCGGGGATGGCTTCTCGGCACCCTCTGACCCCTAAGGACTTGTTGATCAGATGAATGGTTTTTCTCGCTTGGTGAGCCGGGCTGAAGGGCCCGAAATATCTGGCCCCATCCGCTTCAACCCTTCTGGTGAGATAAATTCCGGGAAATTGATCCTGGCAGGTCACTTTCAGGAAGGGATAGGCTTTGTCGTCCTTCAACCGGATGTTGAATTTCGGCTGGTACTGTTGAATAAAGTTATTTTCAAGGAAAGTCGCTTCCTTCTCAGAGTCAGTGAAAATATAATCGATATCTACGGTCTCGGCCAAAATGTTGTGAACTTTGGGATCGGGAGTGGATCCAAAATAGGATCTCACTCTGTCTCTCAAAGAACGTGCTTTTCCGATGTAGATGACGTCATTTTCGCTGTTTTTAAAGAAATAGATGCCGGGCTCGGCAGGGAGATCTTCGCAAATGGCTTTGAGATCTTTCTTTCCTTTGCTCGACATGACGTTTTATCCCTTGAAGATCTCCCTGTTTTTTACAGGTATTACCGGGATCCTATAAATTTTCATAAGTTTCGACATTGTGTATTTTAAGTCCCAATGAATTACATATCCACAAGCTCTAGCTCTCGTTTTTTCAATGTCTTGAGCTCATCCCTGAATTTAGCGGCTTTTTCAAATTCAAGATTTTCGGCTGCTTCTTTCATTTTCTTTTCCAGATATTCCATGCGTTCTTTTCTTTTTTGCGGAGATAGGTAGATATCTTTGTCCTCTGAGATTCTGGAGTAATCGAAGTAATCCCTCTCATAAACGCTTGTCAACACTTCATCGATTTTCTTCTGGATAGACTGCGGCGTGATGTTGTTCTTACTGTTGTAATCCTGCTGGATATTGCGGCGTCTGTTTGTTTCATCGATGGCTTTGCGCATGCTGTCTGTGACGAGATCTGCATAGAGAATGACTTTTCCGGAAATATTCCGGGCAGCCCTTCCGAACGTCTGGATCAGCGCTGTCGTTGACCGCAGAAAACCTTCCTTATCGGCGTCAAGAATGGCCACAAGCGAAACCTCTGGCAGATCAAGCCCTTCCCGCAAAAGGTTAATCCCTATGAGCGCATCAAACTGACCTTTGCGCAGGTCTCTTAAAATTTTCACCCTGTCGAGGGTATCGATCTCTGAGTGGAGATAACGGACACGAAGTCCGAGTTCATGATAGTAGCGTGTTAAATCCTCGGCCATCCGTTTGGTGAGCGTTGTTACCAGGGTCCTCTCGTCTCTTTCGGCCCTCTTTCGGATCTCACTCAGCAAGTCATCGATTTGCCCCTTGATCGGTCTGACCTCGATCTCAGGGTCGATTAGACCTGTCGGCCGGATGATCTGTTCCACGACTCTGTTTTTTGTCTTCTTGAGCTCGTAGGGACCGGGCGTGGCGGAAACAAAAATGACATGCTGCACCTGTTCCTTGAATTCATCGAAATTGAGAGGGCGGTTATCCAGAGCCGAGGGAAGACGAAAACCGTGTTCGACAAGAGTCATTTTTCGAGACCGGTCTCCGTGGTACATCCCGCCGATCTGTGGAATAGTGGCATGGGATTCATCGATGATGGTCAGAAAATCCTCTGGGAAGTAATCGAGCAGAGTGTAAGGAGGATCTCCGGGTTTCCTCAGGCTGAGGTAAAGCGAGTAATTCTCTATGCCGGGGCACCAGCCAAACTCCCGCAACATCTCGAGGTCATACAGAGTCCTCTCTTCGATCCTGTTGGCTTCGATGATCTGACCATTGTGTTTGAAGTATGCGATCCTTTTCTCCAGTTCTTTTTCGACATTTTGGATGGTGTGGTCAAGGATCTCCTTTGGCGTAGAAAAAAATGTGCGGGGATAGACCATGATCTTGTCGAAAGAGTTTACTTGCTTCCCCAGCAGCGGATCGATCATGGTGAGATGCTTGATGGTTCCCTCCTCTAGCTCAATCCGATAGGCATAGTCTTCGTAGGCGGGGTACACATCGATGATATCTCCCCGCACGCGGAAGGTTCCTCTTTTAAAGTCTTTTTCTCCTCGTGTATACTGAATTTCAACCAGCCTTTTCAGCAGGATTTTACGCTTAATAGGCTGGTTCTTCCTCAATTGGAAGCTCATGGAATTATAGGTCTGCGGGGAGCCGATTCCATAGATACAGGAGACTGAGGCAACGATGATGATGTCGCTTCTCTGGGCAAGAGAATTTGTGGCACTGAGCCTCATGCGGTCGATCTCGTCGTTGATTGTGGCTTCTTTGGCAATGTACATGTTGGATGCAGGGATAAAGGCTTCAGGCTGATAATAATCGTAATAGCTCACGAAGTATCCCACGGCATTGTTGGGAAAGAAGCGCCGGAATTCTTGATAGAGTTGGGCGGCCAAGGTCTTGTTGTGTGAAATCACGAGGACGGGCCGATTGAATTTTTCGATGATATTGGCCATGGTGAAGGTTTTTCCCGAACCCGTGACTCCCATCAGGACCTGATGATGTTGGCCATTCAGAATTCCTTTATAAAGCTGCTCTATGGCCTTGGATTGGTCTCCTTTGGGGAGGTACTCCGAATGAAGCTCAAATTCTTTCATCTCTATCACACGCAATTATACGAAAGGGAGACTGTGTGGACAAGACAAAGACGATGCGGGTTCCGTTTCCCGAACGGACCGATAAGGAATCACGGCGTCCAAAATTTACTGAATGTATGAGATCATCTTCATGCTGCCCTTGAACTGGGCGCCGTCCATGATGGAAATACGGGCCGCTGCGATGTCGCCGACCATCTGGCCATCTTTCTCGATATACACTTTTCCGGCAGCATGGATATTTCCTTTGACTCGGCCCCGTATGCTGATATTCCTGGCATGGATCTCCGCATCAACCTCAGCATTGTGTTCGACTGTCAGGTCGTTGTCTTTTATATCGATTTTACCCTGGAATTTCCCCTCAATGACCAGATCCTCATCGCCCGAAAGTTCAGCCTTGATATCGATCGTCTTCCCAAGAAAGGCCTCTTTTTTCGGAGGGGTTTTATCAGTGAAGCTTTGTGTGTTTTTGTTTTTGTCTTCGGAGTTTAGCATTTTATTTCTCATTTCTCTGATGTATCCGTGCTGATTATAATTCTCCCCCTTTCTATAGTCAATCAATTTGGAAATTATTGGGATGGTTCTATAATTCGTTGATTAATCTGCATGATTTAAATAAAATTGAAGATCATTTCCTCATGTTTTCGAAGATTTTTAATTATTCCCTTAAGGAGGGGCCATGGAGCTTGGCAATATCCCTGTTTTAACAGTCATAGAGGATACGATCCCTCGTGCTTATGAGAAAGCCATCAGAGAAGTGTGGGAGAAGGGGATTAGCATTCACACTGAGTATGATCGTCCGGAAGACCCGCCGAGCAAGGACGCCACCGTGATGATCGCTGTGCGCGAACCCTTCGGGCAGCCTCGCTTCCATCGTTCGTTTGCTGATGGCCTTGGGGGTTTGGCGGAGTATGTCCAGGAAGTCGTGCACGGGGCCCATGATTATTGGGTCAAACCCGTGGAGGAGATACTGAAAGCCTCGGAAAGCCAGGATACACGATGGACGTACACTTACCATGGCCGGCTCTTTGAGTATAGGATCGAGAACGCAGTCGTGGATCAGATCAATTATATCATCGAGAAGCTCTCCCAAACGGGATACACAAGAAGGGCGCAGGCCATCACTTGGAACCCAAAACTCGACCCGCCAACAGAGGATCCCCCCTGTCTCCAGAGGGTCTGGGGGCGACTCTGTGAGGATGGCGAAGGCGGTTATATCTTGAACATGAACACCCATTGGCGCAGCCGTGATCTGTTCAAGGCCTGGTTCGAAAATGTCATCGCCCTAACGACACTCATGCGGAGGATCGCAGAGCGTATCGCTGAGAATATAGGGAAAAAAGTCACTCTAGGTCGATATGTGGATATCAGTGACTCTCTTCATATCTATGGATCTTATTTCAGAGAAATAGAGGGGGATCCGGAAAAGGGCATAAAGAGTTTCTTCGAGATGCTGGATGGTCGCTCCTTCGAGGAAAGAACATGGAATTCGGTTTTTGTGAAACCCTATTTCATCGATGACGGAGTGGGTAAGGGGCTGAGGAAGATGCTCGAGAGAGAGAAAGACATGCCTGAAGAAGTCCGCAAAGCCGTAGCAGAAGAGCTCCATAAGATGGAGGATGATGATTATGTCGTTTGATCTTGAGACATTCCTGCGTAAGATGTCACAGAAGGGGACATTCATTTCTCTGGATTGTTCTGTTAAGCTAATCCGGATGATGCCATGTGACAGTTTAGCAAAGAGCGCTTTAGGACACACAACGTGGGGGAGGGGAAAATGACAATATTTGAAAAAATCGCCGACGAAGTCCAAAAAGGCCACTCAGAGGCTGTGGAAGATCTGGTGAATGAAGCCCTTGGCCAGGAAATACCCGCAGAGTTGATCATGAATGACAGCCTTGTTGCAGGAATGAACATCATCAGCGAGAAGTTTAAAAACAATGAATGTTTTATCCCTGAAGTTTTGGTTTCAGCAAAAGCCATGACAGTGGGTTTAAACATTTTGAGGCCTCTGTTGGCCGAGAAGAATGTGAAACCTCTGGGGAAAGCCGTTATCGGAACTATCCAAGGAGACCTGCATGACATTGGGAAGAATATCGTCGGCATGCTGCTCCAGGGAGCTGGTTTTGAGATCATCGATCTCGGAGCCGACGTGCATGCGGATAGATTTGTGGAATCTGCCAAGAACGAAAATCCGGATATTGTAGGGATGTCTGCACTTCTGACGACAACGATGATAAACATGAAAACTGTAATAGAGGGATTGGAAAAAGCCGGTCTACGAAACTCTGTGAAAGTTATCATCGGGGGTGCGCCTGTCACACAGATCTACGCGGAGAAAATAGGGGCAGATGGCTACGCCGCTGACGCCGCCACGGGAGTCGATGTGGTCAAGAAATTGGTCGGAGTGCAGTAGATAGCTCATCACGATCCGACCTAACCAACCAAACTTCGCCGATCACGGCCTCGCCGGTGAAGCTCCAAATCCGATTTCCACTCAACTCTTTAATGATCCAGGCAATAAAAAAAATAGAAAATGGAAAAAATTTCTTGACAAATAATAAATATTATTATTTAATAATTATATGCAATTAAAAAAAACTCAGGAATGTCTCGATTCTTTTATCGAAAAATGCAAAAGTCATAACCTTAAGATAACGCCCCAAAGGTGTGCCATATACAAGGAGATTTTCAAATCCCTAGAACACCCATCGGCTGAGGATGTGTTCAATGCTATCCATAAAGACTACCCCAATATTTCTTATGACACGGTGAACAGGACTCTTCTCACTTTTGCGGATATTGGGCTTGTTGATATCGTCAGAAGCTCCAGCGGGCCAAGACGTTTTGATCCCAACACAGAAAGCCATCATCATATTTATTGTGTGAATTGTGGAGAGATTTTTGATTTTTACAATGAAGATTATGACAATTTGGAGGTTCCAGGAAACATAAGGGACAATTATGATATTATAAGCAAGCGAGTTGTTTTGAAAGGGGTTTGTAAAAAATGCAAGAAGAGTATGTCTTAATTTGCATTTTGATAAATAAAAAATTCAATAAAGGAGTCTAACCATGAGTAAAACGGAAGAAAACATCAAAGCTGCTTTTGCAGGTGAATCTCAAGCGAGAAACAAGTACACCTATTTTGCAGAAGTTGGGAGGGAAGAGGGCTACCACTACATCGCTAAGATCTTTGAAGAGACCGCTGCGAATGAAAGGGAGCATGCCCGCGACCACTTCAAACTTTTAAAGGGCGTAGGCACAACGGCTGAGAACTTGGAAGCCGCCATAAGCGGAGAGCATTATGAAACGGTCGAGATGTATCCGACCTTCGCCAAAGAAGCTGAGGAGGAAGGGAACCAAGAGGCAGCCATTTTGTTCAAAATGATCGGCAAGATTGAAGAAAAACACAGGGAGCGCTATAAAAAACTGTTAGAGATGGTGAAGAATGGTACAGTTTTTAAAAGAGAGCAGCCGATCAAGTGGAAATGCAGCGTCTGCGGTTACACTGTTGAAGGGACCGAGCCTCCTCCAAAGTGCCCGTCCTGCAAGAACCCGAGAGAGTATTACGAACCGGCAAGCCTTGATTTCTAGTTCGAGGAGAAAACATGGCCATTTATAAGTGCTCCGTCTGCGATACGGAATTTAACGAAGAGAAAGAAGGAAGGAAGTGGGACGAGCTTACAGATGACTGGAGCTGCCATGTCTGTGAATCCGGCAAATCCGCATGGAAAAAAGTCAATGCAGCACCTGGCCCGGATGTATCTGATGGAGAACCCAAGGATACATCCGGGTCTCCCGATGAATTCAAGAGATTGTCCGATGAGCTTGAAGGTCACATGGCGGATATCCATGAAATGGCTGAAACAGGCCTGTCGATCATCGAGCCCATGCGCACACGGATGCCTACTCCATCTTGGGATGACATACTCGTTAAAGGCGCACAACTGGCAAATATTCCTCTCAACCATGACGTCCCCGTAAACACAACAACAACGATCGGTCCAAAGGCCAATAAGCCTATGGTCATCGAAACCCCTATTTATGTCACCCACATGTCTTTTGGCGCACTATCCAGAGAAGCAAAGATCGCTTTGGCAAAAGGGAGCGCTGCTGTTCAAACTGCGATGTGTTCAGGCGAAGGAGGAATCCTCCCAGAGTCATTGGAGAACGCCTACAAATACATATTCGAGTATGTCCCTAATAAATACAGCGTTACAGAGGATAACCTCAAAAAGGTGGATGCCATAGAGATCAAGATCGGACAATCGGCCAAGCCTGGAATGGGAGGCCATTTACCCGGGAAAAAGGTCACCGAAGAAGTGGCCAAAATTCGGGGATTTCATGAAGGGGAAGACATCATCAGCCCTTCCCATTTCGGTGACATCACAAACAGAGATGAGCTCAAGAAAAAAGTGGAATGGTTACGGACTGTTTCAGGGGGAAAACCCGTCGGAATTAAGTTTGCCGCAGGAAACGTGGAAGCAGATCTTGAGGTGGCTTTGTATGCCGAACCTGATTTTGTCACCATTGATGGAAGAGCGGGTGCCACGGGGGCATCCCCGAAGCTGGTCAAAATGGCTGCGTCCGTTCCGTCGATGTATGCTCTCCAACGGGCCAAGAAGTATCTCACAGAGAATAATATAACCGATGTGTCCCTTTTGATCACGGGGGGCTTCAGAGTCTCATCTGATTTTATCAAAGCGCTCGCCATGGGAGCAGACGCCATTGCCATCGGCACGGCTGCTTTAATGGCCATAGGCTGCCAGCAGTACAGGATCTGCCATACAGGTAAATGCCCTATGGGAATCACAACACAGAACCCGGAATTGCGGGCAAGGTTGAATGTCGAAGAATCAGCCAGAGGACTTGAAAATTTCTTGAAAGTTTCTACAGAGGAGCTCAAAGATTTTGCACGGTTGACCGCAAATGACGATGTTCACAAGCTCTCCGTAAATGACCTCTGCACCACGAATTCAGAGATCTCCAACTACACCTCTATCGAACATGTCTAACGAATAGGGACCGTGTTTTGACATTTGACGCTTAATCTAACAATATCTCTTTTCATTTGTCTTCCTTAGGAGGACAGCGTGTCATTTCTTTGAATTCCAAGTGCCGAGATGAGTTCATTTTGTATTATCAATCCATTTTGGTTGTGTTTGACTTAGGCGGATGTTTGCCTTAAAGTTTGAATACTACCCTCAAGACAGAAGGAGGACAAATGATGAGAACGATCCGCATGGAAGATATGAATTCCTTGGACATCAAAGAGGCCATTAAAAAGGGATATACAACTGCAGTTTTTGCCATCGGCTCGACTGAACAGCATGGGAGTCATCTCCCCACGAAGACCGATACCATAATCGGAGATGCCCTCGCTTTTAGAGTCGCCCAAGAGTTGGGAAATGTTTTACAGGCTCCGACGATCAGGCCGGGGTGTTCGGATCATCATATGGCATTCACAGGAACAATCTCCCTTCGATCGTCTACGCTTAAATCCATCATTCATGATTATGTGGACAGTCTTGCAAAGAATGGTTTTTCAACTCTCATCCTGCTGCCCAGCCACGGCGGTAATTTTTCAGTCGTCCAAGAAGCCCTCGATGAGCTCAAGCCCAAATATCCCGGCCTCAGAATTATCGGCTTTACAGATCTTTTGGGTTTTACGGATGCACTCATGAAATTTTCCGAAGGTTTTGGAGTCACCGCAGAAGAGGCCGGTGCTCACGCAGGAGAGAGTGAGACATCGTTCATTCTCGCGCTGGCTGAGAACCTGGTTGCACAAGAGCGGTTCGCTCCGGGTTACCTCGGACCTTTAGGGCAGAAAGAGATTGAAATTATTCTTGATAAAGGGATGCCGGAGTTAACGGAAAACGGAGTGTTGGGGGATCCGACAAAGGCTTCAGCCAAAAAGGGTGTTGTCTATTTAGAAAAGACTGTGGATTTCTTCGTAAAAGAAATTAAGAAACAGCTTGGCTCTTGAATATTCCCGTCGTGAAAATCGAAGCACTCATCCAAGAAGTTCAAAAATATACAACCAAGAGTGATTTGGAGTTCTTGCGTCGTGTCTTGACATTTGCCACCGAAGTCTTTGAAGGACAGAAAAAAGATTCCCCGTCATCCCTTGTCCAGCATTCCCTGGCAACGGCCATGGAACTGGCGAAGCTTAAGTTTGATCCCTCTGCTATCTCTGCAGCTTTGCTCCACGATGTGCCCCTTAAAATCAACATCCCCTTCGAGACGATCCGGGAACAATTCGGTGATGATACAGCGAAGCTGCTGGAAGGATTCACGCTCATTAGCCGCATAACCTGGGAAAAACTTAAGGACGAAAATGTGGAGCATCTGCAAAAAATGTTCTTAGCCATGGCTGATGATGCCCGGGTGGTTATCATCAAATTGGCCGAACAGCTGGATCGAATGCGGGATCTTGAGTCTCTCTCCCTATCCAGGCAAAAAAGAATAGCTGAAGAGACTCTGTACATATTCGCCCCTCTCGCCAACAAACTGGGAATGTGGTCGATGAAAGGGGAATTGGAGGACGCGGCCCTTCGGTATCTCGATACTGAGAAGTATAACGAGATAGACCAGCTGCTCGACGAACGCCAGGATGAGCGCAAAGAACAGATAAGTGCAATCATAAGGACACTGAGACGTAAGCTCGAGGAAGAGGGAATCACAGCTGAGATCTTGGGACGCCCCAAACACATCTACAGCATTTACAAAAAGATGCAGGACACAGGCAGGGATTTTCAAGAGATCTACGATATTCGGGGAGTCCGTATCATTGTGAATAGCATTAAGGATTGCTATGCATCGCTCGATGTGATCAGAAACTTATGGCTGCCAGTCAAAGAAGAATTCGACGATTACATCGCCAATCCCAAATCTAACGGTTATCGCTCGATCCATACGGCTGTTGTCGGGCCCCAGAAAAAGCCCCTTGAGATCCAGGTCCGTACCCAGGAGATGCACCAGATCGGCGAATTCGGAGTGGCCAGCCATTGGAGGTACAAAGAGAAGGCAGGCTACGATACCAAGATCGAAACTAAAATCTCCTATCTCAGGATCCTTCTCGAGTGGCAGCAGGAATTGATGGAATCCAGAGAGTACTTCCAGTCTCTGAAGACTCCACCCTTTTCGATGGTTGTCTACGTTTTTACTCCAAAGGGAGACATTGTCGACCTCCACCAAGGTTCGACACCTCTTGACTTTGCCTATCGTGTGCATACGGATCTGGGTCACCGCTGCAGAGGAGCCAAAGTCAACGGCAAATTGGTCTCTCTGGATTATAAGCTCCAGAATGGGGATAGAGTGGACATTGTTAAAGCCAAGGAGAAACGCCCCAGCCGCGACTGGCTGAATCCCAAGTTGGGTTATGCGTTTTCGCCCAGGACAAAGCAGAAGATCCGCATCTGGTTCCGCAAACAAGAGCGTGAGTCGAGTGCAACTCGCGGTCGAGAGATTCTCGAGCGAGAGCTCAAACGGTTTTCACTGAGGGATAAAAATTATGAAGAAATCGCCGGTCTGTTCAAATACAAAAAGCCAGTTGATCTGTTTGAAGCGATCGGACGGAGCGAGATCAGCGCTCAACATATCAGCGAAATTTTGATTCGCAAAGATCATAAACCACAGCGGAAAGACCGCGAGATTGAAAAAGACATCTTAACCGAAACCGCAGCACCATCACAATCAATTGTTCCGAAAGTCTTAGTCAGAGGGATGAAGGATTTTCTGACACGAACAGCTTTATGCTGCCGGCCTCTTCCTGGTGATGATATCGTAGGTTTTGTGACTCAATGCCGCGGCGTCACGATTCATCGCCGTGATTGCCACAATATCATTCGCCAAAAGGATAACAGCCGCCTTATCGAAGTCGATTGGGGAAAAGGCCGGCAGGTTTATGCCGTTAAGATCTTGGTCGAAGGCACAAATCCAAAAAAATTGCTCAAAGAAATTGCAGTCATTGCTGAGAAAGAAGGTGCCATTATATTGACCTCGAGCCTCAACACACGTCCCAATGATCCTCTCTCTGTAATAAGTGCGACATTAGAGATCACGAACATCACACAACTGAACCGTATCCTCAACAAGATTAAAGCCTTGCCCTATACATCCTTAGTAAAACGACTGACACACTGAGACATGATGAGTCCAAAAGTTCGACGACTCACAGCGTATTGAAGAGACGTTTATGGTCAAGTTGACTTCGATCAGGGTCTTTTGATATAAGACAATCATCTGATTTAAGGGGCCATTGTGGTTGTTTAGCGGAAAAGTTTCTTTTGTTAGAGTGAACTTCAGTCAATATGGACAAAATGATCGGTAAAACCATCTCTCACTACAAGATCCTCGAAAAGATCGGGGAAGGCGGGATGGGAGTGGTGTATAAAGCAGAGGATACGAAGCTGAAGCGGGTCGTTGCGCTAAAGTTTCTCCCTAAAAAATTCACAGCCGATCCTGAAGCCAAAGAGCGTTTTGTTCAGGAAGCCCAAGCGGCTGCGGCATTGGACCATCCGAATATCTGTACTGTCTATGAAATCAATGAGATCGAAGGTCAGATTTTTATTGTCATGGCGTATATTGAGGGCCAAAATCTTAAGGATAGATTAAAATCAGGCCTCATGGATGTAGAAAACGCTCTGGAGATTGCTATCCAGGTTGCCGATGGCCTTAAGGAAGCTCACGAAAAAGAGATTATTCACAGAGACATCAAGCCGGCCAACATTATGCTTACAGAAAAAGGCCAGGCGAAGATCATGGATTTTGGCTTAGCGAAGCTGTCCTGGGGTGTAGATTTTACCAAAACAGCGACAATTATGGGCACTGTGGCCTATATGTCACCAGAGCAGGCCAAGGGTGATGAAGTCGACCACAGAACAGATATATGGTCATTAGGTGCGATGCTATACGAAATGTTGGTTGGTGAACGTCCCTTTAAGGCTTACCATGATTCGGCAGCGATCCACTCGATCCTCAATGAAGAACTGGAACCAGTCTCACGTTTACGGGAGGGGATCCCCTCAAACTTGGACCATATCGTTCAAAAAGCGCTTGAGAAAGACGTTAGCGATCGATATGAGGATATGCAGACCATGATTTTAGACCTGAAGCCGTTCGCTTCAGGGGGCAAACCTTCATCCTCATCCACTAGAGTACAGCACGTGAAAAAGAAACCCTCTATTGCTGTCCTTCCCTTTGTAGACATGAGCCCTCAGAGGGACCAGGAGTATTTTTGTGAAGGAATGGCCGAGGAGCTTATCAACGGATTCTCTAAAATCGAGAATTTGCAGGTGGCTTCTCGCACTTCGTCCTTTCAATTCATGGGAAAGGGTTACGATATTTTCGAGGTAGGTAAGAAGTTGAAAGTTCAAACTGTTCTCGAGGGAAGCATACGGAAAGCAGGTGACCGATTGAGGATCACAGCCCAATTGATTAATGTGGCTGACGGATTCCATGTGTGGTCTGAAAAATATGATCGCGACATGGATGATATTTTTGCCATCCAGGACGAAATATCTTTAGCGATCGTGGATAAGCTAAAAGTAAAACTTTTAGGAGAAGAAAAAGCTGCGTTAGTTAAGCATCACACAGAGGATAAGGAAGCTTACAATGCCTATTTAAAGGGTCTCTACTTTTGGAACAGACGGAATGAAGTTGGGTTTGATAAAGCGCTTGCAAGTTTCCGACAAGCGATCGAGATCGATCCTCTGTATGCACTTCCTTATGTGGGTATCGCCGACACCTTTAATATTGCCGGGCACTTCTGTTTCCTCCCGCCAGAGGAAGCGTTTTCAAGGGCACGAGCGGCGGCTGGCAAAGCGTTAGAGATAGATGAAAGGATCGGCGAAGCACACACATCTATGGCCTGGGTGCATACATATTTTGATTGGGACTGGGAATTGGCTAATGAGGAGTATAGACGAGCTCTGGAGCTCAATCCTAATTATGCGACCGGCCATGAATGGTATGCCATATTCCTCATGGGTTTGGGACGTTTCGATGAAGCCATCGTAGAAGCGCAGAAAGCCCTGGAGCTGGATCCGATCTCGTCGATGATCAATGCAATAGCAGGAGTTGTTTTTCACTTTTCGCGTCAATACGATAAAGCCTTTGAACAATATCGGAAAACAATCGAAATCGATCCCAATTTCCCATGGGTTTATATCTGGAAAGGGATTGCGTACATGGAGAATGAGATGTACGACCAGGCTTTGGAATATCTCCAGAAAGCTGAAAGTCTATCCAAAGATCTGACATATGGACTGGGTTTTTTAGGCATGTGTTACGGATTGTTAGGTCAGAAAGAAGAAGCGAAGAAAGTGCTTGAAAGACTGGATGTCATTTCTAAAAAGAAATATGTTGCATGGAGCTTTAAAGCCTTTGTATATGCTGGTCTTGGTGAGACTGAAAAGGTATTTGAGTGTTGGGATAAAGCATGTGAAAAAAGAGAGCCTGAATTATTTTATGCAAAAACTACGCCTTGGTATAATAAATGGTTCGCGGGTCCGAGATATGATGCTTTGCTAAAAAAGATAGGTTTTTAGATCATGAGCAATAAGACCATCTCTCATTACAAGATTCTCGAAAAGATCGGGGAAGGCGGAATGGGAGTGGTTTACGAAGCGGAGGATACGAAGCTCAGGCGAACCGTTGCGCTGAAGTTCCTTCCTAAAGAACTGACAACCGATCCTGAAGCGAGAGAGCGTTTCATACAGGAAGCCCAGGCAGCCGGAGCCCTGGACCATTCGAATATCTGCACTGTCTATGAAATCGATGAGGTTGACGGTCAGACTTTTATCGTCATGGCGTACATAGAGGGCCAAAATCTGAAAGATAGGCTCAAATCTGGATTTTTAGAAATTGAAGATGCTCTGGAGATCGTTATCCAGGTTGCTGATGGCCTTCGGGAAGCCCACGAGAAAGGAATCATTCACAGAGATATCAAGCCGGCCAATATCATGCTCACTGCGAAGGGCCAGGCGAAGATCATGGATTTTGGTTTGGCGAAGCTGGCATGGGGAGTCGATCTAACCAAAACAGCAACGATTATGGGCACAGTGGCCTACATGTCTCCCGAGCAGGCTAAGGGAGAGAAAGTCGATCACAGAACAGACATCTGGTCGCTTGGAGCTATGCTCTATGAGATGCTCTCAGGAGAGCGCCCTTTTAAGGTCACGCACGACCAGGCTGTTCTTTATGCAATTTTAAATGGCAATCCCATTCCAATCACAACAATCAGAAAAGAAATCCCCCAGGAATTAGAGAAGATTATTAAAAAGTCTCTTGAGAAAGATCCAAAAAATCGATATGGCGATATAAGTGATATGCTCGCAGATTTAAAGTCTGTCAGCCGGATATCCCTTTCAACGATGTCAGACATACCCTCGATCGCTGTTCTTCCTTTCGTGAATATGAGTGCCGACCCGGAGAACGAATACTTCAGCGACGGATTGGCCGAGGACCTCATCAATGCTTTGACTAAAATTACGGATCTGCACGTTGTCGCCCGAACGTCATCCTTTGCCTTCAAAGGTGAGAAGGTCGATATCCGTGAGATCGGCCAGAAGTTAAACGTCGACCATCTCCTCGAGGGGAGCGTGAGAAAAGTCGGCAACCGTGCGCGAATCACAGCCCAGTTGATCAAAGTCAAAGACGGTTATCACCTCTGGTCAGACCGCTATGATCGTGATATGGAGGATGTGTTCGCCATTCAGGACGAGATCACGGGGAAGATTATGCATAAGTTGAGCGTCGCCCTTGATGTCAGAGAGAAGAGGCCAGAAGAGCAGCGTCCGGTCAATTTTGAGGCCTATGATCTTTATCTCAAAGGACGCTATTGTTTGAACAAATTTGAAATGGATAAAGCATTAACATATTACCAACAAGCTATAGAAAAAGATCCCGATTATGCACTTGCTTATGCAGGCATTGCAGAGGTCTACACCATCCTCTCGACAGGTTTTGATATCCTTCCCGCTAAGGATGCGATGCCAAAGGCCAGGGAAGCTGCAGAGAAGGCACTCAAGCTCGATCCTAATCTGGCTGAGGCGTATGTTTCCTTGGGACTCGTCGCCTTATCCTATGACTAGGACCGCAAAGCCACTAAGAAGTACTTCGAGAAGGCTATTGAGCTCAATCCCAATTCATCGACCGTACACCAGTGGTATGAGTTTTACTGGACATACATGATGGCTGATCTCGATACGGCCACTGTCCATCTTGAAAGAGCCTTAGAATTAGATCCCCTCAATTTTCTCATAAGAATACGCGTGGGATTCATGGACATTTTTAAAGGTGATCTAGAAAGCGCAATCAATAAATTCGAGGCGCTCTATGATTTCGAGCCAAGCTACTTAGCACTCTATCTTTCGTTAGCAACAGCCTACGCGCTCAAAGGTGAGTATGACGAAGCCATAGCTTATGGGAAGAAAATGCTGGAGGCCGGCCCTCGCGCTGTCGGCGCTGTCGGAAATATGGGTTGGTTCTATGCTATGGCTGGAAAACAAGAAGAGGCATACGAGCTCCTTGCTGAACTGGAAGAGCGTTCCAAAAGAGGCTATGTCTCCTCTTTTTGGACGGCTGTGATCTATATCGCTCTTGGGGAAATAGATAAATCTTTTTTATGGTTTGAGAAAGCCTATGAAGAGCATGATGGCAATATGATCTATTTTACGGTAGCGCCAGTGTTTGATAGTGTAAGATCCGATCCCAGGTACAAGCAGTTGCTCCTAAAGCTAGGGCATGATAACCTTGTCGATCGTCTAACCCGTTAAAAAACTTTGCCTTGAAAGATTTTTAGAGAACGCAGACTAGTTTTATATTAAGAACTCAGAATGTTTGTAAAAAAAAATCAGTTAGAAAGGGTAACGATGAGCAACTATTCTTCTAGAAATTTGCTAGCGTATGTCTTAATAACCGTGATTCTGATTCCTTTGTTTGTTATGGGAGGGAGTCCGGATGAACATAAGGATTTGCCATCAACAATTGCTTTTGTGAATGTGAATGTTATCCCCATGGATCGTGAACGGATTCTAGAAGGACACAGTGTTGTCGTGAAAAATGGATTGATCGAAACTGTTGGCCCAGCCTCCAGCGTGCAGATCCCGGAAGATGCACTTAAGATCGATGGAACAGGAAAATATCTCATGCCCGGCCTCGCGGATATGCATGTGCATAACTGGAGCGAAAATGAGTTTATCCTCTTTCTGGCTAACGGAGTGACCACCATACGTAATATGTGGGGTGCACCCCAACATCTTCAGTGGAGGGCAAAGATCGCAAAAGGGGAATTGTTGGGCCCAACGATCTACACCGCAGGCCCGCTATTGGATGGAGCGCCACCCATCTGGGAGGGCAGCACTGTTGTCGAAAAACCAGAGGAAGCCGAAGGTATAGTGGCTGAACAGAAAGAGGCAGGATACGACTTTATTAAAATTTATAACCGTTTATCGGTTGAAGTTTTTGATGCCATTGTGGCGGCAGCAAAAATTAATAATATCCCTGTCGCTGGCCATGTGCCCGATGATGTTGGCTTAGAGCATTTTTTGAATTCTCACGTCTACGCAAACGAGCACCTCACAGGATACAGGGAAATGTTGGAGAGTGATGATTCACCTTTTCGCGATAAAAATGACCTCTCCTCGAGGATCAAACGATGGAATTACATTGATGAATCTAAGATACCGGAAGTTGTCGATGCCACTGTGAAAGCAGGGCTCTGGAACTGTCCGACGATCGTCGTTCACCAAGGATTCGTATCCTCAGATGAAGCCAAAGAGCTTTTCGAGCGTCCGGATATGAAATATGTGGATCCCATGACTAAGGCCAGCTGGGATCCAAGCCAAGATTTCCGGTCCAAGGATCTTACGCTAAATGATTTTGACCTGATAAAAAAGGGGACAACTCTCATGGTGAAGTTGACCGGTGCACTCCACAAAGCCGGAGCAAAATTGGTTTTGGGCACCGATACACCCAATCCGTTCGTTATTCCCGGATTTTCTATCCAGAGAGAGTTGAAAAACCTTGTGGATGCGGGATTATCCCCTTATGAGGCAATCAAAGCAGGGACCTCTTCGGCAGCCGAATTTTTTGGCGTCGATACGTTCGGTACGATCGCGGAAGGGAAAAGAGCCGATCTCATACTCGTCAAGGAGAATCCGCTTCAAGACGTCGCGAACGTCGCCAAGCGAGAGGGAGTCATGGTGCGAGGGCGATGGCTTCCGGAGCAAGAGTTACAAAAAAAACTCGAAGATCTTGCCGTGTCCTATGCATCCCCAAAAAAACGATTTGCCGATGTTCCTGATTTGCCCTCCGAGGGAGAACGTGAATTTCTGGGTCGTTATGAAATGAAGTACAATAAGATAGTTCTTGGGGAGGAACGGTTTTCCATAAACAGTCTTCCCGATGGCAGGCTGATTGTTCTTTCTCAAGCTGTGACAGATCCCCCCTATAAATCTGTGGCAAGCATGAGGCTGGAATTTGATGATACAGGAAATTGCTATTCCATGGTTTATGGAAATGAATCGAGTGTTGGGAAAGATTCAGTCCATATGGTGCTATCAGAAAATAAACTCAAAGCGACCGGAAATCTGGCCTCTGGAAAAGAAGTCAAACTTGAGGAGGATGTTACTGAAAATGTTCTGCTCGGAGCTTCCTTTACCGGGAGCGTTATTCCTGTTGTCAAAGCAATATCTTCTATGGAAATCGGCGAGATAAAAGATTTAAAGAGTAAGACATTGCAGATGATGCCTTCCTTTTATATTTCTGATGAATCTATGAAAATTCGAAGAGAACCAGATGATGTGAAGCAATTCCCTCAGGGCATGGTTCCTGTACGCGTCTATAACGTTGATGTCCAATCGAAAGCATTTCCTTATCAACAGATGATTCTTTTAGATAAAAATGGTCACTTGCTCGAACTTGAAATAAAATCCCAGATGGGAAGCTTTAAGTTTGTCCGCGTTCAATAGCGAGCTCCCCTATAGAGAATTTCCATTTTCCCCCTTTTTATTTCTTACGGATTGGGTCAGGTGTTTATGGATTGTTTCCAGTTCAGGGAACGAGCCCTAGTTCGAAGTATGTATCTGTCCATTTGGGGGAAAGATCCTGAATAAAAAGTGTCAGGCATTTTTTTATTCTGAAAATATCTTGACATTTTACACAGAGGGAATAATGTATTGAAGGTTAGCGCTATCGACGATCGAGGAGGTCATGTGATGTCGAAGAAAATATCCAGAAGGTCTTTTATCAATCAAAGTTTTGGATTTGGCGCAGGATCCTTGTTCCTTAAAAACTTATCCATTTTTCAGACGGGTTCCTCGAACGGTATTCCGGCGATGATCGTTGCCCACACCAACGAAACAGGGAAAAAAGCCTCGGAGGTGGGTTGGAGGATATTGTCCGCTGGTGGCTCCGCTCTGGATGCCGTTGAAAAAGCCGCCAATATCATCGAGTTGGATGCTGAGGGATTGAGCGTTGGTTATGGAGGTTTGCCCAACGAAGATGGCGTTGTCCAGCTGGATGCCTCCATCATGGACGGAAAAACCTACAGCGCTGGATCTGTGGCCTGCCTTGAAAATATCAAAACGCCCTGTTCTGTGGCTCGCATCGTTATGGAACACACAGACCACGTGATGCTGGTCGGACAGGATGCACTTGAATTTGCCAGGGCGTGGGGATTCGAAGAAGACAATTTGCTGACAGAAAAGGCACGGAAAATATGGCTCGAGTGGCGAGAACGATTAAGCGATAGAGACGACTGGGGACCTCCGGAACATTTGAAAGAGAAAAGAGAAGAGGAGAGTGATTCAGAAGACGTTTATGATTTTGAGCGCACGACGGGCACAACGAATGTCCTCGCTGTCGATAAAAACGGCGATATCGCAGGTGTGACAACCACAAGTGGCCTGGCCTTTAAAATCCCTGGCCGTGTGGGCGATTCTCCCATCATTGGGGCAGGGCTTTATGTCGACAATGAAGTCGGCGCAGCTGGGGCCACAGGAAGAGGCGAGGATGTGATTAAATCTTGTGCCTCCTACTACATAGTCACGCGGATGAAGGAAGGAAGAACACCTCAACAGGCCTGTGATGATGCCGTACACATGATCGCTGCCAAATATAAATCCATCAATTCTGATTTTCTCCCTGGAGAAACCTTCCGGGCGATCAATAAAAAGGGCGAATACGGCTGTGCCGATATGAGAAGCGATGAAAAACCAAAGATGTCGGTGATTAATGAAGGGGGATACCAGCTTTATGAGGGGAATCTCTTTTTTTACAGGGAAAGGCGCCGCCGTTAGGATAAATATAAAGCAGTCTTTATGAGTGTCAATCAGTCCTGCTTTCTGGAAAATCCCTTCACGCTTTTCACTCTTGACCTCGCATTTTGGCAGTGATATAAGCATTAGGACAGGATTCAAACTCCATGCAAAAAATCCCATCGATAATCGGCTGTGCCATTCTCATATTCTTTTGTCTCGTCTTTCCGTATTGTGAAAAAGAAATCAGCCCACTTCCAACTTCAAAAGTCAAGGCCGCCGTTGTTTTACTTCATGGACTTAGACAATCGAGCGGATCTATGGAAAAGATGGAGAAAACGCTATCGAGCCAAGGTTACAATGTGGTCAACGTGGATTATCCTTCTACGGATCATACCATCGAATACCTGGCTTCGGTGACTCTACACGATATTCTCAAGCCTTTTGTCAAAAAATCCCCATCCCAGATACATTTTGTCACCCATTCCATGGGGGGGATCATCGTTCGTTATTACCTGAAGCACCAAAAGCTCAAAAATCTCGGCCGTGTCGTCATGATCAGTCCTCCCAATCGGGGAAGCGAGCTCGTTGAATTACTGAAGGATCAGTCTGTCCTCGAGAGGATCTATGGCCCTGCTGCCGCAGAGTTGAACATGGAAAAAGGCAGTCTTGTGCAGAGTTTAGGCCCAGTGGATTTCGAGCTGGGTGTTATTGCGGGGAATAGAAGTTTTAATCCTTTATACTCGGCCTTACTTCCTGGTCCAGATGATGGAGTTGTCACGGTCGAAAGCATGAAGATCGAGGGCATGAAAGATTTCATCATCTTGCCGCAAACTCATACATTCATCATGAAAAATGATGATACCATCGCTCAGGTCATTTATTTCCTCGAGCATGGGGTTTTCAACAGAGAAGAGCAATGACCCAATCCATCGGCCTTCCTCTTTGGCTGGTGATTATGGGCGGAGCTCTTGCTGTTTGGTCTCTCCTCGACATCCTGATACTTCCCGCCTTCCGCTGGTTTTTCCGCCGCCGTACTAAAAAAGTCCTCTCAAAAATCAGCGAGCGCCTTGATCTTGGCCTGCCGGATTTTAAGCTCACCAGACGCCGTGAGATTATCAATCGGCTGGTGTATGACTCAAGAGTGCAAGAGGCTGTTGATGAATACTCAAAAGAGTTAGGGATCTGCCGGGGAGACACATTGAAGAAGATTCGGAAGTATGCGAACGAGATCGTGCCATCCTTCAATGCGCTGATCTACTTCCGCTTCGGGAGCTGGGTGAGCCGTACTGTCTCTCAGATGCTCTACCGCGTTAGAGTGGGCTTTGTGGATGAAAAAGGCTTTTCCAGAGTCGATCCAAAATCGAGTGTGGTTTTTATCATCAACCACCGCAGCAACATTGATTATATCCTACTAGGCTACCTCACGATAAGCCGAGTGGCCCTGAGTTTCGCTGTGGGAGAGTGGGCGAGGGTGTGGCCTCTTGAGCGGCTCCTCCGCGCATTAGGCGGTTTTTTCGTAAGGCGCGGTTCGGGAAATCCTCTCTACCGCCGTGTTCTTGAACGATACGTCCAGATGGCCACTGAAGGGGGTGTCGTACAAGCTGTTTTCCCAGAGGGCAAACTCAGCAAGGATGGACGATTGGGTCGACCCAAAATCGGCATCCTGGATTATATGTTGCGTGCATTCGACCCGGAAAAGGGGCGCGATCTTGTTTTTATTCCTGTAGGAATAAATTATGATCGGGTTCTTGAGGACCGGTCATCGCTGCTAGCCATTGACCCAGAAGCGAAGAAAAAAAAGAGGGCAGACGTAATCAAAACGGCATCACTCTATGTCCTCAAGACAATCAGGTTGAGATTACGAAGGGGGTGGTATCGATACGGTTATGCTGTGGTCAATTTTGGGCTGCCCATTTCCATGAGGATGTATACTAAAGAACACAGCCTCGATTTTATAAGACTCAACAAAGAAGAACGGATCCAGAAGGTTGGAATGTTGGCTCAAGATCTGCTGGCTGCTGTGGGCAGGATTGTCCCAGTGGTCCCGGTTCCCCTGATAGCCTCTGTCTTTTTAGAAGATACAAACAGGAGTTTTTCAGAACTGGAACTCAAATCCCGTGTTCAGAGCTTGATTGATGATCTGGAGGGTCGCGGAGCTATTGTCTATATTCCTCGCAGCGACCGCGATTACGCCATCGAGGTAGGGCTTCGCACCTTGATTTTAAGACACATTGTTCTTGAGGAAAACGACCTTTACCGCACGAATCCCGAAGAGGTGAAAATCCTCCAATATTACGCCAATTCCATTGCCCATTTTTTGAATGCGTAGCTCTTGTTGATAGGTCCAGAGCCGCCGGGCAAATTGACCCGGCTTCTCTCGATGTGATATCTTAATTGCCAAGCGCTGAGAGCGAAAGGCTATGTCTGGTTCATGAGCCACAGTTTGAATCAATTCATGAAAAAACCAGAAATGCGTGAGAGAATATTCTGTTTCGGCAACAGATTAGTGATCAATGTCATGCCGCGTGATATTGACTTGAGCCTTGTTCACTATTCCTTTGACCACAAGAGGGGGCATATCATAACAGACGGGAAAGATTACAGCTTGGATATCGACGAGTTTGGTCACAATACTTGAAAGTTTAACCCGAAGTTTGTCATTTTAGAGGCCATAATGAACAGGAGTAATCTTATACTTGTTGCGCTTGGACTTATGATCCTGGTTTATACGTCCAATTCTCAGGGAGAAAGAGCTATGGATAAAAAATCACAAGCCAGGGACCAAGTCCATAAATGGAACATCCATGACCCCAACAGGCCTCAACCATCTGTGGTTACCCCGGGTCCTGCTGGTCTTCCTGTCCCCGCTCCATTAGATGCCGTTGTGCTTTTTGATGGGAAGGATCTTTCCCGATGGGAAGATACATTAGGCCAACCAGCCCGCTGGAAAGTCGAAATGGGCTATATGGAGGTCGTCAAAAAAGCCGGAGATATCCGTACCAAACAAAAATTCGGCGATTGCCAGCTCCACGTCGAGTGGTCAGCTCCGGCGGAAGTAAAGGGCGAAGGTCAAGAGTGCGGAAACAGCGGTGTATTCCTGATGACATTATACGAAGTTCAGGTGCTGGATTGCTATCAAAACCAAACCTACCCGGATGGCATGACAGCCGCTATCTACGGTCAGTATCCTCCTCTTGTCAACGCCTGTCGGCCGCCGGGCGAATGGCAAACATTCGACATCATCTTTCATCGTCCCCGCTTTGGTGTCGACGCCGGTCTGACCAGACCGGCCAGCATCACGGTTTTTCACAATGGGATTCTCGTCCAGGATGATGTGGAATTAACAGGACCGACTGAACATAAAAAGCGTCCTCCCTACCAAGCCCACCCGGATAAATTACCCCTTCAACTCCAGGATCATGGCAATCTTGTCCGCTACCGCAATATCTGGATACGCGAGTTGCCAGAGGAGAAAGAATAACAGAATTGATGTCCACAAGGGCGCACAATTTCGGCACGCTGCTTTTTTGACTTCCTCAACATTTTATGATAGAAGCAACAGCATAAACCTGAGGATAAATATCTCAAGTAGAATGGATTCAAGCCAAAAAACTGAATATATCACTGTAGTCGACAAAAAGGGCAGGTATCAGGGAATAGAGGAAAAAGAGAAATGCCACCGAGGGCAGGGAATATTGCACAGCGCTTTTTTGGTCATGGTCTTTAATGAAAAAATTGAACTCATGCTGGCAAAAAGGAGCAAACAAAAGAGTCTGTGGCCCGATTATTGGGATGGCACGGTTGCCAGTCATTACCACTCGGAAAAAGACCAGCTGGCAACAATTAAACAGAGGATTTTTCATGAAATTGGAGTCTCTTGTGATCAGATTGACTATCTATTCAAGTTTCACTATCACGTTGAATACAGAGATATTGGCTCCGAGAACGAAATTTGTGATGTTTTTATAGCGAGGAATGTTAAAAACGAGAAAATATTTCCTAACAAATCGGAGATTTCTAAATTCAAATTCCTCGACATTCCCGAGTTGAAAGAAGACATTCAAGAAAATCCCGATGCATATGCACCTTGGTTTTTAATTGCGTTAGAAAAATATAATTGCTTTTAAAAAAAATCTAAGCCCTCAAAATGGAAGATTTCGCTTGGATTACAAATACAATCACACATTTGGTTCTTGATGCTCCTGAAAACCGGTTGATAGATTTTGGAGGACAGCGTATTTTCGATACTCCGCTTGTCGGCGTTGCAGATGGGGATGATCCGTTATTCGAGGAATTCCAAAAAGTCGTCAGTCCCCGCCATCTCCAGCCGCGGGCGTTCCTCAAACGCATCTCTCCGGAAAGTAAAGATCTCACCCCTGTGAGCGTGATTGTATGGGTGCTCCCGTTTGCGACAGAGGTTCGGCGTTCCAACAGAGTCCAGAATATGCCTTCCAAACTCTATTCTTTAGCCCGCAATAATGGAGGCGCCCTCATTTATAACATAAGTTCAAAGTTATCAGAAAAAATGCATGAGAGAGGAATAGCGGCAGCGTCACCCATCTCAACCAGTGAATATGATACCTTTCGAATGCCTGAATTTACCTTCAGTTCCACCTGGTCAGCGCCTTTGGGTGTCTCTTGAGCCCATTCTCTGCCTTTATTAGGTTCCGTATTACAGTTTAACTTTAGACCTGGTTATTCCCCAGTGTTTCCCAACAGAATTTGTTATTTCTCCTTATTTGTGACTATGATTGGGCACAATTTGGAAACAACTTTGCGGATGATAATCTTTGACAAAGGAGGAGAAGCCAAATTCTCGTTCAATTGACATCATATTCCCTGCTATGATAATAGTTACAAAAAGAGTAGATAGGGAAAAAGTGCGTTTCAAGCGTGAGCTAGCCTTTTATTCTATATAAGGGAAAAAATGGGAATTCGTTGTCCCAAATGTCAGTCTGAAAATCCCGACGCAACCATTTTCTGCGGAAAATGTGGATATAAGTTTCCTTTGCATGAAGAGGCATTGTTCACCAAAACGATGGAAGGATCCAAAGAAAAGTTAATCCCCGTGTCCTCCGATTCTGGGACTTCGTCCTGGGATTCCATAATGCACGGCCGTTTTTTACCTGGCTTCATGCTGGCAGGTCGCTACCGAATCATAGGTCTGCTGGGCAAAGGAGGGATGGGTGAGGTCTATCGGGCCGATGACCTCAAGCTGGGTCAGGCTGTCGCTCTGAAGTTCCTGCCCCCGAAGTTCTCAAAAGACCCGAAACGGCTGGAGTACTTCCACAATGAGGTCCGTCTGGCCCGGCAAGTTTCTCACCCCAACGTGTGCCGGGTGTACGACATCGGAGAGGTGGACGGACAGCATTTTTTGTCCATGGAGTATGTCGATGGCGAAGACCTGGCCACTCTGATCCGCCGTATTGGCCGCCTGCCACAGGACAAGGGCCTCGAAATCGCCCGGCAGCTCTGTGCAGGTTTGGCCGCTGCCCACGACCGGGGCGTGCTCCATCATGACCTGAAGCCCTCGAACGTGATGATCGATGGCCGCGGCCGAGTCAGAATCACCGATTTCGGCCTCGCCCGGATGGCCGCAGAACAGAAGGATCCCGAAGCGGGAGTCGGCACGCTGGCCTACATGTCCCCCGAACAACTGTCCGGCGGCCGGGTGACCGAACAAAGCGACATCTATTCCCTTGGTCTGATCGTGTACGAGGTTTTCACAGGCAAACCGCTCTATGATGCAGACAGCAAAGATGAACTGCTGAAAATGCGCGTTCGTTCGTCGCCGGCGGCACCATCGACTTTCGTATCGGACATGGATCCTGAAATCGAGAGAGTGATACAGCGGTGTCTGGCGAATGAGCCTCAGGACCGCCCGCGATCGGTCCTTGCGATAGCGGCTGAGCTTCCTGGCGGAGATCCTCTGGCCGCTGCGCTGGCGGCCGGGGAAACGCCTTCACCCGAGATGGTCGCCGCAGCAGGCGAATCGGGTCGTTTACGTCCACGGATCGCAATCGGTTGGCTTGCCGTATTGCTGGTAGGGCTCATCGTGGCAGCCTTCCTCGCAGATAAAACCACGGTACTGGGAAGGGCAGGGCTCTCTGAGAAACCGGATGCGCTCGAGAAGGTGGCGCGCGACATTATTGACGATCTCGGTTTCGACATGCTGCCCAAGGACCGGGCTTACGGCTTCGAATACGCAGAGGATTACTTGTGGTCGCTGCGGATAGAGGAAAAGGCGCCGAGCCGTAGGGAAAGTGTCAAGCTTAACGAACAGCCGGGAATATACTTCTGGTACCGACAGAGTCAGGACTACCTGCTCCCCGTGGCACGTTACTCGTGGATGGTTTCTGAAGACGATCCCCCGCAAACTCTTCCGGGCATGGTGGGCATCCGCCTCACAGGAAACGGAGATTTGATCGAGTTCCGCGTTGTGCCTCATGACAGCAGCGAACACGCAAGCGAGCCAGAAGAAGCTGAGTGGGAGCGACTCTTTGGGTATGCAGGTCTCAACTTGGACCAGTTTACGGAACGAACAGACGAAGATGCCATAGAATCGTTTTCGGCCCTAGCCGACCGCCGTCTCTACTGGGAGGGGATTCCTCCAAAAGGGGAGAAACAAGTTCGCGTGCAAGGCGCCTCCTATCACGGCAAGCCTGTTTATTTCAAAATTCTTGAAGAGGCTCCTTTAATACAAACAGTACGGCTGGGCATACCTCCGAGCGACCGGCAACCGATGAGGATCGAGGTAAGCCGTGCCGTGGAATGGACTTCCATATTGGTAGTACTCATTGCCGCTGCGTTAATCGCACGCCGGAGTCTGCGTCTTGGGAGAAGCGACCGCAAAGGGGCATTCCGGTTGGCACTCTTTATCTTCTCATTCCTCCTGCTTGCGTGGATCTTCGAGGCCAGTCATGTTCCGTATTTTGCCGGTGAACTTGCGCTTGTGTTCTCAGGATTGAGTTCTGCAATGTTTTATGCTGTGTATTTCGGACTCGTCTATTTGGCTTTCGAGCCATACATAAGG
The DNA here is from genome assembly GCA_964406575.1 of uncultured Eubacteriales bacterium. GTDB lineage: Bacteria > Acidobacteriota > Aminicenantia > Aminicenantales > Aminicenantaceae > WTAW01. Next base: position 1,002 of record CAYOSH010000004.1, on the reverse strand, counting down.
CGGTTTTGGCCCAAACTACTCATCAGTTGGAATCGGCTTATGACAGGGCGATTCCGCGATCCTTCGGTTGGTCGCGACCTCCTCGTGGGCGCCGCCGTCGGCATCTGGTTTTGGCCCGTCCTGGAGTGCCTCACCGTGCTGGCCCCGGATCGGCTTGGCCCGGTCCAACCCTTCTGGAGGACGCTCCCCAGCACACTGTCGGGAGGCCGGCATCTGCTGGCAGTGAGCTTTTTTTGCCTCAGCGCCCTCGGTGTAAGCCTGGTTTACCTGCTTACCCTTGTTCTCCTGCGTATCCTTTTACGGAAGTGGTGGTTATGGGCCCCTCTATTCATTTTCCAGGGTGCGCTCTTCTTTATCATGTCCGATTTCACATCCGTTGCGCGATGGCTTGGGGTGGTGGCCTTGATGATCGCGTTGCTTGTGCTTGTCACACGATTGGGTCTGCTGGCAGCCGTTGCCTTTTTTTACGCCTCGTATGTGCTCACCGACTTTCCGCTCACCGCTAATCCTGGATCCTGGTACTGGGGGAACTCCCTCTTCGCCCTGGGCATTGTGACCGCGATCGGCGCCTACGGTTTTTACTTATCCACAACGGGCCGCTCCCTTTTCCGTGATTCGGCGGCCTCGCTTTGAAAAACTTGTAGAGAGGGCTAAGTTCGAGCGGGAGAACTTTGAAGCATATGAGATCGGAAAAGCCTGAGAAGCGCTGTGCGCGTCAAGCCATAGAACATTACCAGAAATTCCTCTTGAGTTTCCCATTTTGAATCGTTTTTTGTAACGATATAAAGCGTAGTCAGAATGAGATTCTCTGAGATTGATGGTTTTTAATGAGAAGGATGATGGTATTTAAAGAGAAGGAGTTGAGATGTTGAAAAAAACATGCAGAAAATATATCATAATCACCTGTCATACATGAGAAGGACGAGAGAGCGGGCATAACTCAGCGGTAGAGTGCCAGCTTCCCAAGCTGGGAGTCGCGGGTTCGAATCCCGTTGCCCGCTC